>JAOSKI010000045.1 GCA_027493675.1 Microthrixaceae bacterium | reverse complement strand
GACAGGTGCATCTCAAGTGACGAGGTTCACGAGCCTGGGCGGACGGGCGATGATCTTGGTCGGTTCACCCTCCAGGTATGCCGACACCTTCTCCGAGGCGAGTGCGGCCGCGATGCAGGTCGCCTCGTCCACGTCGGCGGGTACCTCTAGCTGGTCGCGCACCGTTGCCGTCGACCTGAACCACCATGGTGACGGTCTCCTCGACCAGCATCGACGGGTCGGCTGTCGGCCATGGGCGCTCATGCACGTGATCGCCGCCGTGGCGGCGTGCCCAGAGCTCGGCCGTGATGTGCGGCGTGGCCGGAGCGAGCACCTCCAGCAACCTCCCGATGGCCGCATCAAGCGTCGGCGCGTGAACACCAGCATCGCCCTGGACGTAGCGGTACACGTCGTTCAGGTAGGCCATGGCGTGCGCCACCGCCACGTTGTAGGCCCAACGGTCATAGGCCGCGGTCACATCGGCCACCAGGCGGTGCGTTGCGCGAGCGAGCACCTCGTCGGTCGTGTTCGGCGCACCGTCACGCTGTTCGGCCGCTGCGACCAGGTCCGACCCCGGTACGGCCAGACGCCACAGGCGCTGCAGGAAGCGGCTGCAACCATCGAGGCCGAAGTCCTCCCCAGTCGACGTCCTCCTCGGGGGCTTCACCGCCAGTGCGCAAGCCGTAGCGCGCCTGCGCCGAGGGTGTCGATGATCTCCTCGGGCGCCACCAGGTTGCCCTTCGACTTGGACATCTTCGCCCCGCCAAGACGGATCATCCCCTGGGTGAAGAGCCGCTGGAACGGCTCACGAAGGTCCGCAGGAGCGACCTCCAGGTCGGCGAGCGCCTTGGTCACGAACCTGGCGTACATCAGGTGCAACACCGCGTGCTCGGCCCCGCCGATGTACTGGTCCACCGGCATCCAGGCCGCCACCGCAGATGCATCGAAGGGCATGTCATTGTTCCAGGGATCGCAGAACCGCAGGAAGTACCACGACGAATCGACGAAGGTGTCCATCGTGTCGGTCTCCCGGCGGGCGGGCCCCCGCACTCCGGGCACTCGGTGTGCAGGAAGCCCTCGTGGGACTGCAACGGCGACTGACCGGTGGGGCGGAACTCGACGTCGTCGGGGGCGAGCACGGGAAGCTGCTCGACCGGCACCGCACGCACTCCGCAGTCGTCGCAGTACACGATCGGGATGGGACAACCCCAGAACCGCTGGCGGGACACAAGCCAGTCGCGCAGGCGGTAGTTGACCGTGCCCTCGCCGATCCCCTGCACCTCGATCCACTCGATGGCTGCGGCCTTGGCCTCGGCCACCCCCATGCCGTTGAGAACCGGACCGGGCGCACCTGTGAGGTCCTGCGACGGGCTGTTGATCGACGGCCCGTCACCGGTGTACGCACCACCGCCGAACCCCCTCGGGACGGGCGACCGTGGGGATGACCGGCAGCCCGAAAGCGGTGGCGAAATCGCAGTCGCGCTGGTCCTCGCCCGGTACGGCCATGACCGCCCCCCGTGCCGTAGGTCGCCAGGACGTAGTCGGCGAGGTACACCGGAACCGGTAAGCCCGTGAAGGGGTTCAGTGCGTATGCCCCGGTGAAGGTGCCACGTCGCTCGATGTCACCTTCGGTGCTCAACCTGTCGATCTCCGAGGTGTTGCGGACCTGTTCGACGAATCGCATGACCGATTCGGCGTGCTCGATGGTCGTGATCTTCTCCACGAGAGGGGCCTCCGGGCGCAAGTACGCAGAAGGTCATGCCGTAGGAGGTGTCCGGCCGCGTGGTGAACACCCTCACCCGAAGCCCTTCGGGGTTGGGCGAGCCTTGGGCGTCGCAGACGGCCATATCGAACTCGACGCCCTCCGAGCGGCCGATCCAGTTGCGCTGCTGCGTGACGACACGATCGGGCCAGTCGAGGCCCTCGAGGTCATCGAGCAGCTGCTGGGCATAGTCGGTGATGCGGAAGTACCACTGGTCCAGATCACGCCGCTCAACGGGGTCGTCGGAACGCTCGCAGCGGCCTCCACGACCTGCTCGTTGGCCAGCACCGTCTGGCATCCCGGACACCAGTTGACCGTCCCCTTCTCGCGGTATGCGAGGCCGGCTTCGAGGAAGCGCAGGAAGATCCACTGGGTGTGGCGGATGTAGGACGGGTCGTGGCTGCGGACCTCGCGGCGCCAGTCGTACACGCCTCCGATGCGGGTGAGCGAGCTCGTGAGCTCCTCGATTCGGGCGTCGGTGAACTCCCGGGGGTGCACCCCTGTCCTGATGGCTGCGTTCTCAGCCGGGAGGCCGAAGGAGTCGAAGCCCATCGGTGAGAGGACCGCGTCGCCCTTCATCGTGCGATACCGGGCGAGCAGGTCACCGAAGGTGTAGTTGCGCACGTGGCCCATGTGCGCAGAACCCGAGGGGTACGGGTACATGCACAGCACGTACGCACGATCACGGGGGTCGTCGTTGTCGACCTCGTAGTTGCCGTGCTCGACCCAGTACTGCTGCCACCGGGGCTCGATATCGGTCGGCGAATAGCGGTCTGGAGGGCCTGCGGGCATCCACGAACTCTACCGATGGCCGGTCGCCGCCCCGGAACCGCACGCGTTCCGTCGCCTGTGGCTGCGCGATGGGGTTCAGGCTCCCTTCTCGGGGCCGTAGCTCAGTTGGGAGAGCGCTTCCATGGCATGGAAGAGGTCGTGGGTTCGATTCCCATCGGCTCCACTCGATGCGAGAACCCCACCCCGGCCAACTGAATGGCCTCAGCCACCGTATCGGTGGCTGACGCCATTCAGTTCGCCTCAGGGCTCGGACCAGTCGGTACGCGGCACGTCGCCATAGAGCCGGTCGAGTCGGTAGTACGCGCGTTCGTCGGCGTGGAACACGTGCACGACCACATCGCCGTAGTCGAGCACGACCCAGCGCCGCGCCCCACGGCCCTCCTCGGCCGCCGGAGAACGCCCGATACGTTCACGAACGACCTCCTCGACGAAGTCCACCACGGCTTTCACCTGACGCTCACTCGCCGCGGACGCCACCACGAAGTGCTCGCAGATCCCGATCGCATCGCCCACGTCGAGTACCACGACATCGGTTGCCAGCTTCTCGGCTGCCGCACGCGCCGCCACGACCGCGAGATCCCTGGAGGACCAACGGTCGCCCTCGACCGCGACCCCCGTCACCGCTGTTGGCTCACTGTTGGGTGTCCGATCCCAGCACCACCTTCACCGACACGCCTTGCATATCGGTGTCCTCGGGTGCCGAACCCGGCTTGGCGGTCACACCCATCGAATCTGCCATCGCAACCGCCGCCTCGCGAGCGTCGGGATACAGGTACTCCACCGATGTGGAAGCCACATCGAAGCTGTCCGCGTTGCCGACGAGTGACACCTCACCCCCCGGCCGATACCACCTTCGGCACTGCGGAGGACACCGCGTCAGGGTCCTTGGTCCCGTTGAGGACGGCCACGCTCGTTCGGACACCCGGTTCGGGTGACACCGGCAACGGCACCACACGGGCGACGAAGTCACCGAGGTACTTCGCATCAGGCATCCACGCGACCACGAGGATGCTGCCCGGCAGCGGTTGGCGGTACAGCGGAACGGCATCGAAAGCCACCTCACCGGCCGCGAGGTTGTCGACGGCCTCCCCGAACGAAGGCGATTCCGCCGTCGGTGGACTCCCAGCCGGCAGGTCATCGTGGGCCTGGCCGTCCGCACGCGCGAGGAGCTCCTCCCACACCTGCGAGACGCCGCAACTGCTGGTTGGGTGCCGGGTCGTCAGCGCCTTCGAAGGCCAGGAACTCCGCGATGTCCTCCGGCTGCAAGGTGAGCGTGCCGGCGGGATACCTCACCTCTCCGGCTCCTTCGCCGTCCCCGGGCATGATGAGGTTGTCGGGGTTCTCGACGGTCACGGGCTCCCCGTCGGCGAGCTCCACCCAGGGCGTCGTAGGGCACCTCGCGCACCGACCCGATCGCAAAGCCCAGCGCCGAGGAGAGCTTGTCACGCAGGGCCTCGATCCCCTCGTTGTCGTACACGTCACGGACGAAGGTGACCGGATCCTCCTCGGTCGAAGCGGGATCGCCCACCGCAAGCAGCGTCCGATGGGCACCACCGTGCCGCCCGCACCCGAACCATCCGGCACCACGAGCACCGACGAGGCGTAACCACCCCTCGCGGTCCACCGCGACGTATGCATCGACAGGCGTCGGAATCGGAGCTGCAACGTACCCCGGTGCAGCCGGATCGCCGACGCGGGACTCGGTGCCCCCGCCGACCTTCTAGCGTCGCCTGATACCCGACGAACACAAGTGCGACCAGCAGAACGACGAAGAACACCGTCGTGGCGGTGGCCTGCACCCTGGTGATCCGGCGTTGGCGGGCCTCCACCCGGCGCCTGCGAACGACGGCTGCCGCCCGTGGCGGCAACGACGCCGCGAGTCCTGTCCGCGGGCTGCTGACCACCCGTGCCGTCCTGATCCGCGCCCGACCCACGAGAGCCTGGCTCATCGGCGCGCGTCTGATGCGCCTCTCCTTCGGTGACCATCATCGTCCCCAGCGTAGAGGCCCCGCTGCCGGATGACGGAGATGGCGCCCGGGGGCACCAGGAAGTCGAGCGACCGACCTGCGGCTGCACGTGCCCGCAACTCGGTGGAGGACACCTCAAGCCGGGGCGATTCCACGAAGGAGACGTGGATGCCCTCGGGCACCTCCATCAGCGCACCCGGCCGGTCGACCACGACGATCGTGCACAGCGACATGAGGTCCTCGTGGCGGTGCCAGGTGTCGAGCCCCCGAGCCGCATCGGCACCGAGGATCCAGAAGAGCTCGGCACCCGGGTGTTGACGGCTGAGTGCTTCGAGGGTCTCCACGGTATAGGTGGGCCCGCCACGACGGACTTCGGCATCGGAGACCTCCAGACCCTCCACTCCCTGCGCAGCCGCTTGGGTCATGGCCAGGCGGTCCGAGGCAGGCGACACGCCCTCGGCCGCCGTCTTCTGCCATGGATCTCCGGCGACCATGAGGATCACGACATCAAGCCCCAGTGCCTCCCGCACCGATGTCGCCATCACCAGGTGGCCGATGTGAGGAGGGTCGAAGGTCCCACCCAGGATGCCGATCCTCGCGGGTGGCGATGCCTGGTTGCACCCGTGTCCTAGGTCGGTCGCCACCTGTCCACGGTACCGGGTCGATGGGTCGATCGGCCCTCCAGGACGCGGAGTCCTCAACTCGGTTGCGAACCGACCGATATCTGACCTTGCCGGGTGATGCACCCGGACCGCAGATGCGGATTCGAGTTGGAAGGCAGTCAGATGAGCGATTCGGTGGGTATGTACCTGAACGAGATAGGCGCTGTACCACTCCTCGACGCGGATGATGAGCGGACGCTGGCGCAGGCGATCGAGGACGGCGCCGAGGCCCGTCGCCGCAAGGACGCCGGGTGAGCGGAGCCGCCAACTGGACCGTGCCATCGCGAACGGAGCAGCCGCCAAGGACCGCTTCATCCGGGCCAACCTGCGCCTGGTGGTGAGCGTCGCCCGACGGTACCCGCTCCCTCCGGGAATGGAGCTGCTCGACCTGGTCCAGGAGGGCAATCTCGGACTCGAGCACGCGGTGGACAAGTTCGACTGGCGCAAGGGCTTCAAGTTCTCCACCTACGCCACGTTCTGGATACGCCAATCGATCGGCCGGGCACTCGACCAGAAGGCATCCCTGGTGCGCCTGCCCGGTGACCGCTCGGCCTCGCTGCGCTCCGCCCTCCGGCAGGTCTCCGGTGACGGCGATGACCTGGACCACGAGCACGCACTCCTGCACCGACTGACCACACCGACGTCGCTGGATCGCACTGTCGGTGACGACGACTCCAACGAGCTGGTGGACCTGATCGCGGATTCCAAGCCGGGCCCCCGAATCGCTGCTCCTCGACGCCGAAGCCGAGGAGTGGCTCCACGGCCTGCTCGACATCCTCGACCAGCGGGCCCGCACCGCCATCGAACAGCGGTTCGGACTCGTCGACGGCCGTCGCCGCAGCTACCGCGAGGTGGGTGAGGAGCTCGGCGTCACAGCCGAGGCCGCCCGCCGGCTCGTCAAGCGGGCAGTCAACTCGGTGAGGGACACCGCGCTCAGCCCCGCCGGCCAGTACTGACGCCTCGTTCGCCCACACCTCGCAGCAACGGGCACTCGAGCGAGCCGCTCGGAACCGCTTTCAGGCCCATGAGGCAGCACTTGTAGCCTTGTAGGCGATGAGCACCACCGACCGCCCTGCCTGGACCCCGGACTCGTGGCGTTCCCGCAGAGCACTGCAGCAGCCTGACTGGCCCGATGACGCCGAGCTCGACTCGGCATTGAAGACCCTCTCGGGGGTCCCGCCGCTCGTGTTCGCCGGCGAGGCCCGCGAGCTGACACACCAACTCGGACGCGTCAGCGAGGGAGAGGCGTTCCTGTTGCAGGCCGGTGACTGCGCGGAGTCGTTCGAAGCGTTCTCCGCCGACTCGATCCGCGAGCGCCTCAAGGTGATCCTGCAGATGGCGGCGGTGCTGACCTACTCCGCAGGTGTTCCGGCGGTGAAGGTGGGGCCGCATCGCCGGCCAGTTCGCGAAGCCCCGCTCGTCGCCCACCGAAGCGGTCGGCGAGGTCGAGTTGCCGAGCTTCCGCGGGCACATGGTCAACGACATCGGCTTCGCGGCCGACGCCCGGGTTCCCGACCCGCAGCGGCTGTTGCACGCCTACAACCAGTCGGCCTCCACGCTCAACCTCCTGCGTGCCTTCACAAAGGGGGGATTCGCAGACCTGACGAGGGTCCACCAGTGGAACCAGGAGTTCGTGGCCAACAGCCCCGAAGGACGCCGCTACGAGCGCCTTGCCGACGAGATCGACCGTGCGATGCGCTTCATGAAGGCGTGTGGCATCGAACCGTCGACCGTGCCAGGGCTCCACGAAGTGGACTTCTTCACCAGCCACGAAGCACTCGTGCTGGGCTACGAGGAGGCGCTCACCCGCGAGGATTCCCTCACCGGCGACTGGTACGACTGCTCGGCGCACATGGTCTGGATCGGTGAACGCACCCGAGGTATCGAGGACGCCCATGTGGAGTTCTTCCGCGGCATAGCGAACCCGATCGGATGCAAGATCGGACCGACGGCGACCACCGACGAGGTGCTGGAGCTCTGCGAGGTGCTGAACCCGCAGAGGGTGCCTGGTCGCCTCACCCTGATCGCACGTATGGGAGCTGACTCGGTGCAGGAGATCCTGCCGCCTCTGCTGCGCGCCACCCGCGACGGCCGCCACCCTGTGGTCTGGGCATGCGATCCGATGCACGGCAACACCTTCACCGCACCCTCGGGACGCAAGACGCGTCACTTCGACGCGATCCTGGCTGAGATCGCGGGGTTCTTCGCCGCCCACCGTGCCGAAGGCACCTGGCCCGGCGGGGTCCACGTGGAGTTGACCGGCGACGACGTCACCGAGTGCCTTGGCGGAGCCCAGGACCTGCTCGACGACGAGCTCGGCCTGCGCTACGAGACGATGTGCGACCCCCGCCTCAACGGGCGCCAGAGCGTCGAGCTCGCATTCAGAGTGGCCGAGCTCCTTCGCGACGACTGAGCCTCCCGGGTCGCTCTCAGGGTGACGTCGCGGTCGGCACGCCACCACTGACACGACGGCGTGCGCTGTCCGGGTGTCCTCCGGCGCCCGTCCCGACCGGAAATTCTTGACTGATCCAGTCGGCTTTCGCTAAACATGACCAAACCAGTCGGATTACTCATGTTTCCTTCACCGACTCCTTCCCTCCGAATCCCGCACCTGAGAGGACCCGTGTGACCACCATCGAAATCGACACCCACGGCACCGTGGACATCGACTCGATCGACCCGGACATCGTCGCTGACATCCGCAAGTTCGAGGTCATGCTGGCAAGACACCTCGGCGGCGAGATCGACGAGGACGTGTTCAAGGTCTTCCGCCTCGCCAACGGTGTGTACGGGCAACGCCAGGGTGGACACAACCAGATGTTGCGCGTGAAGGCACCCTACGGAGCGATCACCCCACAACAGCTCGATCGGCTCGCGGACATCTCGGAGCGTTACAGCCGAGGTTGGGGTCACCTGACCACCCGGCAGAACGTTCAGTTCCACTACGTGCAACTCGAGGAGATCCCATCGGCGCTGTGGGACCTCGCCGCTGTGGGGATGACCAGTCGGGAGGCATGCTCGGACACGGTCCGCAACGTCATGGGCTGCCACCTCGCAGGCGCCTGCCCCCATGAGGTGCTCGACATCCAACCGTGGGCCGAGGCCACCTTCAGGCACTTCCTCCGCAACCCCATCTCCGCGCGGCTTCCTCGCAAGTTCAAGATCAACTTCTCGGGCTGCGTGACAGACTGCGGTCAGGCGATGTTCAACGACGTCGGGATCATCGCCGTCAACCGAGTCACCGACGACGGTAGGACCGAAGCCGGATTCCGGGTGTTCGTGGCCGGCGGGCTGGGGGCGAACCCCCATGCCGCCCAGGCGATCGAGGACTTCACCACACGGGAAGAGCTCCTTCCGACCATCGAAGCCTGCGTGCGCGTCTTCGAACAGGCCGGAAACCGGAACAACAAGCTCCGTGCCCGCATGAAGTGGCTCGTCGACGAGCTGGGCTTCGAGGAGGTGCAGTCCCGCATCCTTGCCTCCAGGAGGTTCCTGCTCGCTTCCGCGACCTGGCCCGGGGGCATCCCACGGCAGGTCCTCCTGGCAGGTGACTCCCCTGCCGGGTCCGGCACCGGCCCACGCACGGCGATCGGACAGGGCGTGGCCGTGTCCCTGAACGGCACCAGCGCCTATGCGCGCTGGTGCGAGGCGAACGTGGTGCGTGGTGTCGCCAACGGAACCGTCTCGGCGGTCGCCTGGAGTCGCCTGGGCGACGTCACAGCGGCGCAGTTCAGGGGCCTCGCGGCACTCGTACGAGAGACCGATTCGACGATCCGGATCACCAACCGCCAGAACTTCGTGCTCCGTGACCTGAGCGAGGACCAGCTCACGGTCGTCTTCGACCGTCTGGACGCCCTCGGCATGGCGCAACCGGGCGCAGAGCTCGCCCGTGACGTCGTCGCGTGCCCCGGAGCGGACACGTGCAACCTCGCGGTCACCCAGAGCCGGGGGCTCGCCTCCGCCATCGGCGAGGCCCTGGAGGCAGCCGGCCTGGCCGAGGTCGACGGCGTGCGGACGAACATCTCGGGTTGCACCAACTCATGTGGCCAGCACCACGTAGCCGACATCGGGTTCTTCGGCGCCGAGCGGCGTGCACACGGCCGGCCGGCGCCCGGTTACCAGATGCTCCTCGGAGGCTACGTCGGCAACGAACAAGCCGAGTTCGGGCGCAAGGCGCTCCGCCTGCCCGCCAAGGCCGCACCAGAGGCCGTGGTACGGGTCGTCGGCCGGTATGCCTCCGAACGTGAATACGGGGAGGCCTTCGGCAGGTGGTTGGAGCGCTCCGGCGGCGTCGAGGCGCTGACGGCGGAGCTCTCCGACCTCGACGTGTTCCCCACACCCGAGGAGAACGCCGACTTCTACACCGATTTCGGTGAGACCGGTCCGTACGAAGTCGAGTTGGGTGAATCGGAGTGCGCATCATGAGTGCCGAGGTCAGCAACCTGTTGGATCTCCAGAACCGGGTGCCCGCACCACCTCGACAGCAGGCACCCGCACCACTTGAGCCGGCACCGGGCCTGTTCCAGCCCCGCACGTTCTCCGACGCGGAACTCCACGGCCTGGATCGGGAATTCGAGACCACATCGGCCTCGGGAGATCATCGCGTGGGCTGCGGAGAGCTTCGGTCCCGCCCTGGCGCTTGCGGCGTCGATGACCGACGCCGTGCTCATCGACCTGGCCACAAAGGTGGCACCGCGATCGAGGTCGTCTTCATCGACACCGGCTACCACTTCCCCGAGACGCTCGAGACCGTGGAGCTGGTACGACGCCGCTACGGACTGAACCTCAAGATGATGACCGTCCCCCACCACGACGAGGCCCTCTGGGAGAAGGACCCGGAGAACTGCTGTTCGGCGGTGAAGGTCGGCCAACTCGACCGGGCCCTGGCCGGTAAGGCGGCATGGATGTCGGGGGCTGCGCCGTGACGAATCCCCGAGCCGGGCCGACGCGCCCGTCGTGGGACGCGACCTGCGCGGGCTCATCAAGGTGAACCCGCTGGCCAACTGGAGTGCCGCCGACGTGGCGGCCTACATCGCCGAGCACGACGTGCCGGTGAACCCCCTCACGCTGCGGGGGTACCCGTCGATCGGCTGCATGCCCTGCACCCAGGCAGTGGCCGAGGGTGCCGACCCCCGCTCAGGGCGCTGGGCGGGTCGCGAGAAGACCGAGTGCGGCCTGCACCTGGGCTGACTCGCCGAGCCTGACGCGCAGATCCACGCACCTGGCCCACCGAAGCGTCGGGCAAGGTCTCACAGGTCTGATCAGACTCGTCGTGTCCGACCCGAGCAGGCCCGGACGCCGGCGCCGGTCCCTCAGGCGGGGTCCGACAGATCCCGGGGCAACGTCTCGGGGGTGGCCGGGTCACCGTTGGCATCGAGGGGATGGTCGTTGTCGAACCAGTCAGGCCCAGGAGTCAGCCAGTTCACGATCTCGGCGTCCAACTTGGCCTTCGCGAAACCCTTGGGATGGTGGTAGTCGCGGTACAGGTCACCCGCACGCGGCCGGCCGGGCACCTGCAATCCCGAACCCGCGTGACGACCCTCCTTGGAGAACGGACCAAACTCGGGGTCGTCGGAGCCCGGCTCCAAGGTCACCCAGAACCTCCCGATCTCGATCTCGGTGAACTCCTGTACCGGCCACATCCCGTAGAGCAGCGTCATCAGGTTGCGGGAAGCCTCGTTGTCCTTGTGGGCGTACCCGTAGACCCACCGCTTCTCGGGGAACAGGTGGTCCACCACACGACCCATCTCGTAGGCGACCGTGAACGAAACCGCCTGACGACGGAAGTCGGGGTGCGTCCAGATGTCGAGGATGAAGCACTCGTCGCGGGCCAACTTGATCGGCAGGAGACCCCGCTTGGCATCCGCGGGGCTGGGAGTGAACGTCAGCAACCACATCTTCGAAACGGCCTGGTCGGTCGGGAGATGGATCGCCAGCATCGCGAACCCACCCTTCGCGAAGAACGGCTTCATCAACTCACATCGCTCGTCTCCCTCCAGCGCACGCAAGTGCCTGTCATCGGGATCGAACACCGCCTTGAACGAGTAGTCCTCACCGGGATCGGGGTACTCGTCGGCTATCAAGGGCAGTGGCCGTGCGAACAGCACGCATTCGGTGCGCCGGGGCTTGTAGGACTTCACCCTGTCGATGATCGTCATGAACCTGGTTCCTCCATTTGGCCCCATGCGCCGGGACCGTGAGCCGTCACCAACCGTAGCCAGTAGGCACACGGTGCGACGCCGGTAGGTCCTCCCCGCATTGACTCGGGCCCCCTTTGACTCCGGCACCACTCTGACTCGGGTACCCCCTTTGACTCCGGCGACTCCCGGGCGGGATCATTCGGTCGTGGCTGACACGACCGTTGACGCTTCGACCGACCGGACGGCAGAGAGCGCCCTCGGGCCGATCGTCGACACCACCGACGGTGGGGTGACAACCCGGATGATGGTGTTCGGGCTCGCACACACGAACGGCCGGGTGATGGGCTCCGAGCTCTACCACGTGGCGGCCGAGTGCGGCGTTCCGCTCGAGACGGTCCGGTCCTGCACGAGACGACTCATCAGCGAAGGGCTGTTCGGGCGCAGCGGAGAGGGACGCCATGTGGTGTTCACCGCGACCGACGAAGGACTCGCCGCACTGGAAGTCGCCCACCAACGCCACCTTCTCGCGTACGCCCAGGATGCGGCAGGACGCGGCTGGGACCGCTTCTGGCACATGGTGGCGTTCGCGATCCCCGAGTCCCGACGCGGGGCACGAGACCGATTCCGCGACCACCTGCTCGACCTGGGTGGCGCCCAGGTCCAGCCCGGCCTCTACACCTCACCGCACCGGTGGGAGGACGAAGTGCTCGCGGATGCACGACGCCTCGGCATCACCGGGCATGTGAGCACCTGGAGCACCGAGGACCTGAACCACCAGACCGCCATCGACCCCCGCGTGGTCGCGGCATCCCTGTGGGACACCGATGGCGTCGCAGCCCGCTACCAGGGCTTCATCGACGCCTTCAAGGAGGTACCGAGGCGCCTCGAAGAGATGCGCGATCGAGGCGAACAGCTCTCCGAGCAGGACTTCCTTCCCGGAGCACTGCGCATCGCGATCCGCTTCAACGACTGCTTCGATCGCGATCCCCTGCTGCCGCCCGAACTGCTCCCCCGCCCGTGGCCGGGCCGTGAGGCACGCGAGATCCTCGCGAAGTGCCGGCGCCTCGGGGTGCTGAGCCGCTCGGAGAAGACAGGACCCACGCTGTTCCGGGTCTTCGACGACGCGATCGCCCACCTTCCCTGATCTGCGGCGGCGAGTTCCGGCGACTCGGGGAGTTGGGACCGGTTCAGACCAGGTGGTCCACGAAGCGCTCCAACTGCCGGAGGTTGCGACACTCGAAGGTGCCGTCGCAGTGCACGCCGTACTCACCCACGATCGAGTCCCCGGTGTCCCAGTACGCCTTCGGCTCCGGATTCAGCCAGTAGACATGGCGTGCCTTGTGGCGGATCTCCTTGATCACCCATGACTGCGAGGCGTGGTAGTTGTTGCGCGCGTCACCGAGGATCAGCACGGTCGTCTTGGGTCCGATCTCACGGCCGTGACGCTGCCAGAACACCTCGAAGGCATGGCCGTAGTCGGAATGGCCGTCGACCCAGACGACATCGGCCTCGGTGTTGACGCGGTGGATCGCCTCGAGGATGTCCTCGGTGCCCTCGAAGAAGCCGGTCACCTCGTCGATGCCGTCGATGAACACGAAGCTGCGCACCTTCGAGAACTGCCCTGCGATGGCATGCACGAGGTGGAGCGTGAAACGGGCGAACGCAGCCACCGACCCGGAGATGTCGGCGATCACGAAGATCTCCGGCTTGGTCGGGCGCGGATAGCGGAACTTGGGTTCCGCCGGCACTCCGCCGTAGCTCAGCGAGTGACGCACGGTGCTGCGGAAGTCGAGAGCACCCTTGCGGCCATGCCGGCGCTTGCGGGCGAGGCGGACCGCCAGCCTGCGTGTGAGGGGCTGCAGGGCCTTGCGGAGCGAGACCATCTCCTCACGGCTGGCGTGCATGAAGTCGATGTCCTCGGGCAGCGGCTTGCGCAGCGTCTTGGCCATGGCCTCCACACCGCGGTCGGCCACCAGGCGCCTGCGGATCTCGGCTTCGACCTCCTGTTTGAACTGCTCGATTCGGTGTTCGTACTCGTCGGTCTCGAGCCGCTCCTCGAGCGCCGTGAGCTCCTCGGGTGACTGCTCACGGGCAGCGTCCATCAGCCGGTCGAGCATGCCGTCGAGGTCCAGGTTCCGCAGCGTCCGATAGAGGTAGTAGGTGCCACCGACCGGCCGTCCCGGCTCCATGCCCGCGTAGCGCTTCACCGCCTGCCGGGCCGACGCACGCATCATCGCCTGGTCGGCCCGCAACAGGGACTGGTACAGCATCTGGGCGAGCTCCTCGGGCGTGAGGTTGTCACCGGCCCCACCCTGGCCCTGACCCCGGCCGGAGCCGTCGCCCTGGCCGTCCGCGTCCATGTCGTCGAGATCGGCGGGGTCCAACGGGGCGAGCTCCCCCGTCCTCACCGATCGCGTAGTGGCTTCCGCGATGCGAGAAGTAGACCTCGAACACCGTCTCGAACGCCCGCCAGTGGGCGTGGTTCTTCACCAGGGTTGCAGCGAGCGCGTACTTGAACGCCGAACGGTCCTCGATGGGGATCGCCTGCACCGCTGCCATCGCGTCCAGGTTCTCGGTGAGGCTCACCGGCAGACCGGCCTCGCGAAGCTCGACGATGAAACCGCTCAACAGTTCGAGAAGCGCCGTGCCGGTGACCTCCTCCGCTGTCGGACCGGCGGGGTTCACGCCGAGGATCCCTCGAAGCTCTGGGTGTCGGCGGAGAACTCCTTGCGCGCCTTGGCGATGTCGCTCTGGTACTTGAGGAGGATGTTGACGGTGTCGGAGGCGGTCTCGGCATCCACGTGCTCGATGCCGAGGAGCATGAGCGTGTTGGCCCAGTCGAGCGTCTCCGACACCGAAGGTGCCTTTTTCAGCTCGATCTGGCGCAGCGACCGGACGATTCGCGCGACCTGGTCGGCCAGCGACTCGGAGATGCCCGGCACCTTCGTGAGCACGATCTCCTTCTCACGCTCCATGTCCGGGTAGTCGACGTGCAGGTACAGGCAGCGGCGCTTGAGCGCCTCGGAGAGCTCGCGGGTGTTGTTCGAGGTGAGGAACACCAGGGGGATCTGCTTGGCCTCGATCGTGCCGAGCTCGGGGATCGAGACCTGGTAGTCCGAGAGGATCTCGAGCAGCAGGGCCTCGGTCTCGACCTCGACCCTGTCCACCTCGTCGATGAGCAACACGACGGGGTCGTCCGCTGTTATCGCTTCGAGGAGCGGCCGGGTGAGGAGGAACTCGTCGGAGAAGATGTCCTCTGAGATGTCGGTCCAGCCGGAGTCGTCACCGTCTGCCTTGGTGGCCTGGATCCGCAACAGCTGCTTCTTGTAGTTCCACTCGTAGAGGGCCTTGGACTCATCCAGCCCCTCGTAGCACTGCAGGCGGATCAGGCGGGCACCCAGAATCTCCGCGGTCGACTTGGCGAGCTGTGTCTTGCCGGTTCCCGCCGGTCCCTCGACCAGCACCGGCTTGCCGAGGCGATCCGCCAGGTAGATGACCCCGGCGATCCCCTCGTCGGAGAGATAGTCGACTCCGCGGAGCTGCTCACGCACTGTGTCGATGTCTGGGAATCGGGGTTCGCTCATGTGTCGAGGTTAGCTACCTTCACAGGCCGTTCTGTGTGGTGTGCGTGGCGCTGTGCGCCACGCACACCACACAGAACGCTTGAGGGGGACGGTCACTGGTGGCGCATGACCCGCTCCAGCTCCGCCTCCAGGTCGAGCGGTGGCGGGGCGCCCGTGACCACCGACAGGCCCACGAACGACCCTGGCGCCTCGTCGGCGGGGTCATAGCGCTCCGTCACCGGGAACGGTCGCCCGTAGCCCACCGTGAGGAACGCACCATCGGGTGCCCAGGCGATCGGCACCGGCCGCCCGAGGGGCCCTTCACCGATCCGGGCACCGTCCGCACTCAGGACCAGCTCCAGGTCCTCGGGCGAGGCGGTGCCCTGCACGCCGAGCGCCGTGGTGCCCGCGGGAATCGCCGCTGAGACCTCGACGGGGCCACCGAAGCCGGCCATGACCCAACGCAGCTCGCCGTCGGCCAGGTACATCGCCCACCCCGCGTTCCAGTCGCCCTGTTCGGCCAACACACCCGTTGCCGACTCGTCGAGCGCGTCGTCGAACACCGCGACCATCCGGAACCCACCGGCTAGGTTCGGGCCGCTCACCTCGTGGATCCTGTCGCCCGGCGCGAACACGAACTCGCTGCGCCATGCGGTCCATGGAACGCGCAGATGGGTGATCCGGTTGGCGGCACCGTCGTCGAGCGGAAACACCCCGTTGGCCTCTGCCTCCGCGAACCAACGCCGCACCAGGTCCGCCAGCAACTCGGGATGCTCCGCCGACAGGTCGGTGGTCTCGGTGGGATCGGTGACGGTGTCGAACAACGACCACCTGTCCGTCGCGAAGTCGTGGCTGCCCGTCATCAGGTTGCGCTCGTTGGCGGTGAGCTGGTTGACGTGGTCGGTGACGGCCTTCCAGCCGTCGTGGTACATGGCCCGGCTCCCCCACAGCTCGTAGTACTGGCTCGTGCGCCAGGGGCCTCGGGGTCACGCAGCGCGGCGCAGAAGCTCTCACCGTCGAAGGACATCTGCTCGCGGCCCGCCACGACCCGGGGCGGCTCCAGACCCACCAGCTCGAGCACCGTCGGCAACACGTCGACCGCGTGCGCGTACTGGTTCCGCACCTGTCCGGCGGATCCCACACCGGGACCGCACACGATGAGCGGATCGCGGACGCCCCCTTCGAAGGTGTAGCGCTTCCATCGGCGGAACGGGGTGTTGCCGGCGAGCGCCCAACCCCAGGGGTAGTGACCCGAGCTCCGATGACCACCGAGGTCGTCGATCCTGGCGAGCTCCTCGGCGACGTCGTCCTCGTCGTCGGAGATGTAGTGGCCCAGTTGGTTGTGGGTGCCGTGCGGCCCGCCTTCGGCGGATGCGCCGTTGTCGGAGACCAACACCACGACGGTGTCGTCCAACTCGCCCGCCGCCTCCAGATGGTCGAACAGGCGTCCGATCTGCGCATCGGCGTGGGTGACGAACCCCGCGAACACCTCCATCATGCGGGCGTAAAGCCGTTTGTGGTCCTCGTCGAGGGAGTCCCATGCCGGCACCCAGTCGGGCCGTTGCGACAACCGCGTACCTTCAGGCACGAGGCCCATCTCGATCTGGCGATCCAGCACCTCGGCACGCCAGGCGTCCCAACCCGCGTCGAAGCGGCCGGAGTACGCGTCGATCCACTCCCTGGGAGCCTGGTGGGGGGCATGCGGCGCAGCGGTCGCGTACCACATGAACCAAGGACGCTCAGGATGGGACCGACGCAACCCACGGTGGAACTCGATCGCGTTGTCGGCCAGGTCCACATCCAGTGGTAGCCGTCGTGGGGACCCGCCGGTGGTTCCACATGGGTGTTGTCGCGCACGAGGTTGGGGGTCCACTGGTTGGTCTCGCCGTTGAGGAACCCGTAGTACTGCTGGAATCCCTGCCCCAGCGGCCACATGCGGTGCGGGCCTGCGTCGCGTTGGTCACGCGGCACAAGGTGCCACTTGCCGACGCAGTACGTCGCGTATCCATCCTCGGCGAGGATGTGGGCCAACGTTGCCGCGTCGTTTGGGAACTCCCCGGTGTAGGCGCCGAAGTTGACCGGCAGGTCGGGCAGCATGCCCATCCCCACCCGGTGCGCGTTCCGCCCGGTCAACAGGCAGGCGCGGGTCGGCGAGCACATGGCTGTGGTGTGGAAGTTGGTCATCCGCACGCCACGTCGGGCGAGGCGGTCCAGGTTCGGCGTGTCGAGGTTGGACCCGTAGCACCCGAGGTGGGCGAACCCGAGGTCGTCGAGCACGACCACCAACACGTTGGGGGCATCAACACGAAACGGCGCCGCGACCGGCTCGGGGGAGGCCGCGGCCATGGTCGGGGGCATCCACGGGTCGCGCGAGGGGTCTGCGGGCATGACGGTCATTCGGTTCCGGCTCCAGTACGGTCGTGACACCTCTCACCCACAGGGCGCCGAGACTATCGAGCAGGCCCCATGGAGATGCGTCACCGTTGGCGACCGAAGGTCAACCGCGTGTCTGGCCTTCGCCCTCGACGACGTACTTGGCAGTGGTCAACTGCCGCAGGCCCATCGGGCCCCTGGCGTGCAGCTTCTGGGTGGAGATCCCGATCTCGGCGCCGAAGCCGAACTCCTCGCCGTCGACGAAACGGGTGGAGGCGTTGACCAACACCGCAGCGGCATCGACCTCACGCTTGAAGCGCTCGGCACTCGCCATGTCGTTGGTAACGATCGCCTCGGAGTGACCCGACGAGGTGGCGTTCACATGCTCGATCGCCTCGTCCAGGTCGTCGATCACCTTCACCGACATCTTCAGGTCCAGGTACTCGGTAGCGAAGTCGGAATCGTCGGCAACCCCCATGCGGGGCACCAGCGCACGCGCTCGGGCATCCCCCACCAGTTCGACCTCGGGCATCGCATCGGCGAGGGCCGGCAACACGTCCCCGGCCACAGACGCATGCACCACGAGCGACTCGGCTGCGTTGCACACCGACGGCCGTTGGGTCTTGGCGTTGACCACGATCGACCGTGCCATCTCCGAGGTCGGCCGAGGCATCCACGTAGACGTGGCAGTTGCCGTCGCCGTCGATCACGTAGGGCACTGTGGCGTTCTCGAGGATCGAGCGGATCAGCCCAGGGCCACCGCGGGGGATCAGGACGTCGATCATCCCCCGCTGCTGCATGAACTCCGTCGCGGCGGCATGCGAGGTGTCCTCGACCACGATCACGGCGTCGGCCGGCAGTCCCGGCCTTGTCGACCGCCTCACGCAGCACGCCGGCGATGGCCAGGTTCGAGTTGACGGCGCTGCCCGAGCCCCCGCAGGAACGCCGAGTTGCCCGACTTGAGGCACAGCGCCGCAGCATCGGAGGTCACGTTGGGTCGGCTCTCGTAGATGATCGCCACCACCCCGAGGGGCACCCGGATCCGCGAGATCCGAAGTCCGTTGGGCCGCACCCACCCGTCGAGCACCTCCCCGACGGGGTCGGCGAGCGACGCCACCTGGCGCAGCCCGTCGGCCATGGCGGTCACCCGCTGGGGGGTGAGCCGCAGGCGGTCCACGAGTCCGGCCGCGATGCCGTTGGACTCGGCTGATCCGACATCGACGGCGTTGGCCTCGATCACCTCCGCGCTGCGCTCCTCGAGCACGTCGGCAGCGGTCAGCAGCGCCTCGTTCTTCTCCGCCGTTGACGCCGTCGCCATGAGCCGTGACGCGGCCTTGGAACGTGCTGCAAGTTCGGGGATCGGGGTGGACGTCATCACAGGATCGTACTTCCCCACCCGGTGCTTGCCCGGGTGAGGGGAGCCCGGGCCGGGTAGCGCTGCCCACCTCGGGCCCACAACTATCCTCGGTGCGGTGTCCGCCAACGTGCTCGGCGCCGTGGTGGCGCCCACATCGAGGACCTGACCAGCGCGCTCAGGCGCGCTCAGAGGGCCTCGACGGAATCGACACGCAGTCCTTCGAACGGGACGTGACCAGCGAGGCGTTCAACCTGTGCGCAGCGATGGTCGACGCCGACGGGCGCCACACCGACAACGAGCTGAACGCGCTCATCGACACCTTCGGTCCCCTGATGGACGACACCCGGTTGCTCCTGGCGACCCCGGACGACCTGCGGGGGACATCGCTCGTGGCAGGAGCCAGGGACTGGATCGAGTCCGACTCCGAGCTGTTCAAGGTGCTCCTCGCAGCCGACGAAGCCCGTGACACCGACCTCGCCGAGGTCTACTACCGGCGCACGATGGAGGTGGCCCACGTGATCGCGTCGCTCGACGTGGTCACCGCCCGCGACGAGCTGACGGCCATCGCCACGCTGCGGACGCGACTGCTCGCAGGCCTTCGGCAGCGGCGCGAGGATGGCCGAAGCCTCACCCCCACGACCCCCCGCCACCGACTCCGAGGGCCCGCGAACCACCTCGCCCGAGGATGACCCACCGAAACGAACCATGGAGGACCTCCTCGCCGAGCTCGACGACCTGGTTGGGCTCGAAGCGGTGAAGGACCGGGTGCACCTCGTGGCGGACTTCCTGCGGGTGCAACAACTCCGCGAGGAACGCGGCCTGCCCCCGGTGGAGACCTCACATCACCTCGTGTTCACCGGCAACCCGGGCACCGGCAAGACCACCGTCGCGCGCCTGCTGGCCCAGATCTTCCGCACCCTGGGAGTGGTCGAGCGCGGGCACCTGGTGGAGGTGGACCGTGCCGGGCTGGTCGCCGGCTACGTCGGACAGACCGCTCCCAAGGTGACCGCGGCATTCGATTCGGCAGACGAGGGCATGCTCTTCATCGACGAGGCCTACACCCTCGTGCGCGGCGGCGAGAACGACTTCGGACGCGAGGCGATCGATCAGATCGTGAAGCTGATCGAGGACCGCCGCGACCGGGTGGTGCTCGTCGCCGCCGGGTACCCCAACGAGATGCAGGACTTCCTCAATGCCAACCCCGGTTTGCAGTCACGCCTTCCCACGGTGATCGAGTTCCCCCGACTACGACACCGCGGAGTTGGTGAGGATCGTCGGGATCATGGGGGACAACAAGCGCTACCACCTCTCCGACGGCGCCGAACGGGCTGTCACGGAGTTGCTGACGAGCGTGCCCCGGGGAAAGGGGTTCGGCAACGCCCGCCTGGCACGCAACATCTTCGAGGCCGCCATCAACCGGCACGCGGCGAGGGTGGTCGCCATCGAGGACCCCGACGAGTCACAGCTCAGCACGCTCGAGGCAGTGGACATCCCACCCGATGCTGCGTCGATCGACGAGCCACCGCGGCGCAGGACCTCGGGTGAGGACCGATGAGGCGCTTCCTGGCCCTGTTGGGCGCAGTTGCGATGGTCCTGCTCGCAGTGCTGGCCCGCAACGCCTTGGACGGCGGCGACGACTCGGGTGGCGACGACGGGGCCGCAGGGAGCGACCACCTGAGGTTGATCTGCGGCCCCGCGCTCCGAACGGCGTGTGATCACATCGCGAAGTCGGCGAAGGACGTCAAGGTCAAGGTGCAGGCCGAAGCGGCCACCGCCGACGATCTGGCGAGCGGCAGGCTGGAGCTCGACGACCACACTGTGTGGCTCGCAGCCGGTGACTGGCCTGCAATCGCCGGCGCCGGCCTCAAGTCGAGCGAAGCGGGCACGACACGCCTGGACCTCGCCTCCAGCGGCGTCCTGGCACGCTCACCGGCGGTGATCGTGGGGCCTACCGAGCGCATGGAAGCAGCGGCCACAGCATGTGGAACCCTCGACTGGAGCTGTCTGGGCGACCACGCAGGTTCCCCGTGGATCGACATCGGCGGCGAGAACCAGGTTGGGGAGACGGTGAAGGTCGGACTCCCCGACGTGGACGCCGCTGCGGGGATGGTCTCGGTCAACCAGGCGGTCGCGTCGAGGGTCGGGAAGAGCGACTTCGCGACCAACGACATCGGGGATCCGGCCGTCGTCGAATGGTTCGATGACCTCGCGCGCGAGTCGGCAAGGCACGCCGGCACGCAGGAACCGTTGTCGCAGATGATCCGCGTGCCCGGCTCGTTGTCGTTGGCGGGTGCACTCGAAGCGGATGCGGTGCGTGAACTCTCCGCAGCGGCCTCCGCGGATCCTTCACCGTGACCACACCCGAACCCGTGGCGACCGCGGACGTTCGACTGTGGACCACCGACGGCCGGACCGTGGAGGAAACCTTGGAGAGGCTGGGTCCGGAGAAGCTCACCGACGCGCTCGGCAAGCGGGCTGGCGGATCCCCTCCCAGGACGGAACCGCCCCGCCACCCACCGGAGCTGCAAGCATTGACGCCCACATGACCTCGGTCGAGACCGACCTGCCCGGGCGATCCGGTCTACCGTCGCCGGGGACGACCTTCACGATCGACAGCCGCTGGAGGAGATACCAGTGAGAACCCAACCCATGCGGCGCGCAAGGATCGTCACCGCCCTGGTGCTGCTGACGGCCATGACGCTGAGCGCCTGCGGAGATGACAACGACGACCCGTTCGCAGATGACGCGACGACCGGGAACACGGGGATCGGCCCCGACTGCACGGTCGTGGATGCCGCCGTGTCCTCCGAGAAGATCGACCTGCTGACCCGTCTCGCCGACGACTTCAACCGGTCCGGAGCAGAGGTCGACGGCACCTGCGTGGGTGTGCGGGTGCGCTCCAAGGCATCAGGTGGCGCCGCCACCGCGCTCGCACGGGGATGGGACGACCAGATCGACGGCGGACCGCCACCGGTGATCTGGTCACCCGCGTCGAGCGCATGGGGCGAGGTGCTCAACCAGCGCCTGGCCGACGACGGCGAGGCGTCGATGGCGGCCGAGGACCCGACCCCGTTCATGTTGACCCCCTGGTGATCGCCATGCCCGAACCCATGGCGAAAGCGCTCGGGTGGCCCGACACCCCCATCGGTTGGGCCGACATCCTCACCCTCGCCGCGACCCGCAGGGCTGGGCATCAAGGGCCACCCGGAATGGGGCCCGTTCAGGTTGGGCAAGACAAATCCCAACTTCTCCACCTCGGGGCTCTCCGCCCTGATCGCACAGACCTACGCAGCCACCGGAGGAACCGACGAGCTGACCCTCGAGGACCTGGCCCGACCCGAGGTGCAGCAGTTCGGCACCGACATCGAATCCGCGGTGGTCCACTACGGCGACATCACGATGACCTTCCTCGACAACTGGTTCCGCGCGGATCAGCGCGGCACCTCGCTCACCTACGCATCGGCGGTCGCCGTCGAGGAGAAGTCCGTGATCGACTACAACCGCGGCAACCCCGACGGCGTGCTCGAACCCGGCGAGGAGGAACGACCACCGCGCCTCCCGTTGGTGGCCATCTACCCGACCGAGGGCACCCTCTACTCCGACAACCCGCTGTACACCCTCGACGCCGACTGGGTCAGCGAGCAGGAACGTGCCGGCGCCGAGCTGTTCACCGAGTACGTCTCCACGGCCCAGAACCAGGAGAAGGTGCTCGAGTCCGGATTCCGTCCCGGCAACCCGGAGGTGGCGATCGCGGCCCCTGTGGATGCTGCCAACGGCGTCGACCCAGACCAGCCCCAGAGCATCCTCGACGTCCCCCGGGGCCGGTGCTGGTGGGGCTCCTGGACGCCTGGGCCACCCAGCGCAAGACCGCGCGCGTGCTGATCGTCTTGGACGTGTCCGGGTCCATGGGCGAGCCTGCGGATCCTGCGGATCACGATGCGGGCACGAAGCTCGACCTGGCGGTGCGGGCGGTGCAGGACGGGCTCGCGAAGTTCAAGGCGGAGGACCTCGTGGGCCTACGCATATTCACCACCGGTCTGGGGTCGAACGGCGGCGAGGAGGTGACCTACAAGGACCTCTCCCCCATCGAACCGATCGGGGACAACCGCGAACGCCTCCGCAACGAGGTCGCCTCGCTGACGCCTCTCAACGGCACACCGCTGTACGAGGTGGTCGGGGCGAGCCACGCGCAGATGGTGGCGGAGTACGACCCGGCGCTCATCAACGCTGTCGTATTCCTCAGCGACGGGGTGAACGACGACGGCAACCCCGACGACGACGAATCCCAGTTCGACAGCCTCATCGCTGAGATCACCCGCACGTCCAACGGCGAGAACGCCAAGCCGGTTCGGATCTTCACCATCGCCTATGGTGCCGACGCTGACGTGGGTGCCCTGGAGAAGATCTCCGAGGCGTCGAACGCCACCGCCTACACGGCCTCCGATGCGACGACGATCGGCGAGGTGTTCACCGCCGTGGTGAGCAACTTCTGAGATGTCGTTCCGCGACCGCTTCTACACCCAGAGGGTCGCCCGTGCCGTGACGTCGCCCTCCGCGATCCTGGCAGTGGGCGCAGGCACGGCCATCGGGGGTGCTCGCGGGGTTCGGTGTCTGGGCTCTCGGCCTGGGCGCACTCGCCTACGCGGTCCGGGTGCTCGCTGCCGTACCCCGCTCCTCCGGTGGGCCGGACACTGCGGTCGCCCCCCGAAGCCTGGACCAACCCTGGCGCGGGGCCGTGGAGCAGGTACAGGACGCACGTCGCAGGTTCGACGATGCGACCAAAGGGGTGGCCGAGGGCCCCTTGAAGGAACGCCTCACCGGGGTGGCACAGCACCTCGACACCGCCGTCGCCGAGGCCTGGCGGATCGCGCGTGCGGGCCATGCACTGAGCAAGGCCCGCAAGCAGATCGACACGACCAGGATCCAAAGCGAGCTCGACTACGCACGGTCGCAGCCGGCGGGCGGGACGACCCAGGACACGATCGCCGCCATGGAGTCCCAGCTCACCTCGGCGGCGCGTCTCGACGCCACCATCGGGGACACGCATGACCGCCTGATCCTGATGGATGCCCGCACCGACGAAGCCGTGGCGCGCGTCATCGAGCTGTCGGTGTCCCAGATCGACGACCACGCCCTCGGAGAACTCGACTCCGACGTCGGGAGCATCGTCGGTGACCTCGAGGCGCTGCGGCTGGCCATCGAGGAGACCCACGGCACTCCCACAAGCCGTGGAGGGACCACCTCCAGCGGAAGCGCGCCTTGAACAGGGCCCCGACAACGGACCAGGACGACGTGCTGGATGCCACGCTGGACGGCGTCGCTGGCGAGGGGGTCGTCGACGGACCTCGGCGGAGCCTTCTGCGCTCCAGCGCAGCACCGGCGGTGGGAACCGCCCTGTCGAGGGCATCCGGGCTCCTGCGCGTCAGCGCGCTGACCGCGGCGTTGGGCCTCACCACCGTCGCGGACACCTACAACCTCGCCAACACGACACCCAACATCCTCTACGAGTTGGTGCTCGGCGGCGTCCTGTCCTCGACGCTGGTGCCGATGTTCATCCACACCGGATCGACAGGTCGCGCCGCACCGGATCAGCGACAGCTCACCGGCGACTCACCCGTCGGTGGCGCACCGGTGCCTGACGATCCCGTGTCGGTGATCGTCACGGTGGGGTTCTGCGCGATCACCGTGCTCACGGTGCTGGCCGTGCTGGCCGCGCCGCTCATCAACATGATCTTCGTCTTGCCGCTCGACGGAGCCGAGCGGGAGCAGCAGCTCCTGCTGGGAGACGACCTGCTGGCGCTGCTGCTGCCCCAGATCCTGTTCTACGGAATCACGACCCTCATGACCGCGTTGCTGCATTCCCGCAGACGCTTCGCGGCACCCGCGTTCGCCCCCGTGCTCACCAACGTGGTCACCTCGCTCGCCGGGTTGGCCGTGTGGTGGTTGGTCTCCAACGGGACCACCGAGGACGATTCCCTGTTGACGGTCTACCTCCTCGGCTTGGGTACCACCGCGGGTGTTGCATCCATGGCGGCGGCTCTGGTGCCTTCGATCCGGCGAGCCGGGATCGACCTGCGGTGGAGCTTCAAGCCCCGTCACCCGGCGGTCCGCAAGGTGGTGCGCCTATCGGGATGGACCGTCGGGTTCGCGGCGGCGAACCAGGTGGCGCTGCTGATGGTTCTCACCCTCGCGCGGGGTTCGGGTGAGGGCGCTGTTTCGGCGTACCAGTACGCCTTCATCTTCTTCCAGCTCCCCTACGGGCTCATCGCTGTTTCGATCATGACCGCTATCCTCCCGGATCTCTCCGAGGCCGCTCGGGCGCATGATGTCCTGGCCTTCCGTGAGAGGGTTCCGCGAGGGCCTGGCGGTGCTGCTCACCTTCCTGTTGCCCGCCGCTGGTGCCTACCTCTTCCTCGGCAAGCCGCTCATCGAGCTGCTCCTGCAGCGGGGATCGTTCACCGCCCAGGACACCGCCGCCACCGCCGAGATGCTCGCCGGGTTCAGCGTCGGCCTGCCGTTCTTCGCGGTCTTCCTCTACTGCGTACGGGCCTTCCACGCCAGGCGCAACACCCGCACCCCCTTCTGGATGAACCTGTTCGAGAACACCCTCAACGTGGTGCTCGTGGTGCCCTTCGTCGCGCTCTTCGGGGAGCCGGGCCTCTCGCTGGCCTACTCTGCGGCCTACGTGGTCGCTGCGGTGCTCGCCATCGTGGTGTTGAACCGGCACGTGCGTCGCACGATCACTTGGCGTGGCCTCACGGTGTTCATACGGGGCTTCGTCGTGGCCGCACTGGTCATAGCGGTGTCGGCGGGAGTTGCGTGGTGGCTGCGCAACAAGACCGACGCCGGTGCCCTCGTGCAACTGGTCGTGACGCTCGCGGTGGCGGCTCCGGTGTTCGGCCTGTCCACATGGGTGTTGCGTCCACATGGCTTCGAGGACGCCGTGGACACCTTCACACGGGGGCGTGCGTCGCCGGACGGGCAATCCGCGGGAGTAGGGTCGACGGGGCCGTTCCGGCCACCAGGAGGAAACCCGCGATGTGGAAGTCGATCAAGAAGTGGTGGAAGTACATGGGCGCCAAGGTCTCGTCGGTGTTCAACGAGAAGGCAGACCCGAAGATCCAGCTCGAACAGGCCATCACCGAGGCCCAGGAGCAGCACCGCCGACTCAAGGAACAGGCTGCGAACGTCATCGCCAACCAGAAGCAGGCGGAGATGCGCCTGAACGCAGCGCTGGAGGAGCTCGAGAAGCTGAACCGCAACACCAACCAGGCCGTGCTGATGGCCGAGGAGGCCGCCAAGGCCGGTGATGCCGCCAAGGCCAAGGAGTTCACCGATGCGGCCGAGGCGTTCGCCAACCAGCTGATCGCAAAGGAGCGCGAGGTCGAGAACATGAAGGCGATGAGCCTTCAGGCGACCGAGGCCGCCGACAAGGCCAAGAGCGCTGTCCAGCAGAACTCCCGTCTGTTGCAGCAGAAGCTGGCCGAGAAGCAGCGCCTGTTGAGCCAGCTCGACCAGGCCAAGATGCAGGAGCAGATGAACACCGCCATGAGCACCCTCACCGAAGAGGTCGGACAGGACGTCCCGACGCTCTCGGAGGTGCAGGCGAAGATCGAATCCCGCTACGCCAAGGCCATGGGTGCCTCCGAGCTCCAGGACATGTCGGTGGAGTCCAAGATGCTCGAGGTGGAACAGGCCTCCATGCACACCGAGGCCCAGGCACGGCTGTCGGAGATCCGCTCGCGCCTCGGTATCGCCGAGGCACCGGCGACCGGGGCGGCTACCGGGGGCACGACTGCTACCGACGACGCCACCGCGACCGCCGGCACCGCCGGAGCAGAGGGAACCGCTGCCACTGAGGGCGGTTCGTAGAAGCGCCTACCCGTTGGCGTACCGGTGTGCCGTGCCGACCGGCTCCGGCCTGCCGGCCTGTGAGGGTTCTCATGTGGGAGCGGATCCGGCGGTTCGGATCCCGGATCGGTGTCGCACCCCGGCTGTAGCGTCGAACACATGTTCGAGGATGGGAAGGACCGTTCGGGGAAGGACCGTTCGGGGAGGTGCTGCTTCGTGAGTGGCGCGTGTGGGCCCGCGAGCAGTGGGAGAACGAGTGCCTGATCACCGACGACGCCCCGGAGCCGGTCCACGATGCACGTGAGCACATGGACGGCCTCCTCGCGGCCCTCGCCGGTACCGACGTGGCAACCCTCGACGACGACGGGTTGATGGGCACGGTGCTTGCCCTCGAGGACCTGCAGCGGCACCTGGATGCGGTGAAGGCCACCGCGCTGGGTCGTCTGGATCGCTCGGGAGCCACCGAGGCAGCTGCCGGTCTGGGTGTCAAACGCTGGAAAGCGCACCGTACCCACAGCAGCGACACGACGGTGGGTCGTGAGCTCAAGGTCGCTCGCACCCTGGCCCGTTTCGAGGCGTTCGCCGAAGCACTCGCAGCCGGGGTGGTGTCGGTGGACCACGTGTTGGCGCTCACAGCCGTGTGCAACGACCGCATCACAGACGCTCTTGTTGCCATCGAGCACCAGTTGGTGCGCTTCGCAAGTTCCATCGTTTCAGCGTCTTCGTAACCCATCTCCGCCAAGTAGCAGCCATGTTGGATACCGACGGCGCAGAGCCCGACTGCGGTGACCGTGACAGCGCGGCCATGGGCAGGGACCTCGAAGGCCACCTGCACCTCAAACTGGAGTTGACCGGTCACAACGCAGTGGAGATCGAAGCGATCATCAACGCCGAAACCGACCGGCAGTACCGCGCCGCGGTCCGCGAACACGACACCACCGGGCTTGCGGTGCCGGCGATGGGGGTGTTGCGGGCCAGGGCGATCGTGGAGCTGATACGCCGCGGGGCGGTGATCAACCCGAACAGCCAGAAACCGGCGGTGTCGGTGACCCTGACAATCCGAGCTGATCGCGATGGGATCCCAACCGGGGTGCATACCCTCGACGGGTACAACGTGGACGCGGTGAGCACCGCGGTGCTGATCTGCGAAGCACACCTCCAACCGGTGATCGTGGACGGTTCGGGCAATCCGCTCAACCTGGGCCACACCGTCAGGTTGTTCACCCCGGCCCAACGCAACGCGCTGGTCGTGCGCGACGGCGGGTGCATCTTCCCGGGATGCGACCAACCGGCATCGCACTGCGACGCGCACCACGAGATCGACTGGCACCTGGGTGGTTCGACCGACATCGACAACGGAGCGTTGCTGTGCCGGCGTCACCACGGTCTGGTACACGGCCACAACCCCTGGACGATCACCCACCTGCACATCGACGACCTACCACCCGACCTGCTCGAACAACACCTCACCAGAGCCCACAACGCCCACCTCGACCCCACCCCCGACGTACGCGCACTGAAATCACCCCACGGCAAACTGCTGCTCGCCCAGAACGCCACCGACCACCAAGGCCCCGCACCACCCTGACCTGAACCGCGGTGGACCTACAGCAGGACGACCATGTCGTCGCGGTGCACCAGTTCCTCGAGGCGCGTCTCCGAGGTGTGCCGCCCTGCGCAACGGGCGGCCTCCCGGTGACCGGCTGCGACGATCCCCTTGGCCACTATCCGACCTGTGCTGTCGAGGATCTCCACTGCATCCTGAGCCGAGAACGCCCCTGCACGTCGATCACCCCGGCCGGCAACAGCGACCGTCCACCGGCGGTGAGGGCTGTCACCGCCCCGTCGTCGATCACCAACCGGCCCGAGGACGGCAGGGCGAACGCGATCCACAGCTTGCGAGCGCCCAGGCGCCGCTCATGGGCGGGGACCCAGGTGCCCACTCCCTCTCACCCGCAACGGCTCCCAGGAGCACATCGCTGCGGCGGGCATGGGCGATCAGGCAACGCACCCCCGACCACGAAGCCATCTTCGCTGCGGCCAGCTTGGATGCCATGCCGCCACTGCCACGGGCCGTTCCTGCTCCAGGGGTCACCCGTTCCAGCTCACGGTCGATCTCCGCTATCTCCTCGACCAGTTCTGCCTCGACGGTGAGCCTGGGATCGGCATCCATCAACCCGGGGGTGTCGGTCAGCAGCACCAGCAGGTCGGCCGCGACCAGTTGGGCCACCAGCGCGGCGATGCGGTCGTTGTCACCGAAGCGGATCTCGTCATCCGCGATGGCGTCGTTCTCGTTGATCACCGGCACCACGCCCAGCTCGATCAGGCGTTCCAGCGTGGAGCGGGCCTGTAGGTACTGGGCGCGGTGGCCGAAGTCGAGCGGAGCCAGCAGCAACCTGGCCGGACACCAGATCGTGGCCGGCGAACGCCCGGCTCCAGGCATCCAGCAGGTGCATCTGACCCACAGCGGAGACCGCCTGGAGCGTCCGCGTGTCACGGGGCCGGCTGCCGGCATCCCAACCGAGCGCGGGAAGGCCTGCGGCGATCGAACCGGAGGACACCAGCAGCACCTCGTGCGGCGTAGCTCCGGGGCCGGCAGCGCGAGCGACGCCACCTCGCTCGCGACGTGCCCGACCGCAGCGTCGTCGATGCGACCAGCGGCATCGGTGAGGCTCGATGTGCCCACCTTCACCACGACCCTCACGAGCCACGCCTCTCGCGTCGGGTGCGCCGGCGGGCATCGGTGAGGGTGCCGACGTCGGTCATGTACTCCGAAGGCGAAGTCACCTATGACCACCTGGTCGCCATCACGCCGCTCCGGCACGCGCGAGGGCCTTGTCGACGCCGAGCCTGTCGAGGCGCCGGCGAACTTCGTCGAGCGCTTCGAGGTTCGTCAGGTCCGACAGCCCAACGGCCCTGCGTGCCTCACGACCCAGCACCTCGAAGCCACCGTCGTCTGTTCGGACCACCTCGACGCCCTCGGGGACGGGGCGCAGCGTCACGAATCCGGAGCCGGTCTCGGCCTGGTTCCGGGCTGCCTCCACCTGCGCGCGCATCGCACCCACCAACTCGGCTATCCCATGGCCGGTGACTGCCGACACCATGAGCGGAGCGAGGCCCTCCGCGTCGGGATCGTCCGGATCACCGGCCTCGGTGAGCAGCCCGGCGGCCGCGTCCAGTTCGGCGATCGTCTCAGGGGTCGCGACGTCGCATCGCGAACCGACCACCAGGCGGGGCCGCTCCAGCAGGTCACCGCGGTAGTCACCAAGTTCGCGAAGGAGCACCCGGGCCTGTTCGAGCGGACCGGGTTCGACATGTTCGGCAAGGTCGATCAGCACCACGAGCACCCTTGAGCGCTCGATGTGACGCAGGAACCGGTGACCGAGCCCACGACCCTCCGCCGCGCCCTCGATCAGCCCCGGGATGTCCGCCACCACCATCTCGAAGTCGTCGTCGGTGCGGACCACGCCCAGGTTGGGGATCAGGGTGGTGAAGGGGTAGTCGGCGATCTTCGGCTTCGCAGCCGAGATCCGCGAGATCAGCGTCGACTTGCCGGCGTTGGGGAAACCCACGAGGGCGACGTCCGCCAGCAGCTTCAGGTCGAGCACCAGCCACTGCTCCTGGCCGTGCTCACCCTGCTCAGCGAATGCGGGTGCGCGACGTGAGTTGGACAGGAACCGGGCGTTTCCCGACCACCTCGACCGCCCTCGGCGGCCAGCCACCTGTCGCCCTCACGGGGGAGGTCGGCGAGCACCCTGCCCTGTTGATCCGAGATCTGGGTGCCGATGGGGACCTTGACCATCAGGTCGGTTCCACGATGTCCGTGGCGCTTGGCACCGGAACCGTGCGCACCGGAGGTGGCGCGCCGGTGGGGATGGTCGCGGAAGGCGATCAGCGAGGCGGTGTTGCGATCCGCCACCAGCCAGACGTCGCCACCCTTGCCACCGTCACCGCCATCGGGACCACCCATCGGCGTGTGGGCCTCACGTCGGAACGACACCGCGCCGGCGCCACCGTCTCCGCCACGCACGTTCAGACCGCATTCGTCCACGAACTCCGACACGACCACGAGGATACGGCTCGGTCGGCTGTCACACGGCTTCTCTATTCTCGATGCATGGGCACCCCCACCATCGACACCCCCACCACTGACACCAGCGGCTCATCGCGGGCCACCCTGTGGGCCTCCACCATGCATGGCCACTGCGCCCTCAGAGTCCCCGGGCCTGCGACACATCCGCCATGCCCACGATTCCGGCGCCAACATCCTCGGTGGCCGGCTGTCGGACCGGGAGGCCAGGGAGGAGCTCGAGGACGCCCTGCTGGCTCCTGGGGCCACCCGTGGCATCGGCGCAGGGGACCGGGCGCGCCCGGAGACCCCCGACCCCGTTCGCACCTGCTTCGAACGTGACCGTGACCGGATCCTGCATTCCAGTGCGTTCCGGAGGCTGGCCGGCAAGACCCAGGTGTTCGTGCACCCTGAGGATCACCAGCGGACCCGGCTGACCCACGCGCTGGAGGTGGCCCAGGTCGCTACAGCGATCTCCGCCGCCGTGGGAGCCAACGTCGCGCTCACCGAGGCCATCGCACTCGGTCACGACTGCGGCCATGGTCCGGGTGGGCATCCGTCCGAGGACGCTTTCTCGCAGTATGTGGAGGGTGGCTACGACCATGCGGTGTGGGGAGCCGACGTCGCGCTCACGCCGCTCAACCTGTGTGCAGAGACCCTCGACGGGATACGGAACCACTCGTGGTCCCGTCCGCTCCCCTCCACACCCGAAGGCGAGATCGTCTCGTGGGCGGATCGGATCGCATATGTGTGCCACGACATGGAGGACGCCTGCGACGTGGGGATCGTCACCGACGAGATGCTTCCACCCGTGGTGCTGCAGCGATGCGGAAACGGGCGCAGCGAACGACTGCGATCGTTCATCGGGGGCGTGGTCGAAGCCGTGTCGCTCACAGGTGAGATCGGTATGAGCGAGCCCATGGCCGAGGCACTGGCGGAGTTCCGGGCGTTCAACTACGAACGCATCTACATGCGCCCTGCATCGGTGGAGCAGTCACGATCTGTGATCAGGGTCCTGCAGGCGCTCGTGGAGCACTACGCAGATCGGCCTGACTCACTTCACGATTCACAGTCCCCGTGTGCCGATCGCGGCCGATCCGTCGACATCCGCCCAGGGAGCCCGGAGGCGTACAGGGCATCGGTCACCTGGGTCGGCGGCATGACCGATCGCTACGCGTTCAACCTCGCACGAAACGTGCTGGGATGGCACGACAGTGATCTGCCCCGGGGCATCTGAGTCAGGAGACCTCGACGGTGACCACCTTGCGATTACGCCGTGATCCGTAGCGCACAGTGCCGTCGGCAAGGGCGAAGAGGGTGTCGTCGCCGCCCTTGCCCACGTTCTCACCGGGATGGATGCGAGTACCGCGCTGGCGCACGAGGATCGCACCGGCGCTCACCGCTCCGCCGTCGTAGACCTTCACCCCGAGCCGTTGCGCCTGGGAATCCCGTCCGTTGCGTGTCGAGCCGCCGCCCTTGGTCTTAGACATCTGTGTCCACCTTGCTCAGCCGGCTGAGATGCCGGTGATCTCGATCATCGAATACGCCTGGCGATGACCCCAGCGACGACGCTGGTTCGACTTGTTCTTGTAGGTGAAGCCATGGATCTTGGGGCCGCGACCCTCCTCGAGGACCTTGGCGGAGACCTTCGCTGCCGCCGCGTCGGGACCCACGACCACGCGGTCACCGTCGACGACCATCACCGGTGTCAGCTCGAGCTCTGCGTCAGGGGCACCGACGCGCTCGACGCGCAGGCGTTGACCCTGCTCGACCCGATACTGCTTGCCACCGGTTTTCACGACTGCATACATACGGCCGAAGATGCTACCGCGCAGAAGGTCCTCGGGCACATTGAGACCTCTGCCGTCACAGTTGTCACACCGTGCGGCCACCGATTCGAGCAAACCCTCCCCGATGCGCTTGCGTGTCATCTCCACCAGACCCAGCTCGGAGATCGGGAACACCTGGGTTCGGGTCTTGTCACGTGCAAGTGACTCCTTGAGACGCCTGACCACCTGGTCGCGGTTCGCCTTGAGCTCCATGTCCACGAAGTCGATCACGATGATGCCCCCGATGTCGCGCAGTCGAAGCTGATGGGCGATCTCCTCGGCGGCCTCCAGGTTGTTGTCGAGCACGGTCTCCTCGAGGCTCGAGGAACCCACGTTCTTGCCGGTGTTCACATCGACCACGGTGAGCGCTTCGGTGGACTCGATGATCAACGAACCACCCGAGGGCAGCCACACCTTGCGATCCAGGGCCTTGGCCACCTGTTCGGATACGTGGTAGCGCTCGAACATCGGCAGCGGATCCGTGGTGGTGTCGTAGAGAGCGACGCGGTCCGCGAGCGCCGGCGCGACGGTCTCGGCATACGAGCGGATCTCGGCGTGGAGCTCGGGATCATCGATGAGCACACTGCGGAAATCCGCGTTGAACTCCTCGCGTATCATCCGGACAGCCATGTTGGGCTCGCGGTAGATCAGCCGGGGCGAGTTCTGGCCGTGGGCCATCTGGGCGATCTCGTTCCACTGGATCGCCAGATGGCGCACGTCACGCTGGATCTCCTCCGCGGTGACACCCTCGGCCGCGGTGCGGACAATGAGCCCGTGGCCCTCCGGACGTGCCCGGTCGAGGATCTTCCGCAGGCGCTTTCGTTCCTTGTCGGGTAGGCGCTTGGAGATCCCCACGGTGTTGGAGTTGGGCACGAAGACCACGAACCGTCCGGGGATCGACACCTCCTGGGTTAGTCGGGCCCCCTTGTGGGCGATCGGGTTCTTCGTGACCTGGCACAGGATCATCTGGCGATCCGTGAGCACGTCCTCGATCTTCGGCTGCTCACCCTTCGGGAGTCCCTCGTGGTCATCGGGGTCCCAGGTGACATCCGAGCGGTAGAGCACCGCGTTCTTGGGTGTTGCGATGTCCACGAAGGCCGCCTCCATTCCCGGCAGCACGTTTTCGACCCGACCCACGTAGATGTTGCCGTGGATCTGATACACGTCGTCGCTGGGACGCGCCACGTAGTGCTCCACGAGCGACCGGCCTTCGAGCACCGCGATGTGCGTCGCCTCCTCTGTGACGTGCACCATCATCTGATAGCGCCCGAGCGCCTTGCCGTCGCGGTGCGCCCCCGCCGACGGGCCATCTCCTGCTCGTCGAGCTCGATCGCGGGCAGGTCCGCCACGTTCACCTCGACGGGCCTGGGGGCCTTTCGCCGCCGGCGGTTCCGGTTCTGCGACTGACCTCCACCTTCGTCATGGGTTCCTGGCTTGCGGTCGGGCGCCTTCTCATCGGTGCTCCGGGCCCCGGGTTGGTTGCCACCCGAGGAGTTCGGCGACTTGCCCCGGCGCCGTCTGCGGCGGTTTCCCGAAGACCCCGAACCATCCGAGCCACCTCCGCCGGAGCTCCTCTGGGGTTGTTCAGTGGGTGTCGCAGCGCCGGCGGGCGGCTTGATGCTGTCGCCGATCTTCGGCTTGGCAGGAGCTCCCGGTGGTACCGGGCGGTCCTTTGTCGGTTCGCTGTTGGTCATCTTTGAGTCCTCTCATGACGCGCACAATCCTGCGCGTGGTGCCGGCTCGTCGAGCCCCAAGGGCTCGCCACGAACGCCGTCACGTCGTGTCCATTGGTGTGTGCGCCGCACCAGCAGTGGTTCGCACACTCCGAGCGCCTCCAACAGTTCAGAGGGTCGGATGCTGCGAGGGCTTGGTGCCCAACTCCGCGCAGAGGACGCAATAGCGCTCCCCGGCGGTGACTGAAAGCGCCATCAGGAGGGGCCGCAGGTCCTCGCGTACCAGCTTTCCCTTGCGGATGATCTCGATTTCGTGGCTCTGAGCCGAAACCAGCGCATCCACCCGCGCCGACAGCTCCGCCAATGGGATCTCCCCCGCATGGATCACCCATGATGTGGACTCGACGGAGTCCTGCAGGGATCCCTCACCCGCTGCGATCTCGCACGCTGCGGTGACATCCAACCCGGCGGGGAGGCAAGCGGTGAGCGCCAGCGCCATGTCCGCGGTGTCGGTGATCCCCTCACGATCCGGATCCAGGTGGATGTCGATGTATTCGCCGTCGGACTCGTAGCCCGTGGACAGAGCAAGGCCGTACTGCACCTTCGGGCGCGGGGAGTACCCGACGCTGTAGGCCACCGGCACCCCTGCCCGCTTGATCGCACGCTCGATCACCCGTGCGACGTCACGGTGCGACAGGAAGCGCACCTTTCCCTTGACGGTGTAGCGCACCCGGATCCTGCGCCCGGGCACACCCTGCTCGGGTTGGCGGCCACTCACAGCCGTGCTCCCAGCTCCACGGGCACTGCCGTTGCTCCGGGCACCGCGGATACCTCAGGCACCGCGAGGACACGGGGCGTCACCCCACCCACGCCGAGGTCCTGTCCGGTGCCCTGACTGCCTCCCGCCGGCGGGACCGCCGAGGCGACGACGTGCTCCACACCCCATCCGGTGCAGGCCCCGCAGTCGTAGCACGGGGTCCAACGGCAGTCGGGCAGGCCCACCTCCTCGAGGGCGTCGGTCCAGTCCTGCCACAGGAAGTCCTTGTGCAGGCCGGCATCGATGTGATCCCAGGGAAGGCATTCGTCTTCCTCACGATGCCTGTACGCGTACTGCTCCACACCCAGGCCGACGGCCGCCAGTGCATCGGTCCAGGTGTCGAACGAGAAGGACTCGGACCACTCCTGGAACGTCGCACCGCTACGCCATGCCCGTTCGATCACCGCACCCAGACGCCGGTCGCCCCTGCTGAAGGTGCCCTCTATGACGCTGGCCCGGGTGTCGTGCCACTTGAACTGGACGTTGCGGTTGCCACGAAGGGCGTCACGCAGGAGCCCGATCTTGCGGTGGAGCTCCTGCTCGGTGTTCTGGCCGAACCACTGGAACGGAGTGAAGGGCTTCGGCACGAACCCGCCCACCGACAGCGTCACCGACGGGTTCTTCAAATGGCGGCGACCTATGGCCACGCAGTTCTCCGCCATCGCCGCGATGCCGAGGGTGTCCTCGTCGGTCTCTGTCGGGAGTCCGGTGAGGAAGTAGAGCTTCACCCTGCGCCAGCCCTGTGAGTAGGCACTGTCGACCGCGTTGTAGAGGTCCTCTTCGCCGATGAGCTTGTTGATCACCTGGCGCATCCGCCATGTGCCCGCCTCCGGGGCGAAGGTGAGTCCGGTGCGGCGGCCCTTCTGCACCTGAGCGGCGATGTCGACTCCGAACGCGTCCACTCTGAGAGACGGCAGCGACACCGACAGGCGACCCTCGGTGTCGCCGTCGACGATGCCGGCGACGGTCTGGGCGATACCCGAGAAGTCGGCTGTGGACAGCGAGGTGAGCGCCACCTCGTCGTACCCGGTTCTGACCAGACCCTCGTCGACCATCGTGGCCACCTGCTCGGCGGGACGCTCCCCGCACCGGCCGCGTGACCATGCCGGCCTGGCAGAAGCGGCATCCGCGGGTGCATCCCCGGAACACCTCCACGTTGAGCCGGTCGTGGACCACCTCGGTCAGCGGCACCATCTGGCTACGCGGATAGGGCCATTCGGCAAGATCGGGGATCGTGCGCTTCGACACGACCTCGGGAGCTTCGGCCCACAGGGGTTCCACCGCCTCGACGACCGCATCTGGTTCGTCGGAGCTGTAGGTGACCTCGTATGCAGCGGGAACGTAGACGCCCTCGATCCCACACAGGGACCGCAGGAGATCCTCGCGGTCGGTCGATCCGGCCGCGAGCCAGGCTGCCATTGCCGCGGTGATGTCGGCGACAGCCTCCTCGCCGTCACCCAGGACCACCGCGTCGAGGAAGTCGGCCAGCGGTTCGGGGTTGTAGGTGCAGTGACCTCCGGCGATCACCACAGGATGATCCGAGCCGCGTTCGTCGGCGCGCACCGGCACCCCGGCCAGGTCGACCATGTTCAGCAGGTTCGTGTAGGTGAGCTCGGCGGAGAGGTTGAACGCGAGGACGTGGAACGAATCGGCGGCGCGGTGGGTGTCCACGCTGAACAGCGGCACCCCCGCGGCACGCATCTCCGATTCGAGGTCGACCCACGGGGCGTAGGTCCGCTCCGCCAGCGCGTCGGGGCGTTCGTTGAGGATCTCGAAGAGCACCTGCAGACCCTGGTTGGGTTGGCCTATCTCATAGGTGTCCGGATAGGCCAACAGCCAGCGCACCACCGCATCGCCACCCGGACCGTGGCATTTCGACCAGTCCGGCTCGACCGCTCCCACCTCGCATCCGATGTAGCGGGCCGGCCGCTGCACACGGTTGAGCAGCGGCTCCAGGAGAGCGAACATCGGTTCGTTCGTCGGCATGATCAAGCGAGTCTACCGGAGCCGACCCCGCGGGCCCGTACCACCCCTTGCAGCCCGGGTCACGGCAGTCGGCACACCCATCGTGGGATGAACGCCACTCACCGTGAGAAGCGGTGCATGTGCACCGACTCGACGAGACCCACCGCTGCGCAGGAGGCCACTATCGATGAACCCCCGTAGGACACGAACGGCAGCGGAATCCCGGTGACCGGCATGATCCCGAGGGTCATGCCGATGTTCTCGAAGATGTGGAACATGAACATCGACAACACCCCGATCGCCACGAGCGATCCTTGGCGATCCGCCGCCATGTCCGCAGTGCGCCAGATGCGCCAGACCACAAGTCCCAGCATCGCCACCAGGAACGCCGATCCGATGAAACCGAACTCCTCTCCGGCGACGGTGAACACGAAATCCGACTCCTGCACCGGCACGAAGCCGCCACGGGTCTGGGGGGCCCTCCCCGAAGCCGTACCCGGTGAGACCTCCAGAGGAGATCGCCGTCTGGGCCTGGGTGACGTTGTAGGACTGGCCATCGGTGGACAGGAAGTCGCTCAGTCGTTCCTGTTGGTAGTCGTCCAGCATTCCCGAACCCAACAGCAGCGCCACGGCCAGTGCCAACAGCACCCCGATGGCGGCCAGGTGCCGAATCCGCACACCACCCACCACGAGCATTCCGAGGGCGATGGCGCCGAAGACCAACGCCGAACCGAGGTCGGGTTGCAGCAGCACCAGCGAAAGTGGGACGCCCAGGAGGCCCAGAGCCACCAGCAGCCGCTTCCAGTCGACATCCTCGGCCGCGCCGAGGAACGCCGCCACCGCCAGGATGGTGGTCAACTTGGCCAGCTCGGCAGGCTGGAACGAAGCCGGGCCCACCCGGTACCAACCGGAGGTTCCGTTCACAGTCGCCCCGAGCGGGGGTCAGCACACCGGCAAGCATGAGCACAGACCCCACGTACAGCGCCGGCCACCACGTGAGCAGGCGGCGGTAGTCGACCACGGCGAGGAGCACACCCGCGAGCACACCCAGCGCGACGAAGCCGAGGTGACGCCAGATCAGGTCCGCCTTGGTCTCGTTGTAGCGGGTGGCGCCGAACACCATCACCGAACCCATCGCCAAGGCCATGCCGACCGCCCCAACCAGCACACCGTCGACGTGGTGCCACGGCGCTGTCAGGTCGCGCGAGGCGATGCGGGGTCGGGCACCACCGCTCGTGGAGGTCAGCATCAGCGAGCACCCCCCTGCTCGGCTCCTACGGCATCGCCGGCTCCTGCGGCCTGGTCCGACCCGGGGGCAGGTGCCAGTGCCGCTTCGAGCTGCGCGTACGCTCGCGCCTTGGCCTGCTCGCATTCGGAACGCTGCGGATCCAGGGCCGGACAAACGGGGTCGATCTGTCCACGTGAGACCGGCGCGAGGATGTCGAAGGTGAGCGGTGCCGCCACATCGCTGCCGAAACCGGCTTCGGGGATGATCACCGCCACGGCGTACTCGGGTGCCTGCCCGGGCACCGCCGGTCCCCACCCGGCGAAGACCGAGGTGTCGGCCTTGTCCTTCACCTGTGCGGTACCGGTCTTGCCTGCGAAGGGCCACGCAGTCGGGTTGTCGTGCCACGCCGAGTACGAGGTCCCCCCTCGGATCCTGGGTGACACCCACCAGGCCCCGGAAGATCTTGTCGTGCTGTTCGGCGGTCATCGCGACGCGACCGATCTCCTCCGGTTCGATCGTACGCACGACCTCGTAGTTGCCCTCGGCTCCGGGCGCCTCGGTGGGATCCGACGCACGAGTCGTCTGGAAGGCCACGTGGGGCCTCATCACCGCACCACCGTTGGCGAGCGTGGCATAGGTGTTGGCGAGTTGCAGCGGAGTGACCAGCACGTCGCCCTGGCCGATGGCGGTGTTCAGGTTGTCGCCGGTGTACCAGTCACCGGTCATGAACGCCTCGGGATTGGCCTCGTAGGCCTCGCGACGGTTCGGAGGGGGTGGGCATCCGCCCCTTGATCTCCCCGGGCAGTTCGATGCCGGTGGGTTCACCCAGACCGAAGCTCACCGGCGACATCCTGGATCGGAGTCTCCCCGAAGGTCCCACGGCCGACCCACAGGTTCTCACCGATCCAGTAGTAGTAGACATCCGAGGACGCCGTCAGGGAACGCACAAGATCGACCGAGCCGAGTCGGGCACGGCCGGCGTTCTGGAACTCGCACTTCCCGCTCTTGCAGTTCTGCAGGCGGTACACACCCTGATCGTAGAGGTGTCGTTGCCCGGACCGGATGAAGCCCGAGCGCATCCCCGCCAGCGCAGTCACCGGCTTGAAGGTCGACCCAGGTGCGTAGCCGCCTTGGATCGCCCAGTTGTTCAGCGGCAGGCCGGTAGCCGCGTCCTGCAGGTCCTCCCACAGGGCGGTGGGAATGCCGTTGACGAGCATCCGGGGGTCATAGGTCGGATAGCTGGCCATCGCACGCACCTCGCCCGTGCGGGGATCGGTGATCACCACCGATCCCTGGGTGGTGTTGGTCGACCGACCATCTTCGGTGATCCCACCCTGAAGGCCGTCGATCTTCTCGGCCAGCTTCGCCTCCGCCAGTGCCTGAATGTCGATGTCGATGGTCAGCCACAGGTCCTCACCCGGCACCGGAGGCGTGTCGGAGACCACGTCGAGCATCTCACCCCTGGCGTTCACCTCGATGGTGCGCTCCCCCGGCACCGCGCGCAGATCCGACTCGTAAGCCCGCTCGACGCCTGTCTTGCCTATCGAATCGCCTGCCTCGTAGGGCTTGGGTTCCTGGCCGGGCACGGTGGTGGTGGATGCCGGCTCCTCGTCACTTCCCGGGATCTCACCGCCATGGGCGAGCAGCTCCTTGTCGTTGATCTCACCCACGTATCCGAGGACGTGCGCAGCGAGGGTCCCGTAGGGGTACTCCCGCACCGACCGCCGCTCCACGATCACCCCCGGGTAGTCCGTGGCACGTTCCATGAAGTACTGCTCGACCTCCGCGCCCACGTCCTCGGCCACGGGGACGGGTTCCTGTGGCGAGTACCGCTTGTCCGAGTAGCGACCCCAGACATCCTCCGCGGTCATGGGCCCACCGTCGGAGTTGGGAACGCCAAGGGACCTCAGCGCCTCCGCGGCACGTTCGAACTCGGGCTGGAGCTTCCTACGGATCTCCTCGAGGTCCTGCTCATCGCGCTCGTCGAGTCCCGACACCTTCTCGCGCAGGGGCTCGCGGTCCAGGGCCACGACGATCGTCGTGCGGTTGTCGACGATCACCTTGCCGTTGCGGTCGAGGATCCTGCCGCGCGGGCCTTCGGTGTGGATCACCCGCAGCCGGTTGGACACCGATGCCGCCTCGAACTCCTGGCGTTCTATCCCCTGAAGGAACCACAGGCGCGCGAACAGCGCCAGGAACAGCGACAACGCGACGATCCCCACTGCACCCAGCCGCACCTTGGAGGAGTCGGTGTCCATGTCAGTCGGTGCCCATGTCAGTCGGTGCCCATGTCAGTCGGTGCCCATGTCAGTCGGTGCCCGCTCAGCGGGCTGCCCGCAGCTCGGGGTGTTGGCCGGCCCAACGGCACAGCGGCACCACCACAGGACTCAGGATCGTGTTCCAGAATGCGACCATGCCGATTATCACCAGGAGGTTGTCGTCACCGAGGGTCGACTGACCGAAGATCGCCGCGGCCAGCGCGTACGCGATCACGCCGGCCGCACCACCGAAGCCCATCAACACGGCGTCGACGACACGGGATCGCCTTGCCAGTCCCTCGGAGAGCAGTCCGAGGCCGTAGCACGAGATCGCCTAAGCCAGCGCCGTGACGCCGAAACGCCCCGACAACGACAGATCGGCCAGAAGGCCTGCAGCGAAACCGATCACGGCACCTCGATCGCCGCCCCAGGCTATTGCACTGCCCGCAGCGATGCTCAGCAGCACCTCCGGATGGACCGAGAACAACCTCAGGTCGCTGAACAGACCCAACTGGAGCACGTAGGCACCTAGGAGCAACAGGGCGGTGCGCGCAGCACCTTCACCTCGTCGGTCACGACGACGGAACCCACTTCAACACCTTCACCACATCCAACTGCGAGATCGGCGCCGCCAGATCGACCCGCAGGATCAGGCTCTGTGCCGCCTCGTCGGGCTGGACCTCCTTCACGCGGCCCACCACGAGGTCCGGGGGCATCACGGCCCGGTCGAAACCACTTGTGAGCACCGCGCCGTCGACCTCGACCTCGCTCTCGAGGGAGATGCCGGTATCGACCACGAACGGGCTCTGCGGACCCGAGCCGTGACCGACCCCGATCTCCTGGGTCTCGCCGATGCGCACACCGATCACGAATGTGGGATCGGTGATCAGCTGAACCGTCGAACGGTTCGCCGCCACCCGCACGAGCCTGCCGACGAGCCCGTTGCCGGCGGTGACCGGATTGCCCACCTCCAGACCGGAGGACGACCCCTTGTCGATCTCCAGGCGGTGATCGGTGAAGTTGCTGCGGGCGCCCGTGGCGATCCGCGCTATCTCGGTGGGGATGTCACCCTGGACGCCCACATCGATCTCCTTGCGCAGACGCCCCAGCTGTTCCACCGCGTTGGCGTTGGCGAGCCTGTGGGAACGCTGCTCGGCGAGCTCGTCGCGTAGGCGCGCGTTCTCGCGTTCGAGCTCGTCGTAGCCGGTGATGCCCGCCCAGGCATTTCGCAAGGGTGTGCTGGCCCATGCAACTCCGTCACCCACGGGAGCGAACACGTCGGTGGCGGTGTTGCGGACCGGATCGAGCGCATCGCCGCCCACGGCGTCGACGGTGATCAGCGTGACCGCAAGCAACGTGACGATCACGAGCAGGCGACGGGACCTTCCACGGGTACCCGCAGCGGGTTTCGGCCTCACCGGGGTGAGCCTATTCGCGCTCGGATGAGGGCAACAGGCCCTCGAGCGCGTCGAACTCCTCGAGGATCTGCCCGGAGCCGAGCGCGACCGCGTCCAGAGGCCTCGGGGCCAGGCAGATGGGCATGCCCGTCTCAGCGGCGAGTCGCTCCGGAAGGCCGTGCAGTAGCGCCCCGCCGCCGGCCAGCATGATCCCGCGCTCCATGATGTCGGCAGCGAGCTCGGGCGGGGTGCGGTCGAGGGTCACCTTCACAGCGTCGATCACGGATGTGACCGGCTCGGAGATCGCCTCGCGGATCTCGATGGTCGAGGTCACGATCGTCTTGGGCAGGCCGGTCACCAGGTCACGGCCCCGGACCTCGGCCTGGAACTCCTGTTCGAGCTCCGATGCACTTCCGAGCTCCATCTTCACGAGCTCGGCGGTGCGTTCACCCAGCGCGAGGCTGTACTCCTTCTTGATGAACTGGATCACGGCCTCGTCGAGCTCGTCGCCGCCTACGCGCACCGACTGGGAGGTCACGACGCCACCGAGGGAGATGACCGCAACCTCGGTGGTTCCGCCGCCGATGTCCACGATCATCGATCCGGTCGGGTCCTGCACCGGCAGTCCCGATCCGATCGCGGCCGCCATCGGCTCCTCGATGATGCGCACCGGCTTGCGGGCACCGGCGTACTCGGCTGCGTCTTGAACCGCACGCTTCTCGACCCCCGTGACCCCTGAGGGCACGCAGATCACCATGCGCGGCTTGAGAAGCGGGTCTGGTGGACCTGCTGGATGAAGTAGCGCAGCATCGTCTCGCACACCTCGAAATCCGAGATGACGCCGTCCTTGAGCGGACGGATTGCCTCGATGTGCGCCGGCGTGCGACCGATCATTCGCTTGGCGTCGGTGCCGACCGCGAGAGCACGACCGTCAGACGGGCGAATCGCCACGACGGAGGGCTCGTTCAACACGATTCCCTCGCCACGCACGTACACGAGCGTGTTTGCGGTACCCAGATCGACCGCCATGTCGCGGCCTAGGAAGGAGGAGTTGAACCGAGGCATAAGTTTCGACCTGACCCTAGTCGTCGCATTGGCCGGTGTGGAGGGAGATTTCAAGGCGTTCACAAGACGCGAACGCAACCGAACTGTAATATTCTGCCTCGCCGGGCCGACCGATTCCACTCGCCCATGAGCCTGGCCCACCGACGCTCCCGACAGGCGGGAACCACCGGGCTAACCGACCGGGAACCAGAGGCCGATCTCACGTGCGGCGGCCTCGTGGGGAGTCGGATCCGTGAACAAGGTTCTCGTTCGTCGTGGTGGCGAAGTCACCCCTGATGGAGCCCGGCTGCGCGTCGTCTACCTTGGTCTTGCCGATCATGGTCCGCATGAGCGAGAACGTGTTGTCGTCAGGACCCTCGACCACCATCGCCACCACCGGTCCGCGCGTCAGGAAGTCCACCAGCTCGCCGAAGAACGGCTTCTCCGCGTGTTCCGCGTAGTGCTCCTCGGCGAGCCCACGATCCGGGGTGCGTAGGTCCATCGCCGTGATCCGCAGGCCCTTCGCCTCGATCCGGCGGATGATCTCACCGACGAGACCACGCTCGACGGCATCGGGTTTGCACATGATGAAGGTGGAGTTCACGGCCGAGACGATACAACGCGCAACCCGGCGCCCGGAAGCTCCGCGGCGCCTATCCGCTCGCCTCCACAGCAGCCATCCCCCTGATGGCGCCGACCAACCTCGAGGAGCCGCACACGAGCACCAGATCCTCCTCGGATGCGAGCCCCACGGCTCTGCGAACGCCTCGCCGGGATCCTCGACGACCTCGGCCCCCAGCCCTGCCGCTTCACACGAACGGGCCAGTTCGGCTGCCGCCACGCTGCGCTCCTTCCCAGAGGCGGTCGTGCACACCACCAGGTCGGGTCGGGCCACGGCCAGCGCGGCCGTCGCGTCCAACGGGTCGCGACCACCGAGCATCCCGAACACGACGATCCTGGCGCCCACCACCGCGGAGTCCTCGTCGAGGGTTCCCGCGACTGCGGCGATCGCGTCGGGGTTGTGGGCCACGTCGAGGACCACCAGTGGCCGGTGGGCGACCACCTCGAGCCGACCCGGAAGCGTCACCTCCGCGAACGCCTCGGTGACGACGTCGTCCTCGAGCTCACGCCCGAAGAACTCCTCGGCGGCAACGACGGCCACCGCGGCGTTGTCACCCCTGGTGCGCGCCGTGCATCGCGAGCATCGCCCCGTGGTGGGTGCCACGGGGGCCCGAGATGTCGAGCATGCGGCCCCGACGGCCAGGCGTGAATCGATCAGCTCGAAATCCCGTCCCAGCGCCAAGGTGGGCTCGGCTCCCTCGGCGACGAAGACGTCCAGCAGGGCAGCGGGCACGTCCCCCAGGACCACCGGGCGTCCCGGGGTGACGATCCCAGCCTTCTCCTGGGCGATCGCAAGCTGCCACCCCGGAGCGAAGTCCGTATGGTCCCCGGCGATGTTGGTGACCACAGCCACATCCGCGGTCGCGACGTTCGTCGCGTCGTAGCGGCCCAGCATGCCCACCTCGACCACCGCCACGTCCACCGGGGCGTCCGCGAACCACCGGAACGCCGCCGCGGTCATGATCTCGAACCAACTCGGTGGGTGATCCAGCATCTCCTCCACCGCCGCCACCCCGCTCAGCGCCTCGGCCAGGTCCTCGTCGGATATCGGGATCCCGTCGCGTGCGATCCGTTCGTTGACGCTCTGAAGATGTGGGCTCACGAACGTACCCACGCTCAGGCCGTTGGCCATCAGCAGTTGGGCCAGCATCGCAACCACGGAACCCTTGCCGTTGGTGCCTGTGACGTGGATCACCGGCATGGCGTCCTGGGGATCCCCAGGAGCGCCATCAGCTCACGTATTGCCACCAGCGACAGGCCCTCGATCCGGCCGGCCGCCACGCCCAGCGACGACGACTCGTGGTCCAGATGGCCATCCAGCCATCGACGGGCCTGCGCGTAGTCCAAGGATCCTCAGCTCGCCGCACGCCGCGGACGGCTGCTGCGGGGCTTGGACTTCGGCACCAGGGTGGGGTTCACCTTGTCGATCACGACCTCGGCATCCACCACCACACGTGCCACGTCGTCGCGGGAGGGCAACTCGTACATGACCCCGAGCAGCACCTCCTCGAGGATCGCCCTCAGCCCCCTCGCGCCGGGTGCCCCTGGCGAGTGCCTGGTCTGCGACCGCCTCGAGGGCGTCGGCGGTGAACTCCGAGCTCCACGTCCTCGAGCTCGAATATCTTGGCGTACTGCTTCACCAGTGCGTTGCGGGGTTCCGAGAGGATCTGCACCAGTGTCTCGCGGTCGAGGTTCTCGACCACCCCGAGCACCGGCAGCCTTCCCACGAACTCGGGGATCAACCCGAACTTGAGCAGGTCCTCGGGCAGCACGTCGGCAAAGAGCCGGCCTTCGTTGCGTTCGCTGGCCGAGCGCACCTCCGCCCCGAAGCCGATCCCCTTGCGCCCTATCCGCTGCTCGATGATCTCCTCGAGGCCCGCGAAGGCTCCACCGCAGATGAACAGGACGTTGGTGGTGTCGATCTGGATGAACTCCTGATGCGGATGCTTGCGACCACCCTGGGGAGGCACTGCGGCCTGGGTCCCCTCGAGGATCTTCAGGAGAGCCTGTTGCACGCCTTCGCCCGAGACGTCGCGGGTGATCGAGGGGTTCTCCGACTTGCGGGCGACCTTGTCGATCTCGTCGATGTAGATGATGCCCTGCTCGGCCTTCTTCACGTCGGAAGTCCGCGGCCTGGATCAGCTTCAACAGGATGTTCTCGACGTCCTCACCCACGTACCCGGCCTCGGTGAGCGCAGTGGCGTCCGCGATGGCGAAGGGCACGTTCAGCATGCGTGCCAGCGTCTGGGCGAGAAGCGTCTTGCCCCGAACCGGTGGGGCCGATCAGCAGGATGTTCGACTTGGACAGCTCGACATCGGAGGTGTCCGAACGCGGCTCGTGGCGGATCCGCTTGTAGTGGTTGTAGACCGCCACCGCGAGGATCTTCTTGGCCTGTTCCTGGCCGACGATGTAGTCGTCGAGGAACTCGAAGATCTCCTTCGGCCTGGGTAGCTCGGTGAGCTCGAAGTCGGAGGATTCGGCGAGCTCCTCCTCGATGATCTCGTTGCACAGGTCGATGCACTCGTCGCAGATGTACACGCCCGGACCCGCTATCAGCTTGCGCACCTGCCGCTGGGTCTTGCCGCAGAAGGAGCACTTCAGCAGCTCGCCACCTTCACCGAACTTCGCCATGACACTCCCCCACCTCGCGGTGCCTCCCCGTGAACGAGTCGCACCTCACCGCCTCACAGACCATGTCACATGGAACCACATCCGCAGGCTGCGGGCACTGATGATTCCCAAATGGCCTCAACGAACCGGCGCTATCGGTGCCGAGGTGTCGACGGTATCGCGCGACTCGATCACCTCGTCGACGATCCCGTACTCCTTGGCCTCCGCCGCGGTCATCACGTAGTCGCGGTCGGTGTCCTTGGCGATGCGCTCGCGGTCCTGGCCCGTGTGCTTGGCGAGGACCCCCTCCAGGGTCTCCTTCAGGCGGATGATCTCGTTGGCTGCGATCTCGAGGTCCGAGACCTGCGCGTATCCCGACTGGGCGTAGGGCTGGTGGATGAGGACCCGGGAGTTGGGCAACGCAAGGCGCTTTCCCGGCGTACCCGCTGCCAGGAGCACCGCGGCTGCGGACGCCGCCTGACCGAGACAGATGGTGGTGATCTCGGGGCGGATGTACTGCATCGTGTCGTAGATGGCCATGAAGGCGTTGATGTCGCCGCCGGGTGAGTTGATGTAGATGCTGATGTCGCGGTCGGGGTTCTCCGATTCGAGGAACAGCAGCTGGGCGCAGATCAGGTTGGCGACGGTGTCGTCGATCGGGGTGCCCAGGAAGATGATGTTCTCGCGCAACAGGCGCGAGTAGAGATCCGAGTAGCGCTCACCGCGGCTCGTCTGCTCGATGACGTTGGGGACCATGTAGGAGCGAGGTTCGGTGTGGTTGCGGGCGTTCACTGCTCGGGGTCTCCTGCGTCGTCGTGGTCGTCGTGGTCGTCGTGATCGTGGTGGTCGTGATCATGGCCGTCGTGATCATGGTGGTCGTGATCGTGGTGATGGTGTTCGGGCGGGGCCAGCAGGTGTTCGGGGATCGCCAGTCCGTCGGGGTCCACCACGTCGGCTCGTTCGACGAGCCACTCCATCGCCTTGCGGTTGGCGATCTCCGAGCGTACAGCCGAGAGCTGACCGGCGTCGCGCAGCTGAGCGATGCCGTCCTCGACGGAGAGGTCGTTGGCACCGATCATCTCCGCCACCTCCTCTTCGAGCTCGCTCTCGGTGGTCTGGAGCCCTTCGGCTGTGACCACGGCACGCAACGCCAGGTCGACCAGCACGGCCTCCTCGGCGGCCGCCCGGAGCTCTGCGGCGAACGCATCGGGCTCCTTGCCCATGATCCGCAGGTAGTCCTCCATGGCGATCCCGCTCTGGGCCAACTGCGCGGACATCGACTGCAAACGGGCCTGGAAGTCCGCTGCCATCATGGATTCGGGGGCTCGTCGTCCACCAGCTTAGCGAGCTCGGCGGCGATCCTCGCCCGCACCGCTGAGCGTGTCATGTCCTCGCGACCTGATTCGAGCCGCTGACGCACGTCGTTGCGGAACTCCGCGACGCTGTCGAACTCGGTGGCATCCGCCACCCATTCGTCGGTCAGCTCAGGCAGGACACGCTCCTGGACGCCCTTGACGGTGATCGAGTAGAGCACCGCCTCCTCGTCGTCGGGATTCGGATGAGCTGCGGTGAACTCCACCTCGTCGCCCGCCGAGACACCGAGGAGTTGCTCGTCGAAGGCATCCACCACCGCTCCGGATCCGACGAGGTAGCTGTAGTCCTCTGCTTCGAGGCCGTCGACCACCTCGCCGTCGCGCGAGCCGGTGAGATCGATGGTCACGTAGTCGCCGTCTGTGGCCACTCGGTCCACGTCCGTGAGCTCGCCGTACTGCGTGCGGAGTCGGTCCACCTGGGCGTCGATCTCGTCGTCGGAGACCTCAGGGCTGGGGACCTCGATGCGCAGGCCGGTGTAGCCCTCGATGACCACGGTGGGTCGGATCTCCACGGTCGCCTCGAAGGTGATGTCGCCGGACTCCTCGCCCTCGGTCACGTCCATCTCCGGCGGCGCCACGACGTCCACGTCGTGTTCGATGACCGCGCGCGTGTAGCGCCCAGGGAGCTCGTTGCGGAGCGCCTCGCTCCGTGCGTAGCCGGGCTCGATCTGGCGTTCCAGCAGCCGCCGGGGGCCTTTCCCGGCGGAATCCCGGGAGGCGCACCTCCTTGGCGATCTCCTTCCATGCGGCATCCAGCGCCGGCTCGAGCTCGGACTCCTCGAGGCTGACCACGATCTTCACCTTGTTGCCCTCGAGGGGCTCGACTGTGCTGTTCACAAGCCGGAGGTTAGAGCTTGGAGGGCCCCGACCCACAGCCACATCCCGGTCGCTCTCGTCACTGATGGCGCCGAGGTTCGCGCAGACCGGTACTGTGGGCGCTCGATCCGGCACCGGACCCGCAGCGGTTCGCCGGCCGGAGCGACGGGACGTGGCGCAGCCTGGTAGCGCACCTGCTTTGGGAGCAGGGGTCGGGAGTTCAAATCTCCCCGTCCCGACCGCAGATGGGCTCGGAGAACTCAGGTCGTCTCGAGCGCCTCGGCTCTCGAGGGACTCGACAACTTGCGGACGTCAACCGGATGCCTCGGAACCGCCCCGGGCAAGCGCAGCGACCCTGGTGATCAGGACAAGGTGTCATTCGCGTCGGTTGGGTTGACCTCGGCCGTGCTTGTCCTGTCGTTGTGAGTGGAGTTGTCGTTGTGAGTGGAGTTGGCGGCCGGACGGGGTGGTCCAGATCCACTGCTGAGGGCGGTTGGGGTCCTCGGTGCATATCCAGCCGTTGCGGTGGATGGCTTTGTGATGGAGCAAGACATTGCCGTCGCTACACAGCGGCAACCACTGGTGCGTGCTCGTGTACGCGACACTGACCGGGATCACGCCGGACGTCCCAAACGGTCCCGCGGTCGGTCCCGAGTGGACGAACTTCGACTGGGTAGGAGTGGCGTTCAACAACCTCAACGTTTGTGGCGCGAGCCCTGGGCTGTTGGCCGGGAGGCGACTACCTCCCGACACCGCGCCGATGGCTGGAGGTTGGAAGGGCAGCGGCCGGCTCCGGGTGAGCCAGTGGACTTCTTACTGACGGTCTGCAACCCCTCTGGGATTTCGCCGCTCACGCTCGGCCGCCAGGAAGGCCTGGATCGAGGCGACAGTGATCCGGTGATGTGTGCCCACCTTGCGGAAGTCGAGTCGGCCCTCATCCATCAGCTTGCGGACCTGGGGCCGGGACATACCGAGCATCTGGCCTGCCTGGGTCGGAGTGACCTCACCGAGATCGTTGGTGAGCACCACGTCACGGCCGCTGACCTTGGCATCGACGAGTTGTGCCATCCACTCGGCGGTCTCACGCGAGACGGTGAGCCGAACCTCGTCGCCGCCGCTGGCCAGCGCTCGATGCAACTTGTCAGCGTCTCGGGTCAGGATGTCAGTCATCATCATCTCCGCATCATCTGCTCTATCTGCATCAACTGTAGCATCTGACAGAGGTGCAGGGCGGGAGTTCCCTCCCGTCACCCTCAGCACTTCCTGCCGGACCCAATCCTGGGGCAGGTCCGCCTTCCGTTCGGAAAGCCGATTCCAATCGCCAGTTTCAAGACCTGATCTGCGCAGGCCCCTGACCGACTTCCCTTCGGGCGGAACCAAGGGAACTTCTGGCGCACACGGATCGTCTCATCGACATGACACTCCGCCCGAACACCACACGGCTCAGTTCGTTGCTCGTCGCCGCCACGCTCGGAGTCGCCCTGCTGATCACGGCATGCGGTGAACACGCCGTTGTCAGCACCGACCGCAGCACCACCCGTCCCAGATCCGCCGGCCCGGTTGAAGCCGCCGACGCTGCACGAAATGATGCCAGTGCTTCGGCGGGGACCATCACCGTACGGATCGAGGAGACCGACGGATACTTCATCGAGGGCTTCGAGGTCGGGCTCCGCTTCGAGGCGGCGGACGGCTCGGTGATCGCTTCGACCCTCTGGTCGGACTTCGTGAACTCGCTGTACCCAGCCGACGACGCGGACCTCGACGCCCACTACAACAGCGTGCTCACCCAACCTGCACCGCCCGGGCGTGTGCGCGTCTCGGCAGCTGCGAACGTCGGGCAGGCGTCCGGACCGGAGATCCCCGATCCCGACGGGGATCTACCCTGCACGATGGAGTTCGACGTGGCGACCGGCAAGACCGTCGCACTCGAGGTGCGCTTCGGCAGCACCGATCCCACCGGTTGCCTCGCCCTCGTCGACGACGCCGCACCGACGACCACGACAGCTCCAGCACCTCCCACGACCGCCGTCGAGGACGGAATGGCGCTGCCGGTGGGCTCGACCCACTACGTGGACGTCGACCTACAGTGCCGCGCCTTCGATCTCGGCGGCGTGTGGCGCTATGTCGAGGGCAACATCGAGACGTGGCAGGACCCGGGCGAACGCCACGAGGGCGGCGCGCTCACCATCATGGCACCCGGTGTGGGCAACTTCAGCGGCAACCTGGCAGGCACCAAGACGGCGACGTTCCTTCTGGTCCGCGACGGTGCGAGCACCTGCCAACCGCAGCCGCGGTCACCAGCCGGCGGCTGACGTCGATCATGCCCGCGGCGTTCAACTTCGGGGTTGTTGAGCACCTGACCGCTCCGGGCTGATGCCGTCAGGGCCCGCTCCGCCTTGCCGTTGCAGGGGTCCCGGCCTCCGGTGGTGCCGGCTTGCTCTGCCGGTTCCTATCGGAGCTGTCCGGGTTTCTGGCAGACGGGCGGATGCAGGATCTGTGCACTGGTCTTGGTACTCGAGTAGGTGAGCGTTGGGCGCGACAGACCCGCTGAGGGGTGCACGTGCACGATGCCCTCGTCGGTGATGTCGACCACCACGGCGACCGCGATCGCGGATCCGGAACCGGCCACGATGTGACCACCGGGCACGATGCGCGACGAGTTGGGTGCCGCATCGAGAAGGGCCCAGGGCAGACCGGTCTCGTCCATCGTCTGGAGATCGACCCGCAGGTCGACGTCGACGGTAATCGCCATGTCGGGTGCTCCTCGCTCTGTCACGTTCATGAGACGGGTTGGTCCGCTCGTCATGGTCAGCAGTCCGGAGACGGTCGACCCAGACGCCGAGGTCGCCGTCGAACGTCAACGTGACGTGCGGCGTCCGGAACGTGGACATGATCTCGAACCCTGCAGCTTCGAGAACGCCGGGCCGGTACAGCCGCAGGACCGGGGAGTGTTCGAGCCGATCGGCAGCCAGGTCACCGACATCGGAGTCGCTGCGGGCGTAGATCGCCGAGAGCCGCCATCGACCCCAGTCCGGGAAGCGCCGACGGAAGTCGATCGCCTGCAATTGCGGCGAGCCGTCGATCAGGTCGTCGCCACGCACGACGATCAGCGCGTCTACCGGCAACGTCGCTCGACGCACACGGGACACCCGCTCGCTCAGACCCGAGTCCTTCCATCTCGCTGTGACGCTCACTTCCTCGCGGTGGAGGCCGACCGGCTCGCCGCCGAGCTGCGGGGATCCGCACCCATCGACCAAGCTGCGTCACAACTGCTCCGCGACCGAGTCCCGATCAAGGTCGTGTCCGAACGCCTCGGCCACTCCAACCCCACGTTCACCATGACCACCTACCAGAGTGTCCTGCCCGGCATGTAGGACGACGCCACGACGCGGTGGAGCGTCGTAGGAACACCCGCAGGAACGCCGCCTGAGAACGGTGGTAGCCGGACCCTGGGACCCGGCTACGCGGCGGCGATCGCCTCGGGGTCAGGCTACGGCCGATCGAGGAGGTGACGGTTCTTCGCAACTGATCCTGGGAGGATCGCGAAGTGGACCTGCTCGTCGTCATCGACGGACACCACACGGACCACAGCTCGGGCCAGTCTGTTCCCGGCCAGGAGAACCGCTCCCACACGAACACGGCTTGGCGTTCGTGCATCGGCGAGGGTTGACCAGCCGAGGCCGTCGTCGTCTTGTGCGTTCAGGTCGGCGACGAGATCGAGCACATCCACGAGATCACCCCCTTGTCGGTCACGCCTCATGATACGGGTTGACCCAGTTGAGCTGCCCGCAACCCACAAGGGCGTCGACACCCGCGTCGAGATCTTGGCACACGACGGTGAAATGCCGCGGGTTGCGACCCCGCGGGTCAAGCCGAAACCCGACGTCGCGCACGGCACGGACTGTGACGAGCGTCAATGTCTCGAACCGGACGAGGGGCACCTGCTGATGGGAGATCCAGTCGCCGGGCCGGACCGGGCGGCCAGCACCGTGATCCCGAACTCACCGTAGATGCTTTGGTAGCGCTCGGCGTCGGCACGCAGCGGGCCCGGGTCGGCAACCCGCCGCGAACGACGACGGTCTCGTCGTCGAGTCGATCGCCGTCACGAACATCACGTTGTCTTGTCACGCTTGGCTCGCCTCAGATCGGCCTAGCCGGCACCAGCTCAGCATCTTGAGCCCGGAGCCGACGACCCCCAGCAGGGACTGCCGCACGTGGAGGTGACGTCGTTCTCGCCAACACTCCGACCGATGACAGAGTCGGAGCCTTCCGAGGTTCCACGAGGCGTTGGTGGTTGACTCGACCTCACCCGCGCGACCGCGCTTGCGTTCCGCCGGCACGCGGTAGCTCTGCCGATGGGATAGCAGTCAGCTCTTGTACAGATGATCGTGGAAGCTCCCTACGGCGACGACAGCGTCGGCTCGCAAGGTGGCAAGATCGAGGTCGGGGTGATCGATGAGCAACTGCTTGGCATAGGCCGCTGAGCCTTGCGCCGAGGGGACCGCGAAGTTCGCCTTGAGGTCGTCCAACGCAGTCCGCATGGTGGCCAGATCATCCTGAAACCGTGCCGTGACCGCGTCGGCGGCCTCGATCGGACCACCCAGGTCGTTGTGGAGCAGCACGACGGCCAGGTCGTACCAGTCCTTCGGTTTGCGTCGCTCTCGCACCGCTGCGGTCGTCGCGAGGAGGAACCCGGCGAGGCCGGTGACGTTCACCTCGACGAAGTGGTCCAGACCGCCGATCCGTGCTGTGAGCTCGTGGATCTCGACGTCACGGGACGCGAAGCCGGTGCCGCGGAGATTGGCTGCGCCGAGCGCTTCGCACCCGTCGAAATGCACCTCGGTGCCGGCCGGTTGATCGTCCAGATCCGCGAGCAGCTCGAACTTCACCACCGCAGGGCGCTCTGGACCGTCGGCTCGCCATCGCCAGACCCGTTGGTTGTCCGGCTCGAACTCGGCGTTGCGCAGCGCCCGTTCGAGCCGGGTGGTGTTGACCGACCCACAGGCGATCTCGAGGTCGACCTGTACATCGACATCCGTGGTGCCTGCGTGGTCGTAGTCGCTGGAGGCGCAGAGCAGTTCGGGGACGAGCCCGCCTAGCACTACGAACTCCGGGCGTGCGCCGTAGTGGTGGACGGCGCGAACCAGAGCGCGCTCAGCGGCGCGGCGTGCCGCTCTGCTCCGCAACTCCTCATCGGGCACCGATGACCTCCCAGAAGGTGTTCGGCTGCTTCCTCGCCCCGCACCCCAGCCCCGACGAGGTCGACGTAGATGCGGGGCCATGGCGCGACCCGCAGACCACCTGTGGTCTCGGCGAGCTGATCGATCACGACGGTCGGGAACGGTCGCAGCGTGAGTCGGCCGCCGTCGATGGGCGTCAGCCCGACCGCCCCGGCTGCCGCTTCGAGGCCGAGGATCGTGGTGGTGTCGACGTAGACCTCGGCGGTGGTGACCACACCCAAGTGGGGCGCGACCACGCCGGCAGCGGCACCACCGGTCGCCGCCCAAGCCAGTCCGGCGCGATCCCAGCCCGCTCCGATCTCGATGAGTCCAGCAACCGGGTCACGCCAGGCAACCCCGACTTGGAGGCTTGTCGTGGGGCGGAGCGCCGTGGCGGCTGTCACGTAGGCGTCCAGCAGAGCGCGGCGATCGGCAACGCTGCGGGCCGATCCGCGACCGCGGCCGGCCCCAGCCTCGAGAAGGCCAAGCTCGGTCAGCACCCGTAGCGCGTTGGTGCAGCTCCCCGTGGAGAGCCCCGTCACCCTCGCGGTCTCCGACACCGTGCCCCGGGTTCCGCACAGCAGTGCCTCGCTGACAGCGACCACGGCGGGCGTCCATCGCTGTGGCTTGCGCGCCTTCTCCGGTGGCCGCCCCGTACGCGACACGACGATCGACCCCACGCAGATCTCGGCTGCTCCGGTCTCATCGACCCAACCCACCCCCGCCTTCCTCAGGTGCTCACGCGCCCCGGGAGAGAGGTGCCGGGCGACCACGACATCGGGACCACGGTCCCCCGCCAACACCCGACGAACATCACCGAGGCCACCCTTCCCCGCCCAGGCAACCACCAGCTTTCGTCCCGCCACGATGAGGGAGTGGCCGGAGCCACAGACGGGATCGGCCTCGACACCTGCAGGCAGCACAGCCATAAGCGCATCCACTGCGCGCTCCTGCGGCTCGTTGTTCAGAATCGTCACCATCAGAATACCTCAGTTTGTACCATACCTCAGCGCAGAGGTGAGGTATAGATAAGTGATGAGGTTTATGCCTGCCGGGCAGAACCCGAAGGTCGAGGATCGACCGTCCGGGCCTGCGCTCGGCAGGGCCCCAGCAGCTTCGGAGCCGTCGAGTCCCCAGCGGGCTCCGGTGATTTCCATGCGATCCTTGACGAGGTGCCGGCAAGCGCCCTCGATGACGCCGGTGGCGATGGGTCAGCCGTTGGTGAGCGCGGTGGGGTAGTCGAGACCGGGGGCTTTGCGGAGTAGGTAGTCGGCGGCGCGGTCGGCGTTGGTGCGCTTGGTCTTGGTGAGATCGAGGCGGGTGGCCGTGCGGCGGATGGCGGCGGCCACGATGGAGGCCTTGCCTTGCAGGATCACGGTGGCCGTGTCTTGGACACACGCCTCGGCGGCTTCGTCTCCTTCGGTGAAGAACGTCTACGCAGCCGACCAGAGGTATTCGAGGACGTGGATGAAGTCCACGACGATGTGCACGTGTAGGTCCCGGCGGGTGACTTCGGCGCCGATGCGGTCGATCTGGTGGTTGTTCCCGTTGACGAACACGGCGACATCCGAGGAACATCTTGTCGATGTCGGTGCTGCCATCGGGCTTCCATGTGGGTTCGTGGTGTGCGTCGTTGGACATCCCAGCCGAGCGGTTCGCCGAGTCGTGGAGGCGACGCGAGCGCATCCGGGTGAGGCACGGTCGCAACTTCCCACACCTACCTGGCCGGAGCCGACCTACAAATCCGCTCGGAGCGCGAGATATTCCACCGCCCCGAGCTCAGATGGGCAAGAATCAATCCAGACCGACTCCGACAACACACCCATCCGGGGATCAATGACCAGACGTACGCAGTTGACACGGACACTCATCGCACTCGTGGGGCTCCTGGCCCTGGTGGCGGCCTCTTGCAGCAACGACGACGAGACCTCAGGTGGTGGCGACGGCGGGTGCGAGGTCACCACCACCGACGACGGGCTCGACGCCCTGCTGGTTCCCCAGAGCTGCAAGACGATCCAGGCCGCGGTGGACGCGGCGTCCGAGGGCGACCTGGTCCTCGTCGACAAGGGTGTCTACGAAGAGGCGGTAGACGTCACCACCCCCGACGTCACGATCCGGGGCGTGGACCGCAACGAGGTGATCCTCGACGGCGGTTTCGAGATGGAGAACGGCATCCGCGTGCTGGAGACCGACGGTGTGGTGGTGGAGAACATGACCGCGCGCAACTACGTGTCGAACGGTTTCTTCTGGACCGGTTCGGACAGCTACCGGGGCTCCTACCTGACCGCCTACCGCAACGGCGACTACGGCATCTACGCGTTCGACTCCTACCACGGTCAGCTCGACAACAGCCTCGGCTGGGGCAGCCCGGATGCAGGCTTCTACATCGGCGAGTGCTTCCCGTGCGACGCCGTGGTCGACAAGGTCGACTCCCAGTACAACGGCCTGGGCTACTCCGGAACCAACTCAGGTGGTGACCTCTACATCGTGAACTCCAGCTTCTCGAACAACCGTGCAGGCATCGTGCCCAACTCCGGTTCCTACGAGCTGTGCTACCCCGAGCGTGAGTCCACCATCGTGGGCAACGTCGTGAACGACAACAACTACCTCGAAGGTCCTGGTATCTCGGTGTCGCTGCTGGCGCAGGGCAACGGGATCCTCGTCGCCGGTGGCGTGCGCAACACGATCTCACGCAACCTCGTGTACAACCACGAGCGAACCGGCATCGGCCTCGTGCCGTTCCCCGAATCCGACGCCAACGACCTGGCGCCGGCCCATGAGGAGTGGGACACCCCCTGCAACGACGTCCGCGACGACGAGATCCCTCCGATCTCCGAGGAGGACTGCGTGCTCGTGGCGGCGATCGGCGAGGGATGCATCGTCATGTGGAACCCCTTCGAGAACGAGGTGACCGGCAACGTGGTGGAGGGCTCCGGCGTCGCCGATCTCGCGGTCGGCACCGCGGATCTGACAGAGTCGGGTGAGACTACCGACAAGCTTGCGAACTGCTTCTCTGGCAACACCTTCACCAGCACCGCTCCCACGGACCTCGAAGGACTCGCGCCGTGCGAAGGGGATGGCAACGGCGGCAGTTGGGATGAAGGTGCGCTCGACCTGCTCACCCTCATGGGTTCCCCGGCGCCGGAACCACCCAAGGACGCCTACAAGACCACTCCTGAGCCTCCGGCGCAGGAGAACATGCCCGATGCGACCACCAAGGCACCCGAGGCGTTCACCGAGCCGGAGCTTCCCGACATCGACGCCATCGAAGTCCCCACGAAGCCGGCCTGAGCGGAACGGAACATGACGGGTGAAACCACTGGTCCGGGGCCCCGGCGATCATCACACCGTACGGGGGTGGGGCTGGCCGTTCTGACAGCGATCGTCGTGGGGCTGACGGCTCTGCGCTCGTGCTCGCCGATGATGCTCCCGTTGCGGTCGCCGACCACGGACACTCCGCGATCGGGGAACCCATAGGCACACCCACGCGCTGGACCGGACCGCAGGGTCGCACCGGACAGTTCGTCGCCAAGTGCACCTACAGCCACTCCGCTCCCGACGACCCGATCGTACACTTCGAGCATCCGGGGCTCTCACACCGCCACGACTTCTATGGAGCCGAGGAGACCGATGCCTTCTCCACCGCGGAGCAGCTCCTGGAGAGCCCCACGACGTGCGACAAGCCCGCTGATCTGGCCGCCTACTGGCAGCCCACCCTGTACGACCACGACGAGATCGTGGAGCCCCTCCAGTTGAGCGCCTACTACCGTGCGGCCCCCGGCGTGGATCCCCAAAGCGTCGTCCCGTTCCCGTTCGGGATGGAGTTGATCGCCGGCGACCAGACGACCTCGACCGCAGCCGACATGGACGAGGCCGCGGGCTGGACCTGTGGCAGCTCGACCCGGCTTGGGACCGAGCCGGCCGACTGCCCGGTCACCGCGCCGTTGCACATGGTGCTCCACCTTCCCGGACTGCTGGAACGGCACCGACGTGCGCAGCGACGACTTCCGCTCACACGCCGCGTACTCCGATCAGGGCACCTGTCCCGAGGGATACCCGGTCCACGTCCCGCAGTTGACCATGGCGATCAAGTACCCGATCTCGGGGTCGGGTCACGACCTGCGTCTCGCGTCGGGCAACGTCCATTCGGCCCACGGCGACTTCCTCAACTCCTGGGATATGACTGGCCTCAACCGTGAGGTCCGCCAGTGCATCCATCGCGAGGCGGTGTGCGATCTGGTGTCGAACCGTGCCGAGGACGGTCCCTTCTACGCCAACTGATCCGGCGCCTACCGGGATATCGCCAACCGCGAAGCCGCTCCGCGCTCCGGGTCCGCCTAATCGACGACGCCTACTCGACGACGCGGATTCCGCCGATCATGCCCTTGGTCTTCGTGCCGTGCAGGGAGCAGTAGTAGGGGAAGTCACCGGTCTTGTCGAAGGTGATCGTGCCGTCGTCTCCGGGATCGAAGTCGTCGGCATCGATCGGCTTGAAGGCACCTTCCTCGACGGGCAACACGTTGTGCACGTTACGACCTTCGTTGACGAAGTTGACAGCGGTTCCCTTGGAGATCTCGATGTACTTGGGCTTGAAGTTGTTGTCCACGGCATCCACCGTCACCTCGGACTCGCCGGTCTCTGACTTCGTGTTGCCCTTGTCCATGAGCTCGACGGCCTCCTGGGTGGCCCCGCCCTCGCTGGCCCCTCGCTGTCCCCACAGCCGACCAGGATGATTGCCGCCACCGCCGAGGCGGCTCCGATCATTCGCATTCGCATGACCCGGACTCTATCCACAGACGGTGCCCCACGTCGCGCATCCGGTGTGCATCCGGATCGACGTGGGCGCGCTAGCCTGCCCAACCGTGCCCGCCCGGCGGGCACCTGCGGGTGTAGCTCAATGGCTAGAGCTCCAGCCTTCCAAGCTGGCTATGCGGGTTCGATTCCCGTCACCCGCTCGCTACGAGTGCGTGTGCCATCACCTGCGTGCCTCGACAATGCTGAACCTGTGCCGCATCCACGGCCACCCTTACCGTTCTGTGCGTGCGTGGGCGCTGAGCGCCACGCACGCGACACAGAACGAGGGTGGGGTTGGGGGCGATGAACGGATGAGGGAGGATCAGCGCATCGAGGAGAACGCCGTGCGGAGCTCCGAGACGAACAGCCCGGGTTGCTCGAAGGCCGCGAGTGCCCGCCGCTGTCGAGGATGCCGAAGTGACGCAGGTCGGTGAAGCGCTTCTCGGCCCAACGCCGCGACGTGCGGAAGATCTCGCCGGGAAACGACGAGATCCCGCTCGGCACGTGCACCTCACGTAGGTCCAGGTCCTTGAACGACTCCCAGTAGAGCCGGGCCGAGCTGCCCGCGGAGTTGGTCAGCCAGTAGACCATCACGTTGTCGAGCAGCCGGTCCAGGTCGATGACGTCGAGCGGGTCACCGTCGTGGTCGACCCAGGACCAGAACTTCTCGAGGATCCACGCCATCTGACCGACCGGTGAGTCCGCGAGCCCGTAGGCGAGGGCTCTGGGGGCGGGTCGACTGCAGAGCCGAGTACCCGCTGTCCCAGTTCTGGTAGTGGTCGAAACCACTCAGGGCATGGATCTCGTCGTCGGTGAGCGAATCCATCGTGTCAGGGTCGGGGATCACGATGGGCATGTTCAGGTGGATCCCAGCCAGGTGTACGGGATGTGCCGCCGAGCGCGGCTGTCACCATCGAACCCCAGTCCCCTCCCTGGGCGGCGAAGCGCTCGTAGCCGAGGCGCAACATGAGCTGTTCCCAGGCCGCGGCGATCCGCGCAACGCCCCATCCGGTGTGTTCGGGCTTGTCGGACCAGGCGAACCCCGGAAGAGACGGCACCACCACGTGGAACGCGCCGGCGGCGGCTCCTCCGTGTCCGACCGGATCGACCAGTGCCTCGATGACGTCGAGGAACTCGACGACGGATCCGGGCCAACCGTGTGTCAGCAGCAACGGCAGGGCGTCGTCGTGAGCCGAGCGGACATGGATGAAGTGGATCCCCAGGTCGTCGATCACGGTGCGGAACTGCGCAAAGGAGTTCAGGCGGGTCTCGCAGCGGCGCCAGTCGTAGTCCTCGATCCAGTGAGTCACCGCCTCCTGCGCGAAGCCCAGCGGGGTTCCCTGATCCCACGGTTGCGGAGGTCCCTGCGACGGTCTCGCGTCTCGGGCCAACGCGGGTTGCGCAACCGGGAACGCAGGTCGTCGAGTTGTTCGTCGGGATGGTGGATCTCGAAGGGCAGCACTTCGTCGCTCACGCGCGGAGCCTATCCAGCAGGCTCAAGCGCCGTTGAACGATCGAGCCCTCGCCGAGATGGTCGGGGATCAGCGCCCAGTGACCTCGCCCGCCGCGGGCGGATGGTGGTCCAACGACGCACTGTTCATGCAGTAGCGCAGCCCGGTGGGATCGGGGCCGTCGGGGAACACATGACCCAGGTGGGCTCCGCAGTTCGAACAGCGCACTTCGGTACGAACCATTCCGTGTGTGGTGTCCTCGACCGTCTCAACAACGTCGGGTGACATCGGCTCGAAGAAGCTCGGCCAACCCGTTCCGGATTCGAACTTGGTGTCGGCGTCGAACAGCGGGGGCGTCACAGACCACGCAGTGGTAGCTGCCGACCTCGCGATGGTCCCAGTACTTGCCCGTGAAGGGCAGGCTCGGTGCCCGCGTCCTGGGTCACGTGCCACTGTTGGGAATCAAGGCGGTCCCGAAGCTCGTCGTCGTTCGGTCGTCCCTTCTTGGTCCTGTCCATCGGCGAAAGCTACCGCGCCCACACTGCGCGGGGGGCGACCTGAGCACCCCGAGGACCCGATCACCAGGAGTTGGTGCGGTGCTCGTACTTCGGCGGATCCTGGGGGCCCAAGAGCTCCGACAGCAGACGCGATGGCATCCCGAGGTCGACCTGCGACGACTGAGCCTTGGTGGGTCCGGAACGGGTTGGGTGCATCCAGGACGGGGTCCTCCAGAGGCGGGGGCACCCACTGGTCCGCATCGTCGGACAGGAGCGGTGGCTCCACACGAAGTGGGGGTGGTACCGGCTGGGCTGTGTCGTCCAGCAGGACCGGGGTCGACACCGACGCTGCGGCCTGGTCGACCTCCGGCGTGGGCGCCACCATCTCCACAGCCGAGTCCACGCCCGGTTCCACGCTGTCGACGGGCGGTGGTGGGTCACCGAGCAGGTCCATCGGGGGTGACCACCATCCAATCGGTCGGGATCCCCCGCGCAACCGGGGACGGAGGCTGGAAACGTGCATCACCACAGATGCGTGTGCCGAGTTGCCCGCCACGGCCACGACCTCCACACCCCTCGGCTCCTCACGGCGTACCTCGGTGACCACGGCGTCCTCCGGACGACATGCGTCTCTTGGAGGGTCCTGATCCGGGCGTCGCGGTGGCCCTGGTTCCGCCGTCGGTCCGGATGCGGACTCCGACGACACGGCCATGTTCGCTGAAGGTGGCGGGACCGCCCAAGTGCTCGGCGCGGGGCGTGGCGGAAATGGTGGGGACCTCCGTGTGGTGTCCATTCAGTGCCGCGGGGCCGATCCGGCACCGAACCCTTCGACGAATCCGCCGGTGACCCTCCAGCCCATACCGGCGCGGGGCCGAAGGCGGATGTGACCGCTGTTCCTCGGTCAGCGGGATCGCTCTTGGGATCCGGGATCTCCGAGTGCGATGGCAGCGGGGTGTTCGGGCGCTGCTGACGACGGTCTCCCGACAACGCGCCACGAACCGCCAACGCGACCAGGATCACCACCACGACGAGCACGAGGCCGATGATCTCGTTGGTCAGTGCCGTCACGACCTTAGATTCTGTTCGATGCGACCGCTCATCGGGTGCATACCGGGCATCACTGCCGGATCACCCACCCACGCGGTCGCTCAGCGCTGGACCGAAGCACCCCCTGTTGTGCGCCGCGGGACGTTGAACCCCGCGTCCTTTCCACCCAGCGACGGATCTCCTCAGGGCCGATCAGCCCCACGAGCCTGCCTTGGTCAAGCACCAGGGCATATCGGGATGTTCCGAGCTTTTCCATGACCGCAGTGACGGGATCTCCAGGGCTCACCATGGGTGTGGATGACAGATCCGTCATCAGGTTCCCTACCTCGGTGGTCACCCACGATTCGGCCGGAGTCGACCGAACCTGATCCATTGTGAGCATCCCACGGATCTGATGAGTCGCGTCGATGACCGGCAGGGCCGTCCTGATTGCTCGTGGCGAAGGGGCCGTGCACTGCGGCGGCGACTGTCGACCAGGTGCTGGTCACCTGCACCGGATGTGCCATCACCGTGGATGCGTGAACGCCGCTCAAGGCCCGCTCCGCGTCGTAGTAGCCGGCCTCGGCGCGGGCAGCGTTGAACAGGAACACGCCGATGAGGACCGTCCACAACCCGCCATAGGAGCCCGTGAACCACATCTCCGGCAAACCCGCCGGCCACTATCAGTCCTGCAACGACTGTGCCGGCCTTGGCCGCGCCGGCCATCCCGCTCGCCCTGTCGCCGCGCAGCTTCCACAGGATCGATCCGAGTATCCGCCCGCCGTCGAGCGGAGCCCCGGGAAGCAGGTTGAACACCGCGAGGAACCCGTTGAGAACAGCCAGGTACCCCAGCATCACCACCCATGCCTGCGGCCCGTCGAACAGGTAGACCACCGCCGAGCCGGCAGCCGACACGGCTGCGATGACCAGGCTGGCGACCGGACCGGCCACTGCTATGCGGAACTCCGCTCCCGGCCCTGGCGCGTGCCCCTTCAGGCTGGCCACACCTCCGAAGAGCCACAGGGTGATTCCCTCCACCTCCACACCGTTGTGGCGGGCCACCACCGAGTGCGACAGCTCATGTCCGAGCAGCGACGCAAGGAACAACAGGGCACCCACGATCGCGACGCTCCAGTAGACCACCGGCAGGCGGTCAGGAACGCTCGCCGGGAGCAGTCCACTGGCGAACGACCAGGTGAGCAGACCGGCTATGACCAGGGTGGACAGCTGCGCGAAGACCTCCACTCCCGCGATCCGTCCCAGGTACACGCCACGCGAAGGCATGCATCCAGTCAACCACGCCCCGATGGCTGCAGGTCATCGGGGCGTGCCCTGGCCGCTCCGCCACAGGCACACGCCCTGACACCCGGCCAACCCCGGCGAGCCTCGGCGCCCCCTTGCGAACTGAAGGGCGTGGACCACCGAATGGGTGGCTGAGCGCCTTCAGTTCGCAAGTGGCGCCCCCGGCAGGATTCGAACCTGCGACCACGGGATTAGAAGTCCCACGCTCTGTCCAGCTGAGCTACGGGGGCAGACCGTGAACGGTATATGATGCTCGGCCTTGTCATGGTGGCCGTAGCTCAGCCCGGTTAGAGCGCCAGGTTGTGGCCCTGGAGGTCGGGGGTTCAAGTCCCCTCGGTCACCCCATTGTGATGTCGCGAGACATCTCGGACGGGTGAACCCGCGCAAGCGGGTTCACCCACTCCGTCTCTGTGTCCCGACCGACGGTGGAACCCTTTCGCCGGGGATCGGCCGTGTCGCTACAATCCATTGGTCCCGGGGCCACCCGGGCAACTTGCGCCTCTAGCTCAACTGGTTAGAGCATCGGACTCTTAATCCGCAGGTTCCGGGTTCGAGTCCCGGGGGGCGTACACGGTGAGACCCCAGGTCAGACCCTCTTTCGGGGTCGCCTGGGGTCTCTTCGCGTCGGGCGGATCAGACCCGAGCACTACACATGAGCGCCGACCGATGGGCAACTCAGAGGCCGAGCGCAACTCGCAGGCGCTCGGGGCTCATACCGGGCGCGTCTCCGGCGGGTTCGGGGAACGGCGCGAGAAGCCGCACGAGGTCCTCACGCGCCATCGGATCGTCGGCGGCCTCGCGGGGTGTCCAACCGCCGAGCGCAGGTATGGGCGTGTCGAGCCACTCGTCCTCGTAACGGGCGACGTGCGCCTCGACCGCGGCTCTAACCTCAGGATCCTCCAGAAGGGCGTCCTGCTCGCTTCTATCAGGGAGATCGGTGAAGTCGATCTCATCGAGCTCGGTCAGTTCGCTACCGAGATGGACGGCTCCTGGAAGGTGCAGAGCAATCAACTCGAGGAGTTCTTCGGCGCGCTCGGTCGAGTTCACGTGGCCGACGAGCCGGTCCTCGTCGATTCGAAGCGAGGCGATCACGGAGTTCCGCTGGTTGGCCGTGTCGCGCACCAGGTCCCAGGTGCCCGCTCCGCCGGTGAAGCCAGCCTGTACCAGCGCCACCGACACGTCGATGTCGTCGGGCACCCTCCAGGTGATGTCGGTGAGCGCCATGTCATGTCCGTCGGTGTTGCAGATCGCAGGAGGCCGGTGCATCGAACCGAGGAACGCCACAAGCTCATCGGGGTCGCTGGCGTCGAGCAACGACAGTACCTCGCGCACGAGATCCGGCCGAACGGACACGAACCCGGAGAAGGCCCGATGGGTCTCACCGACTGGCAGAGGTCGGCCGAGGAGGATCGAACCTGGAGTCGACGTCGGCGCGGATCCGACGTTGCTGACCTCCACCGCATCGCCGGTGGCGAGGTCACGCAGGTCGAGGTGCCCGGAACGCGCCGATTCGACCTCGAAGACGCTGCGGTCGACGAGCATCCACTGCTGGGCGAGAAGGATCTCGTCCTCAGGGAGTGTGGCCTGTCGGCCGTCGAGGAATCGCTGCTCCAGCTCCTCCCTCATGGAGAACGATGTCGACTATGAAGGGTGCGTCCACCAGCGAATCCCAGCTCTGGGGTGAGCCCATGGCGTCGACCATCACCGGCGCGAGCGTGTGGATCTCGTCACGTTCACCGGTCCGTGCGAACCGTGTCATCTTCTGGTACAGCCATGCTGAGCGCTCTTCGATAGGGTGCAGCTCGCGGCCGAGGTGGCAGACCTTGTACTTGCGGCCCGACCCGCATGGGCAGCGATCGTTTCGTCGGGCCGCCGCGGGCGGGGTGTTCGTCGCCCACACATCGACTTCGTCGAAGAGGTCACTCACGAGTTGCCGATAGCGGTACGACAGGAGCGAGAACTCGGAGAGGTCCTCCACCTGGCGTTCGGCCTCCGACAGAAGCCGGTGGGCTTCGAGCGCACGGCTGCGATCCGCCGCGACCATGGCGCGGTCGACCAGGACCGGGAGGCAGGTGATCTCGGACGGCATGCCATCCAGCAGTTCGGCAGCCGCGTCGACGTCGCCCAGGACCAGATGGCAGTGCGCGGCCAACCAATCGGGCCCCCAGATGTGCGGGTCGTCGCCGAAGGCCGCGGCGATCGCTTGGGCGAAACCCAGAGCCCGATCGCAGGCATTGCCGTCAGCGCACTCGTAGCCGACGATCCTGGTGATCGGCTCGCGCTGCAGGAGCCCGGCGAACAGCGCCGGAGCCATCTCGCGTTCGTCCGTGGTCGCCCCGAACGCGTCCGGATCCCCGTCGGCATGGAGCGACATGGCGCCGAGCAGCATCCGGGCCCCCAAGACGGCGTCCGCATCGACACCCCCATCGTGCCATGGCCCGGCGTTCGGACTCCGCTGCGGCGAGGACCTCTGGATCGAGGTCGGCGGGCACGACCCACGGCTGCTCGAGTCGGAGCCCGGCCGCATCCAGGAGGTCCCCGAGGCCGACACCGGTTCACCGGCGAATAGCGGTCCCTCGCGGAGGATCGCCTCCTGCAGGACCGTCGAGAGCTCCGAGCGCCATACGTCGACCGGTTCATCGGCCCCATAGGCTTGGAAGCGCTGGTGCTCGGCGACCGCCTCGAACGCTGCGGCCACGGCGTCGGCTCTCGCCGGATCGACCGATGGTGGACCTGCGAGGTGCTCGATCGCCAGCGCACCTTGGTTCACGCGGAACGCGATCCAGGAACCTGCAAAGTCCTCGAGCCAGCCCTCGGGACCGAGGACGACGTCGGTGTCGACGCCGTCGATGAGCCAACCATCACTCTCGACGACTCCGATCCACTCGCCCGCCTCATCGAACAGATCCACCGGGCCGTCGACGATCCACCACCCGATCGCGTCCAGGGCTGGATGCAACAGGAGGTAGCCCTCCGCTGCGGTCTCCAGGGTCTACCCAGACCCCAAACCCAACCCCCTCGGTCAACGCCGGGACGTAGACGAGTCCATCACGGAGCTCGGCGAATGCCATGTCGACCTGCAACAGGCGGTCGACGTCCTCGGTACGGACTCGGTGGCCGGCCTCGGCCAGCAGATCAGGGAGCCGGTCCCGGGAGACCGCTCGCACGCCGATCACCTCGGCGAGAGCGGCACGCACGTCGTCGTTGGTCAATGCCATGAGTGAAGCCTGCCACGCTCAGGCTGCGCTGCGAATCGCTCGGCCGTTGAGGGATTCGCGAGCAGGCCTACGGGCAGGTGTGCCACGGAGTTGCGCATCGACACCTGCGCGGCGCGCAGCGTCGCCGACTCCGCCGTGTTCAACCGGCGCATGCCGAGCGCATCGCGCATCCGCGACGGCATCAACTCGATCGTGATCAGGTTGAAGGGCAGCCATGCGAATCCCGGTACGAACGGCACACGGGGACGCATGAGAGTGGCTGCAACCTCCCGGCTGTCGTCGGTGGGCTCCAGGGTGGCGATCCGTTCGGCGAAGTAGTCCCTGAACGCCTCGTAGTCGTCGGGCACCAGATCATCGGGGATACCGAACGCCGTGGCCATCGCCTTGGACTCCTCGTAGTAGGCGGCACGGTCCGCACTACGCATCCTGCCGAGGTAGCGGCGGTCCACCTCGATGACGGTGTCGGTGAGCGTCGCCAGCACCCAGAACTGACGGTCACGGTCCAGCGCCGAGTACTGCGTGCCGTCGTCGAGAGTGCCCGCCACAGCCGTGTGGACGCGCTCGAGTCGATCGAGCACCTCAGAACGTCGTTGCGGCGTGCCGAAGGCGATCCCAAGCATCGCCTCGAGGGTTCCCTCCAACCGGCCGAGTGGATCGGTCCTGTAGCGGCTGTACTTGACCACACCCGCTGCGATCCCTGGATCGCACACCTGCAGGATCGCCGCCCTCGGCCCACCCAACAACACCAGCGCCTGGCTGTTGAGCCTCCAACTGAGCGAGCTGCGGTCATAGAGAGCGCCCTTTGCCGGTCCGATCATCTGGTCATCCCCCGGTCGACGGCTTCGAAGGCAAGCTAGCTCAGGAGTACAAGACCGGACCTGCGCCCTTCTCGGCGCACATGGATTTCCGACGCCAGGCGGCTCAGCGCTTCACGAAGCGGACCTCGAAGAGCACCGGCCAGCGCTTGCCGGTCACGTAGTAGCGGTCACCCGCCGAGGGCTGGTCCGACGACGACGGCCGATCGGATGACGAGGGCTGATCAGGCGAAGAGGAGCTGCCATCGCGGACCCAGGCGATCCCGTTGAGCACGTCCCTGTTGTCGAGATCACGCTCGAGACGCAGCTCCTGCATCCTGGCCAGAGCCGACGAAGCCAGCTCGGAGGCGTCAACCACTCCGTCGACCACACCGCAGTCGAGGTCGATCCGCAGGATCTCGTTGCTGAGGTAGCGGTTCGCCCACAGATACCGGCCGTCCCACCTCCGAGCTCGTTGAGGCCGCCGGCCGGACCGCCGACACGTTCGACGTCCATCGTCCCGACTTCGGCGAAGTCGTCCGGCGAGCGGAAGCTCACCTGGTTGGTGCCGTCGCTCATGGCGTAGAAGCCGTCGTCCAGGGTGGTGATCCCCCATCCCTCACCGTCGTAGGCGAACTCGCCGCGCAGGCTCCAGGCGCTGCGGGTCCCAGCGCAGCGCCCGGCCCTCGGTCCAGGTGAGCTGCAACAGCTCACCGTCGTCGGACTCGGCAAGCCCCTCACCGAAGGCGTCATCGGGCAGGGGCGCCGCGTCGAGCACCTCCCCGGTAGCGACGTCGGTCCGCCGCAGCTCCGACGATCCACGCAACCCCGTGCTCTCCCACAGCTCACCGTCGGAGCCCACCAGCAGCCCCTGGGTGAACGCATCGGGATCATGGGGATGGGTGGCGACGACCTCCACGGTCAGCGCCTCGGGTTCCACCACCTCGCACTCGCCGCTCGATCGTGGCGTCTCCCTGGCGAACAACAGCCACCCTGCCAGCACGAGCATGCCCACCGAGGCGACCAACGACGCGATGGCGCCGACCTTGCGCATCATCGGTGCGCTCCACGGGCGACCAGCGTGGTCACCGCCTCGATGTGATGGGTGTGGGGGAACAGGTCCACCACTTCGATCCGCTCGGGCATGTATCCCTCCTTGAACAACAACGACACGTCGCGGGCCATCGCCGCCGCGTCACAGCTCACCAGGGCGACCTTCGGCGCCCCGGTGGCCACGACCGCCGCCACCCCCCGCCGCACGGAGTCCCTCGCGTGCCGGGTCGGCGACGACCGCCGCGGCAGGCGACGGGCTCCACGAGCCGACATCGGTCCGGGTCACCACAGCTTCGAGTGCAGCGGTGTTCACGCGGGCATCGGCCACCGCGCTCACCGAACGTTCGACCACCTCCGCGTTGCGTGCACCCAGCAGCACGGTGAACAGGCCAACTCCGCCGTAGAGATCCACCAGGCGATCCTCGGAGGGGTCGAACGCGCCGAGCGCCCGACCCACGGCGCGGCCCAGCATCGCCGCGCCGACCGGTCCGGCCTGGAAGAACGAACGCGGCGAGATCCGCAGGTCATGGCCCTCCACCCGCTCGGTGATCCACACCTGTGAGCCGCTGCGCAGCTCGTCGGCACCCACCGTGGTGACACCCTCGGGCACGACGCTGTGGCGATCACGCGGTGCGACCATCGCCAGCACCTCGCCGGTGTGCACCGAAGCCCGCAGGACCACTTCCCGGGCACCGGGAACCGGCCCTCCGCGAGCGTCGGCAACAACAGCGGGTGGGCGACATGGCATCCCCGGAACCGCGACAGGGGTACGGGAACGGCGGCGCCGCAATCCCAGCTCACCCCCATCCAGCACCGCCATGCGCATGGTGGTCCGTGAGGCGATCGGCGACGACTCCTCGACGTGTTCCACCAGAACGGACTCCGCCAACGACCTCGGAAGCGACCCCGTGTGGGTCAACGCGTCTCGCACCACCCCGACACGGAGCCCGCCCTGCAGGTCCCTGGTGGCATGCTGAAGGTCGCATCCACCGCACCCCTGGGCCACCATCGGACAAGGTGGCGCCACCCGACCCGGTGAGCAGACCTTCACCTCGATCACCGACCCTGTGATCAGCGTGGGACGGACGCGGTCGGGAGCCACGACCACGGTCTCTCCCGGCAGGCCACCGTGCGCGAGGACCACTCGACCGTCGGCGTCGCGGCCCAGCACCGCTCCGCCGGCCACCGGCCGCTCGAGCTCGACGGTGACCGGCCCGTGGTCCTTCGATGCCACCGCCGGATCGTAGAGGACCGGGACATGCACCATCTCGGCCCCACGCTCGCCTGCGCCCGTCACGGCCCGCTACCACCTCCTGCGATCGACCGTCGTGATCCCCGGCCGGTACTGTCAGGGGTCCGTAGAGCACCCCCGGAGGCTCCCCCAAGATGTCAGCTCCCGAAATCCAGATCTCCCCGTCGGTGCTCCCTGCGGACTTCTCACGGTTGGGCGAAACCGTCAAGGCCCTCCAGGACGGCGGCGCAGATCGAATCCACTGGGATGTCATGGACGGCGTGTTCGTACCCAACCTGACCTTCGGTCCCGACGTGATCCACTCCTGTCGTTCCTCGGTCGACATCCCCTTCGAGGCGCACCTGATGGTGATCGACGCCGACGAGCTGATCCCCCGCTACGTCGAGGCAGGGTGCGACATCATCCTGGTGCACCAGGAGGCCTGCACCCACCTGCACCGCACGCTCGAGCGCATCCGCGACCTCGGTGTGAGCCCGGGGGTGGTGCTGAACCCCGCAACTCCGGTGGTGACGATCGAACATGTGATGGACCTCGTCGACCAGGTGCTGGTCATGACCGTGAACCCCGGCTTCGGCGGTCAGGCGTACATCGAGAACATGGAACCCAAGATCGCCCAGGTCGCCGAGCTGATCAGGCTCTCGGGCCGCGACATCGACCTGGAGGTCGACGGCGGGCTCGGGGTCGACACCGTCGCGGGGTCCGCTGAGGCCGGAGCCAACGTGGTCGTCGCCGGCAGCGCCGTGTTCAAGGATCCCGACGGCTTCGGCCATGCGATCCCGGCCATCCGCGACGCCGCCCTGGCAGCCTGCGGGTAGCAGACACGGGTGCCAGGTGCGACCCCGCGGTGTGCGACATCCAAGGCTCAGGCCCCTATTGGGGCTGAGCGGCGCTGTCCTCGCTCTCAGCGGTTGCGGTAGCGACCAGTTGCCGTGGTGCTCCGAGCTGGAGTCGGTGACGAGCCTCGACGAGCTGGCGACGGCGATCAGCGCCGGTGACGCAGAGGCAGCAGATGCGGGACTCGAGCGCTTCAGCGAGGTCGCGTCGTCGGCGCCCGTCGATATCCGCGCCGACATGGAAGCGGTGGCGGACGCGTTGTCCGAGGCGGTGGGAGTCGCCATGACCGACGAGGCGGCGGATCCCGACGACCTGGAGCTGAGGCGCGAGGCGTCAACGAACAGCTCGGACGGGTCACGGCCAACGTTGCCGCGGTGTCGTCCTGGGCCGAACGGGAGTGCGGGATCCGACTCGATTGAACGGCCACACGGTCCTCCGAATCGCCGCGCTGCCCTCTGAATCGCCTGTCTCTTCGGCATTTCTCCTCAACACCAGGCGGTCGCTGCCGACCTGAATTGGACACCGGAAGTCGGATCGTTGCCGGATGAAACACCACATCCACCGTCGTTCGTAATATGATCGTAAAGAACGTCATGCGGCTGTGACGAGACGTCAGCGCTGGCCGTCAGGCCCCGGCCCATCTCAGTACCTCCCATCGAATCCAAACCCTGTGAGCAGCACTTCCCCGACAACGAGGACTTTCCCCGATATGACAACCCGCCGCCTCCGTCCCCTGCTACTGGTTCCCGTGATCGCGCTGGTGCTCACAGCGTGCCAGGGAAGCGAAGTCGCTCGATCGATCCAGCTCACCAACCAGGCCAGAGAGGCCGCCGGACTTGCGGTGGTGATCCACAACCCGACCTTGCAGGCGAAGGCGCAGAACTGGGCCAACCTGCTCGCCGCACACGGATCACTGGTGCACTCGAACCTGGCCGAGGACGCCGGCAGTGGGTGGCGTGCGCTGGGTGAGAACCTCGCCAAGGCCGGCTCGATCGAAGAGGCCCAGCGTCTCTTCATGGACAGCCCGGCTCACCGCTCCACACAACTCAGCTCCAGGTACTCCCAGATCGGTGTCGGTGTTGCCTCAAACGGTGGGACCTACTACGTCGTGCACGTGTTCGGCGGCTGAGCACCGCAGGGCGACGGCTGAGCACCGCAGCGGGTCGGCCTTGCCGACCGTGGGATCACCAGCTCAGCGCATCTCACCCCCGACGCACGATCACGTGGTCGATGATTCCGTAGTCCTTCGCGGCCGCCGCGGTGAACCAGCGATCACGGTCGGAGTCGACGTTGATCTGCTCCTTGGTCTGGCCGGTGTGGTCCGCGATTCGTTCTGCAAGCAGGTCCTTGATGTACTTGAGCTGCTCGGCCTGGATCGCGATGTCGGCGGCCTGGCCCTGCATCCCTGCGGAGGGCTGGTGCATCATGATGCGGGCGTGCGGTAGGGCGTAGCGCTTGCCGGGCGCACCGGCGCACAACAGGAACTGTCCCATCGAGGCGCACAATCCCATGCAGATCGTGCCCACGTCTGGAGTCACGAACTGCATCGTGTCGTAGATGGCCATCCCGGCGGTGACCGAACCACCTGGTGAGTTGATGTACAACCAGATGTCCTTGTCGGAATCCTCGCCCTCGAGGAAGAGCAGCTGCGCGGTGACGAAGTTCGCCACCTCGTCGTTCACCTCGGAACCCAGGAACACGATCCGGTTCCTCAACAGCCGGTCGTAGATGTCGGCTGAGGGTTCCATGCCCGATTTCGCCTGCGAGACGGCGTGCTGGAGGCTCCGGGTGACCTCGTGGGGAGCGGTGATCAGGGGGTTGGTGTCGAACTCGGCCATGGCGGACCACGCTACCGCTTCCGGCAGCGCTTCCAGTACCGGATAGGTTGGGCCCGACGCGGACGTGGCGGAATTGGCAGACGCGCCGGGTTTAGGTCCCGGTGCCCTCCGGGGCTTGGGGTTCGACTCCCCCGTCCGCACCACCCTGCGCAGGGGACCCGCTCAGAACGCCCGCGCACACCCACCGAGTGCGTCGCCATAGAGCCCGTTGAGCACCTGGTTGCCCTCGGGGGTGGGATGGATCGAATCACTGGTGAGGGTGCTGCTCGGCGGTTCGGCACCGTTGAGGCTCTGCTCCGCCGCCGCGTTCCAGTCGATGACCGTCACGTGGTCCTGGGTCTCCGCGAAAGCCCTCAACGCATCGTTGAGCTCCCGGGCACCATCCGAGGTCGAACGGCCGTCCAGTTGGTTCTGCATGTTCTCGTTGACCGTGACCACGTGCACACACCGTGCGGAGTCGAACATGACCACGTACTGCGCAATCGCCGCCACCGCCTGCTCGGGTGACCCCCACTGGAGCACGTCGTTGGTCCCCAGGTTGATGATCACCTGATCGAAGCTCCTCTGCGCCAACTCCTGCGCCTCAGGAAGCACCTGATCGGCGGTCGCCCCAGGGGTGCCCGAGATGCTGAACCGGTAGTCGTCGCCGAGGTCCTCCTCGAGGGCTCCAGCGTCGAGCGCGGTGATCGAATCGCCGAGCACCGCCACACGCTCGCCTGCATCCACGCACGACGGCACTGCCACCCACAGCAGGGCCACAAGGGCCGCAAGGTGTCGTCCACGCATCGGTCGAAGGTACCCGCGCGTACCCGCGCCAGTGGAAGTACCGTCGGCGGATGCACGTCGGCGAACTGCGCACACCGGCCCTGATCGTCGACTCATCCACGCTCGACTCGAACATCGATGCCATGGCCGCCGCCCGGCCCGGGGATCGCCTGCGCCCACACGTGAAGGCGTTCAAGTCCACCGAGCTCGCACGCCATGTCGCAGGCCGCGCAGGACACCGCAGCTTCTGCTGCGCGACCCTGCGAGAGATGGAGGGCATGGCGAACGCGGGCCTTGGCGACGACCTGCTGCTGGCGAACGAGACCCTCGATGAGGACCGGCTGGCGGCCTTGGTGCGCCGCGGCGACGCCCAGGTGACCGTTGCGGTGGACTCCGAGGCCACCATCGACGTGGCAGCGAAGGCGGGGGCCGACGTGCTCGTCGACGTGGACGTGGGCCTCCGCGCTGTGGCTGCCTACCCTCCGACGCCGGCCGACTGGCACAACGGGCACGTGAGGCGGGTCTCGTCGTGAGAGGGGTGATGGGCTACGAGGGTCACGCCGTGGGCAACCCGGACCGTTCGGCGCGAGCGGGAGCGGTCGAGGAATCCATGGCGCTGCTGTACCAGGCACTCGAGGACGTGGGCGGAGGCATCACCTCGGCGGGAGCTACCGGCACCTACGACATGCACCCCGGAACCGACGAGGTGCAGGCAGGCAGCTACCTGCTCATGGACACCCACTACGAGCACCTGGCCCTGCCCTTCGGCATCGCTTTGAGCCTCGAGGCAACAGTCGTGTCGGTCAGTCCGAAGGGCTGGTGCGTGCTCGACTGCGGGCTCAAGTCGCTCGGCATGGATCACGGCGACCCAACCGTTCCGGGCCTGTCGGTGTTCTTCTGCTCCGACGAGCACACCACGGTGCTGCCAGGCGACAGCGGTGAGCTGCCTGAGGTGGGCTCGCGACTGCGGGTCCTGCCTGCGCATGTGGACCCGACCGTGGCTTACCACGAGACGCTCCACGTAGTCGACGGCGAAGAGGTGCTGGAGGCCTTGCCGGTCGACCTCCGGGGTTGGTGAGTCCGAGGTTGGTGAGTCCGGGGCCTTGCCGCCCCTCAGGCACGTTCGATGCCCGCCACCAGGTCACGCAGCGCCCGGCCCCGGTGGCTGATCGCGAGCTTCTCGGTTGAGGACATCTCTGCGAAGGTGCGGCCGTCTCCGTCGTCGGGCACGAACACCGGGTCGTAGCCGAACCCGTGCGAACCGCGGGCGCAGCGACGATTCGACCCTCGACGCTCCCGTGGCCTGTCACGGTCGCCGAACCCGGGACGATCAGCACCACCGCGCAGCGGAAGCGTGCACGGCGGCCGGGGTCGTCCTCGGGAAGGTTCCTGAGCGCGTCGAGGAGCTTCGCGAGGTTGGCCGCGTCGTCCGCATCGTCGCCGGCGTAGCGAGCCGAGTGCACACCGGGAGCCCCGTCGAGGTGGTCCACCTCGAGCCCCCGAGTCGTCGGCGACCGCGGCGCAGCCGGTCACCTCCGACACAGCCGCCGCCTTGAGGCGGGCGTTGCCCTCGAAGTCGTCGGCTGTCTCGTCGATCTCGGGTACCTCCGGCGGGCGTGTCAGGACCGTGATCGCCTCGTCGCCCGACCCGACCAGCCCCGAGGTGACCCGCCTCGGCGCCGCGAGCGCTTCGGCCAACTCCGCTGCCTTGGCCTGGTTGGCCGTCGCCAGCACGATCGGTGACGGAACCTTCACGAAAGCTCTCCTCGCTGACGCGACCCTCTCAGCGTCCGAGGGGCCGGGGAGCCACCTCGATGGCCATGTACTCACGCTGCAACTCGTTGATCTCACGAATGCCCTTCTCGGCGAGCCCGAGAAGCGACTCCAACTCGGCGCGGCTGAACGGCTCGGCTTCGGCGGTCCCCTGCACCTCCACGAAGCGTCCGTCACCGGTCATGACCACGTTCATGTCGGTCTCCGCGGTCGAGTCCTCCGCATAGGGCAGGTCGAGGCGGACCTCACCGTCGATCACACCCACCGACACCGCACCCAGCACGTCGGTGAGGGGATCCACCTCTATGAGCCCCGCCTGGCGGGGCCGTACCAGCGCGTCCGAGAGCGCCAGGTACGCACCGCAGATCGCCGCGGTGCGGGTGCCGCCGTCTGCCTGTAGCACGTCGCAGTCGATCAGGACCTGCCGCTCCCCCAGTGCCCGCATGTCGCACACCGAGCGCAGGGCACGGCCGATGAGCCGCTGGATCTCCTGGGTGCGTCCCTTGGGCCCGTTGGTCTCGCGGCGGATCCGCTCAGGTGAGGAACCGGGAAGCATCGAGTACTCCGCGGTGACCCAGCCCTTGCCGGAGTTGCGCATCCAGCGGGGTGTGTCCTCGTCGATCATGGCGGTGCACAGCACCTTGGTGTACCCGAAGGTCACCAGCACCGAACCGGCGGCATATGCGGTGAAGTCACGCTCGAAGCTGTGGGGACGGAGCTCGTCTGGGGCACGGCCATCGGGGCGCACGGTTCACACTCGTTTCTCCGTGGCTTGCACGGGCTCGTCGGAGGGCCGCACCGCGTCCGGGTCCCGGCGGACCCTCAGAGGTCGACGACGAGCCCACTGCCCCGCCACGGCCACCTCGCCACCATAGGCGGAGGCGGCCTCGGCCTTCGCACCTTCACGGTCCTCCCCCGGCAGCAGGTGGGTCAACAGCAGCGAACGGGCGCCGGAGGCCCGGGCCATCGCACCCGCTTCGAGCGCGGTCAGGTGGATGCCGACATCGGAGAAGGCTGCCTGCTCGGCGATCGGGGTGCCGTCACGGAACGTCGCCTCGCAGATCGCCAGGTCCACCGCCGCCCCGAACTCCGAGAAGGACCACCCCGGCCCCGTATCCGCGCTGTAGGCGAGGCGTCGTTCACCGTCGTCGAGGCAGAACGCGAGCGTCTCCGGGCGGATGATCGGTCCGAGAGCAACGGATCCGCAATGGACCGACCGAGACCTCGGCGCCGTCGGCGATCTCGGACAGCTCGAAGGTGGGTTCCACGCGATCGTGGCTGATCTCGGTGATCAGGCCCAGGGTCTCCGAGGTCGAGTACACCGGTAGGCCCTCGCTCTGCAGCACGTAGCGCAGGGCGTTGCGCATCACGGGAGCCTCCACCCAGTGGTCTGGGTGCGAGTGGCTGATCAGCAGTGCGTCGAGGTCCTCGATGCGCATGTGACGCTGCAGCTCGGCCAGGGTTCCCGGACCGGCATCCAGAAGCACCGAGGCTCCCCCGGCCTGCACGAGATAGCCACTGCAGGCGCAGTCGGGCGCCCCAAATGTGCCGGAACAGCCGAGCACCGTGAGCTTCATCGAAGGCTCACCTGACGCGCCGCGCGCAGCTCGGGGCCCAGAAGCTCACGCCCGAGCTGCTCGAAGCGGTTCACGTCGCCGGTGGTCCAGAACTCGTGTGTTCCCACGTTGTGCTCCGGGTTGCCCACCTGTGATTCGGCGATGAGCCTGCGTACCTCGAGACGCGGTCTCGTCGGCCGACGAGACGAAGCATCACATCGGAACCCAACACGTCGATGATCGTGCGGGCCAGATAGGGATAATGCGTTGCAGCCCAACAGGAGCGTGTCGACCTTGGCCTCCGACACGGGCGCCAGCAGACGCTCCGCCAGCAGGTGCACCTCTGTTGAATCGAAGTCGCCGCGCTCGACGAACTCGACGAAACCGGGGCACGCCACCGCCGCAAAGTTCGGTCGACCCGGCACGGGTCGCATCGAGATCCGCCACCGCCGCCTGATAGGCACCCGATGCGATGGTTCCGACCGTGCCGATCACCCCGACGTGGCCTGTCACGGTGGCCTCCAGCAACGCCCGCACGCCGGGTTCGATCACTCCCACCACAGGCACGTCGACGTGTTCGGCCAGCTCGTCGAGTGCGGCCGCGGAAGCCGTGTTGCACGCAACCACGAGGAGCTTCACCCCATGGTCCGCGATCAGGTGCTCGGCGATCTGACGGGAGAAGGCGGCGACCTCATCCAGCGAACGCGAACCGTAGGGGTAGCGGGCGGTGTCACCCAGGTACACCAGGTCCTCTTCGGGCATCAGGTCGATCAACGCGCGCGCGACCGTGAGGCCTCCGAATCCGGAATCGAACATCCCGATGGGCCGCCGGTCCACCTCCGAAGGCTACCGGGGGGATCCCCGGATCCGAAGGAGCCTGCGTCACGGTTGGCCCCTCAGAAGTAGATCACCTTCTCTGCGTTGCGCGCCGCTTCGTCCAGGTCGAGGGTCCAAGCACCGGTCGACAGGTACTTCCAGCCGTAGTCGCTGATCACGAACACGACCACACCCGAGTCGATGCGTTCGGCCACCTTGCGCGCTTCCTGCGAGGGCCGCTCCTGCAGAGATGCCCGAGAAGATGCCCACCTCGGCCAACATGCGTGTGTGCTCGAGTGACTCCCGGGGCCTCACGATCGACTTGCCGTCGAGCACGTCGTAGCCGCCCCACTTCTCGAACACCGGTGGGATGTAGCCGTCGTCCAGCGAACGCAGACCCTCCACCTGTTCGCCCGAGGGTGGCTCCACCGCGAGCACCTTCACCTCGGGGTTCTGCTCCTTGAGGAACGTGCCCACACCCAGCAAGGTCCCGGAGGTGCCTAGCCCTGCCACGAAGTGGGTGATGTCGGGCACGTCTCGCCATATCTCCGGACCGGTGGTCATGTAGTGGGCACGTGGGTTGGCTTCGTTGCCGTACTGGTACAGGAACACCCAGTCCGGTTTCGTCCGCCAGGGCCTGCGCCCGCCGCACCGCGCCGTTGGACCCCTCCGCGCCCGGTGAGGGGATGATCTCGGCTCCGAAGACCTCCAGGAGCTGGCGCCGCTCGATGGAGACGTTCTCGGGCAGGACGATCTTGAGGTTGTACCCCTTGATGCGACAGATCATCGCCATCGCGATGCCGGTGTTCCCCGAGGACGGCTCGATGATCGTGCAACCCGGCGCGAGCGTGCCGTCGTCCTCGGCCTCGGTGATCATGGCGAGCGCTATGCGGTCCTTGACCGAACCCGCGGGGTTCTGGCCCTCCATCTTCGCGAGGATCCGGACCGCCGGATCGGGGCTGAGGCCCGACACGTCCACGACCGGTGTGTTGCCGATCATCTCCAGAACGCTGTTGTAGACGGTCATGGCGCCACCTGGCTCTCCGGCATCGACGATCCTGATCGATGGTATTCCTGACCAACAGGATTCCCGACCATTATGGTAGGGATTCAGGTCCCGAAAGTAACCGCGACCGGCTCCTCGGTGATGCCACCGTCGACGATGCGGAAGGACCGCAGCATCGGTGCGTCGTGACGCAGCGACACGATCACGTAGTGCCACTCGGGATCGGGGGCCTGTTCGACGTCGGTGGGCGACGGATAGGGGTCGGTGTGGGTGTGGCTGTGCATCACCCCGATCACAGCCAGCCCGGCGTCCTCGGCGGCCCGATCGACCCGCAGCATGTCACGGGGTGCGACGGTGTACAGCTTGGAGCTCGCGGCGACGTTCTCACACGGATGGAACTCCCTTAGCTCACCGCGGTCCGTGCCCACCAGGAGGCCACACGCCTCGAGGGGGAACCCCACGAGCGCATGCGCGACCATCTCGCTGCGGTGCGTCTCGGTGATCGACAACATCGGGCACAACCTAGCGGTGGCGCCGGTGCCCTCAGCACCCGCGGTCGCCGGTACCATCGCGCCCCCATGGCCAAGTCACCCAAGGGTGCCTCAGACGCACGTTCGCGCAACGACCAAACGATCGCCACCAACCGCAGGGCGCGCCGCGACTACGAGCTGGGCGACAGCTTCGAGGCAGGAATCGTGCTCAGCGGCAGCGAGGTCAAGTCCCTACGGGCCGCAACGGTTCAGATCGCCGAGGCCTACGCCCAGATCCACGGCGGCGAGGCGTGGCTGCACGGCCTTCACATCGCACCTTACGCGCACGCCCAGGAGCACTCCGGCCACGACCCGGATCGCCCACGCAAGCTCCTGATGCACCGCCACGAGATCGACCGGCTCGGCCACAGGATGCAGACCGACCGGCTCACGTTGGTGCCGTTGAGGCTCTACTTCCGCGACGGCCGAGTGAAGGTGGAGCTTGCCACCGGCAAGGGACGCAAGACCGTGGACAAGCGCCACGACCTCGCCAAGCGCGAGGCCGACCGCGAGGCCCGTCGCGCCATGTCGCGCGTCGCCCGGGGCAACTGAGCGCCACCGGGCCCCGGCGAATCCGAGCATCGGGCACGCCCGAGAAGTGGGCCACACGGCCCATTCAGCACCGCCGCACGGCCCATTCAGCACCGCCGCACGGCCCATTGTTCTCAGGACCCCGTGGCGGTATCCCGACGCTGTCCCAGAGGCCTCCTCCCCCAAGGAGCTGATCCCGATGGCTAGGACTTCCCCCGACATCACACGGCGCTTCGCAGCTGTCACAGCCGTCGTCGTGGCGGTCCTCACAGCTGGATGCCAGACCGCACCACCACCGGGGACCGTACCCGTGAGGAACCCCGGAGCCACGCCGGCGCGCAGCGTCGCACCACGACCACCGTCCCCGGTGAGCTGCACGGCCGCGGCCTCCGCGCGGGGTGGCGACCCGGCGGCCTTCGAGGCCATCGAGGGCGACGAACTCGACCTGTTGGCGTTCGGAGCCGCCGTGGACTCGCTTTCGGGAAGCGGAACCGTCGACATCACCACCGACGACGCCGGCCGTCCCGAGTTCCACACCGTGGAGGTCGCAGAGCTCGATCGCACATTGCACGACGAGACGGACCCGATCCTCTCGGTGGAGGCCTCGAGCACTGTCACAGCAACTGTCATCGAAGGCACCGCGCCCGAATCCGCGGCGAGCGGGGCCGGCGACCCACTGCGTTCACAGCAGTGGTCCGACACGGTCACTCCCTACTCCCCCGCATGGGCCTGTGGCCGCGGATCCGGAGTCGACATCGCCGTGGTGGACACCGGGGTCGACGCGACGCACCCCGATCTGGCCGGCCACACGACCCCTGGAGGCACCTCGCTCAACGGTGCAGCCGCTGTGAGCGCCGGCGGTGGCAACTCGGATCCACACGGCCATGGAACCCATGTGGCCGGGATCGCCGCAGCCACCGCGGACACGCGGTGGGCATTCGAGGCGTCGCTCCGCAGGCGACCATCATCCCGGTGCGCGTTCTCGGCGCCTCGGGCTCCGGTTGGAGCTCCGATGTGGCAGCCGGGATCACCTGGGCTGTCGGCGCGGGGGCGGAGGTCGTCAACCTCTCGCTCGGTACCACCCAGCAGAGCCAGGCCATGACCAACGCCGTCACCTACGCCAAGGCCAACGGAGTGGTCGTGGTGGCGGCCGCCGGCAACGGAGGACCGCTTGGAGCGAAGAACTACCCCGCGGCGGACAACCGCACCCTGGCCGTGGCATCGATCAGCTCGAACCGCTCGATATCGACGTTCTCCACCAGCGGGAGCTACGTCGACATCGCGGCGCCGGGAACCTCCATCGTGTCGAGCACCCCGGGGGGAACCTACGGGTACAAGTCGGGAACCTCGATGGCGACCCCGTTCGTGTCGGGTGTCGCTGCGCTGCTCATCGGACTGGACCCTTCGCTGACACCCGATGCGGTCGCCGCCCGGTTGACCTCCACCGCAGACGACGCAGGAGCACCCGGGGTCGACGTTGCGTTCGGCCACGGGATCGTCAACCCGGTGCACGCCGTGTCCGGCTGAAGGGCGTGGGGCTGATCAGCAAGACAGCCGGACCATCGGATTCAGGTCCCCCGCGACATACTGAGCGCGTGAGCGAACCGACCCTTTGGGACCGCGTGATGGCAGGATTCGCCGCTCCGCAGGCACAGTTCGCCGACTTCGAATGGCGCCCCGGGCGCTGGTTCACCACGACCACCAGGGACGCCACATCGCCGAAGCGGAGACACTGCTCGCAACCTCCAACGGGTTCATCGGGGTGCGTGGCGCGCTCGAGGAGGACGAACCCAGCTACGAGCGGGCGACGCTGATCAACGGATTCCACGAGACGTCACCGATCACCTACGGCGAGGCCGCGTACGGCTTCGCCACCACCGGCCAGACGATCGTGGGGGGTGCCCGGCGCGACCCTCATGAAGCTCTACGTGGACGACGAGCCGTTCCGCATGGACCGCGTGATGGTGCGACGAAGCGAACGCACACTCGACCTGCGCCGTGGGCTGCTGCGGCGCGAGGTGGAATGGGAGACACCCGACGGTCGTTCGATGGTGCTGCGAACGAAGCGCTTCGTGTCGCTCGAGCACCGCCATGTGGTGGTGTTCGACTACGAAGTCGAGATGCTCGACGGATCGGGCACCCTCACGATCGCCTCGGAGCTCGCGGTTCCCCAACGCCGCCTCGACCACGACGAGGAGCTCGACCCGAGCGCGCGCCGTCGTTGGAGGGTGTGCTCTTGCCCGTGAGCCACCATGCCTGCGAGAACCGGGCGCTGCTGACCATGGCAACGCGCAGCTCGGGCATGACCGTGGCATGTGGCATCACCACGTGCTTCACGACGGAACGGGATTCGAACAGGCCACGACGGCCGAACCGGGTATGGCGCGCACCGTGACCATCGTCGGCGCGCAACCCGAAGAGCCGGTGCGGTTGCGCAAGTTCGTCGCCTACCAGCGTCGCAGCGCACCGGGGCCGAGGAGCTCGGGTTCCGGGTGCGACAGACCCTGGACCGTGCGTTGCACGTGGGGATCGAGGAGCTGGGGCGGCTCCAGGAGCAACGAACCCGCCGGTGGTGGGACATCGGCGACATCGAGGTGGGCGGCTGCGAACAGGCCCAGTCGATGATCCGCTACAACCTCTTCCAGGTGTTCCAGAACACCGCACGTGCCGAACGGGCTGGGCTTCCCCGCCAAAGGGCTCACCGGCACCGGCTACGAAGGCCAGTACTTCTGGGACGCCGACATCTACGTGTTGCCCCTGTTGTCGTACACGCTGCCCCAGCTGGCACGGAACTTCGTCGGATTCCGCGCGGGGATGCTCGAACCCGCAAGGCGCCGGGCACGGGAGGTGGGACACGTGGGGGCCCTGTACCCGTGGCGGACGATCAACGGCGAGGAGGCGTCCACCTACTACGCAGCCGGCACCGCGCAGTACCACATCAGCGCGGATGTCGTCTGGGCGATCCGCAAGTACATCCGGGCGACCGGCGACCTGGACGTGATCGCGGATCCCGGCTTCGAGATCCTCATCGAGACCGCCCGCTTCTGGGTCGACCTCGGCTTCTTCAGCGAACGCATGGGCGGCGAGTTCGTGATCAACGGCGTCACCGGTCCCGACGAGTACACCACCGTGGTCGACAACAACCTCTACACGAACCTCATGGCCCGCGAGAACCTGCTCAGCGCCGCCGAGGTAGCAGAGTGGATGCGTTCACGCCGACCGAAGGAGTACGCAGAGGTGGTGAGACTCACCTCGTTGGAGGACCACGAGGAGGATGTGTGGAGACGTGCAGGAGAGGCGATGCACGTCCCCTGGGACGAACGTGAGCGGGTTCACCTGCAGGACGACGGCTTCCTCAACCGTGAACGCTGGGACTTCGCCGGCACTCCGGCGGAGAACTACCCGTTGTTGTTGCACTTCCACCCACTGGAGATCTATCGGCACCAGGTCATCAAGCAGGCGGACGTGGTTGCGGCGACGTTCCTCTTGGGCCACCGCTTCACCACCGAGGAGAAGCGGCGCGTCTTCGAGTACTACGACCCCCTGACCACCGGCGACTCGTCGTTGTCGGCACCGGTCCAGTCGGTGATGGCTACCGAGCTGGGGCTCACCCAGAACGGCGTGGAGTACTTCGTGGAATCCGCTCTGGTCGACCTGTTGGATCTCTCACACAACGTCTCCGACGGGATCCACCTCGCGGCTGCAGGGGGCATTTGGATGGCGTTGGTGAACGGGTTCGGCGGCTTCCGTGACTACGAGGGTGACCTGCGCTTCCAGCCGGTCATCCCTTCTGGGCTGGAGAGCCTCACCTTCAAGCTCCGCCACCGCGACCATGTGATAGCGGTCCGGGCAACACATGACCAGGTCACCTACAGCCTCGTCGAGGGTGAGGTCGCAGTCGTGTTCCACTGGGACGAGCAGATAGCGCTGGGGCCGGGATCATCGAGACGAGGCGCAACCCACGTCGTGAGGAGCTGCCGCGACTCCCACGCCACACCGACCAGTCCCCACGCCTGCACCCGACGGCACCGACGTGGTCACCAACCTCCCGGCGGTGCCGTTCACATGACCCGGTGGGGGCACAACCACGTCCGGTCAGTCCTTGCCCATCAGCCACTGGGAGTCGTCGAGGTCGAAGCGCAGCATGGACGCCGACTGGCTGGCCGTCGCCAGCAGTTGGCCGTCTTCGCTCCACGCATGCACCGCACCGTGGCCGTAGTCACCAGAGGCCATGTGCGGGCGCAGGTCGAGCAGCACCCACTCGGTCTCGGTGAACGAACCGACACGGATCGAGTTGTCCAGGCTGATCCCACCCGCGACCACACCGCAGGCGTGCGCCACCGACAACGGGACCATGTCGGCCATGAAAGCGACCATCGCCGGGGTCACCCCCTGGCGGTCCCTGCGCCTCACCCAGACGCACACCGACCCGGACCCGCATCAGGGTGGTGCTCCACCTCCGGGTCACGGAACTCGATCGCCGTTCCGAAGCCCTTGCCCTCGAAGATGGGCGGGATGTCGGTGTATCCGGCCTTGCGGAGGACGCCCTCGAAGAGGTTCCCTGACCTCGGAATCATCAGGCGCGCTCACGGTGGGCATGACCTCGAAGACGCCTTCGAGGCCCCCTGCTTGCGGTCGCCGGTGGCACCCAGCGAGGCGAACATCGTCTCACCGTGGCTGTCGGTGCCCGTGACCCGCACCTGACTCGCCCGCCGGCCAGAGGCCAGCACCTCCGCCTGCACCGAGATCCGCTCGTTGGCGGGCGCGGTCGCAACGAACTGCGTGGTCATCCACACCGTCGCACGACCGGTGAGCAGCTCGGCAGCCACCATCGACACCGCGATGGCAGTGCCTCCCGTAGAGACGGCCGTCCAGCCGGGCGAGTCGGTCCTCGACACCGAAGCTGTACCGGCCGTCGTCCCCTTCGGTACGTAGGCCCAGGAACTCCACGTCACGTTGCATCGGGGCACCGTATCCGGCGGCGGCCACCGGCCACTACCTGCGCGACATGAGGCACATCGCCCACCACCGCAGCGGCCGCTTGGTAGGGTCGGCCATCGGAGACGAGCGCGGAGGCGCAGATGGATCCGTCCGGCAACCAGGTGCGATTGCCCGGTCCGCTGCGGCGATCCTGGTCCGCGTCTCTGATCGTCACGGTGCTCGCCGCCTCGCTGACGGGTGCTGCCTGCGGGGAGCGCACCAGTGTCGAGACGCAGCTCCGTGACATGTCATCCGATGCAGAGGCCGATGGAGCGCCGGCATCCACGACCACGCCGGACTCACCCTGGTGAACGCCTTGCCGCACTCGCGTCCGCCGTGGCCGATGGCGGATTCGACTGCGACACGCCGCGTCCCCAGCGCGGTCCCGGATCCTCCCGACCAGCACGCAGCCTCGATGTCGTGCCGGCGTGGTGAGCTCGAGACGAGTGAAGGTGACAGGACCTTTTCGGTGTATCTGCACGATCCCCGATCACCGGGAACGAACCCTGCTACCCGTTTGGCGGCTATCCCTTCGACGAGGAGCCGACACCTGAGCACCGGGACCACATGCACTTCAACATGCGCAAGGACGACTTCCAGTGGCCTTCGAGTTGAGTGACAAGCAACGGAATCCGGACCCGAGTTCGATGAGTGCCGCGGTGCAGGACACGGGCGACTTCGCGGTTGCGGCAGGCTGGGACACCGACTCCTTGTGCTTCCTGCCACCGTGAGCACCCGAAGCCGAATCGAACATGCCGTGCACTACGGTCGTCACGATGTTCTCGACGGCCCGCCACGTGTTGATCACATCGGTAGCCCTGGCTGCGCTCGTGCTGCCGGGCTGCTCCGACGACGATGACGAAGCAGACGACACCGCTCCTTCCACATCGGAGGCCGCTGCACCCACACCCCCGATACGTCGGCTCCCGCAGATGACTCATCAGGATCGGGGAGCTCGACCGCATCACCGGGTGGTGACTCGACCACGAGTGGCGACTCGACCCAGAGCACGACACCCTCTGTCGGCGACATCCGGCTGCTGGGTGCACCTCTACGACGAGGACCGCTTCGACGAGCGCGATCCCCACTTCCAGTTGAGCGAGCCGGGACGCTACCCGGACATGGCTGCCCTACCTGGTGCAGCCGAGGACTGGACCGACCAGGCAGACAGCATCCGGGTCGGCCCTGACGCGACAGTGACGATCTGGCCCCAGACCGACTTCCGGTGGCCGCAGCCAGGTACTCGAGCCCGGCAGCGAGCACCCTGATGTAGCCGAAGAGCCGATGTCGATCGAACTGCGCTGCTGAACAGGCAGGCGTCGCCGCGGTGGGTGGAGCCTCCATGGCTCGGGTTCGATCGATCATGCGCGATGAAGCGGGGCGATGGACCGCGGGTGGCAACGTCGCCCCGGTCACCTCAGGCAGCCAGTAAGTTGTCGGCATGCCGGTGGCCTCACCGCGGGGTGCTCGTGCTGTCATGATGACGTGGTGTCCTCAGGAGATCAGCCCCGATCGGCGCGCGCCGCCTGTCGCCGCAGGAGCGCCGTTCGGAGCTGCTCGATGCGGCAACCGCCCTGGTGATCGAGGCCGACGACCTCGGGGCCGCGACGTTGGAGCGCGTGGCTATGAGGGCAGGATGCAGTCGCAACCTCGCCTACACCTACTTCGGCAACCGCGAGGGTCTGCTCGACGCCCTGGCCGACCGGGAACGAGCCTTCTTGGTGGAGCGACTGTCTGCCGGTGACCCACCGCGCTCGGCGCGGGCGTGGGTACGTCACGTCGTCGAGTTGCTGCTCGAAGGTGTGTCCGAGCGCGGTCCGCTCATCGTGATGCTCTTCGACCGGAGCCCTCGGAGCATCGACCGTGAAGGACGCCAGGTCCTGGCAGCCATCATCACCGGCAAGCTCCAGGACGCGGGGCTCGATCCCCGTCCGGCAGCAGTGACTGCACCGATCCTCGGTGCCGCGATGGCAGGAGCCGCTGGTTCGCTGATGATGACCGACGCGACCGTCGACGAGGTGCTCACCGTGGTGGATCAGCTCGTCGACGGCCTTCTCGGGCCGGCTGAGAGGACCGGTCCGAGGTACCCCATCGAGGTTCGCTGCGACACCTGAACGCTGCCGGTTCCGGTTGGATCACCCCTCCCCTCTATTAGACTTACATCCAATAGGGGGTATCCGATGTCAGGGCACGCAGACACTCAGGATCTCACGAGCATCCAGCAAGCGGCTCATGCCACTCACATTGTGTGCGCGGTTGCTCGGTCACGCGTCGGGAACACCACCGCGGTCCCATCGGGCACCGCGGCGGTCGGCGTGGCGCCTTGGCCCATGTGCAGCAGCGGTGATGCTGCTCGCCACCGCCTGCGCGATCGTGCCGCCGTCAGGAGCCCCGGTCCCGCCCCCTGCCCCACTGGAACCGGACGTACCCGCGGACCGGCCCAACATCGTGATGATCGTCGCAGACGACCTCGATGCGACGACCACCCCGTATTGGGACGCGATGCCGCGCACCAGGGAACTGCTGGCCGAACGCGGCCTGGTCTTCGATAACGCCTTCTCGCCCACACCCATTTGCTGTCCCGCAAGGGCGACGATCCTGACCGGGCAGTACGGACACAACACCGACGTCCTGACCAACGGAGGTGAGCAAGGTGGCTGGGGTCCTTCGTCGACGGCGGCGGGGAGCAGAGGGCGTTCCCGGTTGCGCTCGAGAACAGCGGCTACCGCACGATGCCTCGTCGGCAAGTACCTCAACGGAATCGACGTCGATCTGACCCATGTCCCACCGGGCTGGACCGAGTGGTACGGCGGTGTCGACAACATGCTGTACACGGGCTACGGCTACCGGCTGAACGAGAACGGAACCCTGGTCCGCTACGGGATCGCTCCCAGCGACTACGCCACCGACGTGATCGCGCAAGGCGATGGACTTCATCCACCGCGCCGAGGCCGACGACGACCAGCCCTTCTCCGCGTATGTCGCCCCGACGTCTCCCCACCCGCCGCTCGGCGCACCGCCCCGCTACGCCGATCACGCATGGAAGGGGACCGACGCTCCACGGACGCCGAACTTCTACGAGCCCGACGTGTCGGACAAGAGCGCGTGGCTCCGAGAATCAGCCGGAAACCGCGACAGGACCAGGGGTTGGAACGACCGGGACTGGAAGAACCGGATGGGCTCCCTGCTCGCCCTCGACGACCTGGTCGCCGCGACGGTCGAGACCCTCCGGACCCACGGAGAGCTCGACAACACCGGGTCATCATGTTCCGTCTCCGACAACGGCTACAACCTGGGTTCGCACAGGCTGGTGAACAAGATGGCGCCCTACGAGGAGTCCATCCGGGTCCCGATGGTCGTGACAGGCCCGGGAATCCGCACGGGCCACGAGACCAGGATGGTGATCGGGCCCGACATCGCCCCCGACGATCCTCGACATCGCCGGGCTCGAACCGCCCGAGTGGACCGATGGCCGATCACCGTCCCCCTGCTCGGTGACGGACCTGGCCCCGACACCTGGCGACGGGACTTCATCGCCCAGTACCTCGGGGGCGCCACCGCCCAGGGGATTGGCGAGGAGTTCCCACCCAACCTGAGCTTCCATCTGTTCGTGCTGCTCCTCGCAGCGGAGATCCCCTCCTACAGCGCCCTGCGCACCGAGGACCATCTCTACGTCGAGTGGGACCAGACCGACATGGGTGAGGGCGTGGACGCGGAGCTCTACGACCTCGACACCGACCCCTACCAACTCGACAACCTCCTGGCCACCGAGTCGGGGCGCACGGAGAACGAGGAGCTGGCTCGCAGTTGCGTGCACGCATGGCCCAACTCGGTGGTTGTGCGGGTGCCACGTGTCGCTCCTGACCCCTCGACAGGAGCGAACCGTCGCAGTGCAACCGCTCTCGTGAACCCCAATCGTGGAGCTGGGGGGGAATCCAGCCTGGGCAGCGTCTTGTCAGTGTTTGCAAGGGCTTCAGGCCAGATGGCGGCCCCAGGAAAGCAACCGGGAAAGCATCGCTCGTCAAGAACGGCGACTTCAGGATGTCAAAGGCGGCGATCCACGCGTGCGTCGCCGTCGGGGCGGGGTCGTCGCTACGCTTGGGTCATGGAAAGTCTGCGCACGTTGGATGAGGCGGAGCGGATCATCAACGCGAACGGTCGCGCGCCGCACGACGAGCACATCGTCCTGAACGACGGGCGGGTGCTGAGGACGGCCGACGAAGTGCGCGAGTGGGTACGGTCCATGGCCGTTGCGGCCGCGGACGGCGACGCTGTCTGACGATTCACCACCTCTTGAGCTACGCCGGCTGATCGAGACGCTCAACCGGCACGCGGTGACCTACCTGGTCGTCGGTGGAGCCAACACGGTGATGCAGGGTGCCGACCACGTTACGACCGATCTCGACGTGTTGCCGGTAGCCGAGCATGGCAATCTGGCGCGGCTGGGTGCAGCCATGACCGAGCTCGGCGCCAGGCTCCGCGTCAGCGGGATGAGCGATGAGGAGGCCAAGGCCCTGCCGGTACAACTCGCCGATGGCGGCGTGTTCCACTCGGCACAGATCACGAACTGGCGGACCGATGCAGGTGACCTCGACGTGATGTTGAGCATGCCCGACCACGACGGTGTCCGCCGCTCCTACGAGTACTACGCCACGCGAGCGGTGCACGGCCGCGCCGACGACGTCCCAGTGCAGCTCGCTCATCTCGCTGATGTGATCGCATCGAAGGAGCACGCCGACCGTGACAAGGACCGGGAGGTCCTGCCGACGCTGCGCATCCTGCTGGCCAGCCGCGAACCACAGGATCAGGACGAGTAGCCGGGACGACTGGCTACAGGCCCAGACCTCGGTCGAGGCCGGTGGCATGCTCGGCTCCTCGGGCTTGGATGCGTTCGAGATGTTCGGCGTTGGTGGCGGGCGACACCCCAGTCGGCTTGGAGGTAGTCGATGGCCTGGGCGAGGTCGTCAGCAGTGGAATGGATCGTCGTGCCATCGCGGGCTCGGCTCATGGCGACGTAGCCGAGCTCTCGGCCACCGCCGGCGGCGAGTACATGCGAGCGGTCGTGGATGGCGCCCTGGGCGCGGTGGATTGTGAGGGGCGTAGCCGTAGTCCAGGTGGTCGTTGTCGAGGCCCTCACCGGTGATGGTGACCTCCCCGCCCGTCGCGGTGCACACGACGATCGAGTCTCGGTCCACCTCGACCGCGGTGAGCGGCTCGCTGGTGACGATCCCCACTTGCGGGTTCGGCGCGAGGGCGACGAGGCGGTCCCAGCGCTCGCGGGCGAGCCGCTCGGACAGCCGGGCGACGTCCTTGCGGTAGGCGTGCAGGGTGGGCGGTCGCACCTCGGGAGCGGCCACGTTGTCGAGCCACCACGCCGCGACCTGGTCGATGGTGGTGTCAGGGTCCGCGCCGAGCGGGCGGGTCACCGTGGCCGCCGCCCGGGTTGCCGCCTCTGCCGCACGCCGCTCGGCCTCTGCTCTGGTGGCACGGCTGACCCCTCCGTCGCCGACCGGTGGTCGGGTCGATCCAGGTGGCGCGCCACACGCCACGGGAGGCGACGGAGTAGGCCGAGGCCGTACTGTTCGGACGCTTGCCCGCGACCACCACCGAGCCGTCGGGGAGAGTGCTGCGCTTGGGCCGAGGCCGTGCCATCGCCGTTGCTTTCCGAGAATCCGTGCTGTGAAACCCGGTAGAAGGAAAGCAACCTGGAAAGCAACACCCTCGGTACGCCTCGGAATCTGGCGGATCACGCCGCTGCCAGAATCCCATTGTTTGCATGTACTCCGGGTATCTGAGGGGTAGCGCCGGACACCCCCGGATACCCAATCGTGGAGCTGGGGGAATCGAACCCCCGTCCGTCAGGTGGTCACCACACCCGCTACGACCGTTCCCGACTCTGCCACTCACAGCCGTGGCACCGGCGGGTCGGCTGGTCGGTCCTACGAGAGGACGGTCCAACTGCCGGGTCTTTCCCCGGTGTCAGCGGTCTTTGCCGGCTGTCAGCGGTCTTTCCCTGCGGTCCATCCCCACTTCTGTTGCCGGGCTGAGGATCAGGCCCCGTGCGCCGTTGCCGGTCACTATGACTCTGCTACAGACCGATCTGTTCGGATCAGGCTGCGAGAGCGAACTGCTCATCGGCGGTTCTTGTTGTGTCCCCGTTTAGCGAGTCTGAGACAACTCGGGTCGCAAGTGCGGCTTCCAAGTCCCAACGTCGAAACCGGTCAGCCCCGTGATCTGTTGTCCGTCCATCGTACAGCACCGCTCCAACGTCCGACGATCGGGTTTCGAACCCATCCCTACCTCTCTGGCGAACTGTCCGGTCTCAGGCGCGGGTTCCGCGCCTGAGACCGGACAGTTCGCCAGTGTTGTGGGGGGGTTCCAGTGTTGTGGGGGTTCAGGTGAACCAGTCGGGTTCATTGCCGTCGCGCCACTTGATGTTGCAGCCGATGGAGGGGATCTGCGGCTCGGGGACCGGCTCCCCGCCACCACCGCACGAGCGGCGGCGAGCAGGTCGGCGCCGTCGATCGGTAGGTCGTTGCGCGGCCTGGAGGCGTCGAACTGCCCCCGGTATGCCAGCGCCAGATCGGCGTCGAACAGGAACAGGTCAGGGGTGCAGGCCGCCCGGTACGCCTTGGCGACCGACTGGTCCTCGTCCACCAGGTACGGGAAGGACCATCCCCATTGCCGGGCGGTCGGGATCATCTGGTCGGGAGCGTCCTCGGGGTAGTGCTCGATGTCGTTGCTGTTGACGGCCACGACCGCCACACCCATCTCCTCGAGCTGGTCCGCCACGCGGCCGAACGTGGGACCGATGTGGCGCACATACGGACAGTGGTTGCACACGAAGGCAACCAGCACCGCCCGGCCGTCCGCGACGTCTCCCAGCGCCACCTCGCGACCTTCGGGGTCCGGCAACTCGAAGTCGGGCGCCCTGGTGCCCAGCGGGAGCATCGTGGAGTTCACCGCGACCATCCTCCGATTGTGCCACCGATGAGGCGCCGCCGCACCTCACGCCTGATCCAACAGGCGGCGCTCAGCCGACCTTCGAGCGCAGCTGGTCGACCGCCGAGGTGATCGCAAGCGCGTGGCAGTCCTGACCCTTCGCGGAGAGGTGCCAGCCATCGCCCACGGTCCCACCGGCGCAGTGCGCCATCCACCAGTCGAGTGGGATCGTGGATATCCCCTTGCCTGCCGCAGCAGTGGCCTGTAGCTGCTGGGCGACATCCCGTTCGTGGCGCTCGGGTGCCTTCGGTGGCGCCGGATGGGAGACCAGGTACACGTGCGCGTCCCGTGAGCGGGCGACGGCTATCAGGTCCGCCATCGCACTGGAGTAGGCCGCACGGCGTGCCGGCGAGTCGGCATCGGGGAACAGGGTGCTCTGGATCACGATCACGTCGGGGGTTCCAGGTGCTCACCTCGTGGCGCATCCGCAGGCCCCACGACAGGTGACCGGGCCACGTGTCGGTCGGCGTCTCACCCGGGAACCCCGTCAGGTGGACTGCGACACCGCGGTCGGCGAGCAATCGCCCCAGTGGATCGTGCAGGCGTGGCGTCGTGCCGAACAGGCCGAAGGTGACCGAATCACCGAGCACGAGCACCTTGCGCACCGGTGTGGCCCGACCGGCCGACGGCGCCGCAGGCATGCACGCTGCCGTGAACAGCGCCACACAGCCCAACAGAGCTATGGCGCCGAGGCGCCGCGCCGACCGCTTCCCCGCCAATCGCACTCATCGAAGCAACGATAGTTGTGTCAACGCCTGCACCACCCGCGTCCATGCCGACCACACGCACGACGACGGGACTCAGATGCGCAGGAACCGGCTCACCGCGATGCCCGAACCGACCGCGCCGGTGATCGCCCCCACGATGAACACTATGACGATCGACATGACCACGTCGCCTGTGTCCCAGCGGATCTCGTTGAGCAGCTCGAAGGACACCTGGTCCACGAAGTTGCGCTTCCAGAGGGTGTTGAACGCCATGGCCCCGCCCGCGGCCAGCAACGCGCCGAACAGGCCATGCACGAGACCCTCCGCGATGAAGGGCATCCGGATGAACCAGTTGCGTGCACCCACGAGGCGCTGCACCTCTATCTCACGCCGTCGTGCGAACACCGCGGTACGGATCGTGTTGAAGATCAACAGAACCGAGGCGGCGATGAGGATGAGCCCGGTGAACTGCACCCAACGGTTGAGGGTGGTCACCGAACGTTGCACGTCACGTGCATACTCTGCGGCGTAGGCGACCTGCTTCACACCTTCGAGGGACTCCAGCGAGTCGCCCAGGGACGACACGATCTCAGCGTCGGTGGATTCGGGCTTCACCCGGAAGCTGGTGGGCAGGTCCTCGGGCTTGACCGAGTTGATCAGGTCGGGCTGGTCCCGGAACAGCGTCTGGAACTCCTCGAAGGTGCGGTCGCGGTCGTAGAACTCCACCTCGTCGACCTGCCCGGAGTCGTCCAGCGCCTTGGAGACAGCATCGGTCTGCTCCTCGCTCGCGGTCGGGTTCATGTAGACGAACAGCCGCTGCTCGGAACGCAGGCCCAGGAAGCTGTTGTTGATCCCCTGGCCGATCAGGAAGCTGGCGGCCACCATCGTCAGAGACACCGCCACGGTGATGATCGCGGCGAAGGTGAGGGTGAAGTTGCGCGCCAGGTTCGACCCTGTCTCGCGCATCACGTAGTCGAGCCTTATCGCCACTCGGGTTCCCTCGTCGTCATGGGCACATCGTCCTTCACGGCCTCCGACTCACTCATAGACACCACGGACCTGGTCCCGCACGATCCGGCCGTTGTCGAGCTCGATCACACGACGCCGCATCGTGTCGACGATGCCACGGTCGTGGGTCGCCATCACCACCGTCGTGCCGGTCCGGTTGATCCGGTCGAGCAGCTTCATGATCCCAACCGAGGTTGCAGGGTCGAGGTTTCCGGTGGGCTCGTCGGCCAGCAGTATCAGCGGGCGGTTCACGAAGGCGCGGGCGATCGAGACCCGCTGCTGCTCGCCGCCGGAGAGCTCGTCGGGCATGTTCTTGGCCTTCGAGCCCAACCCGACCAGGTCGAGGATCTGCGGCACCGCCTCCTTGATGGCCGACTTCGGCCGGCCGATCGCCTCCAGCGCGAACGCCACGTTCTCCGCCACGTTCTTGGTGGGCAGCAGCTTGAAGTCCTGGAACACCGAACCCACGTTGCGACGCAGGTCGGGCACCTTGTGGCCCGGCAACGCCCCGATGTCCTTGCCGGCCACATGGATCGTGCCCTTCTCCGGGCGCTCCTCACGGTTCAACAGTTCGCAGGAACGTGGACTTGCCCGAGCCGGAGGGACCCACCAGGAACACGAACTCGCCCTTTGCGATGTCGACCGAGGCATCACGAAGGGCGACGTGCTCGCTCCTTGTATGTCTTGGTCACGTTCTCGAGCTTTATCACTGGGCTTCCCTGGCGGTCACGTGCCGAGGGGTCCGGTTCCGGACCCGCTTCCGGCGGAGGTGTCACATACGGCGGTGTCACATCCGGCAGTGTCACATTGCGAAACGATTACGGAACCACACCAACCTACCGGCTCCGGCTGCTGCGGGCTCACACCCATCCGAGGAGTCTCCCAGCCGGTGAGGGCTCAGTCGGCGATGCTGCGGGCACGGTTCCAGCGGAGGTAGGCCTCCATCAGTGCGTCGAGATCGCCGTCGAGGACCTCGTCGGGGTTGGACAGCTCCACGCCCGAGCGTAGATCCTTCACCTGCTGGTACGGCTGCAGCACGTAGTTGCGGTCCTGGCTGCCGAAGTCGACCGCAGACGCCTCACCTGTGATCGAGTCGACCTTCTCCTGTTGCCTCTGGCGTTCCAGCTCCAGCAGCTTGGCCTTCAACATCGTCATCGCCCGGTCCTTGTTCTGATGCTGTGACCGCTCGTTCTGACAGCTCGTGACGATGCCGGTGGGCAGGTGTGTGATGCGCACCGCCGAATCGGTCACGTTCACGTGCTGGCCGCCCGCACCCGAGGACCGGTACACGTCGATGCGCAGGTCCTTGTCGTCGATGTCCACGTCGTCCACGTCGTCGAACAACGGCGTCACCTTCACCGAGGTGAAGCTGGTCTGGCGCCGGGCGTTGTTGTCGAACGGCGATATGCGCACCAGCCGGTGCACACCGTGCTCGCTGCGAAGCCAGCCGTAGGCGTTGCGGCCCTTCATGATGAACTCCGCGGAGCTGATGCCGGCCTCGGTGCCCTCGTTGACGCTGTCGAGCTCAACGTCGAAACCCCGCCGTTCCGCCCAGCGGATGTACATGCGCAACAGCATCTCGGCCCAGTCCTGGGCGTCCACTCCCCCGGCACCGGAGTTGATCTCCACGATGGCGTCCAGGTCGTCGTACTCACCGGTGAACAGAGCCCGCAGCTCCAGGTTCGCGAAGTCCGCCTCGAGGGACTCCAACTCGCCTGCGATCTCGGGTTCGAGCGACTCGTCGCCCTCCTCCCGGGCGAGCTCCGCCAGGGTGCCCACGTCGTCGATGCGCGCCTCCATCGAGCCGTAGAGCTCCAGGTCGTCGTTGAGCTCCGCGAACTCGCGCTGCAGCGCCTGCGCGCCGGCAGCGTCGTCCCAGAGGTCGGGCCGCGCCAACTCGGTCTCCAACTGCGGTCGGCGTGCCTCGAGCTGGGTAACCCTCAGGTACTCGGCGGCCTCCCCCAGGCGGCCGCGCAGCGCTTCCAGTCGTGGCGTGAAGTCCAACACGGTGCTCAGTTGGCCCCGTGGCACTGCTTGAACTTCTTGCCGCTCCCGCACGGGCACGGTGCGTTGCGCGGCGTCTTCTCCCCACTCGGTGCGCACCACCGGAGCCTGGGCAGCCTGGGGCTCGTCGGCTTCGGCCACAGCCGGTCCGGCCGAGGTCGGGGCCGAGGGCGACGCCGCTGCCGATGCCGCTGCTGCGCCGACGGCGGGTCGTGGGGCGCCCGTGGACTCCCCGGGATCCGCGGGCGCGGTGTAGTCGAGTCGCTGGGGGCGCAGGGTCGGTCGCTCGGGTTGCTCGGTGACCTGCACGTGCATCACGTACTGCACGTACTCCTTGTTGATCGTGTCCATGAGGCTGCCGAACATGTCGTAGGACTCCCGCTGCCACTCCGACAGCGGGTCCTTCTGACCGAGGGCACGCAGGTTGATGCCGTCACGCAGGTGGTCGAGCTCCTTCAGGGTGGTCACGCCAGCGTGCGTCGATCACCCGCAGCATCACCTGGCGCTCCACCCGGCGCATCGCCTCGTCACCGAACTCCTCCTCGCGGCCCTCGTACTGGCTGACCGCGTCGCCCATGAGCAGGTCGTAGACCTCATCGGAGGTGGCGGCGCCGCTCAGCCCCGCCGGCTCCAACGTGGCGGGCCAGTAGGTGGCCGTATCGGCCACCAGGGCCTCGAGGTCCCAGTCCTCGGTGTAGTCCGACGAGCAGTGCGTCTCGAGCAGGTCGTCCACCACCGAGGCGAGCGCCGCGAGGGTCTCGTCGCGCAGGTCGTCGCCGTCGAGCACCTGGTCGCGGCGGGTGTAGATGACCTTGCGCTGCTCGTTGGGAACCTCGTCGTACTGCAGCACGTTCTTGCGTATCTCGCCGTTGCGGGCCTCGACGGTGTTCTGGGCCTTCTCGATGGCACGGGTGACCATCTTCGCCTGGATCGGCACCTCGTCGTCCCAGCCCTTGCCCATGACCCATTCGATCGCGCCGGTAGCGAACCAACGCATCAGGTCGTCCTCGAGGCTCAGGTAGAACCGGCTCTCGCCGGGGTCGCCCTGACGACCCGAACGACCGCGCAACTGGTTGTCGATGCGGCGTGACTCGTGGCGCTCGGTGCCCAGCACGTAGAGGCCGCCGAGCTCACGGACCTTCTCGCCCTCGGCCTTGCACTGCTCGGCGAACTTGGCCGACAGCTCCTCGAAGCGCTTGACGATGGCGTCGTTGCCGACCCCGTCCAGGTCAAGCACGCCGTCGTCGGCCCCGGCGCCGAGCACGACGTCGTCGCCGAACTCACCGGCCGCCACCGCGGCACGCAGCTCACGTTCGGCGAGCCCGTCGGGATTGCCCCGAGGAGGATGTCGACACCACGGCCCGCCATGTTCGTGGCCACGGTCACCGCACCGACACGGCCCGCCTGGGTCACGATTTCGGCTTCCTTGGTGTGCTGCTTCGCGTTCAGCACGTGGTGGGCCACGCCGCGCTTCTCGAGCACCCGGGCCAGTCGCTCGGACTTCTCCACCGAGGTTGTGCCGACCAGGATCGGCTGACCGGTGGCGTTGCGCTCCTCGATGTCGTCGGCGACCGCGTTGAACTTCGCCTCCTCGGTGCGGAAGATCAGGTCCGCCTGATCCGCTCGGGCGAGCGGCCGGTGCGGCGGGATCGGGACGACCTGGAGGGTGTAGGTGCTCATCAGCTCGGCCGCCTCGGTGACCGCTGTGCCGGTCATACCTGCGAGCTTGTCGTACATGCGGAAGTAGTTCTGCAGCGTCACCGTGGCGAGGGTCTGGTTCTCCTCCTTGATCCGCACGCCCTCCTTGGCCTCCACCGCCTGGTGGAGGCCTTCGGACCAGCGGCGGCCCTCGAGCACCGGCCGGTGAACTCGTCGACGATCTTCACCTCGCCGTCTGTCACGAGGTACTCGGTGTCGCGCCGGTAGAGCTCCTTGGCCTTGATCGCCACGTTGAGCTGGTGCACCAGGCTGGTGGCGACGTCGTCGTGGAGGTTCTCCACTCCGAGCTCACGCTCGACCTTCTCGATGCCCGGCGGTAGGGGGAACACGATCTTCTTCTCGTCGTCGACCTCGTAGTCGACGTCCCGACGAGCCCACGGGCCACCTGCGCGAACTTCACGTACACTTGGCGGCGTCGCCGACCTTGCCGGAGATGATCAGCGGGGTGCGGGCCTCGTCGATGAGGATCGAGTCGACCTCGTCCACGATCGCGTACTTGTGACCCCGCTGGACCTTCTCCGCGGCGGTCATGGCCATGTTGTCGCGCAGGTAGTCGAAGCCGAACTCGTTGTTGGTGCCGTAGGTGATGTCGCATGCGTACTGCTCACGCTTGTGCGACGGCGGGTCGTTGCGGGGAAGGATGAGACCCACCGACAGCCCCAGGCGGCGGTGGATCTGACCCATCCACTCGGCGTCACGACTGGCCAGGTAGTCGTTCACGGTGACCACGTGCAGGCCGTCGCCGGTGAGCCCGTTCAGATAGCACGGCAGCGTGGACACGAGGGTCTTGCCCTCACCGGTCTTCATCTCGGCGACCCAGCCGGAGTGAGCGCCGCCCCGCCCATGAGCTGCACGTCGTAGTGGCGCTGGCCGATCTCACGCACCGCGGCCTCACGCACCACCGCGAAGGCCTCGATCAGCAGGTCGTCGAGGTCGGCGCCGTTGTCCAGGCGCTCACGGAACTCCGACGGTCTTGCGGGCCAGGTCCTCGTCGGAAAGGGCCTGCATCTCGGGCTCGAGGGCCCCGATGTCGGGGCAGAGGTCCTTGAGGGCTCGCACCTTCTTGCCTTCACCGGCGCGCAGCAGTCGATCCGTGAGTCCCATAGCGCGACCACTCTACCGACGTGCGGGTTCCGTGCAGCACCACCGTGACAGGCGTGCAGTACCACCGTGACGGGCCGAACCGGGGCCCGGAGCCACCGATCCCGGTGTCGCAGCACCCGGGTAGGTTGCCGCCGATGTTGGATCTGCTGTTCCCACCGAGTTGCATGCTCTGCGACGAGCCGGGTTGCAGCCTGTGCGGAGCCTGCGTGCAGCGGCTCGAACCGCCGTGCAACATCGATCCCCCTGCGGGCATCGATTCCCTCCGCGCGATCTGCGCCTACGAGGGTGCGGGTCGGCGGCTCGTGCTGGCGCTCAAGCAGGGTAACCGCCGTGACGGTGTCCCGCTGCTGGGCACCGCTCTCGCCGAGGCGATCGCCGTCGAGCTCGTAGGCGCTGCGAGGCACGCAGCCGACGATCAAGGCTACGGGGACAGGCCGTCTGCTGCAGAGGACCTCGTGGTCACCACCCGCACGCCCGGGCCTCCCCTCTCAGGAGTCACCTGGGCACCCACCACCCCCCGGCGCCGGCGACACCGCGAGCTACGACCAGTCACCAGGTCCTCGCCGCAGCGGTGGCCCGCGCGATGGGGTTGCGGGCCCGGCGTTGCCTGCGGCGTACCAGCGATGCGCAGATGGGCCTCGACGTGGCCCACCGCCGGGCGAACCCGACCTTCAGCGCCGCCGGGTCGGCGGAGGTCCGCCCCGAGCGCACACCGTCCGCGCGCTGCACGGTACGTGGTGCTGGTCGACGACGTCGTCACCACCGGCGCCACGATGTCGGCTGCAGCCACGGCCCTGCGCGGGGCCGGTGCGGCATCGGTGATCGGCGCCGCCATCGCCATCACCCCCTGAGAGCGATCACCTCTCTCCCAGCGAACTGAAGGGCGACAGCCACCAATGCGGTGGCCCACCATCTTGGGGGCCAGTTCGCTGGGGGTCAGTTCGCTGGGGGTCAGTTCGCTTGGGGGTCAGTCGAAGCCGGGGGCATGTCGGCGGCGGGGGCTCCTCGGCGATGATCCGCTCGGTGCGGCTGCGGACCATGTCCATCCAGTCGGGATGGGTGAGCACCCACGGCCGGCGCTCACGCACCGCATCGACCACCTGGTCGGCCACCGCCGCGGGGTCCAGGCCGCCTTCGATTAGGGCGGCCACCATGTCACGCATGGCGTCCAGTGCCGCCTGCTCCTCGGCGTCGACCGCCGCCTCGTCGATGGGGACCGCCGGATCGCAGGACGGTTGCGGTCGGCCTCATGTATCCGGGTGCGCACCAGCCCGGGCACAGCACCGACACGCCGACCTCGGGATGTGTCATCGACAGCTCCACCGCCAGCGCCTCGGACAGGGTGACGATCGCGTGCTTGGAGACGTTGTCAGGGGCGACATCCCCGGCGGTGAGGTGAGCCCGGCCATCGACGCGGTGTTCACGATGTGGCCGCCACCGGACGCGACGATCCGCGGCGTGAAGCTGCGCACGCCGTGAATCACCCCGAACAGGTTCACCCCAGCACCCACTGCCAGGTCTGCAGGTCGATCTCCCAGGTGAGCCCACCACCGGAGACATCGGCGTTGTTGCACGCAAGGTGCAGCGCTCCGAGCTCCGAGACGGTGCGCTGCGCCAGGTGCTCGACGGCGTCGGCGTCGCTCACGTCGGTTGGCACGACGATGGCGTTCACACCATCCGCGCGCACCATCTCGGCGGTCTCCTCCAGCGGCTCGGCCTCGATGTCGGCGAGCGCCAGGTGCATGCCCTCCCCCGCGAAGGCCACGGCCATCGCGCGTCCGATGCCGGAGGCAGCACCGGTGATCACCCCCACCTTGCCGTCGAGGTTCGTCCATCCGGTGAAACTAGCGCCCCACCGATGGGCGCCCTGCCCTCGGAGCTCCTTCGGATCGTGCCTCGTGCGGCGCTCAGGACCGAAGCAGGTCATCGGGCAGCTCGCGGAAGACCGTGCACATCTCGGTGAGCAGCTCCGCGTGCACGCTGCTGGGCCGCCAGAACATCGCTATGCGCCGGTTGGGCGCCGGAGCGGTGAAGGGCACCGTGCACACCCCGGGGTTCTCAGGGACCGGTGGGCTGACCGACATCTTCGGCAACAGGGTCACCCCCAGCCTGCGGCGACCATCTGGCGGAGCGTCTCCAGGCTCGTGGCACGGAACCCCCGCCGCTCCGCCGCCCCGGCCATCGAACAGACCTCCAGCGCCTGGTCGCGTAGGGCAGTGCCCGTCGGTGAGCAACAGCACCTCGGTCCCCGCCAGCACCGCTGGATCCACCGAGGACGAACCTGCGAGTGGGTGGTCGCGCCCCCACAGCGAGCACGAAGTCCTCCGAGAACAGCTCCTCGCAGTGCAGCTGCGCCTCGCCGATGGGCAGGGCCAACAGGGCCGCGTCCAGGCGTCCCGCCACCAGGCCCGCCACCACATCCTCGGTCTTCTCCTCCACCCAGAGGATCTCGGCACGCTCGAATCGCTCGTGCAGGGTCGCCACGACGTGGGGCAACAGGTAGGGGGCGAGCGTCGGGAACACCCCGATGCGCAACGTCGCCGCGCCGGGCTCGCCGGCGGAACGGGCGATCGCCTCGATCTGGTCGACCTCACCCAGCACAGCGCGCGCCCGTTCGATCACCCGCCGGCCCGTCTCGGTGGGCACGATCCGCCGGGGAGCCCGCTCGAAGAGCTCCACACCGAGCTCGGACTCCAGCTTTCGCAGCTGGGTGGAGAGCGTCGGCTGGCTGACGAAGCAGGCCTCCGCGGCCCGGCCGAAGTGGCGATGGTCGTCGACCGCGACCAGGTAGCGGAGCTCCTGAAGGTTCACGTACGGGAGGCGGCGTCGGCACTGGGTGCCGAGGTGCGGATCAGGTGGTCGAACGCGGAGAGCGCTGCGGTCGCACCCGAGCCCATGGAGATCACGATCTGCTTGTAGGGCACCGTGGTGCAGTCGCCGGCCGCGAACACACCCGGCACCGACGTGGCACCACGGGAGTCGATGACGACCTCGCCTCGCTCGGTGAGCTCGACCGCTCCGGCGAGGAACTCGGTGTTCGGCAGCAGGCCGATCTGGATGAACACCCCGGCGAGTGCCACGTCGTGGCTCTCACCCGAAGCACGGTCCTCGTAGCGCAGGGTTGTCACGCGCTCGCCGTCACCGATGATCTCGGTCGTGGCCGCTGCGGTGATCACGTCCACGTTGTCGAGGCTGCGGAGCTTGGCCTGGAGCACGTCGTCGGCCAGCAGCTGGTCCTGGAACTCCACGAGCGTCACGTGGCCGACCACGCCGGCGAGGTCGATCGCCGCCTCCACCCCGGAGTTGCCACCTCCGACCACCGCCACCGGCTTGCCCTTGAACAGCGGCCCGTCGCAGTGCGGGCAGTTGGTCACACCCCGGTTGCGGTACTCCGCCTCACCGGAAGCCCCAGGCCACGCCAACGTGCACCGGTGGCCAGGATGACCGTGCGCGCCTGTAGCGTGGCACCGCTGGCCAACTCGACGGTCGCGAGCCCACCGGGCTGCGACGCCCCCACCAGCTTGGACACACGCTGGTTGTGCATCACGTCGACGTCGTACTCCGACACATGCGCCTCGAGCGCGGAAGCGAGCTTGGGGCCCTCGGTGTAAGGCACCGAGATGAGGTTCTCGATGCTCATCGTGTCGAGCACCTGCCCGCCGAAGCGCTCTGCGACGATGCCCGTGGAGATCCCCTTGCGCGCGGCGTAGATCGCCGCCGACGCCCCGGCTGGACCCCCGCCGACCACCAGCACGTCCAACGGTTCGAGGGCGTCGATGCGCGCGCCTCGCGGTCCGCGGCCCCGGTGTCGAGCCTGCCGAGGATCTCCTCGAGGGTCATGCGCCCGTGGCCGAACACCTCGCCGTTGAGCATCACCGCGGGCACCGCCAGCACGTTGTGGCGCTGCACCTCCTCGGGGAACAGCGCACCGTCGATGGCCACGTGGGTGATGTTCGGGTTGAGCACGCTCATGGCGTTGAGCGCCTGGACCACGTCGGGGCAGTTCTGGCACGACAACGACATGTAGGTCTCGAAGTGGAACTCCCCTTCGAGCTCCTCGACCGCGGTGGCGACGCCGTCGGCGACCGCGGGCGGATGTCCGCCGACGTGCAGCAGCGCGAGCACCAGCGAGGTGAACTCGTGGCCCATGGGGATGCCCGCGAAGCTCACCGACACGTCGCTGCCCACACGCACGATGGAGAACGCCGGGGTGCGCTCAGCCGGCTCGTCGCTGCGACGCAGGGTGACCTGATCCGAAAGGGCCGCGATCTCGCTCAGCAGGTCCCACAGCTCGGCCGACTTCGGGCCGTCGTCGAGCGAGGCGACCAGTTCGACCGGCCGCGTCACCTTGGTCAGGTGACCCTTGAGCTGTTCGGTGAGGTTGGCATCGAGCATGACGCACTCCTGTGCAGGTGGGGAGGGGGTTGCGGCGGATCAGGTCGTGGTGGGCCGGCATCGCCGAGCCCACCACGACCGTCCGGGGCGAAGATCAGATCTTGCCGACCAGGTCCAGGGAGGGCGCGAGGGTCTCATCGCCCTCTTCCCACTTGGCGGGGCAGACCTCGCCGGGGTGCTCACGGACGTAGATCGCGGCGCGGACCTTGCGGACCAGCTCGGCGGCGTTACGACCGATGCCCTCGGCTGTGACCTCGAGCACCTGGATCACGCCGTCGGGATCGATCAGGAACGTGCCACGGTTGGCCAGCCCCTCGTCCTCGCGCAGGATCTCGAAGTTGCGCGAGATCTCCATGGTCGGGTCGCCGATCATGGCGTAGCGGATCTTGCCGACGGTGTCCGAGGAACCGTGCCAGGCCTTGTGGGTGAAGTGGGTGTCGGTGGACACCGAGTAGATCTCCACGCCGAGGCTCTTGAGCTCCTCGTGGTGGTCGGCCAGGTCGCCGAGCTCGGTGGGGCACACGAAGGTGAAGTCGGCCGGGTAGAAGAACACGACCGCCCAGGAGCCGGCCAGGTCCTCGTCGGTGACGTCGATGAACTCGCCCTGCTTGAACGCGGTGGCGGAGAACGGCTTGATCTTGGTGTTGATCAGGGACATGGATGGTCGCCTTTCGTTGTGAGGTTCACCTGAATTGTGATAGTCACACTAGCCAGTCCTAGGGAGTTTCGATAGACACAAACGATCGTTTGATCCTATCGGAGCAATAGACGACCTCTATCCAACCCGCGCCCGTGCGCGACAAGTACGCCTGTCGGGGCCCTGCGGATCGAGCAGCGACTGCTCGACCGCGGACCGTGTCCGCCGGCTGCTCAGTAGCGGTAGTGATCCGGCTTGTACGGGCCGTCCACGGGGATCCCGAGGTAGTCGGCCTGCTCCTGGGACAGCTTCGTGAGGCGCACACCCAGGGCGTCCAGGTGGAAGCCCGCGACCCGCTCGTCGAGCTGCTTGGGCAGCACGTACACGCCGGTGGGGTACTCCGCTGTCTTGGAGAACAGCTCGATCTGGGCGAGCACCTGGTTCGAGAACGAGCAGCTCATCACGAAGCTGGGATGGCCGGTCGCGCAGCCCAGGTTCAACAGGCGTCCCTCGGCCAGCACGATCACGCTGTGGCCGTCGGGGAACACGAACTCGTCCACCTGGGGCTTGATGTTGACCTTCGTGACGTCGCTCATGCGGTACAGGCCCGCCATGTCGATCTCGTTGTCGAAGTGGCCGATGTTGCCCACGATCGCCTGGTGCTTCATGCGGCCCATGTGCTCAGCGGTGATGATGTCCTTGTTGCCGGTGGCGGTGACGAACACGTCCGCGGTGTCGATGACATCCTCGAGGCGGGCGACCTGGTAGCCCTCCATCGCGGCCTGCAGGGCGCAGATCGGGTCGATCTCGGTGACGATCACACGGGCGCCCTGGCCGCGCAGCGACTGCGCACACCCCTTGCCCACGTCGCCGTAGCCGCACACCACGGCGGTCTTGCCGCCCAGCATCGTGTCGGTGGCACGGTTGATGCCGTCGACCAGGCTGTGCCGGCAGCCGTAGAGGTTGTCGAACTTGGACTTGGTGGTGGCGTCGTTCACGTTGATCGCCGGGAACAGCAACTGGTCAGCGGCGAACATCTGGTACAGCCGGTGCACCCCGGTGGTCGTCTCCTCGGTGACGCCCAGGATCCCCGATCCGATCGCGGTCCAGCGGTTGGAGTCCTCGGGCAGCGAGCGCCGAAGCAGGTCCAGGAAGACCTGCCACTCCTCGGAGTCGTCCTCGGTGGCCTCGGGCACGGCGCCGGCCGCTTCGAACTCGGTGCCCTTGTGCACGAGCATCGTGGCGTCGCCGCCGTCGTCGAGGATCATGTTGGGTCCCGCGGTGCCACCGTCCCAGCGCAGGGCCTGCTCGGTGCACCACCAGTACTCCTCGAGGGTCTCGCCCTTCCATGCGAACACCGGCACGCCCTGGGGGTCATCGGAGGTCCCGTTGGGACCCACCGCCACCGCGGCCGCCGCCTCGTCCTGGGTGGAGAAGATGTTGCACGACGCCCAGCGCACCTCCGCGCCCAGCACGGTCAGGGTCTCGATGAGCACGGCGGTCTGCACCGTCATGTGCAACGAGCCGGTGATGCGTGCACCTTGGAGCGGACGGGAGTCCGCATACTCGGCGCGGATCGCCATCAGGCCGGGCATCTCGTGCTCGGCGAGCTGGATCTGCTTTCGCCCTGCCGGCGCCAGGGAGATGTCTGCGACCTTGAAGTCGGTGAGTGCCATGGTTCGGTTGTCCCTCCTGCGCCATCGGGGCGCGTCCGTTCACGCTTCGTCGTGGTGACGACGGGCCGGGGTCGTCTGACGCCGGGTACAGGTCGGCCCGCCGGGACCAACGGTACCGCGGGTCGCGCCGGTGGGTGTAGCCCAGGCGGTGAGCCCCCTCGAACGGTGAGCCCCTCGAACGGTGAGCCCTCGACCGACGTTCTGTGGGGTGTGCGTGGCGCACAGCGCCACGCACACCCCACAGAACGGATGGTGAGGCCGGGACCGGGGTGGGGCCGGGGTGGGGGCGGGGTGGGGGGGGTGGGGTGAGGGCGGCGTGAGCGCGGCGTGACGGTCAGCTCGGGGGGGGGGGGAGGCGAGTCGGGCCTTGATGTCGTCGAGGACCGGGACGGGACCGGGATCCACGCCCAGGTCCAGCGCCAGGTGCAGCGTGGTCACGTCACCCACCAGGGCGAGGTCCATGAACTGCGCGAGGGGTCCGTCGCCCTGCGCCTGCACCGTCAGCACGTCGGCCACCACCTCGTCGCAGGCCTCGGCGATCAACTCGAAGCGACGGGCGACCTGCGGGTGCTCGAAGTCGTGGCGCAACATGAGCATCGTCAGCACCTGACGGGTCACGTCACCGTTCACGGCCCATCCGGCCACCTCGTTATGGGTGAGCTCGGGCACCCGGTTGCAGAACGCGGGGACCTTGGGGTTCTCGTTGAACTGGCCCTTCCAACGCCACGCCGCCACCTCGCCCAGCACTCCCCCGCCGTAGATCAACGGCATGGTCCGCCCGATCCTCCTGGCAAGGCGGGCCGCCGGATTGCCCTCACCGGCAAGCTCCTCGCTGCGGCGACGGACCTGATCGACCGCAGCGGCGATCTGGGCGCCCACTCCGTCGATGAGGCCGAGACGTTCGAGGATCACCAGCGGTGACACGGACACCGCTCCGATGCCGGCGCGCGGCATCGGGATCGACGCATCGAATCGCACCAACGGCGCACCCCACGCCGGCGCGAGCCGTTCCAGCTCTCCGCCCGACGCCATGACGACCATCCGGGCACCTGCTTCGGCCGCGGCGGTCGCTGCGGCAACTGTCTCCTCGGTGTTGCCCGAGAACGAGCTGGCGAGCACGAGCGTGTCGGGGCCCACCCACGCCGGGGACTCGTAGTGCTTGGACACCACGATCGGCACCCTGGCGCCCGGAGCCGCCACCGCGACCGCCACATCCCCGCCGATGCCGCTGCCACCCATGCCGAGGATCACCACCGAGGTGATCCCCTCCCCCGACGGGAGGCCCTCGACCGCTGCCGCCACCGCGGCGGCGTCGCTCATCTGCTCGGCCAGGGCGAAGGTAGCGCCGAACATGCCGAGCGAATCCGCTTGGTGCAGGTCAGCAGTCATCGTCGGTCCTCATGGGTGAACTACTCATGGGCGAACTACTCATGGGCGAACTACTCACGGATGAGCGAATCACTTGTCGGATGAGCGGTCATGCGCTCAATCGGCGGTGAAGTTCGCTTCGATGCCCTCGGCCTCGGCCTTGGCCATCAAGCGGTCGTGCTCCGCGGCGTCCACCGTGACCGCCTCGTCGATCAACATCACAGGGATGCCCTCACGGATCGGGTAGCGGCGCTTGAGCCTCGGGTTGTACAGCGCCGACTCGTCGGCGAAGTACAGCAGAGGTCCCTTGTCCTCGGGACAGGCGAGGATCTCGAGCAGCCTCGGGTCCAGGCGTTCGTCGGTCGGGGATTGTGCGTTGTCTTTGCTCATCGCCATCAGCCTGCCATGACAGAGCGGACCTCTGCGACCCTGGCGGAGCACGCGGCAGGATCCGGCGCCTCCAGGTTGAGTCGCAGCAACGGTTCGGTGTTGGACGCCCGCAGGTTGAACCACCAGTCACCACCGTCCACGGTGAGCCCGTCGAGGCGATCCGTCTCGAGGCCCTCGGCGCCGTAGTGGCCGGCCACAGCCTCGATCACCGCCGCCGGGTCGTCAACCCGCGTGTTGAGCTCGCCGGATGCCGCGTAGCGCTCGAAGGGCACCCGCAGCTCCGACAGCGACTTGGCGGCCTTGGACATCTGCTCGATCACCACCAGGGCGGCGATCAGGCCCGAATCCGCCCGGTAGTTGTCGCGGAAGTAGTAGTGGGCCGAGTGCTCGCCGCCGAATATCGCCCCCGTGTCGGCCATCACCTCCTTGATGAACGAGTGGCCGACCCTCGTGCGCACGGGGGTCCCGCCGTACTCGCGCACGACCTCGGGCACCGACTTGGAGCAGATCAGGTTGTGGATCACCGTCTCACCGGGGTGAGCATCGAGGATCCCCGCGGCGATGATCGCTGTGGTGACCGACCCGGACAGGCCGCTACCGGTCTCGTCCACCAGGAACACCCGGTCTGCGTCGCCGTCGAACGCGAGGCCGATGTCGGCCCCAACCGACACCACCCGCTCACGCAGGTCGGCGGTGTTCTCGGGCTGGATGGGATCGGCGGGATGGTTGGGGAACGTGCCGTCGAGCTCGCCGTAGAGCACCTCCAGGTCCATCGGCAGGCCCTCGAACACCGCGGGTACCACCAGGCCGCCCATGCCGTTGGCGGTATCCGCGACGACCTTCAGGGGTGCCAGGCTCCCCACGTCGACGAACGACCGCACGTGGGCGACGAACTCCGAGAGCACGCTGCGGCTGCTGCGGCCGCCCGCGTCGACCCCAGGAGCCTCCCGCCGACCTCCGAGCTCCTCCTCGGCCACCACCTTGATGCGGTCCAGCCCCGTCGACTCGCCGACCGGGCGGGCACCGGACAGCGCGAACTTGACACCGTTGTACCCCGCCGGGTTGTGCGACGCGGTGAACATGGCGGCGGGCGCATCCAGCGAACCGGCGGCGAAGTAGCACATGTCGGTGGACGCGAGGCCGATGTCGACCACGTCGATGCCCTGCGCTGTTACGCCCTCGGTGAACGCGTCGACCAGCTCGACACCGGATGGCCTCATGTCACGACCCACGATCACACGTCGCACCGATGCACCCGAGCGGCCCGCCTCCTCGGTGCAGAACACCGCGAATCCGGTGCCGATCGCCCGCGCCAGGCGGGGGTTCAACTGGTCGGGCACGGTGCCACGCACGTCATAGGCCTTGAAGATGTCGTCGAGCTCGGACATGGGCGTTCACCCTACCCTTGGGGTCCGACACCGCCGGAGTCCCCCGGGGCTGCCGCCGGCTCGGGATGGAGGCAGGGCCGGTTCGGCCACGTCGTAGACGCCCGTGCGGTCGTTGTTGCGGATCGACACCAGGTCCACGATCAGCCGGGCGGCGTCACGCACCACGCTTACCGTCGAGCGCTGGGAGTTCTCCACCTCCACCGGCACCTCTGTGAGGGTGAGCCGGTACCGCTCCACCAGGTGGAACACCTCCACGTCGAACGCGAAGCCATCCACGGTCGTGTTGGCGAACACCAGCCGGGCCACGTCGCCACGGAAGGCCTTCAGGCCGCACTGGGTGTCGCGGTAGCGACCCAGCAGCACCACCCCGGTGAACACGTTGATCACCCGCCCACCGAGCTCCCGCAGGCGCCCGGCTCGGACCACGGTCATCGTGGCGGTGTGCCGTCGACTGCCGACCACGACGTCCCAACCCGCCTCCACAGCCTCGAGGAGGCGGGTGATCTGCGCCGGGGAATACGAGAGGTCGGCGTCGGTGAACGCCACGGTGCGACCCTTCGCCGCCAGCATCCCCTGTCGCACTGCCGCGCCCTTGCCACGGTTGGGGGCATAGGAGATCACCTGATCCGCCCCGGCATCACGAGCGGCCTCTGCGGTGCCGTCGCCCGAACCGTCGTCGACGACCACGACCTCCAGCCCTCCGGCATCGGCCACCGCGGCGAGATCCGCGCGGATCCGCCCGATGCCCGCCGCGATGCGGTCGGCCTCCCGGTACGCCGGAACCACCACCGACAACCTCACCGCGCCCTCAGGGGTCTGCCTGCACGCAGGGACCGATTGGGCGTCGCGAACGGCATGGAACATCAGGTCCCGGTAGGTGAGCGAACGGACCAGGAAGGCCACCCCCAGCGAGCACGACTTGAGCGCCAGCAGCGGCAACCACCAGTTCGGTTGCACGACGAGATCGAGCAGCACGATCACACCCACGTCGGTGAGCAACGCCGCCAGCGCTGTTCCCCAGTAGCGCCCGTGGCTCTCGAACCACCGCCGCGACGGCGCGCCCGGCGAGAAGGTGCGGGCCGTGTGCAGGAAGTACGACACCAGCGTGGCGGCGGCGACCGCCACGCCGTCAGCCACCCAGACCCGCCAACCGAACGCCTCGACCAGAACCACGAAGCCGACCACGTCCACCAGGGTGGCGAGCACCCCGATGACCAGGACCCGGCGCAGCAGGTTCACCCGTCGCCGTGTTCGGTTTCCGCCACCGTCCCACCAGTGTCCGACTCGGACACCACCACACCAATGCCCGACTCGGACACCACCACACCAGTGCCCGACTCGGACACCACCACACCAGTGCCCGACTCGGACACCACCACACCAGTGCCCGACTCGGACACCACCACACCAGTGCCCGGCTCGGACACCACCACACCGGAGCCAACTGCGGGCACCGCTTCGCTGTCCCGGCGAGCAAGCCAGGTCGCGATGGCAAGCCCGGCGAGCGTCATCAGCCAACCCAACCACTCCACGGCGCTGCGGCCGTAGGTGAGGGTGACCTCGGTCTGCGTGGGCACCACGACCATGAAGTTGGGGCTGACCCGGTAGGGGCCGTCGGCGCCACTCGCGTTCCAGTTGGGGAAGTAGGAGGTCTTCACCAGCACCGGGGTGCCGGGTTCGGACACCTCGAACGAGATCGAATCGTCGGTCTGGGACACGTCGGTGACCTCCACGGGATCCACCGGCTCGTGTGGGATGTCGGTCAGAGGTGATCCGTCGCCGCGCTCGATCCGGGGCCAGTCAGCGGGGCCGGATGTGGCCAGCGGCACCTCCCAGCGGGTGGGATCCAGATACCAGTCCATCGCCGGTCCCGGAGTCTTGCGGGGCGTCGGGTCGGTCTCGGTCGGCTCCGGCCGCTCCTCGTCGTACACCCACCCGTCGATGTGGTCGTCGGTCGGGGGTGAGCACCACGGGGAGGTACTCGAGTGACTCCACCAGCGGCGCGTCGGCCACCTCGAACACGACCCACTGGCGCACGGACCCGTCGGCGAGGGTGAACTCCTCGGTGGAGGCGATCTCGGTCAGGTCGGGGTGGAGGCGCGCCACATCGACCGCGGTGTCGGTGGACGCAAGGTAGTAGCGCACACCCATGAGCTGCAGGTGACGAACTCCTGCGTTCATGTCGAACGGCGGATAGGGCAGCTCACGTTGGGGGCGCGACGGCGCCGGCGACAACTCGGACTGGTTGATGAAGTGGAACGGCGTCGTGGAGGAGGCTTCGAAGTACAGACCTTCCATCGAGCCGATGCAGCGGTCGGTGAAATACGGCAGCAACATGGGCGCCATCGGGGTGCCGAAGCGGCTCAGCCCGGACTCGTACTCCCACATGGCACGGCCACAGCCGTTCTGCTCACCCACCTCGGTCATCATGTCGACCATCGCGGAGAACTCGGCGTAGGCCTTCGCCGGATCCTCGAGGCCGGCGAAGTTGTACCGGGCCCAGTTCGCTGCGTTGTTGAGGTCCTGGAAGCTCAGCGGTCCCCACTCGTAGGTTGGCGCGACCTCGCCGTCGGGAAGCGTCCGCTGACCCTGAGTCCCGCCCGGAAGCACCTGCAGGGACCCCATCAGGTACACGAGTGCCACCACGGCCACCGCCAGGACCCCCGCCACGTCCACCGGCCACGGTTCGTCGCTGGCGCCGGTGAGCCTTCCCGCCAGGATCGCCAGGGAACGGATGACCAGTGCGACGCCTAGCGAGGCGAGCAGGTACAGCGCCAGGTAGTAGAAGGGCAACAGGCGGGCGTTCCAGAGCCGGTACTGGGGCAGGAACACGAACAGCCATCCGAAGGCGACCAGCGTGAGGGTCAGGAACCACCCGAGTCGGACCCGGTGCACCAGCGACAGGACCATCCCCACACCCGCCAGAGCGAACCACAGGTTGCGGTTCGCCATGTCGAACTGATCGGGCTGGGGCCACAGGTACTGGGCGTAGTTGGTGTACTTCTCCCAACCCATGTCGTTGAGGAACGCGCTGTTCAGGTAGAACGGCACGAACCAGAACCCCGCTATGAGGAAGCCCACCGGCGCCGAGACCGCCGCCCACCGCAGGGCACGCCCGTCGAAGCCCACCAGCATCGCGAGTGCCACCAGCGTCGCCACGACCGGGAAGCCGCCGGGAGCGAGGACCAGCACCACCAGGGTGAGCACGACCAGGCCTGCTCCGACGCAGCGGCCCGGGATCGTGCCGTCCCACCAGGGCGTGCGGTCCTCCCTGCGCACCAGCACGATCACCACCGTCGCCACCGCTGCGAAGATCGCCGGGATCAGATGGCACAGGATCGTGAGACCGAACAGCACCGCTCCGAGCGCCCGGTGGCGGCCGGTCTCGCTTCCACGGAGCAGCACCGCCAGGTAGAGCACCGCGAAGCTGAGCGAGATCGAGAAGGCGAACTCCCCGGCCATCGTGGACAGGATGTTGCCGCCCAGGATCGAAAGCCGTTCTCGTAGAGGAAGAACGTGGCGCCGATCGCCAGCAGCGGCGGGATCGGGAAGGCGAGGCGTGCCGCCCGCCCCAATGCGTATGCCGCCGGCGGAAGGGTCACCAGCCCGGACACCGCCACCAACTTGAACGCGACGTTGTAGGGGACGTTCACGACGAGCACTGCGAGGAACACCGCGACCGACCAGGTCGCCGTCACTGCCAGGCGGTTCGGCACCCACTTCGGCGACGTGGGACGGGCCCGCACCCGCCGGGTGAGCGCCCAGGCGCCCAAGAGGATCGCCACCGCCAGAGGCACCCCCAACCACCATGGCAGGCCGACGTCGAGCCAGACGATTATCAACGACGGCACGACCATGTAGAAGGTGTAGGCGGGGAAGCCCGCATACCAGTCGGGGGTCCATCCGGTCACCCGCAGGTTCGGCAGGAGCACGTCGCGCAGGTAGGCGGGCCCCCAGACGTGTGCACCCATGTCACCACCGGTGGGTGTCGTGTCCAACACGATCAGATCCGGGCCGAGTGATGCGAACACCGCGATCCCACAGATCACGGCGATCATCAGCCCGGCCCAGTTCAGCCATTCGTCGGCGGGGTGTTCGGGATCCTCGACGGACCGCTGTTGCGCGGCAGCGGGCTGCTGATCGCCATCGGCACGACGATCGGCCGGCCCATCCACCTCGACGGCGACCTGTTGCGCGGCAGCGGGCTGCTGATCAGCTCCAGCAGGAACACCCACGTCGTCGGGGTCATCGAGGTCCACGACGGACAATCGTGGCATGTCCCAGGTGTGCTGACCGAACACCACGGTACGTGACACCCGTGCGCCGGCGTCGATCAACTCACGGGCTCGGTCAGTTCGCCAGGGAACGCCTGTACCGCGTGCGTGTGGCGGTGAGATCGGTCAGCACGCCGTCGAGGTGCACCATCTCGCCGTCACGGTGCCAACTGCGCAGGTCGCAGTTCGAGCACGACAGCATCACCAGGCGATGACCATCCACGGTGAGGCCGATCTCGACCACCTCGTCGCCACAATTCGGGCAATCCATCGGGTACCTCCGACACATGTTCCCGGGGGTTCCGGGAAGCCACCCGCATCGGCGGGCCGCACCAGACCCGTCGGCACCGCTCACCCCGAGATGAGCGATCCCGACGAGTCCCGTGATCCGGGTCGGCGATCCGTCCCCGGACGTAGGCCTCAAGGGGCGCCCATGTACAGCGCCACGACCGTCGTCGCGTTGAAGCCCACGTGTGCCCAGATCGCCGGACCGAGCCGACCGTAGAGCTGCGCGAGCGCGCCCAGCACCAGACCGAACGCGAAGAGCCCGACGAACTGCAACGGTTGGAAGTGCATCGCCGCGAACACCGCGGCGGACGCCGGAACCGCCAGCCATGGCGACCAACCCCGTTTCGTCATGGCCCTCAGCAGCAGACCGCGGTAGAAGAGCTCCTCCACCAGCGGCGCAGCAACGACGACGATCACGGCGAGCACGAGCCAGCCGACGGTGCCCTCCGCCTTGCCGGCGAGTCGCTTCGCCGGCTCGGAGAGCTCGTCGCTCGATCGTCCCAGCACCTGGAGCACCGGCCAGTACAGCAACGGCAGCACCAGCATCTGGCAGGCGATGCCGACGACCAGGCCGACCGGAGCATCCAGGGGTCGCGACGACAACCCGAAGTCCGCTACGAGCCCGTTGCCCTTGCGCTGCGCCGCCAACCAGACGGCTCCGGCGAAGCCGATCCACAAGGGCACCTGAAGCAACCCGGTGGCCCAGATGGGAACGTCCTCGGGCGACGACCACCCGGTGAAGGAGTACACGACGCCGATCGCGATGATCGACAGGAACTGGGCTACGACTACCCCGACCGCCGCGTCACCCAGTCCCCAGCTCGGAAGGTCACGCGGACCGGTGGTACCCGGAACGGCTCGGGGGGATGCTCGGAGGCGGGCCGCTGGAAGGGGTCAGCACCCCCTCAGGCTCCCACCAGCCGCAGCGCGGCACCATTCGAGTCGCGATCCGAGTGCACCGGTTGCGACCCTGCGGTGGAGGCTCCCAGAGGCAGGTCGGCGCTGCCTCCGCCGGCAGGCCGGTTGCGCACGTCGTTCAGGTCCCAACCCCGCGGCACCTTCACCGCGTCGGAGTGCAACAGGCACAGATCGTGGGTCATCGGGTGGGCCTCGACCGCCAACTCCTCGAGCCACACGGCGCTCTCCGAATAGGCGTAGGAGAGGGTGGCCACCGCCGCCTGGGAGCATCCTGGACGTGCACAGCTTCTACTCACGAGCGAGAAGCTAGTTGTGCCGAAGCGCTCGTTGGGGGACCCGCGAGTCCCCATTGTCACTCCGTACGCGTAGGCTGTAACGATGTCCCAGGACCACAGAGGCTCCGACAACGATGGTTCCCCGAAGCCAGGCGGAGCCGGAGGCAGCACGCGCGGTGGCATGCCTCCCTGGCTGATCCCGGTGCTGCTCGCCGTCGTCGCGCTGGTGATGATCAGTGCGCTCTACAGCCAGGACCGCTCGGCCACCGAGCAGTCGTACTCGAAGTTCGTCTCCAAGGTGGAGGCCGGCGATGTCAAAGAGGTCACCTGGAACACCGCGGACGGCACCATCAACGGGACCCTGGCCGATGGTCAGGAGTTCACCACCACGGGCCCGCTCGAGGCACCCGCCGAGGTCGACACGCTCATGCGCGACAAGGACGTGGAGGTCAACTACGAGTACCCTACGCCCAACTTCTTCGCGACGATGATCCCGCTTCTGTTGCCGTTCCTTCTGATAATCGGCTTCTTCGTGTGGATGAACCGCCGGGCCCAGGGCCAGATGGGCGGGATCATGTCGATCGGGCGCTCCAAGGCGAAGACCTACACCACGGAGCGTCCCGCCACGCTGTTCGCCGACGTGGCGGGCTACGAAGGGGTCAAACGGGAGATCGCGGAGGTGGTCGACTTCCTCAGGGAACCCGACCGCTTCCTGGAGATCGGAGCCCGCATCCCCAAGGGCGTGCTCCTGGTGGGGCCGCCCGGCACCGGCAAGACGCTGATTGCACGGGCTGTGGCAGGCGAGGCCGGAGTGCCGTTCCTGTCGGTGACGGGATCGGACTTCATGGAGATGTTCGTGGGGGTCGGCGCCAGCCGGGTGCGCGACCTGTTCGAATCAGCCCGTAAGCACGGTCGGGCGATCATCTTCATCGACGAGATCGACTCGGTGGGTCGCAAGCGCGGCGCGGGCCTGGGCGGCGGCCACGACGAGCGAGAGCAGACGCTCAACCAGATGCTCTCGGAGATGGACGGCTTCGAGGCTTCAGAGGGCATCGTGATCATGGCTGCCACGAACCGGCCCGACATCCTCGATCCGGCATTGCTGCGACCGGGTCGCTTCGACCGCCAGGTGGTGGTGCCGCTTCCCGAACTCGAGGACCGCAGGGCGATCCTCGCAGTCCACGTTCGCCACAAGAAGCTCTCCGCCGCGGTGGACCTCGACGTGGTGGCCCGGGGGACACCCGGCATGTCGGGCGCGGACCTCGCCAACCTCGTCAACGAGGCCGCGCTCACCGCGGTGAGGCGTGGCGCGAAGGTCGTGGAGGCCCACGACTTCGAGGAGGCCCGCGACCGGGTGATGATGGGCCAGCAGCGCGAGTCGATGATGCTGACGGGCCACGAGAAGGAGATGACCGCCTTCCACGAAGCCGGCCACGCCCTGTGCGCCGCCCTGCTGCCGAACGCCGATCCCGTGCACAAGGTCACGATCCTGCCGAGGGGGATGGCCCTGGGGGTCACCCAGCAGCTCCCCGAGGAGGACAAGCACTCCTACAGCCAGGAGTACCTCGAGGAGTCGATCGTGGTCGCGATGGGCGGCAGGGTCGCGGAGGACATCGTCTTCGGTCAACGCTCCACCGGCGCTGCCAACGACCTGCAGGTCTCCACTGAACGTGCCCGCAAGATGGTCACCGAGTTCGGGATGAGCGAGAAGATCGGTCCGAGGGCCTACGGCACCTCCGCTCCGGTGTTCCTGGGTGAGGACTTCGGCCACGCCCGGGAGTACTCCGAGGAGACCTCGAAGGTCATCGACGACGAGGTGGACCGGATGTTGAGGGAGGCCGAGCTGAGCTGCCGTGAGCTGCTCGAGGCCAACCGACACGCGCTGGATCTGATCGCGCAGGCGCTGCTGGAGCACGAGACCGTCTCGGGCGCCGAGGTGTCGCGCCTGATAAGGGTCGCCAACGGGACCGAGCCGGACGTGCCTGCTCCGTCACCTCCCGGCCAGGGAACCGCCGCCGTGCCCGTCCACGGGCGCATGCCGGGAAGCCAGAACCCCGGGGTGCTTCCCGCACCTCCCCCGCTTCCACCTCACCTGAACCCCGGTGGCGGCATTGCCCGTTCGGTGATCAGGGAGACCCGCAACCGCTAGCCCCGCACCGCCGGCCAAGTGCTCGATCGCACCGCTTCGGGAACGACCCAACCTCAGCGGCGGTGTTCGTCGTCGCAGGCGGTGACCGATCCTGGTTCGCGCCACCTCCGCGACCGCCGCCCAGAGGTGCGTTGCGCTCACAGGACCCACGAACGACCGCCTGACCACTCCGTCGGGACCCGCGATCGCGACTATCGGAACCGCCTCGATCCGGTAGCGACGGTGCAGGTCCGGGCGTTCGGTCACCTCGACCTCGCACACTGCGACGTGAGCGCTGGACAGCACCGATGCACGAGCCACGGTCTCCGCGCACGTGTTGCACGTCGCAGAGGTGAACACCGCCACCAGCCACTCCCGATCGGCCCCATCGAAGTCGTTGCGATCCAATTGCGCCGGAGCCTCGTACCGCGCGGCGGGCTGGGTCGGGGCGTCCGGCGTGCGGCGACGTCGCACCAGCTCGGCGACAACCACGGCGAGCACCACCACTCCCAGCACGATCAGGATCTTCACGACATCACCGGCCGGCACTCGACGGGATCCGCCAAGACCTCGGGTGCATGGGCCTCACGGGTCACCAAGGATCTCCAGCTCCTCGAGTGACCTCAACAGGGAACCGCCGACTGCAGGGAGACGTCGGGCACATCGGGGAACACCAGGAGGCGCTCGACCACCACGGGACCGTCGGCATGGACCTCGGCGGCAAATGGTCCCTTCGCCTTGCCCAACTCGGCCAGGTCCACCGCGACCGACTCGCCACGCGGCAACTCGTAGGCGACCTCCTGGCCCGCTTTGCCTTCGAAGTTGCCCACGACCGACACCGTAACGGCACGACTGCCGGCATTGTGCACGAACACGGTTCCGTCGATCGCGTCCGAGCGCCAAGCCGGCCACCAGCCAGTCGGATGCCGCCACCGACATCCCGGGCGACGCCGTGGTGCCACCTTCGGCCAGCACACGCAGCGCAGGTGCACCCTTCGCATCAGACCCACCGACGATATCGAGGGACCTGCCGGCGACCACCTCTGCACCCGACAGAGTCTCCACGTCGATGGCGTGGTAGCCCACCGGTGGGACCCGTGAGTCCGAATCGAGGTCGACCACCGCGTAGCGACGCGGCGGAGCGGTCATCTCGAAGGGCTCGGGCATCAGATCCACACCACCGAAGGGGACCAGCTGGGCTGTCGCGCCCACTTCATCGTCTGCCGGATTCATCATCACGAGACGCTCACTCGCCGACGGATCGGCAAGACCCCCCCGCGAAGGACCAACGATCCGCAGCGCTACGGCTACCGGGAACCAACCGGAGACCCTTGACAGGCGACTCCCTTGTTGCTGCCGTCGAAGCGCTGGGCCAGTTCCGCCACCACCCCGCCCGAACGCGTCTCGACCGTCACCGAGAACTGCTCGTGTCGCTCCAGGTGCTCCTCCAGGTTGATCACCCTCGTGCTTCCGGCGGGAACCACCACACCCGACAGCTCCTCCGGCGCACGCACCCCGGTCTCCAACGCCGCCTCGATGTCCACCGATGCGTCGCCGGGGAAGGGGTTGAAAAGGTTCAACCGGGCTGTGGAGTCCCTTGTGGTCACGACCACGGGGAAGTACCACCTGTCCGACGAGAAGGTGGAACAGGGAGCCTGGTCGGCCCCACCCTCGAAGGTGAACCGGTGTTCGACCACCAGCGGTGCGTCCGACTCGGCCATCACGCTGAGCGCCGCCGAGCCGAGCTGGGATGCCACATCGAACACCATGGTCGAACCGGGCTCCACAGCGACCTCCTTGGACCCGGCGCGTTCTCCTCGGAGAAGCCGTCGAGGCGCACGTTGGCGGCCGAGTCACCCGGAGCGCTCATGAGCACCGAGTGCTTCACCACCGCATCGCCGGCACCCACATCACGTCCAGCGCAGTACCAGGAACCTCCATCGGAGCCCACCGACGCCGACATCGGAGCGCGCAGCACGCGTGACGGCGTCACCTCGGAGTGGCCCGGGAACCAGGCGATCATCGCCACCACGCAGGCCACGAGCAGCACCGCCAGGACACCCACTCTGCGGTTCACTCCGGCTCCTCGTCGTCGGAACCCGCGCCGTCATCGGAACCCGAACCAACGCCGGAGCGTGAAGCATCGTCGGAATCCGTCTCGTCGTCAGGCCGCACCCCCTCGTCGGACCCTGTGGCATCGCCGGAACCTGAATCCTCCGAAGGCACCTCGTCGTCGACTTCCGCATCCGAGGAATCCTGGTCGTGTGAGCCGAGGAACCCCTCGGACCAGTCGTCGGGTGACTCACCGGGACCCTCGACCACGACGAGGGGGCTGCTCGACGGTCATCGCCCTCCTGCGGCGATGCGGTGTGGGTAGGGAATCCCGACGCGTAGCGAACACCACCAGCGTCAGGAGCACGAGGACCTGCCAGATCTGGAGCGCGCGGGTGCTCAGCGGCGGTGACCACGACAGCTGTGCCGCTCCCCCATCGTCGACGGTGAACTTCTGACCCCAGGTGAAGAGGTTCTCTCGCGTTGCCTCCGTACCGTCCACTTCGAGATGCCAGCCAGGGTCCGCGGTGACCGACTGGGCGATGACAGCACCATCGCGCAACTCACCGCTGAAGCGGGTGCCGAATCCGTCACCCAGCACCGAGGGCGGTGCCGTTGCAGGTTCGGGAGGTTCGGTGATGTCGGAGCGCGGTGGCCAGGGCGCCGAGACCTCGAAGAGGTCTATTCCAGGGCCCACCAGGATGCGCCTGAGGTCCAGCTGCTCCTCCAGTGCGTCGACGACGCCTTCTGGCGTGGCCACCTCGGTGGGGGCGAACGGCTCAGGGGCCGGGCGGTCCACCACCACCACGTAACGGATCGCCATCGGCGACACACCACGCCCCATGCGTGCGGTGCGCCCCCTCCATGGCGGCTGTGAGCGCTGCGGAGGCATCCGCCACGGACCCGCCACCGTCGAGGCGCCAGCGCAACGGCATGGATGGATCAAGGCCCTGGGAGAAGCCGATGTTCACCCCCGGGACCGAATCCAGGGACCACCCCCAGCGGCAGCACATCGGGATCGCCGATCCACATCGCCCTGAAATCGTCCCCACCGTCCACGAGGGTGAGCGCACGATCGAAGTCGCCCTCGGGGAGGTACCAACGTCCCTGCGTAGCGGCGAGGGCCGGGGGCACCATCGCCGCGAACAGCGCTGCCGCCCCGATGAAGGTGATGATCTGCCGGCTGCCGAAGTCGGCCCTCACGACATCCTCCTCGAAAGCCAGTGGCACCATCGCGCTCGATACCGCCAGGCCGAGGACAACCGGCACCAACAGCACCTCCACCCCCTGCCCCGGCGAGAAGATCGGCCTCGCCCGCCAACACCGCCGCCAGGAGGCCGGCTGCGATCGCGATCCACGCGCCCACCGCCCAGCCGGAGCGCCATGAACGGCCGGTGAACAACGGCACTGCTGCGGCAACCACGAAGCCCCAGCCCAACAGCCCTGCCTGGAGCGACCCGAGGGATCCGGTCAGCATGTCCGCTGCGGAGGGAACCGGGCCACGGCCGACCCACAGACCTGTCAGCGACGCCAGGTCACCTCCACGTGCTGCCGAGACCAGCCATGGCAGGTTGAGTGCCACTGCACCGAGCACGGCCACCGCCAGATGCCTCCACGCGGAACCTGCCGCCGCCAGGCTGCCCGACAGAGCCGGACCGATCATCATGAGCGCCACCGCCACGACCGTCACCAGCGCCGCAAGTGGGCTGAGCGCCGCCACCACACCCACCAGCACTGCGGTACCGGCGTAGTCACGAAGCCTCGGGGGTGCTGACGCGCAGGCCGCGGACCACGGGCACTCCCGAGCGACCTCGAATGCGCGGGAGCGAAGGGGAACCAGGCCTGCCCGGCGGGAGATCCGTCGCAGCACCCAGGGTGCCGCGGCATAGGCGACCATCGCCTGGAGGCGTGCCTCACCCATCGCGTTCAGAGCGATCGGCGACAGCCCGTACACCGCGACCATCGCCGACCGTGCCCTGAACGACGTCCCCCGCGCGAACAGGCGCCAAGCCCCGAGTGGACCGAGGATCAGCGGAGCCAGCACCAACACCCGACGGGCCGCTCCAGCCGACAGCCACAGGATCGTGCCGAGCACGCCCAGACCCGGTACCCCGGCCGGAGGCAACGAGGGCTCTCCGATGCCGGCAGAACGCCAGCCGGTCCACCACTCCGACAACAGCGCGCCCGTGGAGTCCCCCAGCGTGGTGAACTCACGCATCGACGGAAGGACGCCGGAACCACAGACCCCGTGCACCGAGCGCCAACACGAGCGGGATCAGGACGGCCAGCACCACAGCGGCCCTGGAGTCGGAGATGTCCTTGGTCGCCGAACGGATCCGATCGCGACCTGCTCTGGTGGCGTCCAAGAGGCGGTTGTCCTCGCTGGTCTCCAGACCCAGCTTGCGCATCCGGTTGCTGCCACGCCGCTGCATGGTGGACCAGTCGGCCTCCGAGGTACGCCTGAACGGCTCCCGGCGACGCCTCTCCCGGAGGATCTCGATCGGATGGGTGAGCACCCAGAGGTAGGTGGCGACGATGTCCACCGCGATCCGTCCCCGTCCAACGACCACCGAGACGACGAGTTCCGCGATGGATGCGATCGCGGCGGCGGGAACGATCCTCCACAACGATGCGGCATCGTGGCCCGTGAGGGTCATCCGAGCCTGGTTGCGCAGCTCCATCCGGTCCTTCGCGTCCACGATGCGCCGCGAGGCGAAGTCACCGCGGTGATACGCGACCGCCCGATGGCAGTACTGCACCGAAGCCCCTGCCAGGTGCGCCTTCCAGCACAGGTCGACGTCCTCGCCGAAGTAGCCGATGGCCTCGCTGAAGCCCCCGATCGTGTTGAACAGGTCGGCACGAACGAGCATGCAGGCATCCGAGACGGCGAACACCCCACGAGAGATGTCGTGTTGGGACTGGTCCAACTCGCCGTCGTCGACCAACTCGCGCGCCGCCCCGTAGCGGTCGACCGACAGCCCCACCGATCGGAGCTGCGCGTGGTCGTCCCAGTCACGGATCTTCGGGCCCACGATCCCGGCGTTCGAACGGAACGCATCGGCGACCATCTGGGTGACGGCGTCGGGTTCCAACGACACGTCGTCGTGACAGAACAGCAGGAACGGCGCACCTTCGATCGAGGCGGCCGCCTCGTTGGCCGCGGCGGAGAAGCCTTCATCGCTGCTACGGCGCTTGACGAACGCGAACGGCGCCACGTCGACCACCCGCTCGGCCGGATCCTGCTCTCCGCCGTTGTCCACCACGAGAATCGACAGCTGTGGATAGTCCTGGGCTTCGAGGCTCGCGACGGCGTCGGGGAACCAGTCTCCGGGATCACGCCACGACGATCGCCACCACCGGAGGTGCCCCTGGCCACTGACCACCTGCGCTGCCGCACCCTGTGTGTCCGGCTCCGACGCCGCTACGGGAGCCTGCGCGGTCGACTCCGCCCCGTTGGGGACATGGTCGGTTACCGCGGGATCGTCGACGGAAATGGTTCGCTCCTCGTTGAGGCCTGGGGGCTGCCGGTGCCGGCGGCGGATCGGGTGAACCGGCCTGACGGCCATCGATGCTATCCCGGCGCCGCAGCGGCTCCGGTGTCCCACCCCAACCGTTCTCCGTGGAATAGGTCACGGCCCGGCGCACGTATCATGGGCGGGTGCGAGCACTCGTAACGGGGGCCGGCGGCCGTGGGTCACCACCTGATGGCCCATCTCGCCGATTGTGGCGACACCCCCCATTGGAACCGATCGCTCATCGGACGGACTCGACATCCTCGACGCCCCTGCGTTGCTGGAGCGCTTCCGGAAGGTGTCGCCCGACGTCGTGTACCACCTCGCCGGCGCGGCCGACGTGGGCGGGTCGTTCGACACGCCGCAGATCACCTTCCGAGCGAACGCCGAAGGCACCCTGAACGTGCTGTGGGCGGCCCGCGAGGCCTCCGTAGAGCGGGTCCTCTCGGTCGGTTCGGCAGATGTGTACGGCAAGGTGACCCCCGACGAGCTGCCTCTGACCGAGTCGAGCGAGCTACGACCGACCAGCCCGTACGCGGCGTCAAAGGTGGCGGCAGAGGCAGTTGCGCAGCAGGCCTTCCTGGGATTCGGCCAACACGTCGTGTGCGTCAGGCCCTTCAACCACCTGGGTCCGGGCCAGAGCACCCGCTTCGTGGCCCCGCGCTCGCGCAACGAATCGCCTGCAACGAACGCGAAGGGCACCGCAGGCTGACGGTCGGGAACCTGAGCTCGCGGCGCGACTTCACCGACGTGCGCGACGTGGTCCGCGCCTACCGGATGCTGATGACACAAGGCGCGCCGGGGAGATCTACAACGTGTGCTCGGGCACCGACATCGCGGTACGTGACCTGGCCGAATCGCTGATCGCGCTGAGCACCGTGAGCCAGGAGCTGGTTCCGGACCCCGAGCTGCAACGCCCGGTGGACATCCCGGTGCTCAGGGGTGACAGCACCCGGTTGCGCCCCGCACGGGGCTGGGAGCCGCGCATCCCCCTAGAGAAGACCCTCGCGGACCTGCTCGACGACATGCGGGCCCGGGTCGCGACGTGAGTGCGCAACCGTCGAGCGGCGCCCCCGAAAAAGGAGCGAGGTCCCGTTCAGCGCTCCCCAGCGACTAGAACGGTGCAGTGACGAAACGAGCCCTGATCACCGGAATCACAGGCCAGGACGGCTCCTACCTGGCCGAGTTGCTCCTGGACGAGGGCTATGAGGTCGTCGGAATGGTGCGTCGCTCCTCGACGGTCACCTTCGAGCGCATCGCCCACCTCCAGGACCGCATCGCACAGTACACGGCGACCTGCTCGACCAGGCCAGCCTGATCGAGCTCCTTCGCACCCACCAGCCCCACGAGGTCTACAACCTGGCTGCACAGAGCTTCGTGCAGACCAGCTTCGGACAGCCTGTGCTCACCGGCGACGTGACCGCGCTGGGGGTGACCCGCATCCTCGATGCGATCCGTCTCGTCGACCCGGACATCCGCTTCTACCAGGCATCATCGTCGGAGATGTTCGGAAAGGTGGTGGAGGTACCCCAGTCCGAGCGAACCCCGTTCTATCCCCGTTCCCCCTACGGGGTGGCCAAGGTCTACGGGCACTGGATCACTGTCAACTACCGGGGAGTCCTACGACCTGTTCGCGTGTTCGGGAATCCTGTTCAACCACGAGTCACCCCGCCGTGGGCTGGAGTTCGTGACCCGCAAGATCTCCAACGCGGTGGCGAAGATCAAGCTCGGCATGGCCGACGAGATCCGCCTCGGCAACCTCGACGCCAAGCGGGACTGGGGCTTCGCCGGCGACTACGTACGTGCGATGTGGCTCATGCTCCAGGGTGACGCTCCCGGCGACTACGTGGTGGCCACTGGCGAGACCCACTCGGTGCGCGAGTTCTGCGAGATCGCCTTCGGTCACGTGGGTCTGGACTACGAGCCGCACGTAGTCATCGACGAAGCGTTCTTCCGCCCCGCCGAGGTCGACCTCCTGGTGGGCGACGCCACCAAGGCCCACAACGAGCTCGGCTGGCGCCCTGACGTGGGGTTCGAAGACCTCGTGACCATGATGGTGGATGCCGACATGGACCTGCTCTCGGGCAGGCTCCGCTCCATCGGTTGAGATGCCCGGCGACGCAGCACCCGGGCTCGACACCCCCGGGGACGGAGGCCCGACCCGAGGTCACCGTGATCGCCGGGGGGCGTGGGTGCGGCCAGGTTCCTCGCCGGGATGGTGGAGGTCGTCGACCCCGCCCGGGTGTCCGCTGTCGTGAACGTCGCGGACGACACCGAGGTCCACGGGCTCTCGGTGAGCCCGGACCTGGACAGCTGCACCTACACCCTCGCCGCAGCCAACGACACCGAACGCGGATGGGGGCTGCGCAACGAGACCTGGTCGGCCATGGAGACGCTGAGGCGCTACGCGGACGCGAGCGATGTGGGCACCAGCGAAGCGTCCGGCTGGTTCGGCCTGGGTGATCGCGACCTGGGAACGCACCTCTACCGGACATCGCGACTGCTCGACGGTCTCCCGCTGAGCGCGGTGACCGCCGAGATCACCCGCGGGTGGGGGATCAAGGCGCGGCTGCTGCCGGTCAGCGACGACCGGCTCCGCACCCGCGTCCACACCGTCGACGGAAGGGAGCTGGCGTTCCAGGAGTACTTCGTGCGGGAACGTCACGACGTGGACGTCACGAAGGTCGAGGTGGTGGGCGCATCAACTGCCGGACCGGCTCCCGGGGTGATGGAGGCAATCCACGATGCAGACGTTGTGGTGATAGCGCCCTCCAACCCGGTGGTGTCGATCGAGCCGGTGCTGATGGTGCCGGGCATCAGCGGCGCGCTCGCCGAACGCCGGTCGTCGGTGGTGCGGTCAGCCCGATCGTCGGAGGTGCGGCGCTCAAGGGCCCAGCCGACCGACTCCTGGTGAACCTCGGTCACGAAGCGTCGGTGCTGGGCATCGCACGCTGGTACTCGCACCTGGCGGCCACGCTGGTGATCGACGTGGAGGACGGCCACCACCGCGAAGCGGTCGAGGACACCGGGATGAGATGCGTGGTCACCGACACGATCATGCGTTCACTCGACGTCTCAGCCGACCTGGCGGCCACCGTGGTGACCGCAGGACGTGGCACCTCAGCAGGCCCAGGGAACCGCCCCTCCCACCCGGGTGGACCAACCCCATGACGGGACGGCTCTCGGTGTTCGGGATCGAGGGGATCGGCGAGGTCACAAGCGGCGCGGACCTGGCAGGCCTGATCATCGATGCCACCGAGGAGATGGGATCTCCGCTGTGCGATCGTGACGTCGTGGTGGTCACCCAGAAGATCGTCTCCAAGGCCGAGGGGCGATGGTGCCGGTGGACCCTCATGACCCCCTGAGCCACAAGCCACTGGTGGAACGTGAAGCGGTGCGGGTGCTGCGCCGACGGGGAGACCTCCTGCTGACCGAGACGGTCCACGGGTTCGTGTGCGCCAACTCGGGGATCGACCTGTCGAACGTCGAGCGTGGTTCGGCGGCTCTGCTACCCGAGGACCCAGACCGTTCCGCCCGCAGGATCCGCGATGCGATCGCGGGCCGAGCGGGGGTGGCGGTGGGCGTTGTGATCTCCGACACGTTCGGACGTCCCTGGCGCCGTGGCGTGACCGACGTGGCAATCGGTTGCGCGGGACTGCGCCCGGTGGTCGACCTGCGCGGCACGACGGATTCGTTCGGCCAGGAGCTCCGGGTCACCGAGGTCGCCGTGGTCGACGAGATCGCGGCCGCTGCGGAGCTGGTCATGGGCAAGTCGTCTGGAACACCGGTTGCGATCGTGCGGGCTCACCGGGTCGCTCTTCACCGAGGCCGGCGAGCACACAGGCGTCGTCGGTGAGGTGGTTCGCCACCATCGCGACGACCTCTTCCGCTGACCCTCGTCGCGGATCGGGTTCCGCGGAGGAAAGGGCCGCCCGCCTACGTTTGCCCTGCTTAGCGAACCAGTCCAACACCTCGGCGGTGCCGGTGGCCAGGTCCGTGAAGGGTTCCCAGCCGAGGTGGATCCTCGCCCGGCCTGCATCGAGGGCCGAACGTTCGAGCTCCCCCACCCTGGCCGGGGCGTACTCGGGGTCGCCCTCCACCCCCGCGTTGCGCGCCATCGTGGAGTACAGGTCGTTGACCGAGGTCTCCACCCCGGTGCCTATGTTGCATGTGAGGCCGCTACCGCGGATCGTCGCCCGCACGAAGGCGTCCACGACGTCGTCCACGAACACATAGTCACGCGTCTGGGCACCGTCGCCGAAGATCCGGCACTGCTCCCCGCCGAGCAGGCGACCGGCGAATATCGCCACGACCCCCGCCTCGCCGTGAGGATCCTGGCGGGGTCCGTAGACGTTCGCGAGCGCGAGTGCGGTGTACTCCAACGAGTGCAGCTCACGGTAGGCCGCCATGTAGTCCACGGCCGCCTTCTTCGATACGCCGTAGGGCGACAACGGGACCTGGGGATGGGACTCGCTGACCGGGAGGTCCGAACCGTCGACCGCGCCGTAGATGGTTCCCCCGAGGATGCGAACACCACCTTGGAGGTGCCACCACGGCGCTCCCTCGAGCACGTTGAGGGTGCCGGAGGATGTTGATGCGGGCATCCAGGACGGGATCAGACACCGACACCCGCACATCGATCTGGGCCGCGAGGTGGCAGATCACCTCCGGGCACCGCCGCTCGATCAACTCCACGACTGCAGGATCACAGATGTCGATCTGGTGGAAGCTGAGCTCGTGATCGGCGCCCGCGCAGGCATCCGCGAGGTTCGCGAGGCGACCGCTGGATAGATCGTCGATCACGTCGACCGAGTGACCCTCCGCCAGTAGCCGGTCCACCAGATTGGAGCCGATGAAGCCGGCTCCACCGGTCACCAATACCCGCATCCGACAACCTCCGTCAGCGGCAGGCCACCCGGTGACCCGCGGTTCAAACCAGCTCCCACTCGTCCGGTCCTGGAACGAGGGTGGAATCGAGACGGGAGCCGGCAGGCAAGTCTGCGCCGGGTCCGATCACGCTCAGGTCACCCAGCCTGCAACCGTCGCCCACATGGGCAGCGGTTCCGAGGATCGAGCGATCCACAACGGCGCCGGAGCCGATCCGCACGTCGTCCATCAACACCGAGTCGGTGACCACAGCGTCCGCCCCGACCACACAACCCCTTCCCAACGACGACCTGGAGATCGTGGCACCTTTCTCGATCGACACCGACGAGTCGATGCCCGCGACCTCGATCCCGCCCGGCCGTCCAGGTAGTCGAGGTTTGCCTGCAGGTAGGCAGCGGGAGTCCCGGCGTCGATCCAGTAGGCGTGACACTGCACCCCGAACAGGCTGCGTCGTGCCACCAGTTCCGGGAACACCTCCCGCTCGACGGAGACCTTCGTTCCTCGCGGAACCAGCTCCAGCACGTCGGGTTCGAGCACGTAGTAGCCGGCATTGATCCAGTTGCTGGGCGCGGTACCAGGATCGGGCTTCTCGATGAATGCCTCCACCCTGCCGTCAGACCCGAGCGGCACCACGCCGTAGCGGGACGGATCGTCCACGGGTGTCAACGCGATCGTGGCGGCCGCGCCGGACTCGGCGTGCCTGTCGCACAGCCCGACGAGATCGAGGTCGGTGAGCACGTCGCCGTTGAGTGCGATGAACCGCTCGGAGATGCCGGCGGAATCAGCTGCGAACGCAATGGCTCCGGCGGTGTCGAGAGGCTCGGGCTCCACGGCATAGCGCAACGCCACCCCGGCGCACCGGTCGTCGGGAAACGCCTCGGTGAAGACCTCGGGCCTGTACCCGAGCGACAGCACCACCTCGTCGATCCCGGCCTCGCCAGCAGCGACACCACGCGTTCGATCATGGTGACGCCCGCGACTGGGAGCATCTGCTTGGGCAGATCGAGGGTGAGCGGGCGTAGCCGCGTACCCAAGCCCCCAACCAGTATCACCGCCTGCACGTCTAGCCTCCGTCGGCCGTGGTGCCCGGGGCCTCAGGTGCGGCTGTCGTGGAAGGTGCGGCTGTCGTCGCGGGGTTGCCTGCATCACCCGGTGCCGCCGTCGAGCCGGGGGCGTCGAGCCAGGGGGCCCGAGCCAGGAGCCGTGGTGGCGGGAGCCGCCGTGGTTGTCGGCGCCTCGGAGACCTTCGGCTCGGTGTCTTCACGCTCATCGATGCGGTCGTGCGAAGGCGGGAATCCGATCTCCGCCCTCGTGGCGCAAACGCGAGCACGTAGGTCTGCCCGTCCTCGGTGAACCGGGTGGTCGCGATGTTGGAGGTGATCACGCGCGGCTCGGTGTTCTCCCCTGCCTGCGGCGGCCACTGGTACAACGCCACCCGGCCGGGCTCGGCGGGCTCGTCCCCCTCCGCGGGGCATTCGTCGCCGTCGGTGTAGGTCGTGCCGTCGGGCAGGGTCATCGTGCCGTCACCCAGGGTGATCCCCACGGATTCGAGGAACAGGCCGAACACGGCACCCCTTTCCGGAGGTCTCCTCGTCGGTGGGATGTATGTGGATCAGGCCGTCGGAGTGAAGGTCGACCGGGGCATCCTTGACCACGTTGTCGAGGTTGCCGAGGTTGAACTCCTGGCCGCAGATGTACGTGCCGTACGCGGCGACCCAGTGGTCCTCGGTGGTGGGACGCACCTCCCTCGTTGGTGCGACGGTGTGCCACTGCAAAGGCGGTGCCCAGCATCCCGACCACGAGGATCGCCACGATGAGTGCCGGAAAGCCGAGCTGGCGCTTCTGGCCGGGGGAACGCGTGGCACCCGCAGCCTGGACGCGCTTGATCTTCTTCGAGGAGGAGGCCTTGCCCATACGGGCTGCAACGGTAGTCCCTCGGACACGCGGTGAAGAAGACCGCGGCGATCAGGCCCTCAGGCTCTCGAACAACGCCTCGTATGAGGCCGCCACACCGTCGGGTGGAAGCCCATCGGGTCACGAAGCTGCGCCCGAGGCACCCCATGGACTCACGCAGGTCGGGCGAGTCGAGCAACTCCTTCAGTGCGACGCAGAACGAATCGAGGTCCTCGGGGGCAACTGCCCGCCCTGCATCCGGCAGACTCGAGGGTCCTGGCGACCTCGGTTCCCGCGTCCACGCTCGCCAGCACCGGCCGACCCGCGGCGAGGATCGAGTAGAGCTTGGAAGGCACGCTCGAGCGCGCCAAGCCCCGCTTGAGCGGGATCACATGAACATCGCCGGTTGCAAGCACCTCCGGGAGGCGCTCGCGAGGCTGCATGTCCACGAACACCACGTTGCGGAGCCCATCGGCGCTGCATCGCAGGTCGTCGAGGGCGGATCCGCCTCCGTTCACCACGAAGACCACGTCGTCACGATCACCGAAGTGACGGGCTGCCCCGACCATCAGATCCAGTGACTGTGACATCCCGACGTTGCCCGCGTACATCACCACGGTCGCATCACCGAGTCCGAACTCCCGGCGGTAGCGGTCATCCGATCGCCGGGGACTATCCGCTCGGTGTCCACGAAGTTCGGGATGACGTGCACCCGATCCGGGCCATGACCGGCCAGTTTCCGCGCCACGTTGTCGCGAAGATCCTCCGAGAGCACCGTGACCGCGTCGGCGCATCGATACAGGAACCGCTCCAGCCACGAGGCCACCGAGATCACCTTGGGGTTGGTGATGGCCCCCAACTCCACCGCCACGTCGGGAAAGACGTCCTGGATGTTGAACACCCACGGAACGCGCCGCGCGATGCGGCCAACCAACCGGCGACACCCAGGGGCAGCGGTGGCGACATGACCATCGCGGCGTCCGGCGCTGCGTGACGACAGTGCCGCGAGCAGCACCGCCGGTGAACCCGAGGAACCAGCGGCGCGCCGGGATGTTCGTCTTGTCGGTGGGGAACGGGTGCAGCCGCGTGATCCAGCCCCCATTCGGTCGCCTCGGTACGCCAGGGCCTGCCCTTCCAATCGGGCTCGACCTCGTGCAGGCGGTACCACGGCAACGACGTGACCACGTGCATCCTGTGGCCCCTACGTGCGAGCGCCTCGGCGATCGCGGTCATCACCTCGCCGGTGGGAGCCACATCGGGTGCGAAATGGGGACACAGGATGAGCAGGTTCACCCGACGGAGGATATGTGCCTGCCCGCCGCCCGGTGGTAAGCAGCGGCCAGCCGCTCAGCGGTGAGACGGGGGTGAAGCGCGCAGCGGCCCTGCGCTGACCTTCGAGCACCGCGAGGCGTTGCGGACCGGAGAGCCCGGCCACCGTGAGCATCGCATCGGCCCACGCGCCGGGGTCGCCGGCGTCGAGTGGCGGTACCGCGGTCACGGTGGATCCAGCCAAGGTCACCACCTCGGGCAACGATCCCGCATCGGCCACCAGCAGCGGCACCCCGCACATCGCCTCGAGCGCAGGAAGCCCGAATCCTTCGTAGAGCGAAGGAACCACGACAGCGGTGGCACGACGGTAGAGGCGCTCCATCTCGGCGGTCGAGAGCCGGCCCGGGCGTCGAACGCTTCCCCGCAGGTCCTCCGAAGCGATGCGACGGCTGACCTCGGTTTCCTCGGCGCCCGCGCCGCCTGGTAGCACCAGCTCGGCATCCGGGAGCTGCGCCAGCAACCGTGCGAACGCCTCCAGGAGCATCCGATGGTTCTTGTGTGGATACGTGATCGCCGGATAGACGAACACCGGCGCGTCGGGCTCCACGGTTCGCTCCTGGAGCTCCCCGCCACCACCAGGGTCACGCCCACCGGTGTCCTCCGCTGCAACCTCCTCCAGGCGCACCACCGACCAGGGAACCACGACCACTCGTCCGCGGGGGACCCCGAGGCGTTGCGTGAGGCGCTCGGCAGTGAACTCCGAGGGCACGCAGACGACCCCGGCCGAGCGCGCCGAACGACCGAGCATCGATCTCATGTACCACCGCTTGACAGGCGTGAAGTTCCCCGGCATGTCGAGTGGCTGCAGGTCGTGCACGGTGAGCACCGTCGGACCTGGATGGACCAGCGGCAGCACCCCGCCGGCGTGATGGGTCACATCAGGGGCCAACCTGCGTGTCAGGGCCGGCAACCAGCTCTGCTCCGAGGCGACCCGGGTCACCTTGTTGGCATGTGCGCCCCCATCAACTCACAACGACAGCCTGAGGCAAGGTCCGCGTGTGCCTCTGCGAACGCGGGCTGGACCGCGAGGATCGGTTCGATGTCGCTGCGGTGTTCGAGCAGCGCCCGCACGGCATCGGTGGTCGACTCCTCGCTGCCCCCACCCACCCCGGGCACCAGCCAGGTCAGGTTGACCAACACCCGAAGCGCTCGCTCCCCACCCGGCGATGGAGCCGGCGTCACTGCAACACCCTCCGGTAGACATCTATGACCCGCCGGGCGGTGCGGCTCCAAGTGAACTCCGCCGCCCGTTCGATGCCCGCAGCGGCCATCCGCTGCGCCAGGTCGGGATCGTCCAGCACATCGCCGAGGGCGTCGGCGAGCGAATCGGCGTCCCCCACGGGCACGAACCGGGCCACGCCATGGGCGAACTCCTCCATCGGCGTGCCCGAGGTGGTCACCACCGGGGTTCCTGCGGCCATGGCCTCGAGCACGGGCAGGCCGAAGCCCTCGGCGCGCGACGGCATCGCGCAAACGGCCGCCCCGGCCCGCAAGGCCACGAGGTCGGCAGTGGGAACATGACCGAGCTTCACCACCCGCCGGAGGTCCCCAGGTTCACGCTCCCCCAACCCGGTGGGCCCACCAGGACCAGCGTCAGTCCGGGCCGATCAAGGATCGCCATGGCGGCAGCGAGCACGTCCAGGCCCTTCCGAGGCTCGGCGGTGCCCACGAAGAGCACATAGGGAGGTTCCACCCCGGTGACGATCCAACACCTCACGCTGCACCTCGGGTGCCACAGGCGCCGTAGGATCAACCCCCAGCGGAACCACCGCCAGGCGCGCCGGATCGAACCCCTGGGTCAGGAACTCGCGACGACCCGCTTCTGTGGGCACCAGGACCATCGCGCCCTCCGAGCGGATCCGCTTCAGTCCGCGGCTCATCATCCGAGCGCCGCGACGGGTGAACGACGACGGCATGGTCAGCGGAAGCACGTCGTGGACGCTCGCCACGAGCGGGATGCGCTCCCGTGGCGGGGCCATGGGCACCGTCAGGTGCACCACCTCCGCTTCGGGGACGACCGAGGTGATCCTCGGCCACCGGAGATGGTCCCACGAGTCGTAGAGCCAGGGAAGCCCGACCGGGAGACGCCTGGTCGGCACCTGTGGGACGAACCCTTCGGCGGGCTGGCCACCGCGGGGAATCACTCCGGTGAGCTCGACCTCTCCGGAGCGCACGAGCTCCACCGCTAGTGCGTTCGCAGCGACCGCGGTGCCTCCGGGGACCCGGTGCCAGTCCTGTGTGAGGGTCAGGCCCACCCGGAGAAGTTCCGACATCGGTTCACATTGTCCCACGCCGCAACGGCGGGCTCGGCCACCCACACCCGAGGTGCAGCGGGCAGGACCGACTTCGCCGCATGGATCCACGACCGGCGCGTCACTGGTGCCGACCGGGCGTGACGGTGGCTGTAGCGTCTCGGGCGATGAGCAGCTTCTTCTCCGACAAGCACGTGCTGGTCACCGGCGGCGGGGGTTTCCGGGACCGCGGTGCTGGCGGGCCTGCGGGAGTGCGGCGTGGGCAGGGTGTCCACGCCGACGTCCACGGAAGTGGACCTGCGCGACCGACCGGCCACCGAGGCTCTCGTCGAGTCCCTTGCGCCCGATGTGATCATCCACCTCGCAGCCAGTGTCGGAGGCATAGGCGCCAACCGTGAGCGGCCGGCCGACCTGTACCTGGACAACCTGCTCATGGGCACCTTCGTCCTGGAGGCTGCACGACTCCACGGGGTTCCCAAGACAGTGATGCTGGGCACGATCTGCTCGTACCGAAGCACACGCCTGTGCCGTTCCACGAGGAGTCGCTGTGGCACGGCTACCCCGAGGAGACCAACGCTCCCTACGGTGTGGCCAAGCTCGCGCAGCTCACCCAGATGCAGGCCAACCGCGCCCAGTACGGGCAGTCCGCCATCTACCTGATGCCGACCAACCTCTACGGCCCGGGCGACAAGTTCAACCCGGCGGTCAGCCACGTCATCCCCGCCCTCATCAAGAAGTGCGTCGACGCCCAGGAGTCAGGTGCCGACCACATCGAGGTCTGGGGCACCGGCTCGGCGAGTCGCGAGTTCCTCTACGTCGACGACGCGGCCCGCGGCGTGCTGCTGGCGACGGAGCACTACGACCAGGCTGAGCCGGTCAACCTGGGTACGGACGAGGAGATGCCGATCCGGGACCTCGTGGACATCATCACCGACGAGGTCGGCTTCAGCGGTGAGGTGCGATGGGACACGACCAAACCCGACGGTCAACCGCGACGCCGGGTGGACCCGAGCAGGGCTCGTGACTCGTTCGGATTCGTCGCCGAGGTGGACTTCCGCGAGGGCCTGCGCCGCACGATCGAGTGGTACCGGGCGAACCGCGTGATCGCCGAGGCACGTACGCACTGACGGGTGGATCCACAGGCGAGGCGACCCATCTGACCAGCGACCTGTGGACGCGGTGGCTGCAACCGGAGAGACCGGCAGGCAGGACCTTCCCACTCCCGTCCAGCGACAGGGCCGTCCAGCGACAGGGCCGTCCAGCGACAGGGCCGTCTAGCGACAGGCCGCTGCCTTCTTGGGATCCGTGGGCACTATCCCGGGTGGAGCACCCTCGGCCTCTGCGGCCTGCACGAACCCGGGGTCGTCGTCGACCGGCAGGGTTGTCGTGGTGTCCTCGGAGCCAGGCTCCACGCCCGCAGCAGGCGTCTCCCCCAGTTCCCCGTCCTCCTGCGAAGAAGCCTCCTCCGAATCAGCCAGATCCGCCTGAGCCTCCTCGGTGGCCTCCTGGTAGTCCTGCGGAGGAGTCGTCAACTCGGCGGGCAGGTCATCGGGCGGGATCGGCTCGGAGCGGATCGCTATCGGGGTGTCGCCGAGAGCGACCTCCAGGCGAGGCCCCACGATCTCGTCGTCGTACTCAAGCTCGAGCTCACCCTCGAGATGCCCTGCGAGGGTCAACGCCGCATCGAAGCCGGCGTCCCCGAAGGTGATGGTGGTCACCTCTGGGGTATTGCGGGCCGAGTCCACCTCTGCGTCGAATCCGGCGGTGTCGAGCGCCATGGCGAGGAGGTCCGTCGCAGCAGACTTGTCCTGCGCCCCTGCACATCGACCACGATGTCCCCGGCGAGAGCTCGGCACCCGCGTCGAAGCCCCAGTACGCGAGCAGCATGGGAATCGTCTCGTCCCAGATCACCTCCTGGTATGAGACCTCCCCGCCATCTCACCCGCGGTGGGGACCTGCTGGGTCTCGAGGTCGTCTGGGTTGAACGTGCGGAACACCGACACCAGCTCCATGATCATCCCGGTGGTGAGGGTGTCGTCGATCGTGACGGAGTCGACCGCCGCGTCCACGATCCCGATTGCGGTTCCCGGATTGCGGATCCCTGCCTCCGATGCCCGTCGCATGGCGCGCTTGATGAAGTCCTGCTGGCGGGTGATGCGTCCGAGGTCGCCGGTCTGGTCGTATCGCCAACGCCCATCGGAGTCCTGGTACTGGAAATGCCTGGCTCTGGCATACGCCAGTGCCTCGGCAGGTCCCAACACCACACACCCGGCCTCGGACACCAGAAGTCCCGAGTTCTTGTCACGTACCGGCGCAGCGAAGTAGACGGGCACTCCGCCGAGTTGGCCCACCAGGTCCTTGAAGCCGGCGAAATCCACCTGGATGTAGTTGTCGATCGAGATCCCGAAGTTGCGCCGGATCGTGTTGATCAGGTTCCGTGGGCCATCCACCCCGGTCAGCAGGCTGTTGATCTTGCCCATGTTGCCCGTCGGGGCCATCGCGACCCTGGTGTCGCGGGGGATCGACAGCAGCCGAGCGGTACCGTCCTCGGGGTTGATCCGCATGATCATGATCACATCGGCCAGGTTCTCGCCCTGCCGCCCGGCGTTCACGGGATCGTCCTCATCCAGGTTCGCCGCCGAGTCCGTTCCGACGATCAGGATGTTGCGGGTCTCTCCAGGGTCGAGCGGTGCCGCGGTGGCCGAGTCGATGGCGATGGTCTCCACCGAGGACAGCTTCTCTGAGAACGTGTGGAGGGCTCCGGCCGCGGCGAGGCACGCAACCACCAGAAGCGCGTTGAACCCGACGAGGAATCTCTGGGGCCAGGTGCGCCGGACTTTGCCGCCGGTTCCCACATGCTCGACGCTAGCAGCGGGTGGCGCCTGACCAGCGCCACGTGAGCCGACGCAGCAACCGAGCGGGCGGAGGCATCCGAGCTGTGACCAAAGGCGGTGTTCCCATTCCGTCGGGGCGTCTCCCCGTGGAAGGATCCCACTGTGGATCGGCCCTTCAGGAGCACTGTTCGCGCCGGGGCGCTCGCCGTAGTGGGCGGGCGACTCTGCACCGACCTCGTCGACATCACCAGCGACCTGGCGGCTCTCGACTCCTCGGGGTTCTGGGCGGTGGTGCTGCCGTTCGAGGGGGAGCCATGCTGTGGCCGGTTCGCGACGGTGCAACCCGCACGCCCTTGGCCCGGAGCACCGTGGAAGGGGCCGGCGCCGCACGACTGGACCACGAGCCTGGATCGCAACGGATTCGAGCGGGCCGTGGGCGGGATCCGCTCCGAGATCGCCGCAGGCGAGGTGTACCAGGTGAACCTCACCCGCCGCCTGCGCGCCCCCCTCGACCGACCGGGGCGGCCAAGGCAACGCTTCGATACGCACGCGGGCTCCGACATCGCGGCACTGGGCGCCGCTCTCGCGCAGGGCAACCCCGCGCCGTACTCCGCCGTGGTTCGGATTCCGGCGGCCGGCATCGCTGTCGCCAGCGCGTCCCCGGAGCTGTTCCTGGCCCGCGACGGGAACCGGGTCCGGTCCTCGCCCATCAAGGGAACCGCCGCCACACCCGAGGGGTTCCTCGACAAGGACCGGGCCGAGAACGTGATGATCGTCGATCTCGTGCGCAACGACCTGGGACGTGTGTGCGAATGGGGATCCGTCATCGTGCCGACCCTGTTCGGTGTGGAGGCCCATCCCGGCCTGTTCCACCTGGTATCCACCGTGGAGGGCACGCTGCGACCCGGTCACGGCTGGGCGGAGAGCATCGACGCCACGTTCCCTCCGGGATCGGTCACCGGCGCACCCAAGCTCGCCGCACTGGAATCCATTCACCGCCACGAACCCGAGGACCGCGGCCTCTACTGCGGTGCGATCGGTTGGGTCGACGCCGATCGCACCGCCGGTGCTCTGAACGTGGCCATCCGGACGTTCTGGATCACCGACGACGAACTCAACTTCGGCACCGGTGGGGCGATCACATGGGATTCGGACCCGGGCGGCGAATGGGCTGAGACGGAGCTGAAGGCGTCGAACCTGCTCTCCGTCGCGAGCGCTCCGGCAACCACTCCGCGAGAATCACGGTCATGAGCGACTCCCCCACCTACGCCTCCGGTTCCCCCTCGGGCGCACAGTACGTGGTCTGGATCGACGGCGGACCGGCTGGCGCGGACACCGCGGGGATTCACTGGAGCGACCACGGGTTCACCGTCGGCGACGGTGTGTTCGAGACGATCAAGTCCGTTGACGGCCGGCCGTTCGCTCTCGAGGCCCACCTGGATCGCCTCGAACGGTCGGCCGCAGGGCTCGCTCTCACCCTCCCACCGCGAACGACGTTGACCGCAGCCGTGCACGACGTGGCCCGCCGCTTCCACCACGGCCACGGGCCCGGGACGATCGCCCGTGTGCGGCTGACCGTGACCGCTGGGCCCGGACCCGCGGGGTCCGAACGGGGCACAACCGGGCCGACGCTCTTGGCGACGGCGTGCGCGATGACCCTCTCACGTGAACCGACCGGCGTCGTGGTGGCACCGTGGACACGCAACGAGAACGGGGCACTTCGCGGGTGTCAAGTCGACCAGCTACGCCGAGAACGTGGTGGCACTGGCACGTGCAAGGGAACTGGGCGCGTCGAGGCGATATTCGCCAACACCCGCGGGGGAGCTGTGTGAGGGGCACCGGTACGAACGTATTCGTCGAACACGATGGGGTCCTGGTGACGCCTCCGCTCGGTTCGGGCTGTCTGGACGGGATAACCCGGTCGCTGCTGATCGACGCCCTACTGGCAGCGGGGAGGCCGTCGAGGAGCGTGCGTTGGGCATCGACGCCCTGCGCGGAGCGACCGAGGCCTTCCTCGTCTCGACGGGCCGCGAGGTCCAACCGATCGCCACAGTCGACTCCGTGCCGGTCAGAGCGGCACCCGGACCGCTCACCATTGCCGCAATGCGAGCCTGGGACGCCGCGTTCGCCTGAGCGAACCCGCACCGGTCGGACGGCAGCGATCAGGCGGGGTGACCGCTTGGTCCTGTGGGTGGGCTCAGGTTCGTCTGCGTCGGCCCGTCCGGATGCCCGGTCGGTGTCGCACCCCCGGGTAGTATCGAACACATGTTCGATGACGGGAAGGATCGTTCCGGGGAGGTGCTGCTTCGTGAGTGGCGTGTGTGGGCTCGTGAGCAGTTGGACAACGAGTACCTGATCGCCGACAGCGCCCCTGAACCGGTGCGTGACGCCAGGACCTGATGACCGATCTGGGTGCGGTTCTCGGTGGGGTGGAGATCGCCTCGTTGGATGGTGAAGCGTTGATGGGCACCGTGTTGGCCCTCGAGGATCTGCAGCGGCACCTGGATGCGCTGAAGGCCACCGCGTTGGAGTCGTCTGGATCGCTCGGGAGCCACCGAGGCCGCTGCCGGTCTGGGTGTCAAGCGCTGGAAGGCGCACCGCACCCCACAGCAGCGACACGACGGTGGGTCGTGAGCTCAAGGTCGCCCGTACCCTGGAGCGTTTCGAGGCGTTCGCCGGGGCTCTCGCTACGGGGTTGGTGTCGGTGGAACACGTGTTGGCGCTTGCCGGGGTGTGCAACGACCGGATCACAGACGCTCTTGTTGCCATCGAGCACCAGTTGGTGCAGTTCGCGAAGTTCCATCGTTTCAGCGTCTTCGTAACCCACCTCCGCCAGGTTGCAGCGATGTTGGATGCCGACGGCACCGAACCCGACTGCGGTGACCGTGACAGTGCGGCCATGGGCAGGGACCTCGAAGGCCACCTGCACCTCAAACTGGAGTTGACCGGTCACAACGCAGTGGAGATCGAAGCGATCATCAACACCGAAACCGACCGCCAGTACCGCGCCGCGGTCCGCGAACACGAAGCGTCCGGGCTCGCGGTGCCGGCCATGGGGGTGTTGCGGGCCAGAGCGATCGTGGAGCTGATCCGTCGCAGGACCGCGGTCAACTTGAACAGCCAGAAACCGGCGGTGTCGGTAACCCTGACAATCGAGCTGACCGCGACGGAACCCCACCGGGGTGCACACCCTCGACGGCTACAACCCGGACGCGGTGAGCACCGCAGTACTGATCTGCGAAGCCCACCTCCAACCGGTGATCGTCGACGCTTGCGGCAACCCACTCAACCTGGGCCGCACCGTACGGTTGTTCACCCCGGCCCAACGCAACGCGCTGGTCGTGCGCGACGGCGGATGCATCTTCCCGGGATGTGACCAACCGGCATCGCACTGCGACGCACACCACGAGATCGACTGGCACCTGGGTGGTTCGACCGACATCGACAACGCAGCATTGCTGTGCCGACGTCACCACGGTCTGGTGCACGGCCACAACCCCTGGACGATCACCCACCTGCACATCGACGACCTACCACCCGACCTGCTCGAACAACACCTCACCAGAGCCCACAACGCCCACCTCGACCCCACCCCCCGACGTACGCGTACTAGAAATCACCACACGGCAGACTGCTGCTCGCCCAGAACGCCACCGACCACCAAGGCCCAGCACCCCCTGACCCTGCACCCCCACAACCCTGCTCTCCACGACAACCGCAGGCTCACGACGGGCGCAGGCTCACCACGTCACCGACCACGATCCGCCGCGGCGCCGCGTTCCCTGTGTCCACCAGCAGTGCACCATCGTCGTCCAGATCGACCGCTCGTCCCCGCAGCAGCCCCTCGGGCGTCTGGACCTCGACGTCGCCTCCCAGGGTCGCCGAACGCGCCCGGGCATCTCCGAGCAGGCTCCGCGAGCCTTCGCCGCCGGGAGCTTCGAGCGCGCCGAGGCGCTCCTCGAAGCCCTTGATCACACCCACCGCCAGAGCCTCGCGGTCAACCGAGGACCCGACCAGGATGTCGAGTGACGCCGCCGTGTCGGCCAGCGGCCCGGTGATGCGGACCCAGTTGCAGTTGATCCCGATCCCCACCACGTATCCGGTCCTGCCATCGGAGAGCGTGACGGCTTCGGCAAGCACTCCTGCGACCTTGAGCGCCGCCGGTGCGGACCCGGTCACCGCGACCAGGTCGTTGGGCCACTTGATCATGAGACGCAACCCGAGTTGGGCCTCGATGGCGTCGAGCGCCGCCAGCGACATGGCTGTGAGCAACAGTCCACGGTCCTCGTCGCGCACATCCGCGACGGTGCCGACCGACATCAGCAACGACGCCGCTGTCGGTGCCTCCCACACACGCCCCAGGCGACCGCGGCCCGCACGCTGGTGGTCGGCCACCACCACGACATCCCGGCTCGGGCCCGGAGGCACACCTGCAGCGGACAGCAGAATCCGTCGGGCATCGGTGTTCGTCGAGTCCGTCTCCGCAAGCCATCTCCAGGTCCGCGAAACGGGATCCAGAAAGCTCTGCTTTGGCGCGAGTGAAGCTCATGGGGAGAAGATAGAGCGTGTTTTCCAAAGTTTTGATCGCAAACCGCGGCGAGATCGCCGTGCGGGTCATCCGGGCCTGCAGGGAAATGGGCATCTCGACCGTGGCCGTCTACTCGGAACTCGACCGTGACTCGCTGCACGTACGCCTCGCGGACGAGGCGTATTCGCTGGTGGTCGGACCGCGGCGGAGTCCTACATCGACTCCGAGAAGATCCTGGATGTGATCCGGCGTTGCGGCGCCGAAGCCGTGCACCCTGGATACGGGTTCTTCTCCGAGAACGCCGACTTCGCACGGGCGATCACCGACATCGGCGTGAAGTTCATAGGGCCCCTTCCTGCCGCCATCGAGGTGATGGGCGACAAGATCTCCGCCCGCCACGCCGCAGAGAAGGTGGGCGTACAGGGGTTCCGGGCGACAGCACCTTCATCGAGAACGTTGGCCAGGTGACCGCGTTCGGAGACGAGCACGGCTATCCCGTCGCGATCAAGGCGGCATACGGTGGCGGCGGTCGCGGCATGAAGGTCGTCGCAGCACCCGAAGAGGCAGCCGCTGCCCTGGAGTCCGCGCAACGCGAGGCGCTCGCCTACTTCGGGCGCGACGAGTGCTACCTGGAGCGCTATCTGGTCAAGCCGCGCCACGTCGAGGTCCAGCTCGTCTGCGATCAGCATGGCAACGCCGTGTATCTCGGGACGCGGGACTGCTCGGCCCAGCGCCGCCACCAGAAGCTCATCGAAGAGGCCCCTGCTCCGGGAATCCCCGAGGAGACCCTCACCGCGATGGGTGAGGCAGCCGTCGCCGTCGCCAAGGGATGCGACTACGAGAACGCCGGTACGGTCGAGTTCCTCTACGAGGACGGGGAGTTCTTCTACCTGGAGATGAACACCCGCCTGCAGGTTGAGCACCCGGTGAGCGAGCTCGTGACCGGCATCGACCTGGTCGAGCTCCAGCTGCGCGTCGCGGCCGGCGAAGTCCTCCCGTTCGGCCAAGACGACGTCCGCATCGACGGTCATGCGATCGAGTGCCGGATCAACGCCGAGGACACCGCAGCGGGTGCCTTCCTGCCCTCGCCGGGGCGCATCACGAAACTGCACGCACCCAGCGGCTTCGGCACCCGCTGGGACGGCGGCTACGAGACCGGCGACGAGGTCTCCCAGTACTACGACAACCTCACCGGCAAGCTCTGCGTGTGGGGCCGCAACCGCGACGTTGCGATCGCCCGCATGATCCGCGCTCGAGGAGATGGAACTGGAGGGGATAGAGACCGTCATCCCGGCCGACCTCGCGATCCTTCGCCACCCCGACTTCGCGGCCGTCGAGCATTCCACCAAGTGGGTGGAGACCGTGCTCGACCTGAGCGGGATCACCGCCGCCCCCTCGATGACCGAAGCGGGTGACGACGGCCCCGAGCCGACGATCCGGCGCAACATGGACGTGGAGGTCAACGGCCGCCGTTTCGAGGTGGCCCTCTACGTGCCCGAGAGCGCGCTTGCGCCCGCCGGCAGCGGCGCCAGGCCACGTCCCAAACGCAAGCGCAGCGGCGGCGCGGGCTCCGCGGTCGTGGCCGGGTCGGGCAAGGTCGCCGTTCCCATGCAGGGCACCATCGTGAAGGTGGAGGTGGAGGTCGGCCAGGAGGTCACCGCCGGTGACACCGTCGTGGTGCTCGAGGCCATGAAGATGGAGAACAACGTCGCGGCCGACATCGACGGCACCGTCACCGAGGTCAACGTCGAGCCCGGCCAGTCCGTCGGGTCCGGCGATGTCGTGGTCGTGATCGAGGCAGGCTGAGCTACCCGGCCGGGGCACCCGCCTCCGGCGTTCAGCGTCTGCCGATGGACCGCACCGCGAATCCGCGACGTGCCAGTGCGTCCAGGTCCAACAGGTTGCGGGCATCCACCACATTGCTCCTGGCCAGCGATTCCTGGAGCCGCTCGACGTCAGCACGCCTGAACTGGCTCCATTCGGTCAGGACGACCAGCGCATCGGCACCCTCTGTGGCGTCGAACATCTCGGGCACCACCAACAGACCGTCCATCACGGAGCGACCGGGGTCGATGCCCGGGTCATAGGCGCGCACCTCGGCGCCCCTTTTCAGCAGTAGCGACACGATCTTCAGCGCCGGCGAGTCACGCAGGTCGTCGGTGTTGGCCTTGAAGGTGAGCCCCCACACTGCGATTCGCTTGCCCTTCAGATCACCGACGAGGTCCTCCACCTTGGCCACGACGCGTTCGAACTGGGCCACATTCACTTCCATGGCGGATCTCAGCAGACCGAACTCGTAGCCGGCCGATTCCGCGATGTGAGCAAGAGCCGAAGTGTCCTTGGGCAGGCAGCTGCCACCCCATCCGGGGCCGGGTTGGAGGAAGGCGTGACCGATCCGCCGGTCATGCCCTACTCCCTGGATGACGTCCTCGACATCGGCGCCCACGGCTTCGGCGACCGCCGCGACGGAGTTCACGAAGCTCAGCTTGGTGGCCAGGAACGAGTTGGCCACGTACTTGATCAACTCGGAGGATGCGGGGTCGGTCACGACCCACGGAGCCGCCAGATCCAGGTACAGCGATGCGACCCGAAGTGCCACGTCGCGGTCGTCCGCTCCGATCACGATCCGATCCGGGTTCAAGAAGTCGTGCACCGCGGTGCCCTGGCGCAGGAACTCCGGATTGCTCACCACGTGGATGTCGTAGCGTCCCAGTGCGGCGGCCACCAGAGCGGTGGTGCCCACGGGCACCGTGGACTTGTTGATCACGACCGCACCGCTGTCCAGGTGGTCGGTGATCTGCGAACAGGCCTTCTCGACGTAGGACAGATCTGCCGACCCGTCCTCGGCCTGGGGTGTGGGCAGACACAGGAAGACGAATTCCCGCCCGGGGATCGCCCTGGTTACATCGGTTGTGAACGAGAGCTTGTCGGTGTGCAGGCCCTCGACCACGAGCCGGTCCAGGCCATCCTCCAGGATCGGAACATGACCCCCTTGGAGTGCCTGCACCTTCTCCTCGTCGACGTCGAGGCAGACGACATCGTGGCCCAGGTGCGAGAGGCACGCGCCCGTGGTGAGACCCACGTATCCGGTTCCGACAACAGCGATTCTGGAACTCATCAGCGGTGCATCTCCCTGTGCGCACGACGGATCGCCGACGCAACATCGATCAGGCGTGAAGAGCGATCGTACCCACTGACCCAAGCCGGACGCCACGAACCCGGCCGTTCAATCCACCGTGGCCGAACCCGGTAGTGTCCTTGATCCCGACCATGGTTGAATCGTGACCGAGACACCTGACTCCCTTCCACTGCGCAACACCTACGACAAGTACGGGTCCACCAATCCCGTCGAGCGGCGTCTCATGGACGGGTTCTTCGAAGCCCTCGACAACGCCTGTCCCCACTCGACCCGTCCACGGTGCTCGAGGTGGGTGCAGGAGAGGGCGAGGTGACCGCCCGCCTCTCGCAACGCTTCGCTTCGGCACCCGTGCTCGGTCTGGACCTTCCGGACGACGAGACACGTGAGCACTGGCGGGCACGTGGCATCGCTGGTGTGTTCGGCGACATCCATCGCCTCCCGTTCCCGGACGACGCATTCGATCTCGTGCTGGCGATCGAGGTGCTCGAGCACGTCACCTACCCTGAGATCGCCCTCGGTGAGATCGAGCGCATCTGCAGGCACAGCGTTGTGTTGTCGGTGCCGCGCGAGCCCATCTGGCGGGCTGCCAACATGGCCCGCGGGAAGTACGTGAGAGATCTGGGCAACACGCCTGGCCACATCAACCACTGGAGCTCGAAGGGTTTCCGTGAGCTCGTCGGCCGGCGGTTCGATGTCGACTGGTCGGCGTCACCGCTTCCGTGGACGATGGTCAGGGCGACTCTTCGGTGAGCACGCGCATCGCCCTCACATAGGCAAGCCCGCGAGACCACCAACCCCGTCGACGACGATGAACAGGAACCGCGACACCGTGGCGACCACCGTCGCCTCGGTGGTACCCATGCCGCTCGCAGCGACGAACACCACCTCACGGATCCCGCGCCTGCGGGCACCGGAACAGCCAGAAACCCGGCCACCCAGGCAAGAGTGGACGCCATCATGGTACGGCTCAAGTCCGGTTCGTATCCCAACCCCCGACCCACAAGCCACGAGGCAAGTCCCACGAAGACCCAGGTGGGAATCGCCGCGGCGACGAGACCTAGCATCGCCGGCCACGATGCCGGGTCCAACTCGACCTTTCCCTTCGAGATCCGACCGAGGAACGAGAAGACCTTTCCGAGCACCGACGGGTGTATGGCCACGACTCCCACAAGGACGGCCGGCGGTAGCACGAATACCCAGCCGGACAGATCAAGGTCACCGAGCGCGAACGGGATGAGCAGCAGGGACAGGAGCAAACCACCGAGAACCATGAGAGCGAGCGACAGCATCGTCGTGCCGTAGGCGACGGAGCGCTTCGCGCCTGCACGGTTCGCCAGTTCCCCCGACCTACCACCGGCCAGATTCCACCCGGGAGGTACTTGCCCAGCTCACCGGCGAAGTACCACGCTGAGACATCCACCAGGCGCTGCGGCGAACCGAACACGGCCAGAGTCGCATACCACAGCACCGCCAGGCCCCACATGGCTGCGAGGCTCAGGGCCCAGGCGAGGAGCATCGTGAACGGACGGGCATCTGCGATCGATGCGGAGACAGCAGGCCATTCCTCCACCAGGGTTGCCAGGAGAAACCCCACAGCGGCAAGGGCCAGCACGATCCCGGCAATCCGCAGAAGCCTCGCGAGGGTCTTTCGACCCCCACGTTCCACGGGATCTTCTGTCACGGAAACGCCGCCTCGCTGTCCGCCAGATCACGCCGGCGTTGCTCGAGCCGAGTGGTGGCGAGCACCCTTCGGTTCACCGAAAGCAGATCGGCCAGGAAGCCGACCACCCAGATCTGGGTGGTCAGGACGACGAAGACCGACGCGGCGACGAGTGACGGAACCCGACTTGCGGTGTCGTCGGTGAACACCTGCAGGTAGAACCACCGGGCCACCAGCGCGAGGCTCACGAGGAACGGGATCACGCCCATGAAGAAGAAGAACCTGAACGGCTTGTAGAGCGCGAAGCTGCGCACGATCGTGGAGCCCGAGCGCCAGACGTAGCGCGGAATCGATTTCACCAAACGGGATTCACGGGTCTTCGGATTCACCCTGATCGGCACCGATACCACCCGAAGGCCCTCCCAGCCGGCCTGCACGATTGTCTCCATCGTGTAGCTGTACTTGCCGAACACCTGCAGGCGCATCGCTGCCTCGCGATCGAACGCACGGAACCCCGACGCCGCATCGCGCACATCGGTGGAGGAGAACTTGCGCACCGTCCAACTGCCGACGCGCTGCAGGCGCTTCTTGAGCGCGGAGAAGTCATCCACCGCCTCGATCGGTCGCTCCCCCCACCACCATGTCGGCGTCGCCCTCGAGCACCGGAACCACGAGATCGGCAATGCAGGATCCCTGGTACTGGTTGTCGGCATCGGTGTTCACCATCACGTCGGCACCGAGCTTCAGGCAAGCGTCCAGGCCGCTCAGGAAGGCGTTCGCCAATCCACGGTTCTCCGGCACGGTGACGACGTGGTGCACACCCAGTTCCCGTGCGACCTCGGCGGTTCGATCCGTCGAGCCGTCATCGATCACCAACCATTCCACGCTGTCGAACCCCTCCAGTTCGGTCGGGAGGTCAGCCAGCGTGGCCGGCAGCGTCTCCTCCTCGTTGTAGCAGGGGATCTGGATGATCAGCTTCATCGGTCGCGTTGGCCTCGGGGATGGGCTTCGTTGGTCCGCGCCATTCTCGCCGATACCCGGGCACATCCGGAGGATCTGCGTTCCCAACGGCAGGAGGAGCACTGCTCCGATCCAGCCGGACACCATGTACCGGTAGCGGGGACCGGCGAACGCTACCACCGAGATCGACAGTGCCACGAAGGGTACGGGCAACCACCGGACCACCGGGCGCGTGATGCAAACAGCGCCCACGGTCAACACGGCGGCCAGGACCCACGTCCAGGTTGCCGCCCGCCGCAGGAGCACCTGGCAAGGGAACGACCATTGTGGCGCTTCGCCGGCTTGAACCCGATTCCGACCGTGCCCGAAGCGGCCTGGACCCGGGTGTCGATCGATCTCGTCGGTCGTGACCGCCGGCCACAGTGCATGCGCACCGAGCGTCAGTGTGCGACCGTCGCGAGCCAACCCAAGAACGCGAAGGTGCGTACGTTCGGCGCAAACCAACGCCGGATCCTTGCGGCCACACCGCTGGGCCGAGGGGCTGCTTCAGTGGTCACTCGGATGCTTCGGTGAGTGCCTCGCTCAGAGCCGGGTGGACCAGGATGCTCTCGGCGATGTCGCTCACTCGCAACCCGTTCGTCACTGCAACCGCGATCACAGCGATGAGCTCAGCGGCGGAGTGCCCCACGATCGATCCGCCCAGCACGACTCCGGTGGCAGGGTCCGAGATGATCTTCACGAAGCCCCGCGGATCGTCGTTGATGAGCGCCTTGGCCGAACTGGCGAAGGGCACCTTGGTAACTCGCACCTTTCGTCCCTCTGCGAAGGCATCGGCCTCCACCAGGCCCACATCGGCGATCTCGGGATCGGTGAAGATCGCCGACGCAGCCTTGTCGTAGTCGAGATGCCGGTGATCCACCTTGTGCAGTCCCATGACGTGCTCGGCGATCTTGCGGCCCTGCATGCTCGCCACGGAACTGAGTGGGAGCTTGCCCGATATGTCTCCGGCCACGTAGATGTGTCCCACGTTGGTACGCATGTGGTGATCCACCACACGGACCCACGGCCCGTCCATCTCCACGCCGGCCTCGTTCAGGCCGAGATCTTCGGTGTTGGGTATCGAGCCGATGGCGAACAGCACGTGTGACCCCTGTACCGATCTGCCGTCGTCACAGTGCACGACCACGCCTGCGTCAGCCCGTTCGACACCGACCGCTCGGGCCCCCACGAGCAGATGCACCCCGCGGCGCAGGAAGTCCTCCTGAAGAACGGCTGCAACCTCGGGATCCTTGTCCGGGAGCACGTGCTGGCGGCTGACGATCAGCGTCACCTCACAGCCGAGGCTCGCGAACATGCTCACGAACTCCACGCCGGTCACACCCGAGCCGACGACGACGAGGTGCCGGGGGATCTCCTTGGGCGGATAGGCGTCGCGAGTGGTCAGGATCCGCTCACCGTCGGGTTCACAGAAGTCGGGGATCCGAGGCCGACTCCCCGTGCTGAACATGAGGGCGTCCGCTTCGAAGGTAACCCGGCCCTCCGGCGTGGCGACCTCGACGGTGTTGGCATCCAGCAGACACCCCCGACCGCTGACGATGTTCACACCCTGGCTGACCAGAAGGCGGGTGTTCTGTGTCTCCAACCGGGACACGACGTCGGAGATGCGCGCTCTGGAGCGCGTCCAGGTCGATCGACGCCTGCGAGACCGACAGCCCCATCCCGGAGGCCCGGGTCACCTGGTCGAGAGCCGCGCCCGAGGCGATCATCGCCTTCGAGGGGATGCAGTCCCACAGGTGCGCCGCACCCCCACGATGTCGCTCTCCACGAGGGTGACATCGGCGCCGAGGCGCGCAGCGGTCGTCGCAGCCTGGGTTCCTGCGGGACCACCGCCGACGATCACGAAGCGCAAGGGCACCAACCGAGACTACAACCGGGTGTTGCACATCCGATTCACTGCTGCTGAAGCAGTCGGCCGACGTCGTAGCTGGCCCCCCGCCCAAGGCGTTGCCGTTCAGCCGCGACGCCCAGGATCACACGGGGAGGATCCAGGGCCTTACCGAAGTACCGTGGTATCTTCATCCAGTCGCGTGACCGCCATTCGGGCGTACCACGGTGAACCCCATCAGGCCCCGGCGATGACCACCTCCGTGCAAGAAGGCCCGGCCCCACCCTCGGCCAGCAACCAGACCAACCGCACGGAGCCCCATTTGGCAACGGGTCGCAGTCCGCGCGGTTCGAGCACATCAAGGCACTCGACGGCCTTCGCGGTTTCGCCGTGGTACTGGTGGTCCTTTCGCACTTCTTGCCCGAGACAGCCGCGGGGGGATTCCTCGGTGTCGACCTCTTCTTCGTGCTCAGCGGGTTCCTGATCACCAGCCTGTTGATGAGCGAACGCGAGTCGACCGACCGCGTCTCCCTGGGGAACTTCTGGCTTCGCAGGGCCCGCAGGTTGTTCCCCCGCGCTACTGGCAGTGGTCTCGGCAGTCCTCGTCGTCACCTGGGTCATGGGACCCGAGGACCGGACCCACCGCGTCGCTGCCGACGGCTTGGCATCCCTGCTGTACGTGGCCAACTGGCGCTTCGTGATCAGCGGCCAGTCATACATCCGCCAGTTCCTGGACGAGGCGCCGAGCCCGTTGCAGCACACGTGGTCCCTTGCCATAGAGGAGCAGTTCTACATCCTGTGGCCGCTCGTCTTCATCGGGATCTGCGCCCTCGCAGTTCGGTTCGGCAACAAGACACCGAAGCCGGGTCGACCCATGCGCTGGTGGGTCACGGGAGCATCGCTGTTGGCCGCCGGAGCCTCATTCGCATGGATGGTCTTCCTCCACGCCCGCGGCACCGATCTGGACCGGCTCTACTACGGCACCGACACAAGGGTGTTCGCGATCCTCATAGGGGCGGCGCTCGGGGCAGCCACCGCGGGGAGACCCGCACTACCGGCATCGAACCGGGTCGGTCGCGTGTTGCTGATCACGACGGGTTCACTGGGTGCGGCATCCCTCGTACTCGCCATGTTCACGGTGACGACCGATCAGGACTGGCTGTGCGCGGGGGGCCTCGGCGCATCGCAATGGTTCTGCTGGTCGTGCTTGCTGCTGTCGCACAAGCCGACCCCAATCCCCTGGCCGTCGTGTTCAGGTGGCGTCCACTGGTGGGCCTGGGATGGATCTCCTACGGCGTGTACCTGTGGCACTGGCCGATCACCGTGTGGTTGGACGAGTCCAGCACCGGGTTGCAGGGCTGGCTCCTGTTCGGTGTTCGGTGCGCCGCACCCTGGCGGTGTCGCTGGTGAGCTACCGGTTCCTGGAGCAGCCGATACGCCAAGGACGACTGCCGCACTTCGGGCCCCTGAGCACTCCCATGACCGCAGCACTGGTCATCGCCGGGGTCCTGGTCTCACTCGCCATCCCCGTGATGATCTACCCCGGCCTCGCGCAGACCCCGGAGTCGGCACAGGCATCGGTCGCCCCCGAGGTCACTACATCCGCCTACGAAAGGGCCGTGCGCTGCGAGGACCTCCCCGAACCCTCACCGATCCGCACCGACCGTCGCCTGACCGTCGACCTCGAGGGAAACTCCATCGCAGGCGAGGTCGCACCGTGTATCGAGGCCATCCTCGACAACGCGGGAGCAGACATGGAACAGCACACCGCCGACTATCTGGTGTGCCGTGAGCTGCCTGCCATCTCCGAGAGGGTTGGCGGATCCGGATCAGCGCCCCGACGCAGTGATCGCGTTCATGTTCACTGCATACGACGGGCGTTGCGGCAAGCCGTGGCACGCGGCGATCGATGAGTTCGTGGACCTGTACCGCGAGGCCGGCGTTCACGTGTACCTGGTTCCCCACGGTGCCGATCGTCGAAGGCGGCCGCGACGACCTGGCGCCCGGACCAGATCCTCGAATACGAGCATTACCGGGAAATGGCTGAGCGCTACCCCCGACGAGGTCACCTTCGTGGACGGAGGGTGTTCCTTCGTGACACCACCGGTGAGTACCAGTGGCGCATGCCGTGTCTCTCGACCGGTGAGCCGGGATGCGACGACAACGACGATGTGGTGGTCCGCTTCACAGACGGCGTCCACTTCTGCAGCGATCCCGCGTTCCCGAAGGGCAAGTGCGCAGACCCGGTGTTCCAGGGCGGACAGAACCGTGCAGCCGCGGGGATCATGGACACCGTGCTTCCCGACATGCGCCGGCGCTTCGCAGCGAGCTGACGCTCGACCGACGAACCTTGACACGCCGAGCACGCCACGACTGGACAGGCCGGGAATCCAGGCGAGGATGGGAATCGGAGGGAGAGCCGACTATGCGCATGTACCGCAAGTTCGCGATCGCAGGAGTGATGTTCGGTGCGATCGCCATGGCGCCCGGGACGGCCAGAGCAGATGGCTCTCAGTACCCGAGCGGCGCACCTGCCGTGCAGGTCGGCGTGCCCACCTTCGGCAACACGTCGGTCCCGAGTACAGGTCCGAGCCAGGACTACTTCCGCCTGCCGACCCTACTCGAGCAGTCACGGGTCACCGTGGCCGCAGCATCCTCCTCGTCCAGCGGTGGCTACATCCGCCTTGCCGGCAACGTCGACAACTACAACTGGAACCAGCACAAGTGCAATCTCGCGGATGAGCAGTGGTTCAACCATAACGGCAGCAGGCTGCGCTTCGATGCCGCATTCGCAACCAGTAGTGCCTACCTCCCGCGTACGCCACAGCTTCAGTGGTAAGCCCTATGAGTTCACCGTGGAGAAGATCCAGCACAAGCTGGGGATGGCCCTCAAGGGCGGGAGCACCTTCAAGCGCAACAGCCGTGTGACGGTGAGCGTCCGGCTGACCAACGGCGCTCCGGTGCCCGACGGGCTCCTGGTGAGCCTCATCACCCAGGTCGGTGGTCGCAACTACCGCTCGAACGCCCGGACCCGCGGTGGCCTCCGCCACCTTCACCCTGAACCTGCCCGCGTCCGCCGAAGGCAAGCGTGGAACCATGATCGCGTTCAGCGACGAGAAGCCCCAGTACCTTCCGGCCCGCGCTACTGCCCGCGTGGTATCGATCGTCAAGTGAGCTGAGTGCCGCGCTACGCAGGCCAATCACGACGCCTGGCTACAGAGCACCCGGTCGACGGCCGAAGGCTGCCACGTCGAGCAGCAGGTCGTGGATCAGCCGGGCCCACACCCTGCTCGCCCTGAACTGCTCGGCCTTCTGGCGACCCCTGAGCCTCGTCAGCTCGTAGGCCGAGGGCTGTGAGCTGATCCTGCCGAGCAGCGCGAGCAACTCGTGGGGACTCGAGATCTCGAGGAAGTCGGACCCCTGCTCCAACGAATGCAGCGGACGCAACGGCTCGCTGATGACCAGATGACCTGCGGCGAGGTGTACGGCCACCCGGTTCTCGAAGGTCGGGTAGTCCTCGTTGTGCAGGTTGACCGCCACGTCGCACCGGCGGTGGAGCAGATCGAGCAGCTCCTCACCGTGAACGCCGTGTTCGACATGAAGCAGGTCACACTCGTGCCTGGCCTGGCCGAGGAACGACTCCCGGTGTGGCGTGGACCGCCCGATGAACACCGCACGGGGGTCCTCCGGCATCTCGTGCCAGGCGAACACACGGTCGTCCACCGGAAGAGGACGGCTGCGCCAGATGGGGGTGAACCGGCTGGCGGTTTCGACGATCCCCGGATCGAACGAGATCACCCGGTCGAACTGGGTCGGATCGAGCTTCGCGAGCGTGTGCAGCCGGCGATCGAGGTCCTCGTGTTCCCCGGGACCTCGCAGAGGCAGTGGCTCGGTCAGATAGCCGACGGTGAGGAACTGCATGTCGTCGAAGACACCCGACGGCACCACCTCAGGACGGAACACGACCACCACATCCGGTTCACACGATCTGAGCTCGGCAGTCAGCACACCGGGATCCTCACCATCGCGATAGTCGACGAAGGACGTCTGCAGGGCAGGGCTGGGCTGCATCTGAGAACACAGCTCGAAATATGTCCGCTGGCCAACGAAAGCGACACGCAGCGGAGAGCCGGCGGGCGGCAGATCGGCCCCGATAGCGGGTCTGCAGCGGGTGAGCGGTTGCCACCAGTCGACTATCGGCGTCGGTCCCCCGAACATGTCATGGCCTACTGGTGGTATCGAGGAATCGCTGCTCGTGAACTGGCCCATGACAGGTTCGGACTATAGTTCCCGCTGGTCCACCCTCCGGACGACGGCCCAGGCTGAACAGGTCGGGCCCATGATCCGGATCTCCCTGTAGAGCTGAGAGCATCGAGAGGGTAGCAGCGTGCGCATCGCCTTCGCCATGGAGTCGCTGCGGTTCTCCGGTAGCCACCAGGTAGTGGTCGAGCACGCAAAGCAGTTGGTCGAGCACCATGGATTCGAGGTGTCTCTCATCGACTGCTTCGGCAATGCCACCTCCCACTGGGACTTCACGTTGCCCGACGATGTACGTGTCGAACCGCTGGACACGCTCGGAGATGAGATCTTCGACGTGGCGTGGCCACCTGGTGGTCGACGATCGCGATGGTCTCACGGATCCCCGCCCGGACGTACGCATGCTTCGTGCAGAGCCTCGACGACCGCCGGGTTCAGCGACGACCAACCCGAGGCACTCTGGCAAGGCTCGCGCTCGACCTTGGCCTACCCGTGATCACAGAGGCAACCTGGATTGCCGAGTTGATGCGGCACCGGTACCCCGCCAGGCAATGCGTGTTGGTGCGAAACGGAATAGACAAGTCCGTCTTTCCCCCTTGGCACCGACCGTACCTTACAGACCAAAGGCCCTCTCCAGGTGCTCGTGGAAGCGGGACGGGGCACACCACAACCAAAGGCGTTCCCGAAGCCCTTGCTGCGTTGGGGATGCTAAGCGAGCCTACACACACCACGATCGTCGGTGACGTGGGCGGACTGGTGGTTCCTTCGGGAACCCCGACCGTTCAGCAGTTCCACAGCGTGAGCTGTCGGAGCTATACGCGACCCACGACGTTCTCCTGAAGATCTCCCGAGTAGAGGGCATGTACGGGCCTCCGCTGGAGGCGTTCCACCGTGGTTCGACCGTTATGACCACACCGGTCACCGGGCACGACGAGTTCGTTGTCCGGCCACAACGCCCTGGTCGTCGACTAGGACGATCCAGTCGGAACCGCACGGGCGCTCGACCTGCTCAGCCGGGACAGAGACCTGCTCGAGCGACTCCGCACCGGTGCTCTGGACACCGCCCGCGGGTGGCAGTCCTGGAATGACTCAGGCACTGAGATGGCGGGCGCCATCAAGACGGTCGCGGCCGATGAGCCGGATTCCCTCTCTCAGACCCTTCCGATCTACCTGAGGAGCCAACCGCTCGCATTCGAGACCGCCATGAGGACACATTCTCTCAAGGTCACGCTCCCGAAGCAGCCGACGACCACATCCGAGAAACTCAGTGCGCGTAGCATCTTTCCGAGGAGGCGAGAACGCACCAATAGGAGACATCCGGGCACTCCGGCGTCCAGCCACGAACTCGAAACCGCAGCGAGCGGCGAGCCACAGGTCACCCTCACAGAGCGGCTGCTGACGCCGTCATTTCACAACGCAGTCCTCCAAGCTCGGTCGACATGCGCGAGAAAGCATGCCGCGCCCGTTCCCGACAGTCGGGGCCGCATGCTCCGGAAGGTGACCGCTGTCCGCGCCCTCTCCGCAAGCGCGGAGGGTTCGCTAATACACGTGGACTCGCCAGTGCGTTCGGCCAACTGCTGTGGGCCGCCGGCGACCAAGGTCGGACCCCTGCGGTATTCTCGACCACAAGCCCTTGTCGCCACCAGGCTGCTCACACCTTCAACAAGACCGGTGACAGTGCGACAGACCAGCCTCGCGGTCTGGTCCTGTTGGAGGATCCAGCCACCGGGCTCCAGCTCGAATGCAGCAACTGCCGCACCACAAGCCGTGAAGCTCGGGCGGAAGGTATGAAGGATGCGGTGAGACCGTGAAGGAGTGCTGATGTCGACTGGGTGGTAGAGGTCCCCGGTGCCTCGGTAGTCGAGCAACCCCGGTGGGTGACACCACGTCCCAGATCACTCTGGACGTGCCCACGACCAAGCGGTCACGATCTCCGATTCGATCACGATAGGTTGCCTTGAGCTCATCGAACGCAGCGACGCAGTTCCCAGCAGTTCCTCAGGTGCAGGTCTTGTCCCAGTTACCAGGTTAACCTTAATAACCGTAAC
>JAOSKI010000044.1 GCA_027493675.1 Microthrixaceae bacterium | reverse complement strand
GCGCATGATGGGTGCCGCCAGAGTCGTCGCGGAGGGTTCGCCTATCCGGGGCCGGGTCACCTGGAGCAGCTCGCCGACGCGGTGGGCACCCTCGAGTCGGGTCCCGTGCGACGCAACATGGAGCGCTTCACCGCAGCCGTGGGCGAGCTCGAGTTGGGGAGTGGGAGGAGCTCCACACCGCCACATGTGACCTGTCGCCCCAGTTCGTCCCCTACGTCGGTCATGTCGTGTGGGGTGAGAACTACCCGCCGCGGCGAGTTCATGGCCGATCTCAAGGTCGACATGGAGGCGCACGGCGTGGAGCTCCGCGGCGAGCTGCCGGACCACATCGAAGTGGTGCTGCGCTACATCGACGCTCTGGCCGCGACGGTGCCGAGCCACGCGAGGACCTGATGGAGGTGCTCCCCGGCGCGGTGGCATCCATGTCGCACCCTCGCGAGGCATCCTCCGAAGAACCCGTACCGCCACCTGCTGGCCGCCACCGCAGCGGCGGTGGACCTACCCACACCGGTCAAGATCGGAGACAGGCGATGACCACAAACGAACTACTGTTCGGGGCACTGCCCTACGCGGCGTTCCTGGTGCTGGTGGTGGTGACCATCGCCCGCTGGCGGACCCAGGAGTTCACGGTCTCGTCGCTGTCGTCGCAGCTTCTGGAGAGCCGCAAGCTCTACTGGGGCTCGATTCCCTTCCACTGGGGGATCAGCCTGATCCTGCTCGGCCACCTGACCGCGCTGGTCATCCCCGAGGCGTTGGAGCTGTGGAACGGAACCCCGTTGCGCCTCGCCGTGCTGGAGATCACCGGGTTGGCCCTCGCCCTGTGGGCGGCGTTCGGCATCGTCGTGCTGATCGTGCGCAGGCTCGGCACGCCCCGCATCCGCGCCGTCACCCGGCCGATGGACCTGGTTGTGCTCGCGGTGATCGCCGTGCAGATCGCAACCGGCATATGGACCGCCGTCGCCTACCGCTTCGGCTCGGTCTGGGGAACTGCGGTGATGGTGCCCTATGTCCGCTCGCTCATCGTGTTCCAGCCCGACCCCGCCTACATCGAACCGCTTCCCGTGGTCGTCAAGGCCCACGTGCTGGCGTTCTGGGTGTTCGTGGCGGTGTTCCCGTTCACACGGCTCGTGCACATCATCACCCTGCCGTTCTGGTACCTGTGGAGGCCCTGGCAGAGGGTGGTGCGCAACTCGCCCACACCCGCCGCGTTCCACCCTGCGGTGGACCGCCCGATGGAGAAGAGTCACTCATGAGCGACACCCCCGTCGTCAACGGAGACGACGTCCCCCGAAGCTCTGGGACCTGAGCCAGGAGCGCATCAGGGTGCTGCACTACACGTGGATCGCGTTCTTCATGACGTTCTACGTGTGGTTCAACCTGGCGCCTCTGGCCACCACGATACTCGACGAGGCCGACTGGCTCACCGCGGAGCATCTGAAGATCCTGGCGATAGCGAACGTGGCGTTCACGATCCCTGCCCGCATCGTGATCGGTGCCCTGGTCGACCGCTTCGGGTCGCGGGTCGTGTTCAGCGCGCTGATGGTCACGATGGCGGTGCCCACACTCGCGCTTCGCGTTGGGCAACTCGTTCATGCAGTTGTTCATCGCCCGGTTGGTGCTCGGCAGCGTGGGCGCCGGGTTCGTCGTGGGCATCAAGATGGTCGCCCAGTGGTTCCCTCCCAAGTACATAGGCCGTGCCGAGGGGTTCACGCGGGTTGGGGGCAACTTCGGATCCGCCTGGGCAGCGATGACCCTGCCGTGGTTCGCCATCACGGTGATGGGCACCTGGTTCGACACCGGCGACGACTCCTGGCGCTGGGCGATCGCGGTGAACGGCCTCGTGATGGGCATCTACGGGGTGATGTACTACTTCCTGGTAGCGCGACACGCCCGAGGGCACGACGCTCCAGAAGGCGAAGAAGACCGAACCGATGATGGTCACCTCCTATGGCGACCTCGCCCAGTACCTCGTCTGGTCGATCCCGCTCGTGGGGGCGCTCGGACTCCTGGCGTGGCGGATCTCCAACGTGAAGGTCGACGGCTCGCCGATCATCTCCGAGAGCATGCTCATGGTGATCTACGCGGTGCTGGCGTTGGTCTACATCGCTCACGTGGTCAAGACGCTGCAGGTGAACCTGCCCTACATCCGTGCCGGCGTGCCCGAGGACGAGAAGTACCACTGGGGCAGCGTGGCGGCGTTGAACAGCACCTACTTCGCCAACTTCGGCGCCGAGCTCGCGGTGGTCTCCATGCTGCCGCTGTTCTTCGAGACCACCTTCTCGACGCTCACCAACAGCGACGGCAGTCCCATGGTGACCGCGACGGTGGCGGGTCTGGTGGCCTCGTCGTTCGCGTTCGTGAACCTGGTGGCACGACCGTTGGGTGGGTACATCTCGGACCGGTTGCCGAACCGCAAGCGCACGATGCTCGTCTACATCGGGGCATCGCGGCCGGTTTTGTGGCCATGGGGTTCATCTCCAAGTTCGGCAGCGGTGTGGACGCCGACGGCCTGCGCAACCTGGTGCCCACCTTCGACGGGGTCGCCTGGCTGGTGGTTGCGGTCGTGATCGTCGTCGGCGCATCGATGTTCGTCCAGGGGCCGAGGGCGCCACCTCCGCGATCATCCCGATGGTCAACAAGCGGATGACGGGTCAGATCGCCGGTATGGCAGGCGCCTACGGCAACGTCGGCGCGGTGATCTACCTCGTCGTCTACTCACTGGTGGACGCCCGGACGTTCTTCTTCATCCTCGCCGGGGTGCGGCGGCGAGCTTCCTCATCACTGCGTTCCTGCTGCGGGAGCCCGAGGGTTCCCATGCAGAGGAGATGGACCATGTGGTGGATGTTCCGATCGGGGCCGAACCGGAGGTGACCACCCCATGACCAAGCAGGACACAGCAACGGAACCCGCTCAACGAAAGCGGTTGAACGCCGACATCACGAAGTGGGACCCCGAGGACGAGGAGTTCTGGGAGTCCACCGGCAAGCACATCGCGAACCGCAACCTGTGGATCTCGATCCCGAGCCTCCTGATGGGGTTCGCGGTCTGGATGTACTGGTCGATCATCACCGTGCAGATGCTCAACCTGGGCTTCCCTTCAGCGAGGCCCAGCTGTTCACGCTCTCAGCCATAGGCGGCTTCGCCGGCGCCACCTTGCGCATACCGAGCAGCTTCTTCATCCGGATCTCCGGCGGCCGCTACACGAGCTTCCTCACCGTGATGCTGCTGATCGTACCGGCGTTGGGAACCGGTATCGCCCTCATGAGCAAGGACACTCCGCTGTGGGTGTTCCAGCTCCTGGCGTTGTTGTCCGGCCTCGGTGGGGCAACTTCGCATCGTCGATGTCGAACATCAGCTTCTTCTACCCGAAGCGCAAGCAGGGCCTGGCCCTCGGCCTGAACGCAGGCCTCGGCAACGCCGGTGTGACCACCATGCAGCTGCTGATCCCAGCGGTCATGACCTTCGGTGTCATCGGAGGGTCGATGGTGCTCCAGAAGGACTCCGGTACCCTGCTCGGCAAGATCGAGGCCGGCACGCAGACCTGGATCCAGAACGCCGGCTTCGTGTGGTTGGTGTTCCTGATACCGCTGGGCTTCCTGATCTGGTTCGGGATGAACAACATCGCCGTGGATCACGTCTCGCCCAACATCGGCAACCCGGCGGCCGCGTTCGGGAAGATCCTGGGGATGCTGGCCATCGCGTTCGGCACCTCGATCGTGGGCCTGTACATCATCCTGCCGAGTGACTCCTCGGGCCTTGGTGCTCCGTCATGGGCGAAGTGGCCGGTGATGGCCGCTGTGCTTGCGGGCACCGTGTGGCTGCTCAAGCAGATCCCCGGAGCGGTGCGGACGAACCTTGAACGTCAGTACAGGATTTTCGGCAACAAGCACACGTGGATCATGAGCGTCATCTACACCATGACCTTCGGCAGCTTCATCGGCTACTCGGCGGCCTTCGCGCTGGCCATGAAGGTGGTGTTCGGCTTCAAGCACATCGAGATCGACGGGGTGCTCACCCATGACACGGTCAATCCCGATGGTCCTCCGGTGCTCACATGTGCATGGATGGGTGCGTTCATCGGAGCGTTCATCCGCCCGGTGGGTGGATGGATCGCCGACAAGGTGGGTGGTGCCCGGGTGACCCAGTACGTCGCCTTGGTGATGACCGTCAGCGCCCTCGGTGTGGCCTACTACCTGAAGCAGGCCTACCAGTCCGAGACTCCTCAGGACTACTTCGTCCCGTTCTTCTTGATCTTCCTGGTGCTGTTCGCGGCTTCCGGCATCGGCAACGGCTCCACGTTCCGCACCATCGCGAACGTGTTCGACCGCGAGCAGGCCGGCCCCGTGCTGGGGTGGACCTCGGCGGTCGCTGCCTACGGGGCGTTCATCGTGCCACAGCAGTTCGGCGAGCAGATCACCGCCGGCAAACCTGAGATCGCCCTTGGTGCATTTGCCGTGTTCTACCTAGTGTGCCTGGTCCTGAACTGGTGGTACTACCTCGGGCCCAAGGCCGAGTTCAAGAACCCGTAGGGACTCGGCGCACATGTCCGCTCAAGCAGGTACACCGGCCCCATCGAAGGGAGTCACACAATGAACAGAGCAGTCCTCGGAGTCATCGTCGTCACAGCGGTTCTCGCCGTGGCGCTGGGCAAGTACACCTTCGGACGGATCGACCGACTGAACGTGCGCTGGTCGGTCGCCTGGCTCAAGACCCTGGTGATCGTGGTCGGTATCACGACGTTGGTGGTCGTCATACCCGGTTGGGTGATGACACTGCAGGCCGTGTCCGACCTGGACCGGGTGATGCAGGACGTCGTGGGAAGCGGCGTGTTCGGTGCCGGGCTGCTCCTGTCGCTGTGGCTGCTGCCGTGGCGCAGCGGGATTCGAGGATCTGATGGCGTCACCGGACGGACTGTCCTACTACGACGAGAACATCCCGTGCTTAGCCGCGTGCCGGTGCACACGAACGCGGGCATGTACGTGGCGGCCATCGCCGATGGCGACGACGAGCTCGCATACCTGACTGCGAGGGCTTCCGAATCCGTTCGCGACGGTGTGCGGCAGGGTGTGTGCGGCACCGTGCGAGGATGCATGCCGGCGAGGACAGATCGACCGTCCCATCGCCATCAGGGCGCTCAAGCGGTTCGTCACCGAGCAGTACGGAACCGAGGCCGGCGTCGGGGAGACCTGGGAGCGGGTCGCGGCTCCTCCCGCCGCGAAGCGTCCCGAGACCATCGGGATCGTCGGCGGAGGACCGGCGGGCATGGCGTGCGCGCACGACCTGGCGCGGTTCGGCTACTCGGTGACCGTGTACGAGGCCACCGACCGCCTCGGTGGGGCGATGTGGTTGGGGATTCCCGAGTACCGCCTCGACCGGGACGTGCTCAAGGGCGACATCGACGCGATCCTCAACCTCGGTGTGGAGGTCGAGTACAACACGCGCCTCGGTGTGGACGTGACCCTGAGCAGCTCCGGGCGCGCCACGACGCGGTGTTCCTCGGCATCGGGGCCACCCTCGGGCGTGGCCTGGACATCGAGGGTGCCGACGCGGACGGCGTGTTCAAGGCAATCGAGTTCCTCATCAACATGAACCGCGGCTTCGAGGTGAACATCGGCGAGCGGGTGATCGTGGTGGGTGGCGGCGACGTGGCGATGGATGCCGCGCGGACTGCGTTGCGGGCTGCGGACTACGCGGCACAGGCTGCGACCGGCACTGCTTCGGCTGCGACCGATCCAGAGGCGGATCTGGCCGACGAGCGGGTGTCGATCACCGAGGCGCTCGACGTGGCACGCAGTGCCGCCAGGCCGGTGCCCGGCACACCACGGTCTTCTCCCTCGAGTCACGCGACGAGATGCCTGCGCACGAGTTCGAGATCGAGGAGGCGGTGGAGGAGGGCATCGAGTTCGTCCACCGTCGTGGCCCGGCCCGCATCCTCACCGAAGAACGGCAGGGTGACCGGTCTCGAGACGACCAAGGTGACCAGGGTGTTCGACGAGGACGGACGGTTCTCCCCGGAGTTCGACACCGACGACGTGCAGTTCGCCGAGGCCGACACCGTGATCCTCGCCATCGGCCAGGCCATCGACCTCGGCGCGCTGGGTGACTCGGGCCCCGAGACCTCCCCCACGGCGCACGATCAGCGTCGACCAGGTGACCGGGGCCACGAGCATCGAGGGCATCTGGGCGGGCGGTGACGCGGCCAAGGGTCCCCGCACGCTGATCGACGCCATCGCGGACGGGCGCCGCTCGGCGTCCGACATCCACCGGCACTTCGGTGGGGAACTGCCCGAGGACCGGCCGGGGAAGATGGTCACGCTCCAGCAGTTCCACCGTCTCGAGGACCTCTACGACCGCTATGACCGGGTATCGGTGCCGACCCTCGAGACGGGCCGGCGGATGGGTCTGGCGGAGGTCGAGACCGGGTTCACCCCCGAACAGGCCCGATGCGAGGCCAACCGCTGCCTGCGCTGCTTCGCGAACATCATGTTGGACGTCGATCGGTGTGTGCTCTGCGCGCTTTGCGCAGACGTGTGCCCCCGTCGATGTGATCTCCCTGGTTCCATCCGAAGAGGTGGATCCGGGTCATGGAGGAGGTACCGCCTTGTTGTTGGATGAGACTTCGTGCATCCGTTGCGGATTGTGCATCGAGCGATGTCCGCCCGACGCGCTGTCCATGGGCATGTGGACCGGATCCGGAGTGCCGTCGTGACCGCCGGGATGGACCGCCGCGGATCGATAGCGCAGCGCCTGCGTGGCACCACGGTGGGCCGCTCGATCTTCAGGGCCCCGACGCGGGCCACCCCGCGTGACCGCGCGGCGGGCCACTGGTCGAGCTTCCTGTTGCACATCTACCCCGTGAAGATGCGCCGCAAGGAGATCGCCTTCCGGTACTCCTGGTACCTCGGGGTGATCTCCACGGTGCTGCTCGGATCGCTCATCGCCTCGGGCATCTACCTGATGTTCTTCTACGTGCCGTCGCCGGAGTCGGCCTACGCGGACATCCAGAACATCCAGCTCGAGGTCACCTTCGGCCAGTACATCCGCAACGTGCACCGCTGGTCGGCCCACCTGATGGTGTTGGCGGTGGCGGCGCACATGGCCCGGGTCTTCTACCGGGGCGCCTACAAGGCACCCCGTGAGTTCAACTGGGTGCTCGGTGTGGGACTCCTGTTGTTGACGCTGCTGATGAGCTTCACCGGCTACCTGCTGCCGTGGGACCAGCTGGCGTTCTGGGCGGTGACGGTGGGAACCGAGATGGCGGGGTACGTGCCCTTCATCGGCGAGACCACCCAGGAGATGCTCCTCGGTGGGCCCGTGGTCGGTTCCGCCACCCTGCTGCGCTTCTACGTGCTGCACGTGGCGGTGCTGCCGGTGGCGATCGTGTCGGTTCTCATGTTCCACCTCTGGCGTTGGCGCAAGGACTCGATGCTGGACACCGACTCAGGTGAACCGACCTCCGATGACCCTGTCGCCGGTGGGCCTCCTGCCGCCGACGAAGTTGTGATCGAACCGGAACTGGAGGAGTTCCATGTCTGAGGCCCCACCCACCGAGACGCGCGTAGACCTCGGTGTGCAACCCACCAACACCCGCGTGCTCGGGATAGTTCCGGGCAAGCCGGTGGCCAACGAGCGCAAGGAGCCCGAGCGCGAGGACCTGGTCATGGTGTGGCCGCACCTGCTGGTGCGCCACGGCGTGGCGGCCATGGCGGTCCTGCTCCTCGTGATGGTGATCGCGGTGTTCTTCGACGCTCCATTGCGTGACATCGCGGACCCCACCAACACGCCGAACCCGGAGAAGGCTCCCTGGTACTTCGCGGCGCTGCAGGAGCTGTTGTCGCACTTCCACCCGTTGATCGCCGGGGTGCTGATCCCGACCGCCATCATCATCGGGCTGGTGGTGCTGCCCTACATCGACCGCAGCCCGTGGGTGACCCCACGGCACCGCAAGGTGGCCGTGACCGCCTTCACGGCGTTCATGGTCATCTGGATCATCCTGACAATCATCGGCTTCGCCTTCCGCGGTCCCAACTGGGGATGGGTGTGGCCCTGGGACGAATGGCACGGCGAGCTATGAACCGGAGAGAGCAATGAACCAAGGGACTGCAAGTCAGACCAACGTGATGGGTCGCCGGCGCTTCCTGGCGCGGATGTGGGCCGGTGGCCTGGCGCTCATCGCGGCGGCCGGTGCGTGGACCACGTGGGACCTCCTCAAGCCGAAGGCCATCTCGGGCTTCGGTGGCCTGGTGCGCACCGTGAAGCCCGACATGGTGCCGGCCAACGGTGTTCTACCCGTTCCCGCAGCACGCGGCTACCTCGTGGACGTCGAAGGTGAGGTGCTGGCACTGAGCGAGAAGTGCACCCACCTGGGATGCCGGGTCCCGTACTGCGAGTCCTCGGGGCGCTTCGAGTGCCCGTGTCACGGGTCGGTGTTCAACAGGGCGGGCGACCTGCTGTCAGGACCCTCACCCCGCGGCCTCGACCGCTATCCGACCGAGGTGGGCGACGACGGCCTCCTGTATATCGACACCGGTGAGACCATCGAAGGGCCGCCACCGGGGACCGAGACCATCGACGAGCCGGCCAAGGGCCCGCCATGCGCAGCGGAGGGACACTGATGTCGTACGGATACTCCACCGACCCCGAAGTCGACCGGTCCACGAACCGGGTGATGGCGTGGGGCGTGGTCCTGCTCGCCTTGATGGTGCTGGTGTTCCCCCTCTACCTGAAGGTGGAGCCCTCCAACCGCGAGGAGTCCCGGGACGAGAACCTCGACTCCCTCGCAACCGAGGGGCGAAGGTCTGGGAGTTCAACTGCGCGTCATGTCACGGTGATGCAGGCCAGGGCGTGTCGGCGCCTGCTCTCAACTCCGAGCAGTTCCTCACCGCGGCGACCAACGAGCAGATGTTCCACCTGATCTCGGTCGGCGTGCCCGGCACCGCCATGGGCGCGTTCGGGCAGGACTTCGCGGGTCCGCTCACCTCGGAGCAGGTCGAGTCGGTCACCGCGTTCATCCGCTCCTGGGAGAAGAATGCACCGGACGTGCCGGACTGGCGTACTCCAGGCCAGGCTGCCGCCGGCGGCTGACCCTGCGGAACCCAGGCCGGTCCGGGTAGGGCCGGCCTGAGTCACGCCCTTCAGAGTCCGTCCAGCAGGAAGCGCACCAGGTCGGTGGTGGTGACTATCCCCTTGAGAGCGCCTTCGGAGCCCATCACGAGCACCGAGTGGATCGTTCCATCGGCGAGCGCCTCGGCGGCATCACGCACCGTCGCGGTCTCTGGTACCGACACGAGCGTCTCGGTCATGGCATCGTCCATGTTGAACTGATGGTCGAGGAAGACCATCAGGTTCCTCTCCTCGCTGCCCTTCACGTCATACGCGAGCTCCAGGATGTCGGTGGAGCTGATCAGCCCCACCGGCTCGTCGCCGTCGAGCACCGGCAGGTGGTGGAACGGAGCGTGCCTGAGGATGGCGTAGGCCTCCGAGATCGGGTCGCTGCGGTCGACGGTGACCGGATCAGCGGTCATCACCGATGTGATCTGGGCGTTTTCCATGCCGGGATCCTACGGCCTTGCGGAGCTCCACCACGACGAGGGTCGCGAAGAAGCCGGCCACGGCCAGTGCCGCTACCGTCGCGCCGCCGGCGGTTCCGTAATGGAAGCTGATGGAGAGGCCGACCACGACCCAGATGACACCGATGCCCACCGAGAGCACGATCGCGGTGGAGATCCGCTTCACGAGCAGGGAGGCCGTGGCAGGTGGCCCCACCAGCAGGCCGAAGACCAGCAGGGTCCCGATCGCCTGGAACGACGCCACGATCGGCGCGGCCAACATCACCATCAGGGCGGCGTGGGTCCAGCGGGGTCGCATCCCGAGGGTGGTCGCCTTGGCGGGGTTGAACGACAGTGCGAGCAGGGGCCGGTACAACAGGGCACCGGTCACCACGACCGCCGCGGCCACGGCGGCCTGGACCATCAGGTCCGAGGTGGTGACGCCCAGCACCTCGCCGAAGAGCAGGTTGGTGACGTCGGTGGCGAAGGAGTCCGAGCGCGACACGATGATCACACCCAGCGCCAGCATCCCCACGAAGAGAAGCCCGATGCCGGTGTCCTCGCGCAGTGTGGTGCGGCGCGACACGATGCTCACGGCCATCCCCATCACCAGTGCGGCCGTGATCGCCCCGAGGAACGGGCTGAACCCCCAAAGCGTCGCCAGCGCAAGGCCCGGCACCACGCCGTGGGCGAGCGCATCACCCAGAAACGTCAGTCCACGGATTACCACCCAGGTTCCCACCACGGAGGTGGCGACCACAGCAAGCACGCCGGCGAGCAGGGCACGTTGCATGAAGGCCGGCTCGAAGGCACTGGTGAGCCAGCTCATGGGGCCGTCAGCCAGGTCATGGGGCGGTCAGCCAGGTCATGTGAGGGCGTCTGTGATCCGTCGGGCGTTGGTTCGCATCATGTCGGTGTATGTGTCGGCGCCGTCGGGGCCGAGCGTCTCGCTGAAGAGCTCGACCACCTCCACGTCACCGACCTGGGAGGCAAGCGATTCCGCGAGTCTCGGCGACGACGTCGTGGACACGAACACCGCCGGCGTCCCTTCGGCCTCTACGAGTGAGATCAGGTCGCTCAGCGACGCCGCATCGGCTTGGGCCTGTGAGCTGGTCGACGGGATGATCGTGCCGAGGACCTCGAACCCGTAGCGGTCGGCGAAGTAGCCGAACACCTCGTGGTCGGTCACCAGCACCCGTCGTTGCGCGGGCACGACAGCGAGGATGTCCTCCAGTTCCGCATCCAGCGCTGTGAGCTCCTCGGAGTAGGCACGGGCGTTCTGTCTCAGGTCAGTTCGGACGAGCTCGGGTACTGCCCGGGCCATGCAGCCGGCAAGGTGCTCCACTGCGGTGGCCACGCGCGCCGGATCGGTGAAGAAATGGGGGTCCACATCCTCGGCGTCGGCAGGGCCATCAGGGGTGGTCAGGGTCGTCGAGATCGAGGGTGTCGACTCCGTCGATCGCGGTGCACACGGGGATTCCATCGGATTCGGCAGCCGTGATCGTGTCGAGCAGCCCTGCCTCCAGACCTGCGCCGTTGATCACCAGGACATCCGCAGAACGCATGGCGGCGGCCTGCCTGGCCGAGGGCTGGAAGTCGTGCGGAGGAGTGCCTGTGGGGACCAGCACCTCGACACCTGCGTCGTCACCCACCATGTTGGAGACCACGTCGCCGAGGATGTCGGTGGTGACCACGACGGTCGGGCCGTCGCCGGTGGACGCCTGTGTGTCAGCGGTGTTGTCGGAGCATCCGGCGGCTACGACGGTGAGGATCAGCAATCCGGGGAGCATCAGCAACCTGGGGAGCATCAGCAACCCGGGGAGCACTGTCAGGGGAGAGATCAAGACGGCTATGATAACGAGAATGAGTCTCACTATCGACTCGCGTGGAGGGGTGTCCGGTGGACCGACGGCCATCCGTGCCGAGGCCGTCTCGGTCCACCACGGTTCGCACCGAGCCCTGGACTCCGTCACGTTCGAGGTCCCGGTGGGGTCGACGCTGGCGGTGATCGGTCCCAACGGCTCGGGCAAGTCGACGTTGCTCGGGGCACTGGCGGGTCTGAACGAGGTGCGTTCGGGGACCCTCGATGTGCCGGCCCGGAACCGCAGGGGTGGGGTGGCGCTCGTGTTGCAGAGCACCGATGTCGACAGATCCCTTCCCCTGACAGTGCGTTCCACGGTGCAGATGGCCCGCTATCCGCGCCTGGGACTCGTCAGGCGTTGCGGCCAGGCGGACCGCGCGGCAGTCGATTCGGCACTCGACCGGGTGGGGGTCGGTGATCTCGAGTGGTCCCAGCTCCAGGAGCTCTCGGGCGGACAGCGCCAGAGGGTGCTGGTGGCGCAGGGGCTCGCGCAGGAGGGGAGTTGCTGTTGATGGACGAACCCCTAACCGGGGTGGACCTGGTCGCCGCCCGCACCATCGCGGCGGTGATCGACCAGGAGAAGGCTGCCGGGCGCACGGTGGTCTTCACGACCCATGACCTCGACGACGCCGCACGCGCGGACAACGTGCTGCTCCTGGCGACCCGCCAGGTGGCTTTCGGGCCACCCAGCGAAGTGCTGAGCGCCGGCCCGCTGCGTGAAGCCTTCGGAGGGAATGTGCTGCACCTCGACGACGGCGGTGTGGTGCTGGACGACCCACACCACGGGCACGGGCACTGACGTGAGCCAGCGGGGTATTGGCGTGAGTCAGCGGGATACCGACGTGCACGAGGTGGCGCGGGAGCAGATGGCCCGAAGTGGCCGGCGCTACACCGCCAACTGCCGGGCGGTGGTCGACGCTCTCGGTGGTGCTCCCCAGCCCCTAACCGTCGTCGAGGTGCTCGAGCGCGCGACCTCGGTCGTGCAGAGCTCGGCCTACAGGAGCCTGGCGCTGCTGGAACGGGCAGGAGTCGTGCAGCGGATCGTCACCACCGACGACTTCGCCCGTTACGAGCTGTCCCAGGAGATCTCCGGTCACCACCACCACATGGTGTGCACCGAGTGCGGCAACGTCGCCGACTTCGAGTTGCCCGAGGCCTTCGAGGACGAACTCGACGCTGTCCTGCGGGAGATGGCCCGTCGAGGCCGCTTCGCCCCGGCGGACCACCAACTCGACGTGATCGGGACCTGCCAGGACTGTCCGCCAGGTTGATGACCAGGCCCGTGACCGGGCCTGCGGACGGCGCCGGCCGAGTTAGGGGTCATCCTGCGCGGTCGAACTCCCGCAGCAGGGAGCGGGTGGCGGCGGCCTCGTGGTCGTCGCTGGGGAACTCGAGCGCGGAGAACTCCGTGGTGCCCGCGGATGCGAAGGATTCGAGGCCTGCACGCACCTCGGCCTCGCTGCCGATGAGGGACACGTCGGCTGGGCCGTCCGCGTGCTCGGTGTCCATCACGCTGCGGTAGGACGGCAGTTCGTTGTAGCCGGCGAGCACGGTCGCCACCATGTCGTGGACCTTGTCGCGGTCCTCTGTGACGCACACCGGGACGCTCGCCACCACCTGGGGCTCGGGCCTTCCCACCTTCTGTGCGGCGGCGTGCAGCGCAGGTCGGATCCTCGTCTCGATGGTGCGTGGGCCCGACAACCACAGGACGGAACCGTCGGTGCGGCTGCCGGCCAGTTCCAGCATCCGGGGCCCCATGGCTGCGAGCACCACCGACGGGGCTTCCACCTCGGGCGGTACGCCGAAGCCGTCGGTGTGCCCCGACCAGTGCTCGCCCCGGGCATCCACGGCGTGGACCTCCATCGCCGGAAGGAGCACGTCGAGGTATTCGGCCATGTGCTCCGCAGGGGAGTCGAAGGGCATCCCGAAGGTGTCCTGCACCGTCGTGGCGTGAGCCAGGCCGATGCCGAGGGTCAGGCGTCCGCCCAATACGTGGGAAACGGTGAGCGCCTGCGCGGCCAGCATGAGGGGATGCCGCGGCCAGGTGGGTACCACTGCGGTGCCGAAGCGGATCGTGGTGGTGCGGGCGCCGATCGCGGCGATCGCCGTCAGCGCGTCGGGCCAGAGCAGCTGTGCCATCCAGTAGTGGGCGAAACCGTCGCGCTCGGCTTCGGCGGCGTGTGCGGCCACCTCCTCCAGCGGGCTCGCGAGAGCGATGAGGCTGGAGCCATTGATCCCGATGCGCATGACCGCAGTATGCCCCACTCGTGATCAGGGTTCAGCCGATTCCCCCGTCCTCGGTGTTTCGTCGGGGGTGTCGATCCTGGGAAGCTGGCCACATGGCAGGACCGACGGCCTCACGGATCGCAGATGCTCTGCTCGGGTACCTGGAACCCTCCGAGGTGATCCTCGACGCGGACGTGATGATGTCGTTCGTCGCCGACAGGGCGACCCCGGTCGTACCGGGCACCCCCTCGTGGTGGTCAGAGCAGCCAGGGTCGAGAGCGTGCAGGCGGTCATGCGCATAGCGTCGCAGCACAGGACCCTGGTGGTGCCCCGCGGTGCGGGGACCGGGTTGTCGGGTGGGTCGACGGCCCTCGACGGCTGCATCGTGCTGTCGACCGGGGCCATGCGTGCGCTGCGCGTGGACGCGGCCGCCATGACCGCCACGGTGGGTCCAGGAGTGCTCAACGCCGAGCTCAAGCGGGCCGCGGCGGAGGAGGGTCTGTGGTATCCCCGGATCCCTCCTCGTTCGAGATCTGCTCGATCGGGGGCAACCTCGCGACCAACGCCGGCGGGCTGTGTTGCGTGCGCTACGGGGTTACCGACGACTACGTCCTTGGCATGCAGGTCGTGCTGGCGGACGGCCCGGCGGTCCGCCTCGGCGGCACCACGGTCAAGAACGTCGCCGGGTACGACCTGTCGAGCCTCTTCGTGGGATCCGAGGGGACCCTCGGTGTCATCACCGAGGCGACCCTGCGCCTGCGGCCCGCGCCGCCGGCATCGGCTGTGATCGTCGGCAGCTTCGGCTCGCTCGGCGACGCGGGGCGTGCGGTGGCCGCTGTGATGGCCGCCGAACGTCCTGCTGCGCTCGAGCTGATGGACCAAGCGGCGCTCAACGCGGTCGAGGATGCGGCGCCCATGGGGTTGGACCGCACCGCTGCGGCGCTGCTGCTCGCGAGCTCGGATGCCGGCGGTGGCGAGGCGGACCGGATCGGCCGCCACTTCCAGGACTCCGGTGCCACCTATGTCGCCCGCAGCACCGATCCCGACGAGGGCGCCATGTTGATGGCGGCCCGGCGCATGGCCATCCCATGCGTGGAGCGGCGTGGCACGGTGCTGATCGAGGATGTGGGGGTATCGCTGCCGCGCATACCGGAGCTGCTCGCGCGGATCCAGCACACAGCACAGGCGCGGGAGACCTCGATCCCGGTGATCGGTCATGCGGGCGACGGCAACTTCCATCCGCTGGTCACCTACGACGACGCTGATCCCGATGCCACGGACCGCGCCCGCGCGGCGTTCGACGACGTGATGCACGCCGCGTTGGAGCTCGGTGGGACCATCACCGGCGAGCACGGGGTGGGCATGCTCAAGTCGCACCTGCTGCAGGCACAGCTCGGCGACGACGTGATGGAGCTGAACCGCCGGATCAAGGCCGCGCTGGATCCCCACGACATCCTCAACCCGGGCAAGTGGGTCTGACGTGTGCGGGCGCTGACGGGCGCCAGGCCGACCTACCCGGCTGTGCGCGAACTGCGTGTGCGGGGGACCGGGACCTTGCGGGTTAGCGCCACGCCGAGGGTCACGCCCGCCGCGATCGCCGCCGAGATCGTCAACGCCCGCACGAGGAGGTCGATCCCGACTTCGGTGTCGCCCGCGGCGAACGCGGCCATCGCAAGGTAGGTGGCGAAGCCGGGAACCAGCACGTACACCGCGGTCGTGGTGTAGAGGCCGGCCGATGTCCGCACGATCCGTGCGATGACCTGGCCGCTCACCCCGACGGTGAGCGCTGCGACGAAGCTGTCCATAGGGAACCCCTCGGTGGTGGGCGGCATCATCGTGATGACCGACCAGGCCAGGATCGCGATGATCGCGGTGCCGGGCGCGAGCTTCAGGGGCATGGACCGAGACAGTGCGAGGGAGGTGACCGCCACGGCCGCGGCGACACCGACGATCAGCGTCGGTGTCGCACTCCATCGGCAGTGGTGACGATGTCGAGGGAGTCCACGACCGTCAGCGCCCCGAGCGCACCGAGGGCCACGGCCACTGCGGTGACCGTTGCCTGAAGTCCCTTCGCCATCGATGACAACGGGGCGCCTGAGAGACCGTCGGTGACGCTCGCCACGAGGGCACCCCCGGGAAGCAGCGGGAACAGCCCGCCGACGATCGCGGGTGTCATCGCGATCGGTATCCCCAGGTACGCCGCGGTCGCCGGTGCGGCGACGGCCAGCGCGGCCGACGCGGCCGTGGCGAACGCCTCGGGTAGACGGGTACGTGAGAGCGGGACCACGAGCGCCTGGATCAGCGCTGCTCCGATCACGCCTACGAGAGCACCGATCGGCCCTCCACCCACGAAGACGATCCATGCAGCGACGCACAGCAGGTAGAACAGCGAGTCCGCCCACCACGGCCGCAACGCCGGGGCCGTCGCGATGCGACGGAGCTCCGCCACGGTCATGTCCAGGTCCGCGTGGCCGGCCTCGACCCAGTTCAGCAGCGCCTCGCACTCCACGAGGAGGTCGAGGCGGATCTCGCTGACATCGATCACCTTTACGACGGTCATGGGGGCATCGAGGCGTGGATCGACGAGGCCGAGGATGATCTCGCTCATCGTGACCGTGACCTCGATGCGGTCGAAGCCGAACCCACGGTTGAGCCGGCCGATGGCCGCCTCGACCTCGGTGGTGGCGATCCGGGCACGGAGCATCGCCTCACCGACGATCAGCCCTGCCTGCATCATCGTCAGTGCGCGATCGCCGAACGCGCCGGTGTCGTCGGGGCCGTCCGGTCCGGGTCCGGGTGACCCGGGTGCAGGTCCGCCCGGCGAATCGGGAGGCTGCCCGGTGCCGTCTGCTCGGAGTGGCCTCGGGTCCCTCACCAACGCAGGATCGCGCCGATGCCCTCTGCGGGTCCACCGTGGCGGGGGACGAAACGTACCTCGGCGTCACTGCGCAACGCGGCGCGGACCACGATGTCGACCAGGCGGGCCTCTGCCACCTCCGCCCCGGGCGGGGCTCCGCCGCGTCGGACACGCGTGAGGAGCACCAGGTCCCGCCGAGGTCGACAAGGCCCCTGCGGTCGTCCGCAGGATCGTCGTGGACCAACAGGGTGGCGACGCGGCCGATCGAGAGGGCGTCGGTGGTCTGAGGGGCGCCGTCGGCCCCCCGGCCTGTGCCGCACGCGTCACGATGTGCCCGCATGACCTTGCGGGTGTCACGTGCCACCACGTCTGCGGTCGCGTGCCTGGTCTCGGTGGCGATCAGATCGTCGGACTGCCCGTCCAGTTCGTGTGTCAACGCAGCGACGTCGGTCGGCAGGTGCTCCCGGAGGAAGCCGACCGCGCGCACGTCACCGGCGACCGCCACCAGCCGGGCCCGGATGTCCCGGGCCACCTTGGCCACGACCTCGGCGGTCTGCGCAGCGTTGGACTCCCACAGGTTCTCGGCGCGCTGCTGGTAGCGACGTTGCGAGAACCCGCCCGGGTGACCCCGGTGGATGAACTCCGTCTCGCCCTCCACCCCGAGCGTGGTCACGACCGAGCCGCCGTCGATCGCCACGATGTCCGCGCCGGCCCGGTCGGCCACCACGATCACATGGGGTACCGACCGCTGCCGGCTCTCGAGCAGTGCTCCGAGCCGGGGCAGAGTGTCGACCACGACCAGGTCGTTGCCGACCTCCTCGTCGAGGAACTCGACGAACGCATCGGCGCCGGGGCAACCGATGAGCACCACCGAGGAACCCTCACCGTGATGGAGACCGGAGGCCGTCTCGTCGAGTCGTCGCAGGTCGGAAGGGTCCAGATCGCTCGCTGTGAGCTCCCTGTACGCGCGTTGCCAGTGGGTCTCGAACCGCTCCGCCGCGTTGACGATGGCGCTCGGCGCGCTCATCACCACCGTGGCGACCGGACCGTTGCATGTGACGAGTTCGTTCAGTGCGGTCATGGGTGCACCGTACCGGCCCGCGGAGTCGTGCATCGGGCGGAGTCGCCTGCCTGTCGGCGGACGCTCCTACCGACGGGTCAACCCTGCCTTGCCTGGCAGTCCATGCACCGCGCGCAGCGGGGAGAGCTTCGAGGCGCTCTGGGCTGATCTGCTCTGCGCAGTCCACACACAGGCCGTAGGTGCCGTCGTCCAGGCGGGCGAGTGCGGCCTCGATCTCGGCGAGCGCCTCCGATGCCATCCGGTCGAGGTGCTGGCTGAGCTCCTTGAACTCGGCGATCGTCAGGTGCTCCGTCTCGCCGGAGCCATCGGAGACGCCCGTGGGGCCGTCCTCCACCTCGCCGTGACGGGCCTTGACCGATCCCAGGATGTCGTCACGCTCCTCGATCAGTTGCGCCCGGATGGCGTCGTGGCCTTCCGTCTGGGGCGGATCTGTGTGAGACGGATCGGCGATGTCCATTGCCATTTGCTCTTTCCTTGTTCGTTCGGCTGCCCTGCCAGGATCCCGATGCGCCTGCACCGTGCTGTGCCGGGTTGCACTGGGTTGCACTGGTTTGCCGGAGATGGAGATGGGGATGGGGAAGTGAGGGGGGACCTCGTCGGTGCGATCGTCGTGTCGAGGCTGTTCGTCGTCGGCCGGTGGATCGTGTCCGCACGCTCCGCTGGATGATACCAGTGATGTAGTCGAAGGCTGAATGAATTAGCGAGGCTTATGTTAGCATGGCTCTGTACGGGATCCCGCTCACGGGGTTCCATCGGCGCGAGGACCCCTGGATGAAGCAGACTTCGGGAATTCCGACCTTCGACGAGTTCATCGAGGGTGGTCTCGAAGTGGGCGACAACGTGGTGTGGCTGGCCGAGCAGCGTGGCGATCTCGTTCCCGTGCTCGACGCATTCCTGGCTCCACCGGCCGGTGAGGCCACCCCCGGCACTCCGGTGCGCCGGACCATCTGCCTGGGTGCACCGCCCGACTGCGGTCATCCGGCCGACCCGGACGTGGAGCTCGTGGTCCACACGTTGGCCGATGGGCGTGGATCGGGCCAACCTGGATCGGACCAACCTGGATCGGACCAAGCCGGATCGACCAAGCCGCGATGGCGGATCTCGAGTCGGTGATCCTCGCGGACGACATCGGAGAGGGTGCCCGCGTGGTGGTCACGGCACTCGACGACCTCATGGCGCGATTCGGCGCCGAAGCGACCGTCGAGTTCTACCGGCGCACGTGCCCGAATCTGTTCGACCGTGGAGCCATCGCCTACTGGGTCGGGAGCCGCGAGCTCGTCGGAGCGACGGTCGCCGAAGGAGTCACCCGCGTCGCGCAGTGCGTGTTCGAACTGCGCGACGGTCGCCTGCGGGTGCTCAAGGCAGAGGGACGCTCGAGCTGGTTGCAGGGCGCAATGGTCGACCTGGATCTCACCGGGGAGGTGCCGGTGGCTTCGCGCGAGCACGCCGTGGGGCGCCTCGGTGAGGGCCTCAAGCGGGTACGGGCCGAGCGCAACCTCACCCAGGCACAGATGGCCGAGCTTGCCCATGTCACACCCGCGGCGGTCTCCCAGGCCGAGACCGGTCGTCGGGGACTCTCACTCGACACGCTGGTGCCGCTGGTGGAGGCGCTCGGGGTCGGCCTGGACGATCTGCTCGGCACCGGTCGCCGGCGTGGTCCCTTCATCGCCCGACCGGACCGCCGGCCCACGCGAAGCGGCTCCGCGCTGTTCGACGATCCGGTCACCGGTCCGCTGGTCCACCTGGTGGAGCTCGAGGGTGAGGAGAGCCGGGGTGTTCCGGTGCCGACCCACGGGACCGAGCTCGTGTTGTGCGCCGAAGGGCTGGTCATGGTGGACCTGGGGGAGACCACTCCCGTGCTGCGGGCACATGACGCCCTCATGGTGACCGAGGAGTCGGTGCTCTCCTTCACCAATCTGGCGAGTGCACCCGCCAGCGTGTTCTGGGTCGCGCTGTAGGAGCGCGCTCGCGAGCAGACGTCGGGCTCACCGGTGTGGCGCGATTGGCCCGAAGGCTCCCGGGTGGTTCACCAGCGTGAGCGTGACTCCTCCGCGAAGCCGAGGAAGTCGTGCAGTTCGTGGAGGACACCGTCGTCGCCCGTGCAATGGCCCGACCAGGTGCCGAAGACCTGGTGCACCTCGGTGCCCATCACCAGCGCCTCGACCCTGGTGTGGCGGTCGTGGACGGGGGTCAACCTCAGATCCAGCGAGCCGTCGGGATGCCGCACGCGCCACGGAGCCATGGGGTCGCTCCAGTCGTAGTCCCAATCCAGCTCGGCGCCGATCTTGGAGAGCACGCCGTCCACGATGACGCCGTTCTCGGTGTGGCCGGTGCCCTCGGTCCACTTGGCACCGACCTGCAGGCCGACGACCGATCCGTTCACGGCGTGGCCGGCACCACCTCCCCAGTTCCAGCGCGTCGAATACGGCCAACGCCCTCGACCCACATCCAGCACGCCCCAGGCCGACTCCTCGGGTCCGTCACCGGGCGACCGTCCGAAGCGGCGCAGGTCGTCGCCCACGCCAGAGTGCCCGAGGCCGGCCGGGCCTGGTGCTTGGAGGTGTACTGGAACCGTCGGCGTGACCAGGGGATCACCACGTTGAGCGACTCATGGCCCTCGGGCAGCTCCACCAGCGCCTCGAGCTCGCCGGCTCGGCCGTCGCGCTCGGTCCAGCGTGCGGTGATCGTGGTGCCTCGATCGTCGTCGGTGATGTCGATCTTCGAGTGCCTCCCACGATGGGTCAGCGGTTGCGTCCCCGGCCGGTCCGGCAGCGATACGCCCTGCGCCAGGGGCGTCGTCGCCTCATGCCCACCGGTCGCCCCCGTGCTCAGGTCCGCCCACCAGATCGACGCGATTCCGAGGTAGTCCACGTCCGCGTAGGGTGACCGCGATGGCCAGGCCGGGCGCCAGGACCGCCCAGTAGTCCCAGCGCTTCGTTCGGCCCCACACTCCGGCCAGGTTGCAGTCGTGCAGTGGGACCCTCGACCACCCGATCGCGTCAGGGTCCAGTTGCCTTCCGCCGGGCCGGCAGAGCCGGACCTCCTCGGTGATCTCCCGTTCGTGGGTCTGGCGCATATCCGTGGAAACATAGGGCATGTATGGAACATCTGGACGTGTTGATCGTCGGGGCGGGGCTGTCGGGGATCGGTGCGGCCCACCACCTCGCCAAGGAGTGCCCGTGGGCCGACTACGCAGTGCTCGAGTCACGGGGTGAGATAGGAGGTACCTGGGACCTGTTCCGGTACCCGGGGATCCGCTCGGATTCGGAGATGCACACCCTCGGCTACCCGTTCCGCCCCTGGGCGGGTGAGAAGTCGATCGCCGACGGTGGGTCGATCCGGGAGTACATCCGTGACACCGCCGAGGCCTCGGGCGTCACCTCCCGTATCCGGTTCCACCATCGGGTCGTCCGCGCGGACTGGAGCACCGAGGAAGCCCGTTGGCACGTGACCGTGCAGCGAATCCCCGAGGACCTCAGCGACCGTGAGGTCCCGGCCGAAGGCCTGCCGGAGCCGACCTCCGACGCAGAAGGCGAAGGGGGACCCGGGGTCGACACCGTCGAGCTCACGTGCTCGTTCCTGTTCTCCTGCACCGGGTACTACCGCTACGACCGCGGGTACCTGCCGGAGTTCCCCGGCATGGACGACTTCACCGGGGAGCTGATCCATCCGCAGTTCTGGCCCGACGACTTCGATGCCGGCGGCAAGCGGATCGTCGTGATCGGCAGCGGTGCGACGGCTGTGACCCTCGTGCCGGCGCTGGCCGGGTCCGCAGCGCACGTCACGATGCTTCAGCGCTCACCGACCTACATGGCGTCCGTACCGACGATCAACCCGATCGCCACCTTCGCGCGTCGTCGGCTGCCCGAGAGGGTCTGGGGTCCGGGGCTCAGTGGGTGAGCGCGCTGTTCACCCAGTCGGTCTACGTGCTCAGCCGCCGCCATCCGCGCCTCATGCGAAGCGTGCTGCGCAAGGGCATCGAGATGGAGCTGCCCGGGGACTTCGACATCGACAGGCACTTCACGCCGCGGTACGACCCGTGGGACCAGAGGCTCTGCGCGGTCACCGACGGTGATCTGTTCGCGGCGCTGCGCGCCGGGTCGGTGTCGATGGTGACCGACACGGTGCAGCGGTTCACCGCATCGGGCATCCGACTCGGATCGGGTGAGGAGTTGGCAGCCGACGTGGTGGTGACCGCCACCGGGCTCGACCTGCTGTTCATGGGTGGCATGCAGGTGTGCGTCGACGGTCAGGTGGTGGAGCCCTCCCAGCGCATGGTCTACAAGGGCATGATGCTCGAGGGTGTGCCCAATGCGGCGATGGCGGTCGGCTACACGAACGCTTCGTGGACCCTCAAGGCGGACCTCACAAGTGAGTATGTGTGCCGCCTGTTGAACCACATGCACGATCGCGGCCTTCGTCAGTGCACTGCGATCAACCGCGACGAGGAGGTCGAGCTGCGGCCTCTGCTGGACCTCGGCTCGGGGTACGTGCAGCGCTCGGTGGACCGCTTCCCGACCCAGGGCCACAACGATCCGTGGCTGATGCACCAGAGCTACCTGCGTGACATCTCCGTGATGCGACCCGACACCCTGGGTGACTCCGCGATGGTCTTCTCCAACCGTGACCCGAACCACCGTGGAGGTGTCGAGGGTGCACAGGCTGTCGGGCCCGCGTCGATTCGTCGGTCGCTGTCGGTGACACGCCGCAGGCCGCACCTCGACGACCTGGCGGGACGGGTAGCGGCGGTCACGGGTGCGGGCTCGGGGATCGGCCGCGCCCTGGCCGTGGAGCTGTACAGGCAGGGATGCCACCTTGCCCTCGCGGACATCGACGAGCCCACCTTGGCCGAGACCGTCGCCCTGTGTGAGGGCTCGGCGGTGGGCGGAACCGGCACCTCGAGCGACAGGACGGGGAGCGCCGGTGTGAAGGTCACGTCGCAGCGGCTGGACGTGGCCGACAGGGACGCGGTCTTCGCCTGGGCCGACCAGGTGGTGGCCGAGCACGGGACAGTGAACCTCGTGGTGAACAACGCAGGAGTGGCGATCGGCTCCACGATCGAGGGGCTGGCGATCGAGGACTTCGAGTGGCTGATGAACATCAACTTCTGGGGCGTGGTCCACGGCACCGATGCCTTCCTTCCGAAGCTGCGTGACGCCGGTGTGGGCCACGTGGTCAACCTCTCCAGCGTGTTCGGACTCATCAGCGTGCCCTCCCAGGGTGCATACAACTCCTCGAAGTTCGCAGTGCGGGGCTTCACCGATGCCCTGCGCATGGAGCTCGACGTAGCGGACTGCGGGGTGTCGTGCACCACGGTCCACCCGGGTGGCATACGCACCAACATCGCCCGCAGAGCGCGTGTGAACGACTCGGTGGCCGACCTGGGAGCGTCGCGCGACGACGTAGGTGACCTGTTCGACCAGGTGGCGCGGACCACCCCCGACAAGGCCGCTCGCAAGATCCTCGAGGCCGTTCGCAAGGACCGCCGCCGGGTGATGGTGGGCGCGGATGCCGTTGCTGTCGACGCACTGTCGCGCCTACCGGCGAGGCTCTACCAAGGGATGCTCGTGCGCGGCGCGCGCCTGGGTCGCTCCTGAGCCGCGTCCGAGTCCCCGGCGCTGCCCGGTGCCAGGCGCTGGTCAGTCGGCCGGCGATGGACGCGTGAGCTCGATGGGCAACACGGCGCGGTCGAACAACTCGGCGTCGACGCCGAGTCTCAGGGCAGCATCTCGCACTGAAAGGTCCTCGCTCAGGGTCAGGTGGGCGATCTCGGCCGCCTTGTCGTAGCCGATGTGGGGCACGAGAGCGGTGACCATCATCGTGGATTCCGCCACATGCGCCTCGATGGTCCTCAGGTTCAACTCGGTGCCACGCACCATGTGCTCGTCGAAGGAGCGGGCCGTGTCGGCCAGCAGGCGCATGGACTGCAACAGGTTGGGAGATCACCACGGGGCGAAACGTGTTGAGCTCGAGGTTGCCCCCTCCTTTCCGGACATGGCGATGGTGGCGTCGTTGCCCATCACCTGCAGCGCAACCATCTGCATGGCCTCGGCCTGGGTGGGGTTGACCTTCCCGGGCATGATCGAGCTACCCGGCTCGTTGGCAGGCAGCCGCAACTCGCCAAGCCCCACGCGGACCCGAACCCAACCAGCGGAGGTCGTTCGCGATCTTGAACAGCGTGACTGCCACGTTGCGCAGTCCAGCCGAGCAGCGCACGGAGGCGTCGAGGGTGCCAAGCGCGGAGAACTTGTTCGGGGCGGTGACGAACGGCTGGCCGGTGATCGACGCCAGCTCCGCCGCCACGGCCTCGGCGAATCCGACACGGGTGTTCACGCCGGTGCCCACGGCGGTTCCTCCGGCCGCGAGCTGCAGCAGTCCCGCTGAGTCGGCAACCAGGGAATCGCGTGAGTCGGTCAGGGCTGCGGCGTAGCCGGACCACTCCTGGCCAACCGTGAGCGGGGTGGCATCCTGCAGGTGGGTCCGGCCGATCTTCACCACTTCGGCCCAGCGGCCGGCCTTGGCCTCAAGCGACGCGATCAGTTCGTCGAGTGCCGGAACGACTCTCTCGACGAGCATGAGGCGTGCTGCCACGTGCATGGCCGTGGGGAAGGTGTCGTTGGAGGACTGCGATGCGTTCACGTGGTCGTTCGGGTGCACCGGGTCCTTGGAGCCCATCAGCCCCCTGCAAGTTCGATGCAGCGATTCGAGATCACCTCGTTGAGGTTCATGTTGGTCTGGGTGCCGGATCCCGTCTGCCACACCGCGATCGGGAACTCCTCGTCGAGTTGCCCAGAGGCGACCTCACCTGCCACGCGATCGATCAGCTCCGCGGTCCGCGCCGCGATGTCCCCGTTGGCCGCGTTCACGCGTGCAGCGGCGCGCTTCCACCTGCCCGTAGGCGTGGATCACCTCGACCGGCATCCGTTCGCACGGGCCACCGATGTCGAAGTTGGAAAGGGCCCGTTGTGTCTGGGCCCCCCAGTAGCGATCTGCGGGTACCTCGACCGATCCGAGGGCATCGGTCTCGGTGCGGAGTGGGGCGCTCGGGTGGTCCCGCGTGGGCCGGCGTAGATCCGAAGGTGGCTGAGGAGTCGTCCATCACACCCCGACGGTACGCCGGGTGGGGATCCACGGCGTGCGCGGTCGGCCGCGGTGCCGGTGGTTGATCCCGCAGCTGTTGCATCGACAACCCATATGTGTGAGGGGCGGCCGACTCGGTAGTGTGCGCGCCATGCAAGCTGCCATAGAGGCCACCGGCCTCACGAAGCGCTTCGGGGAGGTGACCGCGCTCGACGGACTCGACCTCGAGGTGCCCGAGGGGACGGTGCTCGGCCTGCTCGGCCCGAACGGCGCCGGCAAGACCACCGCGGTCTCGATCCTCACCACCCTGCTCCAACCCGACGAGGGCACCGCCCGGGTCGCGGGCATCGACGTGATCGCGGAACCCCGCGAAGTGCGTCGGCGCATCGGGCTGTCGGGGCAGTACGCGGCCGTCGACGAGGTGCTGAGCGGCTTCGAGAACCTCGAGATGATCGGTCGGCTCTACCACCTGGGCAAGGAGCGCTCTCGGGCGCGTGCGCGAGAGCTCCTCGATCGGTTCGAGCTCACCGAGGCCGCGGACCGCTCGACCAAGGGCTACTCCGGTGGAATGCGCAGGCGCCTCGACCTCGCCGGCGCGTTGGTGGCCGAACCTCCCGTGTTGTTCCTCGACGAGCCTACGACCGGCCTGGACCCGCACAGCCGTCTCGAGCTCTGGTCGATCATCCGCGAGCTCGTGTCAGGCGGTACCACAGTGCTGCTCACCACCCAGTACCTGGAGGAGGCCGACCAGCTCGCGGACGAGATCCTCGTGATCGACCATGGGCGGGCCATCGCCCAGGGCACCGCCGACGAGCTCAAGGTCCAAGTCGGCGGGGAGCGCATCGAAGCCACTCTGGCCGACGTCGCCCAGTTGGACGCCGCCCGTGAGCTGTTGGCGCCGCTGGCGGTAGGCGACATCGACGCCGACGACGGTTCCCGGCGGATCGTGGTGCCGATCACCGGCGGCGCGCCGGTTCTCACCGACGCTCTCAGGCGCCTCGACGCCGGGGGTGTCGCACTCGTGGACGTGGGTCTGCGCCGCCCCACCCTCGACGAGGTGTTCCTGACCCTCACCGGCCACAGGGCCGAGGAACCGTCCGCCGACGACGCCGCGGGTGCCTCCGAGGGCCTGAGATCCGAGGTGGCCTGATGAGTGCAGTACCCCAGGTGTTCGCCGACACCGCGGTGATCGCCAAGCGGAACGTGATCAAGATCCGGCGTGTCCCCGAAGTCCTGATGTTCGTGTTGGTCACACCGATCATGTTCGTGGTGCTGTTCGGCTACGTCTTCGGCAACGCGATCCAGATCGCGGGGAGCAGCTACCGGGAGTTCCTGATCGCCGGGGTCTTCGCCCAGACGGTCATGTTCGGCGCGACGTTCACCGGCGTGGGGATCGCCGAGGACATGGAGAAGGGGATCATCAACCGGTTCAGGTCCCTTCCGATGAGTAGTTCGGCGGTGCTTGCGGGCAGGACCGCGAGCGACGTCATCTACAACGTGTTGTCGATCATCGTGATGGCCTGCACCGGATTGCTGGTCGGCTGGCGGATCCGTGGCTCGTTGTGGGACGCACTGCTCGCGTTCGGGTTGCTGTTGCTGTTCGCGTACTCCATCTCCTGGGTGATGGCCTACATAGCGCTGATCATCCCGAGCGTGGAGGTCATCAACAACGCCTCGTTCATGGTGATCTTCCCGCTCACCTTCGTGGCCAACACCTTCGTGCCGGTCGAGGACCTGCCGGAACCCCTGCAGACGTTCGCCGAGTGGAACCCCGTCTCGACGGTCACCCAGGCAGCCCGGGAGCTGTTCGGGAACATCCCGCCCGGCACCCCGAACCCGAGGCCTGGCCGATGCAGCACGCAGAGCTCTACACGCTGATCTGGTCGGTGGCCACCGTCGTGGTGTTCTCGGTGCTCGCGGTGCGTCGCTACCAGAAGGCGACCAAGAGCTGACTCACGGTGTGCAACAGGCGGCTTCTGATCCACCCAGGAAGACCGTGACTCAGCCGTCGAGCGTCGCGATGCGTGAGAGTGTGAGCTCGTCGAGATCCTCGGTGTCGAGCATCGAGGGGCCCTGGGTCACATGGTTGTTCGCCACCGCGGGGGTCGGTGACCTCGGAGCTCGGTGCGGGCGCGTTCCTGGAGGCCGAGCATCGGCACTGCCCGGTGCCCGTGGTCATGTGGAATCCTCTCAGTTGTGGATGACGAGGATCGGGTGCGTGGTGCGGCACTGGGACAACAGGAGTTCCGTGCGCGCGTGGCGCTGCTCGGCTGTCTCATGGCATGTGGGGCGTTCCCTGTGGTGATGCTCGTCGCCCGGTCGACCGTCAGCCGGCAGATCTCCTACGGATTCCTGGTGTGGAACCTGTTCCTCGCCGGCGTGCCGGTGCTGTTGGCGCTCGTGGTGGACGCCGCGTGGCGCCATGACCGCCGTGTCCTGGGTGCGGTGTCCTGGGTCGCATGGCTGTTCATGTTCCCCAACTCCCCATACCTGATGACCGATCTGATCCACCTGCGGGAGCAACCGCCAACGCCTCTGTGGTACGACGCCCTCATTCTGGGAACGGCGGGGATCGCCGGCCTGTTGGCCGGCTTCGTGAGCCTGCACCTGGTGCAGGCAGCGGTGACCCGTCGCGTGGGCGCGACCTGGGGATGGGTCATGGCTGTGGTGGTGCTGGGGCTCTCGGGCTTCGGGGTGTACGTGGGTCGCTTCGCCCGGTTCAACAGTTGGGACGTGCTCGCGCGGCCGCGGAGGTTGCTCTACGACGTCGGCTCCGACGTCGCTGCTGGAGATACGCCGCGTGCAGCCGTGGTAACGGCGCTGTTGGCCTCGTTCCTCATCGTGAGCTACGTGACCATCGAGATGCTCACGCAGGTTGGTCGATACGCGGACGCACCCGGCGAGTCAGATCGTGCCAGGGGCACGTGATCCTGGCATTCGACGCCGTCGTCGGACAGCACGCCGGAGGGCTCCGGTGCATCCACGGGGTCAGTGCGGCGCGGCGGGTTCGTCGATGAGGCGCGCGAGCAGTGCGCCGAGCCGCAGATCCTCGAGTTGCCCGAAGGCGTTGGCCCGGAGTCGGCCGGCGCGGTCGATCACAAGCATGCTCGGTGTCCCGGAAAGGCCGTATCGCTGCATGGTCTCGGGCAGCGGGGTGCCGGTACCGGCGGTGTCCACGCCGACGGGGAACGTGATGGCGTACTCCGCCAGGAAGGCTTCGAGTGATACCGGCGTCATCGCCTCATGGTGCTCGAACACCGTGTGCAACCCGAGCACGGTCACGTCGTGGGCGAAGGCAGCGTGGACGCGCTTCGCCAACGGGAGGCCGTGGCTGACGCACCCCGGGCACAGCATCTGGAAGGCTTCGATCACGACGACGCTCCCCCGTAGCGAGCGCAGCGAGATATCGGCATCGGTGTTGAACCACTGCGAGGTGACCAGTTCGGGCGCCTCCGGGAAACTCCCGTGCGATTGCGTCGCGTCGGTGGCACGTTCATTGGTGCCCGGGTCGGCGGGAGGGTCGTCGGTGGCGCTCATGCACAGGGATCCTAGGTAGGCGTGTCTCGGTGTCGGCTTCGGCGGTGGGTGGTGTACGCAGGGATGTGGGCCACACTTGTGCGATGTCCCACAGCACGATCGACCTCGACGCGCATGCAGGAGTCTCACCGGTGTGGCCGGCGGTGGTGACGCGTGGGCTGCACAAGCAGTTCGGCTCCACCGTGGCGGTGGCGAACGCGAACCTCGACATCCCCGTGGGTGCCTTCTGCGGCCTCGTGGGCCCCAACGGTTCGGGCAAGACCACGATCCTGCGGATGGTTGCCGGCCTGCAGCGACCGGACGCCGGAGCGGTCTGGGTGAGCGGTCATGACTCCTGGGCCGACCCGATGACGGTGCGGAGAATCCTCGGAGTGGTGCCCGACCCGCTGAACCTGTTCGACCGCCTCACGGCGCGTGAATGGCTCACGCACCTCGGTCGGTTGCGTGGGCTCACGGCCCACGAGACAGCGCGGCGCAGTGGGGAGCTGCTGGGAGTGATGGACCTCACCGATTCCGCGGATCAGCAGATCGGTGGATACAGCCACGGCATGCGCAAGAAGACCGCGATAGCGGCGGCTCTGCTGCACAGCCCGGAGGTCGTCCTGCTGGACGAACCGTTCGAAGGCGTCGACCCCGTCTCGGCGGTGGCCGTGCGGGGGATCCTCGACCGGTTCCGTGCCGCGGGCGGGACGGTGGTGTTCTCCAGTCATGCGATGGACCTGGTCGAGCGCATGTGCGACTTCGTCGTGGTGATGTCTCACGGAACTGTGCTCACGGCCGGGCTGCTCGACGAGGTGAGGTTCCCGGGAAGCACTCTGGAGGACACGTTCATCTCGATGATCGGTGCCGCTCCGGCCGACCCATCGCTGCTCGGTTGGCTCCATGACGGCTGAGGCCGACCGGGCCGCTGTTGGTGGTGGAGCTCCGGCTGTCGGCGTGAGCCGGGCGATGGGGCTGTTCGTCGCGCTGAAATGGCATGTCCTGTCGGGAAGCCTGCGACGCAGCGGGCAGGGCCGATTGCAGGTCGTGTCGGCGCTGGTGGCGTCGTCGCTCCTGGGAGCACTGGGTCTGTTGATCCTCACGTTGCTGGGTCGCAACGTCGGGATCGCGGATGACCTGCTGGTGGTGTTCCTCCCAGCAGCGGTGTTCGGTGTGGGACTGCTCTCGGCGGCCACGGGCGTGGAGTCCGCGGTGGACCCCCGGGCGTTCGCGGGGGAGCCGATCGGGCGCCTGCACCTGGGGCTGGGCATGCTCTCCACTGCTGTGATCGGACCACCGGCGGTGCTTGCTGCATTGGTGGGGTTCGGGGTGATCGGCGGCTGGTGGTCTCCCGGTGTCGGACCCGGCGCCGTCGTCGTGATCGCCGTGGTCGGTTGGTGGATGTCCCTGCTGTTGGCGAGTCGCACCCTGGCGAACCTGATCGGGGCGGTGGCCACCACGCGCTTCCGTCAGCTTGCCCACGCCGGAGCCACCTTCGCTGCGCTCGGAGCGCTTCTCGTGACCCAGTTGCTGGCCGCGAACCCGGAGTCGTGGAACGCGCGTCGGTGGGAGTCGATGGCCGGCGTGGCGCGGTGGACCCCACCGGGCCAACTCCGGGCTCGCCGTCACGGGAGCAGCCGATCCCGTCGAAGCGACAGGTCACCTGCTGGCCGGACTTGCTTGGCTGCCCTTGTTGTCGGTGGTGGCGGTCCTGAGCACGGATCGACTGGCGCGGTCCTCGCCGCGTCCGGGCGGCGCCGGGCGTGGGACAAGCAGGCGCTTCATCGCAGTCGGACACACAGCGGGTGCGGAGCGAGCCCGGAGCGCAGCGCGGCGGTGGCGTGACCGGGCCTGGCCACTTGGGAGTGCCCCACGTGTCCGGGCTGTCGCAGCCCGCACGATCCTCACCAAGATCCGCACCCCGCGCCAGGCCGTCAACACCGTGACGGCGCTGGCTGTGGGGGGTGCGGTCTACTTCCTGGCCCCCGTGCTTGGCACCGCTGTCGACTCGCGGTTGGTCATCATGGGCGGCGCGATCCACTTCGCGGTGCTCTTCGACGGCAACAACGCGTTCGGGATGGACGGTCCGCCCATTTGGAGCGAGATCCTCGCAGGGGCCGACGGTCGCACGTTGGTCCGCGCGAAGGTGCGGTCGTCGTTGCTGGTGATGGCGTTGCCGGGCCTCGTACTCCCTGTGGCACTGGCCGTGATGACCGGTGGGTGGCACTGGATACCTGCGGGGTGGCTGGTGGCAGTCGGCTCGGTGACCGCTGCCGCCGGAGTCGCGGTGCTGAGCGCCGTGCTTGCCCCGTTCGCGCTTCCGGACAGCCCGAACCCGCTCGCAGGTGGCGACACAGGGCAAGGATGCCTGGCTGGCATCATGCTCACCGGCAGCGTCATCGTGCTCGGGCTGGTGACCGCGCCGGTGGCGTTGGCGATCTATCTCGCGACTGAGGTGTCGGCCCCCCTTGCCACCGTGGCGTCGCTGTCGGCCCCGGTGGCCGGCATGTTGGCCATGTGGGCGGGGGTGGCACTCGCCGCATCCCGCGTCCAGGGTTATGAGGCCGAGTTGACGGCAAGGGTCACCCCGGGCCGTTGAGGGTGCGGCCCCATCCGTGGTGCCGACATCCCCTGGTCGGTCCTCGGGGACCGTCGGTGCTACGGCAGGGTGGACAGCACCAGTGCTGGATCCGGGGTGCGTGCCACCACGGCGGTGGTTCGCGCGAGGCTCGCGAACAGCTCCTCGTCGCCCAGGGAGCCCCTGGGGGCTGTGCCGGCGAGTGCCTCGGCGACAGGCACCACCCGGAACCCGTCTGCTCGGTCCACGCGCACGGGGGTGAACACGATCTGCTCCACCTCGGCTGCACCTGCCCCAGGTTCGCCGCGTACAACCAGGTTGGCAGTGACGATCGCTCCGTCCTGGACTCCTGACTTGCAGCATCCCTCGGTCTGGTTGGACACGAGGTTCCCGAGCCCGAACAGTACCCACTTGCCGTTGACCCGCTCCGCGGGTTGTGGGATATGAGCGTGGTGGCCGACGACGAGGTCCACCGAGCCAGAGCGGGTGAGCTCGTCGGCGATGGCTCGCTGTTGCTCGTCGGGATCAGACCGGTACTCGGTGCCCCAGTGCACGCTCACGACCACGACTTCGGCACCCTCCGAGCGGACCCGTTGCGCGTCCGTGACGATGGCCGCGGGATCGATGAGTCGTACCGACCACGGTGCCTCGGTGGGTAGCGGTATCCCATTGGTGCCGTAGGTATAGGACAGGTGAGCGATCTTGATGCCGTTCGCGTCGTACCATGCCGGGGCTGTGGCTTCAGTCTGGGTCCGACCGGTGCCTGAGTGCGCCAGGCCCCAGAAGTCGAGTGACTCCAGCGTGCCGGTCAATCCGCTGAAGCCGCGGTCGATGCTGTGGTTGGATGCCGTACTGCAACCGTCGAAGCCTGTGCCGGCCATCGCAGGAGCGGTCTCCGCAGGCGCCGAGAACATGGGATACCCGCTGATGTGGGAGTTGTCGGGGGAGATCGGGACCTCCATGTGACATACAGCCACGTCCGCACTGCTCACCAATGGCCTGATCGAGCTGAAGAGAGCCCCCATGTCATAGCCGCCGTCGGGTCGCTGGGTTGCGCGCACGAGGGGCATGTGGGGGAGCACGTCACCTGCGAACAACAGGGTGGCACGTCGCAGCGTCGGCACCGTGCTCGATGTCGTCGGAGCCTGAAGGGTCGTGTCGACCTCAGGAACCGTCGCGGCCGGTGTGTCGGTCGAGGTACCGGCTGAACTCTGCTCGGTGAGGCTGTCGTCGTGATGGCCCATGACGGCGGCCTCACCCGTCGAGGGAATCCCGAACCGACATCACTGCTCGTACCACAGGTGGAACCACCGAGGACTGCGACCGCCACCAGCACCAGCACCCGGCTCTTGCCCATCACCATCAGGCTAGGTGCGACTGCCTGACTTCCGGTGGATGTCCGGCCGCGACCTGCGGAGCCCAGGGCTCAGCCCCCATCCGGCCGATGAGGACCGAACCTACCTGTCACGGGGTCTGGAGGTGTGAGACGATCTCGATCTCCTCAGGCGAGACGTCCGGGCCATAGGTGACGGTGAGGGTTCCCCGGTGGCCGCATTCGGCGGTGAGCGCGAACAGCACGGACTCGTCTCCGGGATCGCTCATCCCCTCGAACCGGACGGTGTCGTCCACCGTCAACTGCCCGGCTGCGACCACGCAGTCGCAGCTGTGGCACTCGACGGTGTCTCCTCTGATCAGGAACTGGGCTTCGTACCCTGCCGCCCCCAGACGGTTGGTCGCCTGCGTAAGTGTCTCCATCTCACCGGTCATGTCTCCGACAGTAGGCCTCAGGAGCCTTCGACGGTGGTCGGATACCCCGGAGCCGAGTCCGTGGTTCGCGGCGATCGTGGACGAGGCTGCTCAGGCAGGTGCGCACTCACCGGTGGGGACGACGGTTCCCTCAGGTGACAGCTCGTGGGAGAAGCCGTCGTCGTCGGGCCTCAGGTACCCGCTGTCGACGAGTTCGTCGATGCTGGAGGGCGGGTTGCCGTAGAGGATCTCGAATGCGTCGGCGGCGGTCTCGATCGTGACGCGCTCAGCGTCGCATGCCGCAGTGCGTGCTGCATCCGTCGGGCCGCTCGGGTCGATCTCCGCCCCGCCGGGCACACCTGGTGCCACGGGCACCCGGGTGCGATCGCCGGCGCGGGTTCAGCCTTCCGGTCATCGGTCGCGTCACCGGTCGTCATCGGCACTGCCGTCAGCCTCGCCGCTGTCAGTGCCTGACATGCCGTCGAGCACCCTGACCGCGAGGATGGCCATGATCGCGACGGTCAGCAACACGCCCAGGATCCCGAACGCCGCGAGCACGGCGCGTCCGCTGAAGCGTGGTCCACTCGACGTGCGCAGGCTGTTCGGGGTTCTGTACGCCTGGGGGTCAGCGGGCCCTCGGGGTCCCGTGGCCGTGCCGCCATACCCACCGCCGGTCGCCATACGGTGGGCTGCGGCCTGGTTCGTGGCGCCGGTCTCGGCCTTGGCTGCCCACTCGCGGTCCTTGCGGGCGATCTCTGAATCACCGTGGGTGTCTGCGTCCACCCGTCAAGCGTACCCACCCGCACCGAGCCCCTTCGGGCGTGTGCTCGATCACCATCCGGGCAACGGCGCGAGGAGGCACTGCGTGGGTGGAGGGTGGGTGTTCCGGCCGTGGCAGGATGGGCCCATGAGGAGACTCTCTGATCGTGTGGCGGTCGTGACGGGTGCGGGCAGTGGGATCGGGCGGGCGACGAGTCGCGCCCTCGCGGCGCGGGGAACGCACGTGGCCCTGGTCGACTTCAACCCGGACGGGCTCGCCGAGACCGAGCGCCTGCTCGCGGGTTCCGGGGTGAACGTGTCCACCCACAGGGTGGACGGTATCCTCCGAGGGCCAGATGCAGGCGTTGGTCCAGGAGGTCCTCGACTTCCACGGCGACGCCCACATACTCGTGAACAACGCGGGTGTGACCAGCGCCGGGCGATTCACCGAGGAGACGATCGACGACCTCCGGTGGATCATCGACATCAACGTCTGGGGTGTCGTGTACGGCTGCCGGTTCTTCCTTCCGGTGCTGGAGCGCCAGGACGAGGCCCACATAGTGAACCTCTCGAGCATGGTGGGACTCCTGGGGTTGCCCCACAACGGCGCCTACGCGCTCACCAAGGGAGCGGTGCGTGCCTTGAGCGAGTCGCTCCGGGGTGAGCTGCGTGGAACGGGAGTGGGTGTGACCAGCGTCCACCCGGGCGCGATCCACACCGCGATCACGTCATCCGCGCGCGGTGCCGACGGCGAGAGGATCGCACGGATGGGTGAGATGCGCCTGGCATCGGTGGTCATGCGCCCACCCGAAGCGGTCGCCGCCAGGATCGTGAAGGCGATCGAGAAGGACAGGGCACGGATGATCGTGGGTCCCGACGCCAGGGTCTTGGACACCTTCGCGCGCCTGGTTCCGGGACGCAGCGGGCTGCTCGGAAGGGCGATCAACCGCTTCGGGTGAGCGGGGCATCAGGCGGGAATCAATCCACTCCGACGGTGGTTGACACATCATAGAGTTGCTGCCATGAGCTGTGTGGGTTCACCACACGACACATCGAATGGAGTCAGATGTCTGCCGAGGTAACCGATCGACACCCTTCACCGCCTAGTTCCGCCGCCATCGCCGAGACGTTCCCGCTGGGGCTGCACTGGCCCACGCTCGACCCGTTCCTGTTCGTGGCGCATCACCGCGACGACTACCCGTCCGGGACGCCGGAGATGACTCCCGACGCGGGCTTGGATGGTCGTGACATCGGCTCGGACTTCAGCGACAAGGACGGTTGGAGCATGTACCACGGAGACTCCGTGCCGGGCTTTCCGGCCCATCCTCACCGTGGGTTCGAGACCATCACCTACGTGCGCCGGGGCTTGATCGACCACTCCGACTCACTCGGGGCAACCGCACGTTACGGTCGTGGCGACACGCAATGGCTCACAACCGGGGCAGGGGTGGTTCACTCCGAGATGTTCCCGCTCATCGAGCAGGACTCACCGAATCCCACCGAGGTGTTCCAGATCTGGCTGAACCTGCCTGCGCGGAGCAAGTTCGCCGACCCGTACTTCACCATGTTCTGGGCCGACTCCATCCCGGAGGTGACAGTCGCCGAGGGTGTTGCGGTGACGGCAATCGCCGGAACGGTGCCTGGCGCCGGTCCGTCCGGCGAACCGCTGCCGCCTCCTCCCGACTCCTGGGCCTCGCAGCCCGATGCGGACGTGTCCGTCTGGCATGTCCGCATGCGGCCTGGCTCGCGTTGGATGCTGCCGCGCGCCGAAGGGGACACCAGCACGCGGATGCTGTACGCCTTCGAGGGCGACTCGGTCGAGGTGCACGGCCTGGCGCTCGACGCCGGCACTGGAGCACGGCTCACAGACGGCCGCGAGGTGGAACTGGTCGCCGGTGGTGGGGGAGTGGAGATCCTGTTGCTGGGGGCCGTCCGATCGGTGAACCCGTCGCCCACTACGGGCCCTTCGTCATGAATACGCGTGCACAGCTCGCGGAGGCCGTGGAGGACTACCAGCGGGCGCGCTTCGGCGGCTGGCCGTGGTCCTCTGCGGATCCGGTCCACCCACGTGGGGCCGATCGATTCGCCCTCCACCCCGACGGCACCGCGACCAACCCCCCTCTGCGAACTGACGACCCCCTGCGAACTGAATGGTGTGGGCCACCCACAGGTGGCCCACACCATTCAGTTGCGGTCGGTGGGGCGGATCAGTTGCGGTCGGTGGGGCGGATCAGTTGCGGGTCGTAGGTCCAGTCCGGCCGCTTGCGCCAGAAGCTCTCGTCGTAGGTGGCCACGCCGCCGGTGAGGTCCACGAGCTTCGGCATCGGCAGCTCGCGGCGTCGGGGGCACGCTCCCGACTCGACGTGTTCGTCGAACTCCGAGGGAAGGCCTCGAGGATGCTCCTGATCACGGTCTGCTCCTCGACCGCCAGGTAGCAGCGGTTGCCATCGGTCACGTGGCCGATCCAACCGACGATCGCGTCGATGTCGTCGACGGTCCCCTCGCCGGTCTCGATGCGCTCCAGGTGCTCGGTGATGGCGCTGGACCCGAGCTTGCAAGGCGGGCACTGGCCGCACGACTCCACCGAGAGGAACCGTGAGAAGTGATAGGCGACGTCGACCATGCAGGTCGTGTCGTCGTAGACGATGAACCCGGCGGCGCCCATGCCACTACCCGCCGCCGCCAGGCCTTCGTAGCTGAGGGGTGCATCCAGGTGCTCCGGGGTCAGCACCGCGTTGGCCACACCCGAGAACACCGCCTTGACGGACCGTCCCGGGGGCAGTCCGCTGCCCACGGCGTCGATCACCGCGTGCAGCGGCGTGCCCAGCTCGACCTCGCCAACGTCGGGCGCAACCACGTCACCCACGACCGTGGCCACGATCGTCCCCGGTGACTCCGCAGTGCCCAGGCCGCGGAACCAGTCGGCACCACGGGCGAGGATGTGCGGAACGTTCGAGAAGGTCTCCACGTTGTTGACGAGCGTCGGGTTCGACTCGTGGCCTGCCTCGACGTTCGTGGCGTCGCTGGTGGACGGCGAGTGGGGGTGACCCTGCGACTCGGCCTGGTCGCGGGTGGCCTGCCATCCGAGCTGTGGAGCGGGCGAGAACAACCCGTGCAGGTGCGGCGGCAGCCAGCGCGGCAGGGGATCGTTGCCCTCGATCACCTCCAGCATCGCCTTCTCCTCACCGAAGAGGTACTCGTCGGGCCCGGCGACGATGTTGACGGTGCACTCCGAGCAGATCCCCGCCAACTGGAACTCCTCCACGGCACGCGTCAGGCGGGCGATCTCGGTCTCGAAGCTCGCCTTCAGGCAGACGTAGACCTCCTGAGCCTGAATCGCCAGGCCGGCGATGATCAGGCCTTCCACCAACTGGTACGGGTTGGCCCGTATCAGGGCCCGGTCCTTGAACGTGCCCGGCTCGCCCTCCGCGCCGTTGCAGACCACGTAGCGGGTCTCACCTGCCTGAGCCGCGATGCCCGCCCACTTCGCGCCGGTCGGGAATCCACCGCCCCCACGCCCACGGAGCCCCGACGCCTTGACCTCCTCGACGACAGCCTCAGGTCCGATCTCCCGGGCACGCCTGAGGCCGAGCCCACCGGTGTCGGTGGCCAGGTAGTGGTCGAGCGTCTCGATCGGCTCCACCGGCAGCAGGTGCGTCACGTCGTCCTCCTGAAACCCTCGGTCCGTGTCGAAGCAGCAGCCCTCAGAGAAGCCCCAGCTCGAGGCGGGTCTCCTCGCTCATCCTGGACATGTCCCACGGTGGGGACCACACGAGGGTGACCTCCACCTCGTCGACACCCGGTACCGCCCCGACGGCCCGCTCTGCGTCGGCGGTGAGCACGTCGCCCATCCCGCAACCCGGGGCGGTCATGGTCATGTCCACCTCGATGCGCCTGCGTCCGTCGTCCAGTGGCACCTCGTCGCAGCGGTACACGAGTCCCAGGTCGACGATGTTGACTGGGATCTCGGGGTCGTAGACGCCTTTGAGCGCGGCGATGACATGTTCGGGTGAGTACGGCTCGCTGCCATCCGCGTTGGGTGGAAGCACCCGGTCGAGACCCAAGGCGTCTGCGTCGGCCCCGTCGACGCGCAGCAGCGTACCCATCTGGGTCAACACGGTCACGCTGTTGCCGAGCTGTTGGAAGACCTCGACCTCGCCGCCCTCGTTGAGTCGGATGTGCTCACCCGCCGGCACGGTGGTGGCGTCGATGTCCCTGGAGATCACCACCGGGTTCCAGTCGCTTCTCACAGTGCGCCTCCTCGCTCGGCGGGGACAGCCCGCGGATCAGTCATGTGCACCCGCGTCCAGCCTGTCGATGCGGCCGTACAGCGTCGCCCGAAGGCTCGGTGGATCCACGGCGTCGATGACCTCCGCCGCGAACGCCCCCACGAGCATCGACTCCGCCTTGTGCCCGGGGATGCCCCGCGAGCGCATGTAGAACAGCGACTCGTCGTCGAGGCGTCCGACGGTGGCTCCGTGGGTGCACCTGACGTCGTCGGCGAGGATCTCGAGCCACGGTCGGGTGTCGGCCTGGGCGGTGCGGGCCAACAGGAGGTTGCGGTTGGACTGCGATGAATCGGTGCCGACCGCGCCGTGTGCCACCAGGACATGGCCGCAGAACGACGAACGTGCACGATCGTCCACGATGCTTCGGAAGTCCTGGCTACTGGTGCAGTTGGGCACCCGGTGCGCGATGTTCAGCACCGTATCGCTGCGCTGGGTGCCGGTGAGCAACGACAGTCCCGACAACTCGGCGGTGGCGTGCTCTCCGTTGAGGCTGACCTCGATGCCGTTGCGCGATGGGCCTGCGCCGAGGTTGACCGAGATGCTCTTCAGGTACGACCCACGGTGCTGTTCCACCACGGTGTCGCCCACGTGGGCTCCGTCGGCGTGGTCGTCCTGGATCCTCACATGGTGGAGGTGGGAGTCCACACCCGCGCGGATGCGGGTGACTGCGTTGGTGACACCGGGGCCCATCGAGACGTGGGACTCGATCACCCTGCAGCTCGCGCCGCTCCCTACGTCGATCACGGTCATCGGTTGGGAGAGCGTCGGGCCGAGATCCGAGCCCGAGGTTCGGAGATGGAGGACATGGATCGGCGAACCCACCGCAACTCCCGGGTTCACGGTCACCACCGCCGGATCGCTCGCGGATCCAGCGTTGAGCACCCCGAAGCAGTCGTCGCGTCCGAAGTCCTCCGGCCTGGGCGCGGACCAGCGTCCGAGCAGCTCGGCGAGGCCTGACTCGCCCGGACCCACCAGGCCACCCAGGGACCCCACGCGCACGCCCGGGGGAAGTGGCGTGGTGGCCTCGGGTGTCGACGGCGAGTCGGACAACTCCGCGGAGAAGCGGCCGTCGACGAACACGATGCGTACCGCACCGTGGCGGGCGGCCAGGCGGTCGACTGTCGTCGCGTCCGGGGATGCCGGCGGGTCCGGGTCCACCGTCACCGGTGGCCGTCGCCGAACCGACCTGTGTCAGCGCCTCGGTGATCTCGGCGAGTGGTGTGTAGCGCCACGCTTCGGCGGATGGATCCGGCAGGCCGTTGAGGTCCAACCAGTCACGCGCCCATGCCGCGTCGACGGCACCATCGAGCAGGCCCTCGGGGAGCGACCGCACGACGGCGGCCCCGACGCTCACAGCAGCGACCTCGCCTGGGGCGTATCCGGTCGGGTTGCCTCCTCGGCCGGTGCGGCGCTCTCCGCAGACCCGGTGCGCCCGGTCGTAACATCTTCGTCACCAGTGGCCGGAGCAACGGTGGTGGGGTCGTGGTCGGAGTAGCCCATCTCCTCGAGCTCGTATGCCAGCTCGGGGCCTCCCTCACGCACGATGCGACCGGCGCTGAGCACGTGCGCGGTCGGGTCGTACGTACTCGAGCAGGCGTGGGTAGTGGGTGATGATGAGCATCGAGCGCTCGGGGCTCCGCAGCTTCTCGATGCCACCGGCCACGATGCGCAGAGCGTCGATGTCGAGGCCCGAGTCCGTCTCGTCCAGGATCGCCATGCGCGGTTGGAGCAGCGTCATCTGGAGTATCTCGTTGCGCTTCTTCTCGCCACCCGAGAACCCGGCGTTGACCGACCGCGACAGGAACGCCGGGTCCATCTCGAGCTCGGCCATGGCGGACTTGGCGGTGGCCAGGAACTCCGGTTGCCGACAGCTCCGGTTCACCACGGTTGGTGCGCACGGCGTTGACCGCGGTGCGCAGGAAGTACATGTTGCCGACGCCCGGTATCTCGACGGGGTACTGGAACGCGAGGAACAACCCCGCAGCGGCGCGCTCCTCGGGGGCGAGCGACAGGAGGTCCGCCCCGTCGAAGAGCACCTTGCCGGTCACCTCGTAGCCGTCACGCCCGGTCAGCACATTGGAGAGCGTGGACTTGCCCGAACCGTTGGGCCCCATGATGGCGTGCACCTCGCCGGGGCCGATCTCGAGGTCGATGCCGCGCAGGATCTGTCGGCTGGTCTCGTTGGAGTCGTCGACGACCGACGCTGCGAGGTTCTCGATGGTCAACATCAACCGACGGCTCCTTCGAGTGTCAGGCGCATCAGCGCCTGGGCTTCCACGGCGTACTCCATGGGGAGCTCGTCGAAGACCTCCCGGCAGAACCCGTTCACGATCATGTTCGTGGCGTCCTCCTCGGACAGCCCCCTCTGGCGGCAGTAGAACAGCTGGTCCTCGTCGATCTTGGAGGTCGACGCCTCGTGTTCGATCTGTGCTGTGTCGTTGCGCACCTCCACGTAGGGGAAGGTGTGCGCCCCGCAGTCGGGGCCCATGAGTAGGGAGTCGCACTGGGTGTAGTTCCGTGCGCCCTCGGCGGAGCGCAGCACCTTCACCTGGCCCCGGTAGGTGTTCTGCGCGACGCCCGCGGAGATGCCCTTGGAGACGATCGTGGAGGAGGTGTTGCGGCCGATGTGGACCATCTTGGTGCCGGTGTCGGCCTGCTGGTGGTTGGTCGTGACCGCGACCGAGTAGAACTCGCCCACCGAATCGTCGCCCTGGAGGATCACGCTGGGGTACTTCCAGGTGATGGCGGAGCCTGTCTCCACCTGGGTCCAGGAGATCTTCGCCCGGTTGCCGGCACGACCTCGCTTGGTGACGAAGTTGTAGATGCCGCCCACGCCGTTGGCATCCCCCGGGTACCAGTTCTGCACCGTGGAGTACTTCACGTCGGAGTCGTCGAGTGCGACTATCTCGACCACTGCGGCGTGCAGCTGGTTCTCGTCGCGCATGGGGGCCGTGCACCCCTCCAGGTACGACACCGAGGCGCCCTCCTCGGCGATGATCAGGGTCCGTTCGAACTGACCGGTGTTCTCGGCGTTGATCCGGAAGTAGGTGGACAGCTCCATCGGGCACTTCACGCCTGCAGGCACGAAGCAGAAGGAGCCGTCGGAGAACACCGCCGAGTTGAGCGCGGCGAAGAAGTTGTCGCGCGGACCCACCACCGAACCCAGGTACTTCCGCACCAGCTCGGGGTGTTCCTGGACGGCTTCGGAGAAGGAGCAGAAGATCACCCCCGCCTCCGCGAGGGTGGCCTTGAACGTCGTCGCGACCGACACCGAGTCGATGATGGCGTCGACCGCGACTCCGCTCAGGCGCTTCTGCTCGTCCAGGGGAGATCCCGAGCTTGTCGAAGGTCTCACGGATCTCGGGGTCCACCTCGTCGAGGCTCTTGGGCCCTTCGCCCTTCGGCTTGGGTGCGGCCCAGTAGTACATGTCCTGGTAGTCGATCTCGGGATGCTCGACCCGGGCCCAGGTGGGCTCGGTCTGCGTCCTGAAGTACTCGTAGGCGTTCAGGCGCCATTCGAGCATCCAGTCCGGTTCGTCCTTCTTGGCGGAGATGAACCGGATCGTGTCCTGCGTGAGGCCCTTGGGGGCCCGGTCGGTCTCGATGTCCGAGTGGAATCCGAACGCGTATTCCCGTTCAACCAAGCCGTCTACGGTGTCGGTCATCGTGAGTCCTGTGGTGGTCGTGATGTCGGAATGCCGGCGCCGACATGCCGAGCGGTCCTCGTTCTGCCAACAACGGTGTACCAGGAGCGTTGCCGCTGTCGACTTTTCCAACGTTGTTCTAGTAGATACTAGACATATGAACCTCAGCCGTACAACGCGATCCAGTTCTGACGCCGATCCGAACTCCTTGACGGCGGGCCCACGGGTGCTTCGCTTCCCGCTGCCAGGAGGGGAACGATGGATGGCGGCCCGCTGGTTCCTGGCGTTCGGGGCCATGGGTGTGATCGGTGGTGGGGTCGTGGCCGCGGTGAGCGGTCCCACCGGTTTCGAGCTCGGGTCCTGGGTGCGGCCTACCTGGTGCTTGTGGTGGGTGTGGCCCAGATCGCGTTGGGTGCGGGCTTGGCCTGGCTCCCCGGTGAGGTCGTGTCCGAAACCCCGCGGACCACGTTGGCAACCGGGTGGAACCTGGCGTCCGTGGCAGTGGTGGCAGGGACCCTGATCTCGGCACCTGCGCTAACGAGCATCGGCGGGCTGGTCATCGCCGCCTCGTTGGTCGGCTTCGTCGTCGCGGTCACGCGGAGCCGCCCTGAGATGTCGGGCTGGGCGCTGCTGTACCGGGCCTTGGCGCTCTTCGTGCTCCTGAGCACACCGGTGGGGTTGCTCCTGGCATGGATCCGGCGCTCATGAGCGGGATCGACGACGGCAGCAGGGCCGACGGCAGCAGGGCCGACGGCAGCAGGGCCGACAGCAGCAGGGCCCAGCATCCCAGGGTCGGCAGCGCGTGTGGTGGAGGTGCAGCGTCACACGCTGTGGGCGCTCCCCTGGTCGCAGGGGCTTCACCTTTCGGCTGCCGTCGCGGCTCTGGTGCCCCACGACACCGGTGTCTGGTTGCCCCTGCACCTGTTCGTCGTGGGTGGTCTGCTGAGCGCCATCTCCGGGGTCACCCAGATGCTGTCGGTCACGTGGTCCACCGCACCCGCCCTGGCGACGCGGTGGCTGCAGCCCAGCTCGCACTCGTTGTCACGGGTACCGTCGCCGTGGCGATGGGTCGTGAATCGGGCATGTGGGTACTGGTGGCGACCGGCGCCGCCCTGCTGGGCGTCGCACTCGTGTGTCTTGCGGGGATCCTGTTGTGGGTCCGCCGTTGGTCGTCAACCGACCGCTTCCATCCTGCGATCGACGGCTACCTCGTGGCTGTGGGGTGGGGGTTGGCGGGCATCGTCCTCGGCTCGCTGGTGGCGCACGGTGGCGAGCTCTACACGCCGCGGCTCATCGAGGCCCACCTGAGCGTCAACGTCTTCGGGCTGGTCGGCGTGGTCATCCTCTCCACGCTTCCCTTCTTCACGGCCACCCAGCTGCGCATGAAGATGTCACCCCTGGCCACCGCGGCGCGGATCCGGATGGTGGTGGCTGGTGCCTCGGGAGCCGCGGCAGTGGTGGTGCTGGGTGAGCTGGTGGACACCAGGTGGTTGGTCTCGGTGGGCTTCCCTCGCGGTAGCAGCGGTCGTGGCCGCGGTGATCCTGCTGCTGCCCCGCCCGTCGCGCAAGCAGTTCGACTGGGCTGGTCCCCGGTTGGTGGGGCTGCTCGCGGGCTCGACATGGTGGATCGTCGCCGCGGTGGTGCTGGCCGTTGATGCGCTCGATTCCCCGATCGTGCACAGCGATGCGTTGCTGGTCCTGGTGGTCGGTGCGTTCGCCCAGATACTCGTGGCGTCAGCGGCCTATCTCGGCCCCGTGGTTCGCGCCGGAGGTCATCGCCGGCTCGGTGCAGGCTTCGAGATCATGAAGTCCTGGCCCGGCGCGGTTGCAGCGAATGCTGCCGCTGTCGCATTGCTGGTCGGTCTGCGCCAGGTGGCGGCAGTGGTGATCGCAGCCTGGGCAGCGGACACCGCTGTGCGCGTCGCGTTGCTGTTCCAGCCGATGCCCGCCGAATCCGCCGAATAGGGCAGTCGCTTCCGGGTCAGACGACTCCCATGGCCACCATGGCCAGGCTCACCTTCAGGAATCCCACGACGTTGGCGCCAAGCACGTAGTTGCCAGGATCGCCGTACTCGATCGACGCCTCGTAGCAGGTGCGGTGGATCGACTTCATGATGTCGGTGAGACGCGCCTCGGTGTACTTGAAGCTCCATGCGTCGCGGCTCGCGTTCTGCTGCATCTCCAGTGCCGAGGTGGCGACACCGCCGGCGTTGGCGGCCTTCGCGGGACCGAACGCGACGTTGCTGTCTGCCAGCAGAGCGATCGCATCGGGCGTGGTGGGCATGTTGGCGCCCTCCACCACCGCCTGCACGCCGTTGGCGACCAGCCTCTTCGCGTCGAGCTCGTGGAGCTCGTTCTGCGTCGCGCAGGGGAAAGCCAGGTCGACCGGTACCGACCAGATGCCCTTGTCGTCGATCACCGCAGCGCCGGGACGCTCGGCGGCGTAGTCGGTGATCCTGCCCCGCTCGGTGAGCTTGATCCGCTTCAGCAGGTCGAGGTCGATCCCATCGGGGTCGTGCACCGCGTCGCAGGAGTCCGAGCAAGCGACGACCTTGCCGCCGAGCTGGTGGATCTTCTCGATCGCGTAGATGGCGACGTTGCCCGAACCCGACACCGAGCAGGTCATGCCTTCGATGGACTGCCCGCGCATGGCGAGCATCTCCGTCGCGAAGATCACCGCCCCGTACCCGGTTGCCTCGGTGCGCACCAGGGCGCCGCCCCAGCTCAGGCCCTTGCCCGTGAGCGCACCTGACTCGTAGCGGTTGGTGATCCGCTTGAACTGGCCGAACAGGTAGCCGATCTCACGGGAGCCCACACCGATATCGCCGGCGGGGATGTCGGTGTACTCGCCGATGTGGCGGTACAGCTCGGTCATGAAGCTCTGGCAGAAGCGCATCACCTCGCCATCGCTGCGGCCCTTGGGGTCGAAGTCGGCGCCACCCTTTCCACCGCCCAGGGGCATGCCCGTGAGAGCGTTCTTGAAGGTCTGCTCGAATCCCAGGAACTTCATCGTGCCCAAGGTCACCGAGGGATGGAACCGAAGGCCACCCTTGTAGGGCCCGGAGTGCGGAGTTGAACTCGACGCGGTAGCCGCGGTTTATCTGGATGTTGCCCTCGTCGTCGGTCCATGGAACGCGGAAGATGATCTGGCGTTCGGGTTCGCAGATCCGTTCGATCGTGCGGTGACGGTCGAGCTCAGGGTGCCGGTCGAGCACCGGTGCAATCGAATCGAGGACCTCGGTGACCGACTGGTGGAACTCGTGCTCACTTGGATCGCGTCGACGCAGGTTCTCGAAGATCGCTTCGAGCCGTTCGTTCATGCAGCCGATCCTTTCTTCGAGCCGGCGCGCGCCGGCAACTGGCCTTCCGGCGCCGTTGCCGGGGAATCGAATCAGGCAACCACGTTGCCAGCACCGGCGCCGGGTGGACAAGTCCTGTGCGCCGCCACGCACTCTGAGCCTTGTGGCGTGACGTGGGGTGTCTCAGCGGAGCTCTGCGAGCAGGTGGGCAGCCTCCGCGCGGAAGCGACGCAACTCCTCGCGGTGCATCTCGCTCAGGCGGGTGAGGCGCGCCTCTCCATCGGGGCTCAGGGTGACCAACTGGCGGCGCAGGTCCTCGGGGGACGGGCTCAGAGACACCAGACCCGCGGCCTCCGCCCGACGTACCAGCTCGAGGGTCGAGTTCGCCTTGAGCTGCAGACGTTCGGCGAGCTCCGACACGCCCAGGCTGGAGGACTCGGCACGCACCGCCAACAGGAGCTGATGCTGGTTGGGCGTCAGACCTTCGGCGCGTGCAGCATCCTCCGAGAACCGCAGGAACACCCGCAGGGCATGGCGGAACTCCGCGAGCGCCCGGTACTCGGCGTCGGTGAGGTGGTCCGGCCCCGTCGGTGTTCGGCGGTTGGCGCGGGCGGCACCCTCCCCGTGGAGTCGGGCTCATGTCGCCGCGCCCGCTGTGGCGGTGCCGTGGTTGTCGTTCTCGTCGGAGCGGGACCTTTGTGAACCGATGACGTTGATCCGATCCGACAGGCCGAGCGAGACGATCGATGAGATCAGCGCGGTGGGCAACAGGGCAAGGCCCGACATCCCCGACACCACCAGTGGGGAACCGAGGGGTGTCTTCATCACTCCGGTCACCGCGGCCGCCATCGTGGCGGTGATGAACACCGTGTCCGAGGACCAACCGAGGGTGTTCGACAGGAGTTGGCCGACCGCCGCGCCGCAGAAGAACAGCGGGATGATGAATCCACCCTTCCAGCGACCTGTGAGGCACACCGCAGCGCCGGCCAACTTCGCGACCATCGCCACGACCAGCGATGCGGCAGCGAGTCCCGGGACCAGCAGGTCCTTCAGTTGGTGCTCTCCGAAGGTCAGCGCGTACGGGCTCCAACATCCGAGTGCAGCCATCCCCACACCACCGATGATCGGCAGGCTCCACAGCGGCAGGCGCCTTCCGCCCGGCGCAACAGGTGCACCATGGCTGCGAACGCGGCTGCGATCAGTGTCCCTGCAAGGCCGGCGACCAGCGCTGCCGCGAGGTCCACGGGGTGCATGGACCCGATCGAGGTGAACTCCCACACCGGGCGGACCCCGAGGCTGGTTCCCAGAACGAACACGGCGTATCCGCTCAGCCCGCCGACCAGCGCCGGAACCAGCGCCTCGTAGTACTCCAGGCCGCGTCTGTGGAGCACCTCCAGCGCGAAGATCGTGGCACCCACCGGGGTGCCGAACAGCACGGTGAAGCCGGCTGCCATCCCCACGAGGGTGAGCACCCTGACATCGGGTTGGCCGAGTCCGAGGCGGCGTGCGATGGCCGAACCCATCGATCCACACGTCTGCACGAGCGGGGCCTCGGGGCCGAGGGTGGAGCCGACCGAGATGCCAAGCAGCGACAGCGGCACGAGAGCGCGGTCGCCTCTGTCGGTCGCGGCGCCACCCAGCACGTGGATGTTGTCGACCAGCAGTTCCACGTTGCCTCCGGGGCCGATCCAGCGGGTGGCTGCGGCGATCACGAGGCCGGTGCCCACCAGCAGGAGGCTCTGCGTGGTCATGGAGTTCCGCCCGGGCCAGAACCACTGCTGCAGGATGTGAAGCGCCCCCAGGTATGCCGCACCTATCAGTCCGGCGGTGATGCCCACCGCCAGCAGCGGCAGGATGCGCCGTGCACGGTGTACTTCCGGGAGCCTTCCGCGCAGGGAGAGCCTCTCGGCAAGGGTTGTCGTTCGTGTCGTGGTTGCCGCCGTTGTCACTCGATACATCGTACTACGATGTATCGAGTGACACCCAGTCGGCCGGGGTCTCCCATGGGGACGTCGAATCCGACTCGCAGAGCCGGCTCAGCAGCGCTGGTTCTCCATCTCCACGACCATCGGGAACAACACGTTGTTCTCCTTGTGGATGTGCAGGTGGGTGTCGGACTCGATCTCGGCCAGTCCGTCGTAGAGCGCCTTGTAGCTGGCGCAACCGTCAGCGGGTGTCTCGTATCCGGAGGTCAGCTTGCGGAGTCGCGCCAGCAGCTCACCCGCCACGTCGTGCTCGCTGAGCATCACCGAGATCGGGTTCTGAAGCGAACCGCAATGGAAGTCCTTGGGTCCGTCGGCCTCGTCGAGCTCCCGGATCATCGGGAAGAGCACCTGCTCCTCCTTCATGAGGTGGGGAACCAGGTCCGCCTGCAACTCACGGTACGTATCACGCACCTCGAGCAACTCGGGATGCCGTTCACCGTGGACGTCGGCGACCTTCACCGCGAGAGCCTCGATACGGGGCATCTCGGAATGGAGGTACGTGTGGTGCTTCGACTCCACGTGGTCCGCCAGTTCTGTTGCGCCGAGGGTCATCCAATCGGGTGAGTCACCGTCCTGCTCTCCGAGCGAGTTGAGCGAGTCGAGAACCGCCGAGGCGTCGATGCCTGCCTCGCTGCAGGCCTCTGCCAGGGGCCGCCGGCCGTGACAGCAGTAGTCGAGTTCGTATCCCTCCAGCACCCGGGCGGACCCTGGGGTGACGTTGATGATGTCGGCGAGGGTCGTCTGCTCGTCGATGGTGTTCAATCTGGTTCCTTTCAGTCCGAGTCCTCAGACTCGATCGTGCTTCACGCGGACCTTGTTGGGCTCAGAGTACGGCGACGCCGATCGCCGTCGCTGCCACCACGGCGAGGCCCATGAACATCTGGATCATCCCCTGCACGGCCGGTCGTACCGGATCACCTATCGCGGTGGTTCGCTGGATTGCGATCACCACCGGGAGCGCCAGTGCTCCAAGCAGCAGGGACTGCTCGAGCAGCACCGCTGTCAGGCCCATGGCGACGGTGACCACGTCGGTCGCGGCGAGCATCAGCTGATCCGGGCTGCGGCCGTGGATCCGTGTGATCTGACCGCGTACCCATGAGACCGACGTGAGCGCACGGGCCGCGAGGATCAGCCACAGGCCCACCGCCAGCGTGGCGCTTGCTCCGTCGGCCAGGACGGCCATGGCCGCCACCGAGCAGACCCCGATTGCGCCGGCCAGCTCCGGAGCCAGGCGCCGACCCTTGGAACGGACCTCGTAGACGGCCTCGAGAGCCACGAGAGGGGCTGCGACCATCAGCGGCCACCAGAAGGGATGCGATGCGGTGTTCACCGCAGCGGTGACGAACGCGGCAAGGACCGCAAGTTCGGCCAGACCGATCATGCCCGCCAGGCGTGTTCGCGGAAGGACCCTGTTGCGCCGTAGGTCGACTGCGACGATCTTCAGGGGTGTGCGCGCGGTGAAGGCCACCATCGCGGCCAGAGCGAGCCACAGGGAGGTCATTCCGGGTGCCACCAACAGCCCCAACAGCCCCGGCTCGAGGGTGAGCCCCCAGCCGCCGTGCTCGGTGGGAACGGTGACCGATCGCCAGCCAGGACGCGCCTGGGCCGTTGCGCCTCTCCGGTCCGCTGCCTGAAGGTTGGCCGACCCGGTGGACAGGGTCGGGACGGTCGCCGAGTTCTCCGACATCGCTGGAATCCTAGCCCGCTGACTGGTAATAATCTAGTGACTGATGTAACTATACCGGTGGGTGGCCGGATCAAACGGATCCGGCACTACCCCAACTACACCACGGTTGGGCATCCAGGGACGAACCGAACGGGGCCTTGACATGAGCGGATCGAAGGTGCCCGGTGTGGGTCCGGGGGGTGACACCATGAGCGTGTCAGGCGACATCGATTCACGGGCCGACGTCCACGACCTGGTGGTCGAGTTCTACCGCGAGATCGTCTTCGACGAGGTGCTGGATCCCGTGTTCTCCGAGGTGGCCGAGGTGGATTGGAACGAGCACATCCCCAAGCTCGTCGACTACTGGTGCCGGATCCTGTTGAACACCGGCGACTACGCGGGTCCGATCATGGAGGCGCACCGTGAACTCCACGCGATGGATCCCATCCGGTCCGAGCACTGCGACCGTTGGTACGGCCTGTGGGTGCGCAGCGTGGATGCATCATGGGCCGGCCCGGTGGCCGATCGCGCCAAGTCCCATGCGGCATCGGTGATGGCGGGGATGGCCAAGCACGTCTTCGGTGCGTCGTGGACTCCCGCGGAACTGCCCGTATAGCCTACGACCCATGGCAGAAGAAGCAGCAGTGACTCCAGCGGCGGCGCGCGAACCAGGTGGGTCGATGGCCGGCTCGGAGGAGATCCTGCGCTGGACCATCACCGGTGCCATCGCCGGCTTCTTCCTCGTCGGAGGGCTCTTCGGCATCGCGACCTATGCCTTCGGCGGTGGTGCGGCGGCGGCGCTGGCAGTGGGGGTCTTCACCGGCATGCTGGGTGGACCTGGGTTCGGAGGGATGATGGGCTTCGTGGTCCAGTACTCCAAGTACAACGAGCACGACATCGGCTGAGCCGGGTGACGGGCGACCCGAGATCCTCCAACAGGCGGCGAGCAAGCCAGTCCGCGGATCAGCCGACCGGCGCAGGGCCTGCTGCCCGCCCGACACACCCGAGCCGTGCCGCGGCCATCCTGATGGTCGCGATAGTGGTGCTGCTGGTGCTGGTGTCGGTCATCCCGCTTCTGTAGGGCTTGACGCCTCAGGCGCTGCGAGGGCGACGCAGCACAGCGAGGGTTCTCGTCAGGCAGGGTTGACTCGGAATCGAAGGAGGCAGTGGGCCTTGCGTGGGTCGCCGGGCCTCAGCTCCTCGATCTCGATGCCGCCGACGGCCTCCGCCAACCCCTTGGCCATCCCGAGGTGCAGATCGCAGACCGTGGTCGGATCGGTCACCGCCGCCGAGGCGAAGGGGCACTGGTCCAACCGGATCTCGACGGTTCCACCCGAGGTGTGCAGGACCGGTGAGAACCCCTCTTGGGCCATCGCGGTCACGAACTCGTCCAGCGAGTTGTCCGACCCGGGAGCGTCGATTCGGTGCTCCAATCCTGCGCGTCGACCCACCTCCACTGGATCGTCTCCGGTGCGTACCACCTCTGCGAGCAGCATCGAGAGTCGCTCGTAGGGGCCGGTCACCCCCCATCGGCTCTCCGCGTTGGGGTTGACGGTGTACTGCAGCCTCGGTCGGCCCCGGCCCTCGGGACGCGCGGTGGACTCGATGAGGAGCTCGGCATCGACAAGCTTGGCGAGGTGCTGGCGGATGGCGTTGTGGTTGAGGCCGAACTGCTCGGTGAGCTCCGCCACGCCCACCGCCGTCGGGGATTCCGCCACGTAGCGGAACACGTCGTGGCGCGTCGGGTCGCCCATCGCCCTGGCCTGAAGTTGAAGTGTGGACACCTGGTCGCTCCCTGGCTCCTGTGCAGTCGAACGCTCCCTGCAGTCTCTCGCGTAGGCGCACGTGACGTGATCACCGAACACCGGTACGACACGGTCGCACGCGCGTCTCAGTCTAGTGGCCAGTAGAGATAATCGTCGTCGATCATGTCGCAGTGGTTGGCCGAGCAGGGTGGGTCGCCTCCCTGGTCGTCGCCGGGGGGCCCTACTGCGGACGCGGGTACATGGCCCGACGGGGGACGCGGGCCACCCCCTCCCCGGGCCCGTCGTCGACGGAGCCTTCGTCGATCGCCTCTGGGTATGCTCCTGGTGTGTCCGCCACAACAGCGTACCGGTGACTCCTCCACGCCGTCTCGACATGCAGGAGCCCTCCCCTCCCGGAGCCGACGAATCACACGGATCCGGTCGCTTCGCCAAGCGGCCCACTGGGCCCGGTCCGATCGGCGGCGACATCGCCTCGGTCCTCTACGGCATCGGCGACCGGCTGCGGATCCCCACGCTGACGAGCCGACATTCCTCGATCGCGGTCATGGGCCTGTTCGCGATGGTGAACGGAATCGTGTCCATCGCGGTGATGGCTGCTGCAGCTGCACTGGCCCACCAGCCACTGGTGTTCCCGTCGCTCGGACCCACGGCATTCCTGTTGTTCTACACGCCGACCCGCGCCGAGTCGTCGCCTCGCAACGCCATCACCGGACACGCCATCGGAGCTCTTGCGGGATACCTGGCGCTCCATTTGTTCGGGCTGACCGAGCTCGGACCGGCGCTGATCGAAGGAGTGACGCTCAACCGGGTGGGAGCGGCCGCTCTCTCCCTGGGTCTGACCAGCGGACTGATGGTGTGGCTGCGGGTTCCCCACCCCCGGCCGCAGCGACCACGCTGATCGTCTCGCTCGGAGTGCTGACCGAGCCTTCGGAACTGGCGGTCCTCATGGCCGCCGTGCTCGCGCTGGTCCTCCAGGGGTACGTCATCAACCGCGTTGCCGGAATCGAATACCCGCGCTGGGCGCCGCAGAGGCCGTCGGATTCACGGGGCTGACACGACGTGCTCAGAACGCGGGCGCGGCCTTCCCCATCGTCGGTTGGTCCGTGCGGACCATTCGTGGCGAATGGGTCAACACGGGGTGGCAACCGACCGATGGAATACTGTGATGGGCGAGCAACAACTTCACAGTGCAGTGGGCGAATCACTCGCCTACCGGGCGTTCGGGGAGCTGTTCCCGGTCGCTCTCGTGCTTCTCGATGCCAACCTGGAGGTGGTCTGGGCAAGCCCGGGTTCGGAGAAGCTGCTGGGGTTCGCTCCCGAAGAGCTGCTCGGACGATCCGTGTTCGACATGGTGCACCCCGACGACGTCGGATCTGCGGCAGGCATCGCGAACGGTGTCCTCGATCACGCTGAGGAGACCCTCGTCAGCCCTGCTGCATCCACCCTGGTCGAGTTCCCGGTGAGGGTGCTTACCGCGGGCGGCACATGGGAGCAGTGCAGCGTGAGTGGCAGGCTCCTCGACGGTGACGGGACGATGCTGGGTGTGATCCGCTCCACTCGGGAGCTGCATGCCCTCGACGCGGTGATCGCAGGACTCGGCTCCGGTGGTGATCTGGAATCCGTTCTGCTCGCTGTCACCGATCTCACGTGCGTCCAGTTCAAGGTCGAGCATTCCTGGGTGGTCCATGATGCCGACGGTCCGACCACGATGGTGTGTCGTGGGTGCGGCTGTGATCCCGAGTCGGCCGGTCGGCGCCTCGCGCGCTTGCGCGACCGCCTGTCGTCCACGGTCGTTGTCGAGGAGGGATCTGGTCCCTGCCGGTGCTCTCGGAGACCGGCGAGACGCTGTTCGGAGCGCTGGAGCTGGCGGCGCCACGACCCGAGGGTCCGGCCCCGCTCGATGTGCACCTGCTGGCCCGCGTCGCGAGCCTCGCATCCATCGCCTTCGCCCGCCATCGTGACGACCGCCTCCTGATCGAGGCGGCAAACACGGACTACCTGACCGGGCTCGCCAATCGGCGTCACTTCGAGTCCCGGCTCGCGGAGCAGGCCATCGCCATCGACGCACTGCCACTGGCCCTGCTGTACGTGGACGTCGACGACTTCAAGGCCGTCAACGACAACTACGGGCACCATGCCGGCGACCAGGTGCTCGCCGCAGTGGCCGCCCGGCTCTCCCACGTGGTGCGTCCAGGGGACTTCGTGGGGGCGCCTCGGTGGCGACGAGTTCGCCGTGGGCGCCCCGGGGCTCGCCGCGCACCAGGCTGCCGGCTTCGCGGAGCGGGTGAGGGCCGCCGTCGAAAGACCGATCTCGGTGAACGGTGTGATCGTCGACGTGACGGTCAGCATCGGCGTGGCCGGTGCGGTCGACGAGGACTCCCTGGAGACGATCCTCGAACGCGGTGACGACGACATGTTCATCCGAAAGCGGACCCGCGGCTGACACGGACCTCGCAGAGGAACGGAGTCGGCGTGATCCGTCCGAGGTGCCGTGCCGTGCGCCTGCGGTGCAGCCCTACCGACGTGCCACCCGGTTTGCCGTGAGATCCGCCTCAGGGCCGTCGCTAGCATCGGTTGATGGGCTTCTTCGACGACCGGCCGCTCGACCTCGCACCCGCGTCGGTGCGCGACCATCGTGAGCAGGCGCGCAAGCGCCTTCCCCGTCAGCTGTTCGACTACATCGACGGGGGTGCGTACGAGGAATCCACCATGCGGGGCAACGAATCCGCTCTCGAAGCCCTGCTGCTGCGCCAGCGGGTGCTCCGCGACGTCTCGGCGATCACGCTGTCGACCACGGTGCTGGGCCGCAACCTCCGCATTCCGGTGGTCCTCGCGCCGGTTGGCCTCGGAGGCATGTTCGCAAGGCGCGCCGAGGTCCAGGCGGCGCGCGCGGCGGAGTCGTTTGGGGTGCCGTTCTGCGAGTCGACGGTGTCGATCTGCTCGATCGAGGAGGTGGCGGGCGCAACCGCGGCGCCGATCTGGTTCCAGCTGTACGTGATGCGTGATCGCTCCTATGCCCGGGACCTCATGGCGCGGGCCGCCGCGGCAGGCGCGGAGGCACTGGTGCTCACAGTCGACATGGCAGTCGTCGGCGAGCGCTACCGCGACACCCGCAACGGCATGACGGTGCCGGTCGGTCCGGTTGCCAAGGCCATCAAGGGCATCGACCTGGTGCGACACGTGAAGTGGTTGCGAGAGGTGGGCATCGGAGGCAGGCCGCACACCTTCGGGAACCTCCTCGGCGCGGTACCGGGAGCAAGCTCGCCGGAGGATTTCAAGGCCTGGGTGGACGCGCAGTTCGACCCGTCGGTCACCTGGGGTGACCTCGCATGGGTGCGTGAGCACTGGCACGGGCCACTGGTGCTCAAGGGTGTCCTCGATGCCGACGACGCTCGCACCGCGGCCGACATGGGAGTGGGCGCGCTGGTGGTCTCCAACCACGGCGGTCGTCAACTCGATGCAACGCCCGCGTCGGTGTCCGCGCTCCCGGCGGTGGTGGAAGCCGCCGGTGAGCGCGTCGAGGTGCTCATGGACGGGGGGATCCGAAGCGGGCTCGACGTGGTGAAGGCGCTGTCACTTGGGGCACGGGCGGTCCTGATCGGTCGGCCGTGGGCGTGGGCCGTGGCCGGAGGTGGCCAGGCGGCGGTGTCCCAGGTGCTGTCGACGATGGAACGTGAGATGCACGTGGCGATGGGGCTGTGCGGCCGGACCGACGTGGCGGAGCTGGATCGCTCGGTGCTCGCCAACCTCTGAGCGCCGCTCGTCGTCATCCCGCGGGGTGGATGTCCCAGGGCGTTCTACGGTATGTGCACACATGACCGTCGTCGCATCACCCCACGTCGAACACGTGCAGCTCCCGTTCCCGGGTGTGCAGACGCGCTCGGACCTGGTCGCCGGGGTGGAGCTGCATCCGGCGGTGGCATCGTGGTTCGAGGACCGCTTCACCGACGGTCCCACCGCACCCCCAACGTGACGGTTGGCCGCAGTTGGCGGCCCGGCGTTCCACGCTGATCGCGGCCCCGACCGGCTCCGGCAAGACCCTCGCCGGGTTCCTCATGTGCATCAACGACCTTTACCTGCGCCACTCGGCGGGGAGTCGACCCAGGGCGCCCGCGTGGCCTACGTGTCCCCCTTGAAGGCGCTGGCGGTCGACATCGCGCAGAACCTCGAGGGACCGCTCCGTGAGATCGAGGCCACCGCGGCCGCGATGGGTCTCGACTCGCCCGCGTTGAGCATCGGTGTGCGTACCGGCGACACCAGCCCGGCCGAGCGTGCATCGATGGTTCGCAACCCACCGACGTTCGTGGTCACCACGCCGGAGTCGCTCTACCTGCTCGTCACAGCCGGGCGAAGCCGAGCGGTGCTCAGCGGGATCGAGACCGTGATCGTGGACGAGATCCATGCGCTGGCACGAGACAAGAGAGGCGCACACCTGTGCCTGACCCTCGAGCGCCTCGAGCATGTGTGCGACCGCCCACCTGTGCGCGTCGGTCTGTCGGCCACCCAGAAGCCGATTGAGACCGTCGCCCGCATGCTGGTGGGGTCGCGCAGCCGAGGAGACGGCTCACCCGAGGTGGCGATCGTGGACTCGGGGGCACCAGCGCGAGTGGGACCTTGCTCTGGAGCTCCCAACTGGTGAGCTCGAGGCGGTCACCTCCGCCACGCAGATGGCGTGCGTGCTCGATCGCATCGCCGAGCTCGTCGAAGGTCGCCGCACGACGCTCGTGTTCGTCAACACCCGCCGGATGGCCGAACGCCTCGCGCACCAACTCGGTGAGCGCCTGGGCGAGGACGTGGTCGCGGCGCATCACGGCAGCCTCAGCCGGGAGCGACGCCATCGTGTCGAGAGCCGGCTGCGTGCAGGGGACCTCAGGGCCCTGGTGGCCACGGCGTCTCTGGAGCTGGGCATCGACGTGGGCCCGGTGGAGCTGGTCTGCCAGATCGGCTCGCCCCGGTCCATCGCGACCTTCCTGCAACGCGGGGGGGCGCTCCAACCACACCCGGGCCGGAATCCCGACAGGAAGGCTGTTCCCCCTCACCCGCGACGAGCTGGTCGAGTCCACCGCGTTGCTGGGGGCAGTTCGTGGGGGGCGACTCGACGAGGTCGTCCCTCCGGTCGCCCCGCTCGACATCCTCGCTCAGCAGGTGGTCGCCGAGACCGCCACCGAGCAGTGGCGCACGTCCGACCTCTACGACCTGGTTCGTCGGGCACACCACTACCGTGACCTGTCGCGGGACGTCTTCGACGAGGTCGTCGGGCTGGTGTCCAAGGGAGTCGCGACCGGCCGTGGGACCCGTGCGGCCTACGTCCACCACGACGCGGTCAACGGCGAGTTGCGTGGTCGCAAGGGCGCCCGGCTGGCTGCGCTCACATCGGGTGGGGCGATCCCCGAGCTGGGTGATCTCAGGGTGGTGCTCGAACCCGACGAGACCTTCATCGGCACCGTCAACGAGGACTGGGCCACCGAGTCGATGGCCGGCGACATCTTCCTGCTCGGAACCCACTCATGGCAGATCCGACAGATCGTCGGCGGTCAGGTGCGGGTGGTCGACGCCGACGGCAAGCCTCCCACGATCCCGTTCTGGTTCGGCGAGGCGCCGGCACGCACGGTGGAGCTGTCCGCGGAGGTGTCCGCACTGCGCGCGGAGGTCGATCGGTTCCTGGTGGCCGCGGACCCCGAGGGAGCGAAGTCCTTCCTGGCCGACACCGCCGGGGTGGGCCCCGACGCTGCCGGCACCGTGGTCGACTACCTGGCGGCAGGGCGGGCCGCGCTCGGGTTGTTGCCCACCCAGGACCATCTGGTGCTGGAGCGCTTCTTCGACGACAGCGGCGGGATGCAGCTAGTGGTGCACTCCCCGTGGGGTGGGCGTATCAACCGGGCGATGGGCTATGCGCTGCGCAAGAAGTTCTGTCGCAGCTTCAACTTCGAGCTGCAGGCCTCTGCCAACGACGACACGGTGGTCATCTCCCTCGGTCCGCACCACAGCTTCGCGCTGAGCGACGTGCCCAGGTTCCTCAACGAAGCGAACATCGCCGACACGCTCACCCAGGCGGTGCTGGACCAGCCGATCTTCCTGTCACGCTGGCGCTGGAACCTCAATCGTTCGCTGATCGTGTTGCGCTTCAAGGGCGGCCGCAGGAACCCGCCACCGATCCAACGCATGGAGGCCGACGACCTGATGGCGGCGCTGTTCCCGGGTGCGGCCGCCTGCCAGGAGAACATCACAGGCCCATCGAGGTCCCCGACCACCCCGTGGTCCGCCAGACCGTCCACGACGCCCTCACCGAAGGCCTCGACGTCGACGGCCTGCGTGAGCTGTGGCGCCGCGTCGACGAGGGCACAGTCGAGTTCCACTTCCGCGATACCACCGAACCGTCGTTGCTCGCCCACGAGATCCTCACCGCACGGCCATATGCATTCCTCGACGAAGGCGAGGCACAGGATCGTCGTACCAACGCGGTGCCGCTGCCGCGGGGGATCCCGGTCGATCCGTCGGAGCTCGCTCGCCTGCAGCCCGCTGCGATCGACCAGGTGCGCGAAGAGGTCGCACCGCGCCCATCCATCCCCGACGAGCTGCACGACCTGCTCGCGATGCTGGTGCTCACGAAGGCCCGTACCGACTGGGAGCCGTTGTTCGCTGAGCTCGAGCATCGCAACCGGGTCGTGCGTATCGCCGCGTGTGAGGACCTGCCCGAACGGTGGCACACCGCCGAGGCGAGTGATGCAGTGCGTGCTCTGATCGAGGACCAGCCCTTCGGGGGGATCGAACCGGAGGCGGTGGCATCCGACATCCTGCGTGGCCACCTTGAGTTGCGCAGTCCGATCACCGCGGAGGCCCTGGCGGCCCTCACCGGTCTGAAGCCCTCCAAGGTGGCGATAGGTCTCGCGGATCTGGAGGCATCGGGGTTCGCCCTCCAGGGATGCTTCACATCCGAGGCGTCCGATGAGACACCCGGGGGTCCGATGAGACAGAGTGGTGCTCGCGGCGTCTGCTGGCGCGCATGCACGCCTACTCGCGGCGCAATCGCCGCCGTGCGATCGAACCTCTCACCCCCGAGCAACTCGTTCGGTTCTGGCTGCGCTGGCAGCACGTGGCACCCGGATCCCAGCTAAGCGGGCGCGCGGGCTGGAGGCGGTCATAGCTCAGATGCAGGGTGCGTCGGTACCAGCGGCGGCATGGGAACCGGAGGGTTCTCGCGAGGCGGGTGACCGACTACGACCCGCGATGGCTTGACGAGCTCACACTCGGCGGCACGGTCATCTGGGGCCGGTTGAACCCGCCACTGCAGCCTGATCCGAACCGTCGGGGATCGGCACCGTCGAAGGCCACGCCGGTGACCTTGGCCTTCCGTGAAGACCTGGCATGGCTGGCACATGCGCTGCGCGGTGGAGGACCTCCGCCGCGACCCGAGGTGGGCGCGGTGGCCGAGGTCATCGAGGCCTTGACCGATCACGGTGCGCTGTTCGCCGGAGAGCTGGCGACCCAGACCGCCCGCATGCCCGCCGAGATGGAGGACGCGCTCTGGGAGGCGGTCGCCCGGGGCCTGGTCACCAGCGACGGATTCGCGGCGATCCGCGCTCTCAGCCGGGGTCGAAGCCACCAGCAGCGTCCCCGCAGGGGTGTGTCACGCCTCCGCAGGGGCGCTACGACCCAGGGCCGGGCGGCAGGGCGGTGGTCGCTGCTTCACCCTGCGGACGGCCAAGCCGGGATCGAGTCCCACGAGTTGGCCGAGGCCTGGGCCGACCAGCTGCTGGCACGTTGGGGTGTGGTGTTCTACGACGTGGCGTCGCTCGAGGGATCAGCAGTGCGGTGGCGGGACATCCAGTGGGCGTTGCGCCGCATGGAGGACCGTGGCCTGGTGCGTGGCGGACGATTCGTCAACGGCTTCAGCGGTGAGCAGTTCGCGCTGCCCGAAGCACTCGAAGGGCTGAAGCGGATCCGCGGGTCCGAACCCGACGGTCGCACGTTGAGCCTCAATGCGGCCGATCCGCTCAACGTCACCGGTGTGATCCTGGCCGGTGAGCGGGTCGCGGCCCGCCGTACCGGGTCCGTCGACCTGCCCCTCTGAGATGTTTGACATCGTGAAGCCTGCGGTGTCAGCGTGACGCCGTGACTGCGGGCGATCAGGGATCCTTGACCCCCGAGGATCGACCGCGACGCGAACCGGATGGGCGTTCGGGTGCTCCGGCATCCAGTCCGAAGCCGATCGGCGCCGACCGTCTCGTGTATGTGGACGTGATGCGCACCGTGGCGGTGTTGCGCGTGGTGGTCAACCACGCCCTGCCGTGGCCGTGGCTCAAGTGGTTCGAGTCGCTGCCGGTGATGTTCTTCATGTCGGGCACACTCGTGGGGGCGCAGCCTGCGCACCCGCTCCCCCAAGGCGGTCCTGTGGGGCCGCTTCCAACGCCTTGCGGGGCCCACCGCGGCATACCTGGGCTTTGCGGTTGCGATGAAGCTCACCGGGTGGTTGGTCGGAACCACCGAGCACCTCTGGTACATCTGGACGTTCCTGATCTTCGTCGCCCTCAGCGGCGTGTACCGCTGGTTGATCCAGCGGGCCGCACTCGCGACGATGCTGGTCATGGGCGCGGTCGTGGTGCTGCTGACCGTGACCCACAACAACCAACCAGCGGTGGGGATGGCCTACCAGATGGCCTGGGTGGCGGGCATGATCTGGGCCGAACGCGACTGCGAGGTGCCGCCCGTTTCGTTCCTGGTGGCGACCGCCGGACTGGGGTTCGCCGTCGCGATCGTGGCAGTCGCCTACTGGTTGGGGCTCGGGTCCACGATCAACCCCGTCGGGGGTGTCCAGATGACGCCGAGCACCCTGGGCATCGCCATGGCCGGACTCGGAGCCGCCTGGCTGGCCGTAGGGATGCTGCTGCGGAACCAACTCGTTGCGGCGATGCGCGTCCGGGGCCTCGGGTCGTTCATCGCGTACCTGAACCGTCGGTTGCTCACGATCTACCTGTGGCACCTACCTGCCACTCTCGTGGCCCCGGAACTGGTCGAACGATCTCGGGCTCACGGGTACCTGGTCGGTCCTGTTCGTCCTGGCGGTCACCTTCACCCTCACGGGGGATCGCGACCGTGCTGCTGGGAGGCCTGGAGGACCGTGCCTCGGCGGCATCGAAGCGGGTCAAGGCGCGCGCCGAATCAGCATCCTGAGGCGCTGCTGACCCGGTAGCGTTCAGGCATGCGTCGAAACACGGTGTCAGCCCTGCTGTCGATTGTCGTCACGTTCGCCTTGGCCGGTTCGCCGGCGTGCAGTTCCGACGACGAAGCGGGTGAGGCGGGCGGTGGAGCTGAGGAGACCACTTCGACTGCTGTCGCGACCACCGAGGCGGACCTGCCGACGGTGTTGGTCACCAACGACGACGGCGTCGGTGCGGAGGGCATCGATGCGTTGGTCGCGGCGCTCGAGTCTCGAGGTGACGTCGAGGTGGTGGTGAGTCGCGCCGTTGGAGAACCAATCAGGTTCAGGTGGCAAGACCACCGAGGGCGAGCTGGTGGTCACCGACGCCGAGACGATCTCCGGTCACGGGGCCAAGGCGGTGGACGGGTTCCCGGCCGATTCCGTGCGTTGGGCCCTCGACGAGGGCGGGATCGAACCCGATCTGGTCATCTCGGGAATCAACGACGGGCAGAACGTGGGTCCGCTCGTGGACATCTCGGGCACCGTCGGGGCCGCCCGGATGGCGGTGCAGATGGGCGTGCCGGCGATCGCCTCGAGCCAGGGTCTCGGAGACCCGGCGGACTTCCCGAGCGGGGTGGAGGCCACCATGGCGTGGTTGGACGAGAACCTCCGAAGCGGTCGTCGCAGGCGAGCTCGGAACCGATCAGATCGTCAGCATCAACATCCCCACCTGTTCCACCGGTGAGGTCAGGGGACGGTGGAAGTACCCGTCGCAGTCGACAGCACCGCGGATCTCACGGTGGTCGATTGCAATCGGAGGTCGAACCGACCGACGACGTCTCCGCCTTCGTGAACGGCTGGACCTCGGTCACCGAGCTGGCACCTACCGGCAGCGTCACCGAATAGGTGCTCCGCGGCGCAGCTGTGACCTGGCCGCGGCGCTCCTTCACCGTGGCCGCGCGAGGGTCACCATGAAACGATCCCTGTGATCGGTCCAGGCGGATTCGGTCACAAGGCCGGCCTCGGCAAGCTCCTGGTGCACCTGACTCGGGGTGAACTTGGCGCTGATCTCGGTTCGGATGTGCTCACCAGCACGCAGGTCGAACTCGAGCCCGTCGAGAGCCGAGATGCGCACCGACTGGTCGTTGCGGGCGACGAGTTGCATCTCTATGCGTGAATCGGCGTCGTTCCACGCGGCGCAGTGCTCAGAAGCCATCCGGGTCGAAGTCCGCCCGGCAACTCCTTGTTCATGGCAGACAGAGCGTTCAGGTTGAACCGTGCGGTGACCCCCGCTGCATCGTCGTAGGCAGCGATGAGAACTCGTCGGCGGGCTTGACCAGGTCGGTGCCGAGCAGGAACCAGTCGTCGGCATCCAGCGTCGAAGCCACCTCGGCCAGGAACCCCCTTGCGCTGTGAAGGTCCCAGGTTGCCGATGGTCGAACCCAGGAATGCGAGCACGCAGGCCCCTTCGGTGGGCAGTGCCCACAGGTGCTCGTTGAAGTCGCCGACGACCGCGTGCACCGCCACGTCGGGTCGGGTCGCCGCGATCTGGGCGGAGGCACGGCGCAGGACCTCTTCGGAGCAGTCGAAGGGTGCGAAGACCTTCAGCGTCCCAGCGACCTCGCCGGCATCGAGCAGCAGGGCGGTCTTGTCGGAGGTCCCCGAACCGAGCTCCGCCAGCGTCTCCACGCCGGTCGTCTCGGCGATCTCGGCCGCGTGCGTGGCGAGTATCTCACGTTCCGCCTCGGTGGGGTAGTACTCCTCGAGCCTGGTGATCTCCTCGAATATCGCCGAGCCGGGTTCGTCGTAGAACCACACCGGAGGTATCCACGGTGGGTCGTCTCTGAGGCCTCGAAGGGTCTGCTCGGCGAGATGCGTCGACCAGGCCGACCGGTCCAGATGCACGTCCACCCTGATCGGGGAACCGCCCTCGTCGCGTCCCACTCGACGGTTCGTGCGCACGGCGGTGGTCGGCGGGTCAGTCGTGGTCATGAGCGATCCGGACCCCACTGAACGCCCAGCGGGCGGCGGAGGGGAAGAAGTTGCGGTAGGTGATTCGTTCGTGGCCGGGAGAGGTGGCGAACGAGGATCCACGCAGCACCTGTTGATCGACCATGAACTTCCCGTTGTACTCGCCGACCGCCCCGGCAACGGGCCGGAAGCCGGGATACGGCGCATACGCGGAGGACGTCCATTGCCAGAGGTGCCCGAAGAACTGCCCATGGTGGTCGGCGTGTGCTTCGCGGTCGGCATGTGACGGCGACTCCTCGGAGTTGCAGGCGAGGAGTCGAGCGGCGACCTCCCATTCGATCTCGGTGGGCAGGCGCGCGCCACGCCAGCGGGCGAACGCATCGGCCTCGTAGTAGGAGACGTTCGCGACCGGCACCGTCGGGTCGAGACCCGACTGGCCTGTGAGCCCGAACACCTGCCATCGCCCGTCGACGGATCGCCAGTACAGCGGAGCCTGCCAACCCTCTGCGCCGATGCGGTGCCAGCCGTCGCTCAACCAGAGCTCTGGTCGTGAGTACCCGCCGTCGTCGATGAACTCGCGCCATTCCCCGCAGGTGACCAACCGGTTCTCCACGGCGAAGGGCTCCAGCCAGACACGATGAGCCGGCGACTCGTTGTCGAACGAGAACCCTGCTCCGGGTGCATCGGGGTCGTGGCCGATCTCCACGAGACCGCCGTCGTGTTCGATGAGGCTGGTAGCGCCTGCCGCGGCCTGCAGGGACAACCCTGGGCGACTCGCGTAGGTCGGGATGGTCGGGTTCTGGCTCAACAGGTGCAGGGCGTCCATCAACAGCAGCTCCTGGTGCTGTTGTTCGTGGTGCAGACCCAGCTCGACCAACGCTGCCTGCTCGATACTCAGCCTGGTTCCGCCGAGGAACTCGGTCATGGCAGAGTCGACATGGCGCCGGTAGGCCTCGATCTCTGTGACGCCCGGCCGCGTGATCATCCCCCTGCGGGGCCGCGGTTGGCGGGGGCCGACGGCTTCGTAGTAGCTGTTGAACAGGTAGCGGAAGGTCGGATCGAACGGCTCGTAGCCGTCGAAACCCGACAGGACGAACTCCTCGAAGAACCAAGTGGTGTGCGCGCGGTGCCATTTGGTCGGGCTCGCGTCGGGCATGGACTGGACGACCTGGTCCTCAGGGTCGAGGGGAGCAGCGAGCGATTCGGTGAGGGCGCGCACCGAGTGGTAGGTGCAGGTCAAGTCGGGACGCGGGGAACTCGTGGAGGGCTTCATCGGACCGTTGCAACAGTAGGTGGGTTCATCCACCCCATGTGGTCGCGCCTCGTGGGTGGGGTTTGGTGAGGCGCGTTGCATCCCGTGTTGCCATACTGTTCAGCGAGCTCGAGTGCAACGACATCGAGCGGAGCGGATGCGAGTGGAGCGGAGGCGAGCAGCCTGTGGCGTGCGGGCCGATCGGTGCACTCCGATGCGATTGGGGGACACAGTGGGTGAGGATCAGGTGTTCAGCCGCAGAGGGCTTCTGCTGGGTGGCGCCGGTGCCGTGGGGATGTTGGGCGTCGCCGCCTGCACTCCCTACCCGTCACCGGATGTGGTTGACGGTCCATGGGACTGCGGTGTGGTCTCGGGTCTCCACTCCCACGGCGCGGCGGTGCTGTGGACCCGCTTCGCCCCAGCGGAGCGCTCACGGGTGGATGTCGCGTGGGAGGTGGCCTCCGACCCGGGGTTCACCACGGTGGTCGCCTCTGGATCGCACAGCACCGACGGGTCCACCGACGGTTGCGCAAAGGTGCTCGCCGAGGGTCTGCATCCCGCCACCACCTACTGGTACCGCTTCTCGGTGGGTGCTCAGATCTCACCCGTGGGGAGAACCCGAACCCTGCCGCACCCCGGCGCCGATCCCGACAGGATGCGCTTCGCTGTGGCGAGCTGCCAGAAGTACGGGTCCGGCTGGTACCCGGCGTGGCGTCACGTGTCCGAGGCCGACCTCGACGGGGTGCTGTTCCTGGGCGACTACATCTACGAGTCCGCCGGCGGGGTCAACCCGTTGTGGGACGTGCGCAACGACACGAGCAGGCGGGCAACCGACCTTGCCACCTACCGCGCCAAGTACAAGCTGTACCGCAGCGACCCCGATCTGCGTGCTGCCCACGCAGCACACGGCTTCGCGCCGGTGTGGGACGACCACGAGTTCCACGACAACTGCGACCGCACGAGCATCACCGACGATCCCGACCGTGCCGAGGCCGCCTACCGAGCCTGGTTCGAGTACCAGCCGGTGTGGCCCCAGGACGGCACCCGGATCCATCGAAGCCTCCGTTTCGGACGTCTGGCCGACATATCACTGCTCGACACCCGCCAGTACCGCGACGCCAATCCCGAGCATGACATGCTCCAGAACACCGCGGTTCCGCCTGCATCGGTGGTGCACGACCCCGATCGCACGATGCTGGGCCTCGACCAACGTGACTGGCTCTTCGACCGCCTCGGCGCCGCCGAGGGCGACGGGGTGCGCCACAAGTTGCTGGCTCAACAGGTGATGATGGCTCCGCTGCGCTGGATAGACCTGGATGACCGGTTGCTCGCCCCTGGCCCACCGCACCGCGGTGTCTACTTCAACCTGGACCAGTGGGACGGCTACACCGCGGAGCGCGACATCCTCACCTCGTTCCTGCACGATGAGTCCATCGCGAACACCACCGTGCTCACCGGCGACATCCACTCGTTCTGGCAGGCCTCGATACATCTCGACATGGAGGACCTCGCGAGTCCTGCGGTGGCACAGGAGTTCGTGTGCGGTTCGATCGCCTCGGTCGCGCTGGGCTTCTATCCGGAGCTCGCCGATGGCTTCTCCGGGTTCACCCAGGGGTTCTCGCCGGCGTTCCGTTGGGTCGACTGGAAACGCCGTGGGTTCGGCCTGCTCGAGGCAACTCCTGAAGCCATGAACGTGCGGTTCCAGACCGTGGACCCGAAATGGCGCAACTCACCGGTGGAGACGACTGTCACCTTCGACTGGCCCACCGGCACCGATCAGGTGGCTGTCACGACCTGAGGTTCCGTGGATGAGCTGAGCGTGCCGGCGGGATGGTCAGGCCGGCCGCGGAGTCCCAGCCTCGCCAGAGCCGACGTACGATCATCGGGCGTCCATCGGGCGCAGCCTTCGCTGCCATTGCATCGGTGACCAGCGTGAGCCAGCGGGCCTCTGCCTCGTCTCCCAGCTTGAATGCATCGCTCGAGGTCGGAGGGTCCGCCACCCATGCGGCCTCTGTGGCGTCGCGTTCGGTGGCGTAGCGAGACATCAGTGCGCCGGGATGGCGCATGACGGTGCGATGAAGGCGCTCGTGACGCCACCACAGGGTACGGGGATCGAACGTGTTGGCCGGCGTGGGCCCGATGTCGACCGGTTCGTCGACCGAGACCGGTTTGAACAGCGACGTGCACGGTGCGGAGGTTCCCGTCGCCCAGTGCAGTGGGGGCGCCTCGGAGGTCGGCGACCCATGAGGCGGTGCTCTGGGTCGAGGTGAGCAGCCCGCCGGCATGTGCGCACGGCGCCGAGAGCGCCCCGTTGAGCACCGCGTATCGCGGTGATCCGGGCACGGTGTGATCGAGGCCGGTTGCCGGACCATGGCTGCGAAGGGCCGCGAACATGTCACCGACGGTGCTTGCGGAACGGGCGGCGGCCTCGGTGCGCGCGCCGGATGTCGCACTGCGCGACTCGTCCACGCAGGCGGTCTGCGTGGGCCCGGGCGAACCCCTCGATGGTCAACCCGTTGGAGATCGAGCGACCCGGCGCGCCCACCTGCTCTGTGGCATGGGAACGTCCCGCTGTCTCGAGTACGACCGCGCCGTTGGGATCCGCGACGATGAACGAGTTGTCGTAGGTGAACCCAGGATGCTCATACGAGCACGATCCACCCTGACCGTAGGTCTCGAGCAACTCGACGATGCACCCGACCGCCTCATGGGCCGAATCGGCGCGTTCGAGAGCGAGGCGCAGAAGGTCCATCCCCAGCAGGCCGGGGTCGGCTTCGGACCGGCCGCGGGTGAACACGGCCTCGTTGCCGATCACCACACCCGCTTCGTTGGCCCCCATCTCGGCGCCCCCACATCCACCACGGTCGTGACAGCAACACGGCTCTGGTGTGGCGGTGCTGAGGGATCGTGATCCATGTGCAGGCGAGCTCTGAGCCGGCCGGATGGTCCGCAGCGGGATGCCATTCGAGGATCTGGGACTCGTTCGATCACGGTCGCTGTTCTTGGCGAACAGCACACCGTCGTCGGTGATGCTCACGAGCGTGTCGCACACGCCCGCGAGGCTACGTCACCAAGGATGGTGCAATACGAGCGGGTCGGAGTCGGTCATGTATCAGGGTCGATCAGGTCGAGGCCATGGCCTCGAGCATGTCCACCTTGGTGGAGCGACGTGCAGGCAACAGCGAGGCGAGCACGCTTATCACGATCCCGACTGTGATGATGATCCCGACCCTGCCCCATGCGAGGGGGATGTCCGCATCGGTGATCGAGCCGATGAGCACCTAACCGCAGAACACGCCCGCACCCACTCCGATGACCGTCCTGAGGATGCCCATGGCGAAGGCCTCGGTGCGGACCATGGAGCGAACCTGTGAGCGGGTCATGCCGAGTGCCCTCACCATCCCCAGCTCCCGGCGCCGTTCGTGGATCGACAGGCTCATGGTGTTGACGATGCCGACGAGAGCGATGATCACCGACAAGCCGAGCAGCCCGTTCACCGCCGCGATCATGAAGTCGATGATGGTGCCGAGGATCTGTCCGATGAAGTTGCCCGGCACCGCTTCTATCCCGGTGTAGTCCGCCAGCAGGTTGTCGAGGTCGGAGCCGAGTTGGTCGATGCGGTCCTGGTCGGCGCGTACGTAGATCTGGCTCACCGGCTGCTCACCGGCGATCTCGGCGAACAGCTCCTCGTTGACCAGCGTGCCGAGGAAGAGCGTGTCGAGCTGGAGCTCGAGCACCGCCGCCACCGGTACCTCGACGATCTCACCCTCGGTGTTCTCCAGCAGGTAGATCTGTCCCACCTCGGTCGACGACGTCGATGTGCCGGAACCACCGATGTCCAGCGTCGGGCCTTCCTCGGGCTCCCCTGTGGGTTCCGGAACAGGCTCCGAGCCTTCCGGCGCGGTGCTTGAGGACGGCACCGTCGAGGAATCCTGCAACTCGGCCATGCTCTGGTCGAATCCTGTGGCCGCCGCACCGTTGCCGGCGGCCACCTCCGTGAGGGAACCCGATGTGGCCTTCAGGCCCATGGTCTCGACGAGCTCGTCCACATCCGCTCCGCTCAACTGGGCGGTCACGCCCCCGACGTCGCTCACACGGGCGCTGCGCACCGCCGCAGACTGCTCGACACCGTCGAGCTGTGCGATCTCGCTGACCACCTCATCTGGGATCGGGGTGATCCCCACGATCAGGAAGTCCGAAGCGGAGAACTTCGCGAGCTCGCCCATCGACCAGTCCCGGATCGCAGTTCCCGAGACGGTGACGAGGGTCACCAGAAACAGGCCGATGACAAGGGCGTTCGCCGTGGTGGCGGTGCGCTTGGGGTTGCGCACCATGTTCTGCGCTGCGATCCGTCCGGTGAGGCTGCGTGCCAGCAGTGCCTCCATTCCACGGCCGAAGAGTCGTGCCAGCAGGGGGCCGCCGATCACCACCCCCAGAACAACACGAACGCCCCGAACCCGAAGAGCAACGGGTGGGACCATGCGAAGCGGTTCAACAGCAGCGCGACCACGCCCACAGCCAGCAGGCCTCCACCCAGGTACAGCCGGAAGGCCGAGGTTCCCGAGTGGTCCACCGCGGACTCCCTCATGGCTTCCACCGGCCGGGTGCGTCCGGCGCGGAATGCCGGAACCATCACCGAGAGCACCGTGACGAAGGTTCCTGCCACCACGGTGATCACGACTGTCCAGGGCGACAGTGCGAACCCCGCGCCGGGAAGACCCACGTCCAACTGCTCGAGGATCCACTGCAGCCCCCAACTGAGGGCGACGCCCACCCCGAGGCCCAGAACCGACGCTCCCAGACCGAGCAGGAAGCCCTCGCCGAGCAGCGAGCGGCGCACCTGGGCAGGAGTGCCTCCGATGGAGCGCACCAGTGCCAGTTCCCTGGAACGCTGCGTGACCACCACGGTGAAGGTGTTGTAGATCACGAAACCGGCGACGAACAGCGCCAGGAAGGCGAAGCCCAGCAGCACCGGGCGCAGGAAGTCCACGAAGGCCTGGGTGTCAGCGGTGGCGTGCTCCATGAACGCCTCGCCGCTGAGCACAGCGTCGTTGGAGGGCACCAACGGTTGCACTGCTTCGATGAGGTCCTCGGTCGACCCGTCGGTGCGGAGCAGGATGCGGCCGTATTGCTGGGAACCTACGCCGAGCACATCGAGCGCGGAGTCCGGCGCGAAGAACACCGTCCCACCGCCGTCCACCGACGGCGAGCGACCGAACTCGGTCACGCCCACGACGTCGGCTGTGATCCTGCCCGATGGCGTGGCCAACTCGACTGTCTCGCCCACCTTCACCGAATGCTCCGAGGCCGTCCGCGGTCCACCGCGATCTCGCCGTCGGTGCGCGGTGCCCGGCCATCGACGACGGCGAAGGGATTCAGCTCCTCGTCGGTGATCCAGGCTCGACCCAGCATCTGGGAGCGAAGGGCGTCGCCGTCGTCGTCGAGGATCCTCGCGGAGGCCGCGAGCTCGCCCGCGGCTGCGGCCACTTCGGGGAGCTCCTCCAGCTTTGGCAACAACGCTGCGTCGACCCCTTGGATGTCGGTGGGTCCCTGCTCGTAGCTCGGCATCGAAGGGGTGACTGCGGCGTCCACCGCCTCGTACTGCAACTCCGGTGTTACCGGCCACCGCGTTCGCGATCGCGCCGGTCAGGACCAAACCGCATGCCACGAAGGCGGTGCCGGTGACCACCGCGACAACCGTCGAGACCAACCTCGTGAGGTTCGCGGAGGTTCCTCCAGGTCAGGTTCCACATGTGTGTCAGCCTGCCAGCGCCGCCACATGGGCGAGGACGGTGTCCCGGGTGGGCTCCATCAGCTCGTCGACGAGGCGGCCGTCGGAGAGGAACAACACGCGATCCGCGTACGCAGCGGCCACCGGGTCGTGGGTCACCATGACCATGGTCTGGGAATACGAATCCACTGCGTCGCGCATGAACTCGAGGATCTCCGCGGAGGAGTGCGAATCCAGGTTGCCCGTAGGTTCGTCGGCGAAGGTGATCCAGGGTCGTTCCACCAGGGCACGCGACCGCCACACGCTGTTGCTGGCCTCCGGACAGCTCCGAGGGCTGTGCGACAGGCGGTCACCCAGGCCGACGGCCGTCACCACGTGGTCTACCCACTCCTGGTCGGGCTTTCGCCCTGCCAGGTCCAGGGGAACGTGATGTTCTCGGCGGCGGTGAGGGTGGGGAGCAGGTTGAACTGCTGGAACACGAAGCCGATCTGCTCACGTCGCAGCAACGTCAGGCGCTTCTCGTTGAGTCCGGTGATGTCGACGTCGCCGATGACGACCTGTCCGGCGGTCAGCCGGTCGAGGCCTACGGCGCACTGCATGAGCGTGGACTTGCCCGAACCCGACGGCCCCATGATGGCGGTGAATCGACCGGGTTCGAACCCCACGGTGATCCCGTCGAGAGCGCGGACCTCGTTGTCGCCGTGGCCGTAGATCTTGTAACCGGCCAGCACCTGGGCGGCCCACGGGTTCTGATGGTCGACGACCTGGTCGGGGTGGTTCCTCCTTCCAATCTACGTGTGGTCGGTGCGGTTGCGGGCACCGACAGCGGTACAGTGCTGCCCCATGGAGCAGACCACGGGGCCCGGCGAACCGGTGGGGTCGGTCCTCATCCGGCCCCGTGGCCCCGTGATCCACGCCTGGATCCGGAGCTGCTAGGTGGCGGCGACCGGCGCAACGTCGCCGACGAGTTCCGCTACTGGCGCGTCGGGGCGATCGTGGAGGAGTTGGATCGCCGGCGGTTCGGCTATCACGTAGCCATCGAGAACTGGGTGCACGACCTCAACATCGGCACGGTGGTTCTGCAACGCGAACGCATTCGGGGCGGCAGCGGTCCACATCGTGGGTCGCAGGCGCTGGAACCGTCGCGGTGCGATGGTCACGGACCGCTACTGCCACGTGGTCCACCACGAGTCGGCAGGTGCTCTCGTCGCGTGGGCGAGGGGGTCGGACCTGGCGGTGGTCGGGTGGACAACGTGGAAGGTTCGGGTTCCCCCTCGAGTCGGCACCCCTGCCGCGCGACTGCGTGCTGCTGTTCCGGAAGCGAAGGCCCGGGGCTCTCCGCCGAAGCCCGCGGGCTCTGCGACGAGGTCCGCTCCATCACCATGTGCGGCTCCACGCGCTCCATCAACGCAGGTGTGGCGTCGGGCATCGCCATGCACGCCTGGCTCAGCCGGCATGCTCCACGGTGAACCCGACCTCCTGGCCGTAGGCGACCTCCAGGTTGTGGCCGTCGGGATCCACGATGAGGCCCCAGTAACCCACCGGCGGGCCGTCGTCGAAAGGCCCCTGTACGTCGTGGCCCGCGACCGAAGCGCGCCGCAGGAGGTCGTCGACCTCCTCGCGGGAACTGGACCCGACCCCGGGTGGGACCAGCCACCCAGGCGGTGGTCCACGCCGTGCTCCATCAACACGATCACGAACGGCCGGGTACGGTCGGAGGTCCAAGCAACCCGGTGGCCCGGTTCGCCTCGCTGGTGCACCACCTCCATGCGCGCGTACTCCGCGTAGAAGTCGATGCTTGCGTCCATGTCGCTCACGGGATGGCCACATGGGTGAGTCCCACGTCGACGGGCCTCGATGGTGGGTCTGCCATGACCGGAGTGTACCGGTGAGGGTCGCTGCGTCCGGCGTAGTGTCGGGCTCATGAGTGAAGCGGGTGAACCGGTAGCGCCAGTGGCGGACATGACAGCCGATGTGGTGCCCCCGGAGGACCTCTTCCGGTTGCAGGGCCGGGTAGCGGTCGTGACCGGTGCGTCGTCGGGTCTGGGGCGACGGTTCGCCCGTGTGCTGCACGCCGCGGGTGCGCATGTCGTGGTGAGCGCCCGTCGAGCGGAACGACTCGAGGATCTCGCGTCACAGCTGGGGAGCGGGTTACCGTCGTCGTGGCCGACCTGACGGTCGAGGAGGACCGCGAGCAGTTGGTGTCGGAGGCCGAGTCGGTCGCGGGACGCGTCGATGTGCTCGTCAACAACGCCGGCTACGGAACCCCGTCACCCGCGGAGGACGAACCACTGGAGCACTTCCGGTGGACCATCGAGATCAACCTGGTGGCCGTGTTCCATCTCTCCCAGCTCGTGGGGCGTCACATGATCGCCGCCGGTCGCGGAAGCATCGTGAACATCGCGTCGATCCTCGGACACGTCGGTGCGGCCCCGATCAAGGGGGCGTCCTACTGCGCATCCAAGGGTGCCGTGGTGAACCTCACCCGCGCGCTGGGTGCCGAATGGGGTCGCAAGGGCGTCCGCGTGAACGCGATCGCTCCGGGATGGTTCCCCACCGAGATGACCAGTGAGCAGATGTTCGCGGATGAGGCCTCGATGGACTTCATCCGGCGCAACACCCCGATGGCTCGTGGTGGGGAGCTGCATGAGCTGGACGGGGGCGCTGCTGTACCTGGCCTCGGACGCATCGTCCTACACCACCGGCGAGATCCTGACCGTGGACGGAGGGTGGTTGGCCCGGTAGCGCTGCTGAGCGGGGCGCCCTCGCGTCAACCGCTGACGGGCGTGCCCTGGAAGGGGACCGGGTCCTCCGGGAGGGGAACACAGGGTGGTTCCACGCCAGGAGGCGGGCCATGTCGTCGGTGACCGCGCGCCATGATGGTGGATCCCAGTCCTCGGCCGAACCGATGACCTGCCCGTCGTTGCCGACGGTCACTAGCGCGGGGATCCGGGTGATGCCGAGGGCAGTGGCGACCGAGCGGTCCTCGTCGCAGAAGGTCAGGTGCTGCTGCGCGTACGGGCCGAGGAAGGTCTTCGCGTCGGCCTCTCCGCAGGTGATGATCCAGGCGGCCCTGCAGTCGGCCTCGGCGAACTCCGCGAGTATCCTCCCGGCGGTGCGCAGGATCCATGACGACTCCTCGGTGTAGGGGTCGAGGACCACGGCCAGCAACGCGAAGAGGCGGGTCTGGTTGGCCAGGGTCACAGGCTGGCCCCCGATGGGCTTCAGTTCCACCTCGGCCGGTGGTGTCACGGCAGGATCGGCGCTCACGCCCGGCGACGATAGCGCGGTGCCGACCGACGCCCACAGTTGGACTCGCGTGGACGGGCCATGGGTGCGTCGGGGCGTGGCCGCCGGACGCGGCCTCTAGGCTTGGGCCGGTGCACCCCATCGAAAGGCTCCGATTCGTCGCCCGGGCCCGGGGAGTGGACGACCGACTCCTGGCTGTCGAGGCCGCGGCCGCGCTGGCAGCTTTTGCCGACCAACCGGCAGCGTTGGTGGCGGCGTGTCGCAGGTCCTGGCGCGCCAACCCGGTGTGGGCCGCTTTGGTGGGCGTGTGCACGTCTGTTGACCACCGCCGACCCCTGGGCCGCTGCACAGCAGACGATCGCGATGCTCGAGGGCGATCCCACCGAGGCGGCGCTCTCGTACGCGCTGGGGGAGTGTTCATCCGGGCACCTCGGTGGCCAGGCACCTGTCGAGGTGCTGCACGCACGCGCTCACAGCGACACCATGGCACTGCTCGGCGAGCCGCTCGCCTGGGTGCCGGGTGAGCCTGATGGAGCACCTCGGGGGTGCAGCGCTGGTTGGTCGCCGGCGTGGGCACGGCGCTGTGCGAACCGATGTGGGGCGCTCTCGTGCGCGCGACGGATGCAGACGACGCATCACGGGACGCGGGCGGTGTTCGTCGAGCTGTCGGAGTTCACCCATGTGGTGGGTCCGTTCGGTCCCGTCCCCGTCGCGGCGCCGGCGGAGCTCGACTGCCCCGTGGCCCCGGAGTTGTTCACCCTGGAGGGTTGATGCGGATCCTCGTGATCACCAACGACCTTCCACCGAGGGTGGGTGGCATCCAGTACTACGTGGATCGGCTCTGCCGGGGCCTGGTCGCCGCCGGTGACGAGGTGGTGCTGCTGGGGTCGACCTCGCCCGGTGCCTCCGAGCACGACCGCGACGCCCCCTACGACGTGGTTCGCGAGCGAACCTCGGTGCTGTTGCCGTCGCCCCGGGTGGCCCGCCGCTCAGTGCGTCTGGTCGAGCGTATGCACGCCGACGTCGTGGTCTTCGGAGCGGCGTTCCCTCTGGGGTTCCTCGCCTGGTCCATCGCCAGGCGCACCGGTGCTGCCGACGGTGGGCTTCACCCACGGACTCGAGGTGAGCGCAACACGTCTGCCTGCGGGTTCCCGGGCGCTGCGGGCCATCGGGTCACGCCTCGATGCCCTCACCTACGTATCGCAGTGGTGCCGCGAGATCCTCGAGCCCGCTTTCGGCAGCCATCCGAGCCATCACATGCTTGCGCCGGCGGTGGATCCCGGGGAGTTTCACGCCGGCATCGACGGATCCGCGGTTCGGAGGCGTTGGGGCATCGGTGGGGATCCGCTGGTCGTGTGCGTGTCGCGTCTGGTGGAGCGAAAGGGCCAGGACGTGCTCATCGACTCACTGAAGCTGTGGCGCACGGTCCGCGGGAACGCGGCTGATGATCGTGGGTGATGGACCGCATCGCGAGGCTCTCACCCGGCGTGCGGTGGACCGTGGTGTGGCCGAGTGGGTGACCTTCACCGGCCAGGTCCCCGATGCCGAGCTCCCCGCCCACTTCGCGGCGGGGGATGTGTTCGCCATGCCGTGCAGGGAACGCCATGGCGGACGCGAGGTGGAGGCGTTCGGGATCGTGTTCATCCAGGCCCAGGCCGTGGGTGTGCCCGTGGTTGCAGGGGGCATCGGGGGTGTGCCTGACGCGGTTCGCGACGGCGAGACCGGGTTGCTCGTGGACGGCACCGACGCCGCCTCCGTGGGCGAGGCGGTCAGCGACCTGCTGGTCGATGCGGACCGACGTCACGCGATGGGCGAACGCGGTGCGCGGTGGTGTGCCGAGCGCTTCGGTTGGCCCCGGCGCACCGCGGAGCTCAGGGAGATCCTCGCAGATGTGGTGGAGGCGCGGGCGCTGACCCGACGATGATCAGAAGCTTCGCCAGGGCCTCGGTGTAGCTCGTGAGGGGCCGTGCCTCACCGAGGCCACCGGACGCGAAGCTGTCCGCGATGTTGCCGTCGCGGTCCACCACCACGGTGAGCCGTTCGGCGCAACCGAGGTCGGCGTTGAAGCATCCGTAGGCCTTGGCGACCTCGCCGTGTGGCCAACCGTCGGACAGCAGCGGGAAGTTGAATCCCTCCTGTCGCTTCCACTCCGCCAGGCTCGGTGCGCGGTCACAGGTGATCGCGAGCACCTCGTTGTCGGCGCTGGAGAACGTGTTCAGGTTGTCTCGCAGCTCGCACAGCTCGCCCTTGCAGACACCGGTGAAGGCGAACGGGATGAAGACCAGGGTCACGGACCTGTCGCCCTTGTAGGACGACAGGGTGATCTGGTTCCCCTCGGTGTCACCCAGGGTGAAGTCCGGTGCAGGGTCGCCGACGTTGAGGCTCATGGTTCTGTTGCTCCTTCGCTGTGGGAGCGCCACCATAGAACGTCGTCTGAGCGGTTTGATCGCGGCGTCCGGGGCGGCTCAGGAGAACCGGCGCACCAGCCAGTCCGCCAGCAGGGCACCGACCTCCTCGGGTCTCTCCTGGGGGACCCAGTGGCCGGCGTGGGAGACCATGTGCGTCTCCAGATCCGAGCACACCGATCCCATGCCGTCCGCCAGCGACGGTGGCAGCGCGGGATCCCATTCGGCGGTGATCATCAGCGTCGGTAGGTCGAGGGGTCTGGTCCCGACGTCGGGGTAGGCCCGCGCATTCGCGTCGATGTTGCGGTACCAGTTGATACCGCCGGCGAACCCGGTTCGCTCGAAGGTCTCCACGTAGTGGTTCAGCTCCTCGGGTGTGGCCACCGGTTCACCCATGGGCTCGAGCTCGTCGATGTTGCGGAACGGGTTGAAGTCCATCCCACCCTCGCGGCCCAGGCCTGCTTCGGTCAGGATCGCCGGGTCGACACCTGCGACCATGAGCTTCTCGAAGATCTGGCGTACCCGCTGGTCCATGACCGACTCGGCCACGCCGGGTTCCTGGAACCACAGCATGTACATCCTCTCGTCGTCGCCGAAGACGGAGCGCAGGTAGTCGGTTCCCGGGAACGGCGTGTAGGGCGTGCAGATCCCCGCCACCCCGGCGACACGCTCGGGATGGAGCGTAGGCATCGCCCATGCGACGAATCCACCCCAGTCGTGGCCCACGAACACCGCGCGATCGATCTCCAACACGTCGAGCAGATCCGCCATGTCGCCGCAGAGCTGCCCCAGCCCGTATGCGGAGACCTCCTCGGGAGCCGACGACGCGCCGAAGCCGCGCTGGTCGGGTGCGACCGCCCGGAAGCCCGCATCCGCGATGACCGGTAGCTGGTGGCGCCAGGAGTAGGCGAGTTCGGGGAACCCGTGGCACAACACGACTGCGGGGTGATCCGCACCGTCGCCCTGCTCGTGGACCGCCAGGTGTATCGGCGGTTCCGCCGGCCCCGCGGGGTCGTGGGTTCCGGGGAGCGTGTGCATCACCGCCGGCGGGAACGAGGTCATGGCACGGTCAGAGTAGTGCATGTAGCGTTCGGGCATGCGGAGATGCGGGACCGTCGGAGGGGGTACGTGGATCCGGTTCGTGGTCGCCTGTGCCGTGGGGGCCGCCGTGGTGCTGTCGCCCATGAGCGCGGGCGCCGTCGTCGCGACGCCGCCGCCTCCATCACCGACCGGACCGGATGCACCGGGCACACCAGGCACACCGGGCGTCGCCAAGGCGCTCGCATCCGCTGCACTCGACTCGGCGCGTCGCGTGGTGCCGACCGCGGACTTCCTGCGCTCCAGCGAGGTGGCTCGCGTGGAGGCGCTGTCGGCCCTGGAGCGGTCCGCCTCAGCGGTGCAGGGCAGATGTGCCGACGACTCGGGGGTGTCGGTGTGCCTGCGACGGCGCGTGGTGGCCGAAGGGACCGTCGATGCGGGTGCCTTGGGTCCGGAGGTGCCGTCACATCCCGTCGGTGGGTCGGCGGCAGATGCTGCGACGGCGTCGGCGGCGGTGGCGTCGGAGGTCCTGGATCATCACAGCCAGGTGTGTGAGGGAACCGGCACCGACGGCTACCGCGTGCGGCCCGTCTACGCGTACACGGGTGCGGTGCCGAACCCTGCGGTCGTGCAGATCATCTCCGACTCGTTGGCGAACGTCGACCAGGCGTTCTCGGAGTCCGCCGAGCGCACCGGTGGCTCACGCAGGGTCCGCTGGGTCACGAACAACGGCGCATCCGGTTGTCGGGTCGTGTTGCGCACGGCCCGCATCACCACCGGGTCCACCGACTTCGACGCACTCATGGCCGACCTGCAGGCCCAGGGAGCGGTTCCGGCCGTGGGCGTGGGGACCGTCAAGCACATCGTGTGGACCGAAGGAGAGATCCTCCAACCGTCCTCGCCGGGCGGTCCCCGCCCGAGCACATGTGGTCTGGGTGAGAGCTACCACGACGACGACCCTCTCGGAACCGACGATCCGAACGACAACCTCTACGGAACCCGTGCCGCCGTCGACGATCGCTGCTGGGACATCAACGGTGGCGGCTCGGTGCCGGCGCACGAGCTGATGCACACCCTCGGGGCGGTGCAGCCGACCGCGCCGAACTACGCGAACGACGGTCACTGCGACGACGAGTACGACCTCATGTGCTACGGACCGGGCATGCGCTACGTGTGTCCCTCGACGGCGGACCAGGCGCGCTTCGACTGCGGCAACGACGACTACTTCAACACCGATCCCACCGTCGGCCAGTACCTGTGCGACCACTGGAACACCGCAGACAGCGCCTACCTTCGGGGTTGGGATGTCGTTCAGCCTCCCAGAGCCGTGGTGGGCCTCACCGTGACGGCATCCCCCGGTGCGGTCCGTGTGAGTCATTCCGGCACCGCCTCGTGCTTCGGAGCGAGCCACTACCGGGTCGAGATCGTGGGTGCGCGCTCGGTGAACACGACGTCGCTGAGCCTCACGCTCGCTTCGCCTGCAGGTGACCACGTGATCAGGGTCACACCCCATTCACCCTACGGAGACGTCTACGGCGCCGCGGTCTCGGTGAACGTGACCGTCCCGCCCCCGACGCCGACACCGAAGCCGACACCGAAGCCTCCTCCTGCCCCGAAACCGAACCGCGCGCCGGTGGGGCGGATGGTGCTCTCGTTGACCGACGGGAGGGGGTACGGGATGCTGGCCTGGGCGATCGATCCCGACACGGGTGGCCCGACGCGCATGCGCGTGGTGATCCCCGGTGTGGTCAACCGTGAGTACGGCTGGAACTACCGCTGGGCCGACATGCCGAAGGTCACCGGGTGGAACCGTCGCGAGGCTCTGGTCTTCCTCGCAAGCTGCCTCCCGGGAAGCACAAGGTGTGCTTCGACGCGAAGGATGCGAACACCGGTGCTTGGTACCGCCTCGACTGTCGTACCCACTCGGTGAAGTAGCCGCGACGTCGAGTTGCCGGGGGGGCTGCGCTTGTCAGCTCCACAGGTTGGACCAAACCTCAGCGGTCCAGTTCCCGATCTGCTTGCCGAACAGGATCGACACCGTCGTGGTTGCGGCCACGATGAGCCCCATGATGATCCAGGTGTGCACCGGGATGGCTCCGTCCTCGGGAATGCCGGGGATGCGACGTCGGATCAGGCCGATGGTCCGCTCCGCCCAACTGAACGGCAGCAGCGACAGGCCGATGATGATCGCGACCCAGCCCGGGCCCGGCAGTGGAAGCAGCGCGATCCCGATGCCCACGAGGGCGAACCCGCCCAATGCGCGTGCGACCCGCAGGGCCAGGCTTCGCTCGGCCTCTTCGATGGTCTCCTCGTGGCGACCGGTCGCCCGCTCGGCCTCCAGGGCGGCCTCGTGCACCTGCCTGGCGGCTTCGTGCATGTGCAGGGCGTGGTCGTGCTGCTTGGATTCGTGTGGATCCACCACCCGAGTGTGGCACCCACGGGGTGTGACGGCCACGGCAGCCCGTGCCCCGTCCGCCCCCTTACCCCCACATCCCCAGCGAACTGTCCGGTGTGGAGCGCGGGTTTCGCGGTTGAGACCGGACAGTTCGCTGGTTTGCGCGGGTTCCGCGCAGGATCCTTTCCCTCCCGAGCCTGTCGTGGGCTGGACCAGAGGCCTATGGCTGAACCTTCAACCGCCGGTCGCCCCGGTCGTCGCCGCTGGGCGATCTGGGCCGCGGTCACCGAGGACCTGCTGAACGACCTGGTGGAGGCTGCCATCGGCGACGGTGTGTCGATGGACCCCGTCGAGCAGCAGATCAACCTGCCGGCGATGGGTGAGGTGGTGCTCCGCATGGCCCTGACCGTCACCGGGGTGCGTTTCCAATGTCGCGGCGAGGACGACGGGCGGGCAAGGGTGACCGCGACGGGCTTCGGCGAGGTGTCCGCGCGTGGTTCCGACTACGAGGGCGCCACGCTGTCGGGGGAGGCTCTTGGAATGCCGGCCCCTCCCGCACCGCTTCCGGTGAGACTCCTCGCGCTCTGTGACCCCTTTGCACGGGTCAACGACGACCACAGTGTGTCGTTCGGGCTCAACGTGCGAGGAGCCGAGCTGCTCTCGTTGGATGTGGACCACGACGCGGAGGTGCCCGAGGGTGTGGACCCCGATGTCTGGGAAGGCATCCTGAGCATGACCTCGGTGATGTTCGCAGCAGTGGGAGAGGAGCTCTTCGCCGGCTTGGGTGAGGCCAAGGAGACTGTCGGGCTGGATCTCGGCTCCGACGTGGGTTCGGTGTTGTTGGAGTTGGGAGTGGATCTCGGCGAGGGGATGCGCGTGTCATCGGGGATGGTCTCGATCGGCCTGCCCGCGACGGAGCGGGTTCGGGGCCGCGCGGTTCCGGTTCCCATCTCGGGGCACCGTGCTGCGCTCAGCCTTGCCACCAGCGGAGTGGACCACATGGCGACCCGGCTCCTCGAGTCGGCGCTGGGGGAGGTGCCGTTGCCTGTGGAGATCGACATCGACTTGGAGGATCGCCGGATTGCCGCGGGGTTCCGCCAACCGAGGTTGGTCTCGGACCGCTTCCCGGACATCCGTTCCAGGCTCCGTACCGATGTATCGGTCAACCTGCGGGGTGGTCGCGTCGAGGTGTCGCTCGCATCGGCGTGGGTTGAGTTGCCGACGTTGGTGCCGTCGTTCGTGAACGACTTCAATCGGCGCCTGGGCGAGCTGTGGTCGATGGCGCCCATCCGATATCGGCTGCCCAAGCGCCTCGAGTTCCCTCTCGGTGGAAGTGGCGGAACCAGACTGGGTGTGAACGTGGACGACCTACGCGTCGACGCCTCGGGTCTCGGTGTCGCGCTCGTGGTGGCGTGATCGGGATCGGCTCCGCGCGCTCCGCTGTAGCGTCGCCGTCACTGCTGGCAGGCAGTCCTTGGAAGGATCCGGGCGCGCTGTCACTCAATCGCCTTCCTGTACGTCCCGCCGGCTGGGTCACATGTCCTGACATCCGCACCGCCCGCGCGGCTTCGGCGGGTGCGTCGGAGCGTGACGGCGGGGGCCGGTCCGAGTCGCCGTGGTGGATGTCCCTTGACGGTGAATGGGACTTCGAACTCCTCGCGCGGCCCGAGGCACTCAAGGCGACGCACCTGGGTGCCGGGGCGCTCGCATCCATCGCGACGGTGCCAGGCGCGTGGACCACCCCAGGGGCCCGGACAGCCGATCTACACCAACGTCGCGATGCCGTTCGCGGGCGAACCCCGGCAGTCCCTGAGGACAACCCAACGGCGGTGTACCGGCGCACGATCGACGTGCCCGCCGACTGGGCCGGCCGTCGGGTGGTGCTGCATGTGGGTTCAGCGGAGTCGATGGCCATGGTGTACCTCGACGGCGCCTACGTTGGTTTCGGCACAGACAGCCGGCTGTCGTGTGAGTTCGACCTGACGTCGTTGGTGCAGCCGGGTCGGTCCCACACGCTTGCCGTGGTGGTGCCCCGCTGGTCCGCGGGGACCTGGCTAGAGGACCAGGACCAGTGGTTCCACGGGGGACTGCAACGCAGCGTCGCTCTCTACAGCACGGCTGCAACCCATGTGGCGACGGCCAAGATCACCGGTGGGCTTGTCGCGGGTGCACCCCGGCGTGCCGGGACGCCGGTCACCGGGATCCTCGACGTCGACCTACTGGTGGAGGGACCCGGGTGCACTGAGGCAGGCTGGACCGCGGCTGTGCGTGTGGAGACGCTGCGTGGCCGTGAACTGGCGTCGAGCACGGATCTGGAGGTTCCCCCATTGGGACGACTCCGACCTGTTCGCCCAACTCGTGGGCGCGATGTTCACCGAGTCGGGACGTGTGCGAACACGCCTGGAGGTGCCGGAGATCACGCCGTGGTCGGCTGAGGACCCGGCGCTCTACCGGGTGGTGGTCACCCTCGCGGACCCGGGTGGATCGCCCGTCGAGGTGGGAGCGCTGCGAGTCGGCTTCCGCACGGTGGAGGTGCGGGACCGCCGGTTGCTGATCAACGGGGGCACCGGTGCTGCTACGTGGCGTGAACATGCACGAGCACGATCCGTTGCGCGGCAGGGCGGTGAGTGTGGAGCACACCCGTGCCGATCTCGTGATGATCAAGGCGGCCAACCTGAATGCTGTGCGCGCTGCGCACTATCCGCACGCCGAGCACTTCGCGGAGCTCTGCGACGAGCTCGGCCTGTACGTGATCGATGAGGCCAACGTGGAGAGCCACGCCCGGCAGTGGTCGTTGTGCCATGACGGCCGCTTCGACGCCGGTGATGGCCAGGGTGATGCGCATGGCCGAGCGGGACGTGCACCACCCGAGCCTGATCCTGTGGTCGCTCGGCAACGAGGCGGGTTACGGCCGGGCGCACGATGCCGCGGCGGGCGCTCTGCGCCGCTTCGATCCCAGCCGCCCGCTGCACTACGAAGGTCCTTTCATGTACGACCTCGGCGCGCCGGCCCCGGTCAGCGACGTCGTGTGCCCCATGTACACATCCGTGGAGGAGATCGTGGCATGGAAGCGGCGGGCGGCCGACCCGCGGCGTCCGTTGATCCTGTGCGAATACTCCCATGCCATGGGCAACGCGTGTGGTTCCCTGGTCGACTACGACGATGCCTTCGAGGCACATGAAGGCCTTCAGGGAGGCTTCATTTGGGAGTGGTGCGAACACGGGATCCCGGTCCCGAGCGGCGATACTGGACCATCCGGCGCGCCGAGCTGGGGCTACGCGGGCGACTTCACCGACGACCCACGAGGGGGCAACTTCGTACTCGACGGACTCGTCGGCGCGGACCGCAACCCGCACCCGGTGCTTGCAGAGGTGCGCCACATGGAGCCGCCCAGTGCGCGCCCGGCTGCTCGCCGCCGAACCCGGCCGGGCCGAGGTGGAGCTCACCAACCAACGATGGTTCACCGACACCTCCGATCTGCAGGGGAGTTGGGAGCTGTGTGCCGACGGTGAGGTTGTCGCGGGCGGGGATCTGCCGGCGCGGCCGATCGCGCCGCGCGGTTCGCTTCGCAGGGTCCTGCGATGGCGCCGTGGCCTGGAGCCCCCGGTGCGGAGATGCACCTGACCGTGCGCTGGGCCACCGCAGCGCGAATGCCCTGGGCACCCAAGGGCTTCACTCTCGGATGCGAGCAGTTCGCCGTCGAGGGCCGTCCCGCCCCGACCAAGGTGAGACCGGCAGAGACGACACCGGCGCCGCCGCCCTCATCTGCCGCCCGGCACCTCGGCGGGTTCACACCGCTCGGGTTCACCCCGACGGTGTTCCGCGCGCTCACCGACAACGACGGCATCGCAGCAGGCTGGATGAGAGGGCTCAACGGTTCGCTCGCTCGTTGGGTCGACGATCTGGGACTCGACCGTTGCACGTGGAACTCCGATGACGGGCTTCTGCAACCAGCGGCGGATGTGGCGCCGCTGCAGGTGGCTGCCACCTTGTCCGACGCGGGTGGTGGTTGGCAGCGCCTCGTGGTCGACTTCGTTCTCCCTGCTGAGTTGGCCGACCCTCCGCGGCTAGGGGTCACCTGGGAGCTGCCGGCATCGCTGGAGTACCTGGAGTTCTTCGCGGACGGCCCGCTCGACTGCTACCCCGACCGTCGTTCGGGTGCCGTGGCGGGCCGGTGGCGCTCCACGGTGTCGGAGCAGTACGTCGACTACGGCATGCCCCAGGAGCACGGCCACCACACCGGCCTGCGTTGGGTGGCCGTGCGGACCCGCCGCGACGGTCCGGGCCTGCTGGTGGTCGCAGGACCGTCCCGGGCTCACAGGGAACCCGGTGTTGCCGGTGTCGGGTTCTCCGCACGGCATCACAGCGACGCCGAGCTCTTCTCTGCGATGCACACCGGTGACTTGACACCGTTGGGCGATGCCGCCGCCACCTGGTTGTCGGTGGATGTCGCCCAACGTGGGCTCGGCCAGTCCTCGCTGGGGGCGGAGGCATTCGAGGCGTACCGGATCCCCGCCGGCAGGCACCGCCTCGACCTCCTGCTGGCGAACCTCGGAGGGCCACGGTCGCGCCACACCGACCCGGCCGCCCTCTACGCCCAGCGGCCTCGCTGACCACGCACAGCGGCCCCGCCGAGGCGGCGGGGGATCACATCTGTTCGGCGGCCTCGCGGAGTTCGTCGCGGAAGTCCGGGTGCGCGATCTCCGCCAGCGCATTGGCACGTTCGCGCACCGTGAGGCCCTGCAGCTCCGCGATGCCGAACTCGGTGATTATCACGTCCACCTGATGGCGGGGCGTGGTGACGGTCATCTTCGGTGAGACGTTCGCCATGATCCTGCTCACCCGCCTGTCGGGCCCCTCGGCGGTGGAGTGCAGGCAGATGAGGGAGCGGTCCTCGAGCTGCAGCCCGGCTCCGGCGATGAAGTCCTCGTGGCCGCCGGTGCCCGAATGCTGTCGCCCGTTCACAGTGTCGGCCGCGACCTGACCGTAGAGGTCCACTCCCATCGCCCCGTTGATGGACACGAACCGGCGGTTGGTGGCGATCATCTGTGAATCGTTGACGATCTCCACTGGAAGGAACCTCACCTCGTCGTTCTCGTGCAGGAACTCGTAGAGCTCGGCGCAACCCGCCGCGAAGGTGGTCACCGAGTACCCGTCGAACTCGCCCTTGTCTGCGTTGGTCACCTTCCCGGCCTTGTGAAGGCGCATCAGCCCGTTGGTGAACATCTCGGAGTGCACGCCATAGCCGCCACCGTCGCCTTCGGCCAGCATCGTGGCGATCATCGAAGGGATCGCTCCGATGCCGGTCTGGAGGGTCGCACCGTCGGGGATGAACGTGGTGGCCAACTCCGCGATCTCACGGTCGATCTCGGTGCCATCGGCATCGGCCAGCTCCACCGGCGGCCGTCGGACTCGAAGGCTACGTCGACTTCGTCGATGTGCAGCGAGTGGGGGTGCTGGGGTGGCAGGCCGTAGGTGCGTGGGAAGGCGTCGGAGTACTCGATGATCAGGAGTCGTTCCGGGATCCGCGGCGCAACGGTGGAGCTCGTCGATGGTGGATCCTGCGTGAAGTGACAACGACAGCCTTCCATCGCTGTCAGGGGCGCGGTCGCGAACGCCAGCACCCGTGGTGCCTCCTTTTTCGAGAATCGGCCCGAAACGCCGGAAGTCAGCGGGCACGTACTCGATGTTTGCCCCGGAGTCCCGAAGGAAGCGCTCGGCCGGTCCGAAGAAGCCGCTGCGGAACCGGACGTTGGGATTGGTGAAGATCGAATAGAGGTCGGTCAACAGGGCGCCGGCCATCTCGAGGTGCTCCCAGTCGTCGCGTTCCCCGAGTGCATGCAGGAGCCTCGGCGGGTGCGAAGGCCCCAGGCCCAACCCGAGCCGGTCGTTGGGCGGATCATCGCCACTGCTTCGGCCGCTGAGGAGACGATTTGTGCCATGAGTGGTGCTGCTCCGGTTTTCGTCGGGTGACGGAGGTGGGTGTGACGCCGGAGTTCCCGGTGCGTCAGACGAGGCTGCGTTGGATGTCCGCGATGCGCGTCGGGAGCTCCTCGAGGGAGACCGGCTCGCACACAGCCGAACCCTGCGCCAAGTCGCAGTCCATGGTCCTCAGCAACTCGAGGGTGTCGGAGTCCGCGACACCCAGCGCGGTGACCTCGATGCCGATCTGGTGACACAGCCCGATGGTGGATCGCACCACTGCCTCGTCCGCAGGGATGGAGGTCATGGTGGCTATGAAGCTCCGATCGATCTTCAATGAGTCGATACCCAGACCCGACACGGCGGACAGCGAGGTGTAGCCGGCGCCGAAATCGTCGATCGCCACCGTCATCGCGAGGCTCTGCAGGTCCGCGATCATCTCCCGTGGCACTCATCGGATCCTGGGTGATGAGCGACTCGGGGATCTCCACCTCGAGCCGACCGTGGGTGAACAGGCCCTCGGCCGCGAGCAAGCCGATGAGGCCGTCGATCCCATCGACGGCGGATCCGTTGGCGAGGTTGATCGCAACCGTCTGGTCGAACCCCGAGTCCGCCAGCCAACGTGCTGCCCCGGCTGCTTCACCGATTACCCAGCGTGGCAGCACGTCTGGGATCCCGGAGCGCTCGGCCAGCTCGAGGGAGGCGTCCGACAGGCGGTCGCCGTCGGCCCAACGCAACAGGGCCTCCACCTTGGTGATACGGCCGGTGCGAAGGTCGAGCAGGGGTTGGTAGCGCAACTCCATACGTCCGTGCCCTACACCTTCGCGCACGTCATGGAACAGGCCTGAGGGGGCCACCCGGTCCTCAGCGGATCCGATGACCCACGGACGATGCTGCGCGATCGCGCGACGCAGCGCGTCCTCAGCGTCGCGCAGCAGGGTCGCCCTGGCGTCGGATGGGCTGCTCGCAGCAGCACCGACCACTGCCTGCACCGAGACCGCCTCGCCGGCTATGTCGAAGGGGACTGCCATGGCGGCGGTTGCGCTCTGGGTGATCACGCTGAGCTCCTCTTCGCAGCTCAGCGAGTCGATGGCGAGCGCCAGTCGCTGCTCGCCCAGGCGCGCAAGCAGCGACGCACCTGGAGCCAGGTCGCTCAATCGTTGGGCCACCTCGGTCACAACCGGGCGATCCCCTGGTGAACCGGCCAACTCGATCACGAGCATTCCGACGGAGGCTCCGCCGCCGTGGGCCAAGTCAGTGAGGTGGTCCTCCAGGAAGGCGAGGTTGGGTAGTCCGGTGCTCTGGTCGTACAGGGCGCGGTCACGCAGGCGCTGTTCGATCGATGCCTGCATCGTCACGTCGTCGAGGTGCATCGAGATCGTGCCGTCTGCGAGGCGTGAAAGCCCCACGTCGAGGAGTTGGTTCGGGAACTCCCCGAGGCTCAGCCGCGTGAACGCCAACCTCTCGCCTGTGTGCGCCACGTCGAATGCGGCGCTGTGCAGGAGTTGAAGTGTGTTGCCGGAGAAAAGTTCGTCGAGCGTCGCGGGAGAGTCGCTTCGCAGGAGCCGCGCTGCCGCAGGATTCAGGCTCTCGACGACCAGGCTGGCAGGGTCGCGGAGATCCGCCAACGACATGACGAGGATGGCTGACTCGGATGTGTCGAGTATCTCGGCGGCCCTCGCTCGCGCAGTCCTGGCTTTGGCGTCGCGGCTCACGTCCAGCACGCAGTAGGTCAACGGATCGCTGATCCCGCGGGCAGTGACTCCGAACCGGAAGTGCCCGTAGGCCCCGTCGGGCCTGCGGAGGCGGATCACCGGCGCCTCCCCATGGGGATCGGTGGCCGCCGTGCGGAACAGTGCGAGGTCGTCCACGTGCACGATGCTGCGCAGGGTTCCCGCGGCGAGGAACGCCGTGGGTTCCCAACCCAGCACGTCCAGACACGACTGTGACACATGGTGGCTGTCTGCGCCTGCTGCGGTCTGCTGCAACAGGACGAGGCCTGCTTCAGCGATGCTCGCGTCGTATGCGGACCGCAGATCGTCGAGTGCTGCCTGTGCCTTCGAGCGCTTGATCAAGGGCATTCCCACGGCGGTCATGCTAGATGCTCCGCAACCCGCCGACGTCAATATCGGCACGCGAATCGAACAATTCCTCGAGCCTCTTGTTCGGGGGTATCCACGGTGTACCGAGATGTCACCACTAGCGTTCCGTCTAGCGCTATGAACAAGGTCGTCCAGGTCGTCGCAGCCCTCGCAGTCTCGGTGGTCGTCGTCGCGCTGTGGCGCAGTCCGGCCACTGCCGCGAGTGACGTCGGCGAGGTGATCGGATGGGTCGCCGGGCTGGTCCAAGAGGGGATCGGGCGGTTCGCTGACTTCATCTCGGAGTTCTGAGCCGGTTGCCGTGACGGGGTCGCTGAGGGCACGCCGGATCCAGGTTCCGGACAGGGTTCGCTCCTGGCATCCCGGAGCGCATCGTGGCCGACCTGTTGCTGCCGGGTGAGAAGGTCTATGAGATGGCCTCACCCGACTGGTGGGTGGTCACCTACGACCAGGCGCCGCTTGCGGTGGTAGGCCTGCTCGTGAGCTTCGTGGCGGCATCGATGGTTGGTCCGTTTGCGGCGTTGCTCCTGCTGATCGTGCTGTTGGCGATGCTCGCCTGGCGTTACTGGACGCGTGGCACACCCGCTACGTGCTCACCGACTTCAGGGTCTTGCGAACCTCGGGGGTCCTCGATCGCAACGTGGAGTTCATCCCGTGGCGCAAGGTCACCGACGTGAGCCTTCGACGGTCCTTCTGGCAGCGGTTGGTCGGGGCATCGACCATCCGGATCGAGTCCGCCAACGAGGCATCGCAGTTCCGGGCGATGACCGACGTCCGCAACCCCAAGGAGTTCTTCAGGGTGCTCCAGGAGGTCATGGCTGCTTTCAGCGGCCACGTGGAGCTGTAGCACCGGGAGCGCTCGGCGCGCTACTGCTCGGGGTCGCCGAGCACCACCTCGACAGAGGGTTCGTCTCCCTCGACGGAATCGAGGACCGAAACACGGCCTGCGTCGCGGACGTCACCCGCGACCAAGCCCAGCAGCTCCAAGCGGTCCGCCATCTCCGTGACGACCACCCGGTCGACCGGGTTGCGCATGGACACCTTCGCTGCCGACTTGGCGCCGCGGATCCCGCTCAGCACCGTGGACGCCACAGCGAGCGCCTCGGGTGTCGCCCCGGTCGTCGGTACCGCCAGCTCGGCGGTGGTCGGCCAGGTCGTACGGTGCACCGAGCCGCTCATCCACCACGACCAGACCTCCTCGCAGGTGAAGGGTAGGAACGGGGCGAAGAGCCTCAACAGCACCGACAGCGCGAGGTCGAGAGCAGCCCGCGCCGAGGCGATCTCGGCGGGGGAGTAGTCGCCCTCGCCGTACGCCCGGGTCTTGACGAGCTCCAGGTAGTCGTCGCAGAACGCCCAGAACCAGCCTTCGGTTCGTTCCAGGGCACGTGCGTAGTCGAACTCCTCGAACGCGGCGGTCGCGTCGGTCACCAGGTCACTGAGCCCGGCCAACATCGAACGGTCCAGGATCTCGGTGACATCGCTCGGGTCCGACAGGGTGGTCGTGCCGGTGCGTCGGTCGACGGCGAAGCCGAGCGCGAAGCGACTGGCGTTGAGCAACTTGATGGCCAGGCGGCGGCCCACCTTCATCTGGGCCACGTCGAAGGCGGTGTCGGTTCCGGGGCGTGCGCTGGCCGCCCAGTAGCGCACAGCGTCGGGGCTGTGCTGCTCCAGCAGTTCGGTGGGCACCACCACGTTGCCCTTCGACTTCGACATCTTCTTGCGGTCCGGGTCGAGGATCCAACCCGACAGCGCCGCGTTGCGCCACGGAGCCTGGGCGAACTCGTAGTGGCTGCGCACCATGGTCGAGAACAACCAGGTGCGGATGATGTCGTGGCCCTGGGGACGCAGGTCCATCGGGAACGTGGCTTCGAACAACCCGGGGTCGTCCTCCCACCCGCAGGCGATCTCGGGTGTCAGCGAGGACGTCGCCCACGTGTCCATGATGTCGGGGTCACCCACGAAACCTCGTGGCGCCCCCGCTGCTCGGGTGTGAACCCGGGTGGGCAGTCGGCCTGAGGGTCGATCGGCAGGCTCGCCTCGTCCGGGGTGATCGGGTTGTCGTGGTCCGGGTTGCCATCCGCGTCGAGGTGGTACCAGACGGGAATCGGTACGCCGAAGTAGCGCTGCCGCGATACGAGCCAGTCGCCGTTGAGCCCGTCGACCCAGTTGCTGTAGCGGTGCTGCATGAAGGAGGGGTGCCAGGCGAGCTCGTCGCCCCTGGCGATCAGCTTGGCCTTCAGGTCCTCGGATCGACCACCATTGCGGATGTACCACTGTCGTGAGGTGACTATCTCCAGTGGCTTGTCACCTTTCTCGAAGAACTTCACTGCGTGCTGCAAGGGCCTGGGATCGCCGATCAGCTCACCGGAGTCACGCAACATCTCGACCATCTGGGCCTGCGCTCCGCCAGGGGACTTGCCTGCGATGCGCGAGTAGGCGTCACGTGCCTCGGCGCTGGAGAGCCACTGCGGGGTGTCGGTCGTGAAGCGGCCGTCGCGGGTCATGGCGGCCCGGGTCGGGAGGTCGAGCTCGCGCCACCAGGTCACGTCGGTGGTATCGCCGAAGGTGCAGATCATGGCGATGCCGGTGCCCTTGTCGGGTTCGGCGAGCTCATGAGCGAGCACGGGCACCTCGACCCCGAACACGGGCGTGCGCACGGAGCTTCCGAACAGCGGTTGGTATCGCTCGTCGTCCGGATGCGCCACCAGCGCCACGCAGCTCACGACCAGTTCGGGGCGGGTGGTGTCGATGACGACCGGTTCGACGCCGTCGTCGGACTCACCCGCGCGAACGGGTCCGGAAGGCGAGCGCGTGGTAGGCGCCGGGCCGCTCACGATCCTCGAGTTCGGCTTGGGCGACAGCGGTCTGGAAGGTCACGTCCCACAGGCACGGCGCCTCGGTGGAGTAGGCCTCGCCGCGGGCCAGGTTGCGCAGGAACGCACGCTGGGAGACGCGGCGGCTGTGTGCGCCGATGGTGGTGTAGGTGCGCTGCCAGTCGACCGACAACCCGAGTTGACGCCATGTCGCCTCGAATGCCTTCTCGTCGATCGCGACCAGCTGCTCGCAGAGCTCGATGAAGTTGGGCCGGCTGACCGGCACGAAGTCGCTTCGCTTCTTGGCAGGTTGCTCGGGCGGGGTGAAGTCGGCGTCGTAGGGGATCGAGGGGTCGCAAAGCACACCGTAGTAGTTCTCGACGCGCCGCTCGGTCGGCAGGCCGTTGTCGTCCCAACCCATCGGGTAGAACACGGCCTTGCCGCGCATGCGGTGGTAGCGGGCGAGGGTGTCTGTGTGGGTGTAGGAGAAGACGTGTCCCACGTGCAGGGAACCCGAGACCGTGGGTGGAGGGGTGTCGATCGAGAACACCTCGTCGCGTGTGGCGGTCGCGTCGAAGGCATAGGTGCCGTCGCCTTCCCAGATCGTCGCCCACTTGTCGTGCAAGCCGTCCACGCCCGGCTTGTCGGGGACGGATCGCTTCGGTGACGGGTTGGGAGGATCGGCGCGCATGACGTCGCGAAGATAACGGACCCGGATCGGGGCGCGGCCATCGACGGCGTTCAGCCCAGCAGTTGTTGCACGGTGACCGCTAGCGCCGCGATCGCGGCATTCGCCCCGATGAACGAGAACACGAGGTTGCGTTGATCGCGGAGCAGGTCTGATCGAACGTTGCCGATCTCCACCCGAAGGCTGACGCTGTCCTTGTGGTGCTCGTCGCGCAGGCCGGTCATATCGGTGCGGAGTTCGTCGCGCAGGCCGATCATCTCGGTGCGGAGTTCGTCGCGGAGGTTGGTCATCTCCGAGCGGAGGTCGTCGCGGAGGCCGGTCATATCGGTGCGGAGTTCGTCGCGGAGGTTGGTCATCTCCGAGCGGAGGTCGTCGCGCAGGCCGGTCATCTCCGAGCGGAGGTCTCTGTCCAGGTCGCTCATCTTCGAGCAGAGCCTGGCGTCCAGGTCGCTCATCTCGGTGCGCAGATCACCGCGCAGGACGCTCATCTCGGTGCGCAGGTCACCGCGCAGGACGCTCATCCGGTGCGCAGGTCGCTCATCTCGGTTCCGGGTCTCCGCTGCCGACGAGCGGATCTCCTGGCGCAGCACCGTCTGAAGGTGTTCCAGGTCGGCGTTTGTGGCCACGTCCGCCCATCCGGTCGGTGGGAACGCCTCCATGAGAGCAGTTGCCTCCTCGGTGCCCATGAGCTCGTCCAGTCGGTTGTGTATCCGGTGGCGGATGTCCTCTGTCATCACCATGTTCTTCCTCGATTCAGGTTATGCCTTCAGTGCGGAGGCCGTCACCCGCGGTTGCGGGTCGCTCGGTTCGGGGAAGTCGGTGGTTGGTATCGGGTGTCAGGTGGATGGATCCGATGTGACCCGTGGAACCTACCCGAGGTGTGGGACAGCCTCGGTCCCCCGGTCCTGTCCCGTGCGCGCCACTGTTCTGTCCGGTGTGGAGCGCGGATTCCGCGGCTGACGCCGGTCGGTTGGTGGGTCAGTCGTGGGCGAGCGCGGCGCGGTTGCCGCCGTTGCCGCGTGCGAGGCGTGTCGCCGACCGGGCCTGTTCGAGGAGGTCCTCGATGGATGTCGCACGGTGTGATTCGACGACACCGGCGGAGAAGGTGAACGGCGTCGATCCTGTGGCGCTGAGTGACAGAGTCAGTGACTCGCGTACCCGTTCGAGCGCGAGGGATGCCTGCATGGCGCCGCAGTTGCCGAGGAGCACCGCGAAGCTTCCACGGTCCATGCGGCACACCACGTCGTCGGGGCGCAGCGTCAGCCGCAGGGACTCCGCGACGGCACGTAGGGTGTCGTCGATGCGCTCGGCGGACCAGAGGTGCTCGAACCCGTCGAAGTCGTCGATGTCGACCAGCGCCACACAGAACGGCACGAGCGACCGGAAGGACTCCCGCAGGTGCGAGTCCAGGGCGTCGGGCCCCGGTAAGCCTGTCACCGGGTCCTCGCGGAACGCGCTGCGGCGGCCTTGCACGCGTCGCAGCTCCGCGATGCGCGAAGCGGCCCGATCCACCAGCCATTCGAGCATTCCCAGAGTACGTGCGTCGGGTCCTTCACCCGGTGCCTGCACGGTCGAGACGACACCCATGACCCGGTCGCCCAGTCGCAGCGGGATGCATGACGCGGAAACTGCCATCTCGGGATCCTCGAGGTGTTCGCAGGCGTCGAGGGCCGAGGAGTCGGTGGCGACCACGGTGGTGCCAGCAAGCGCTGCACACCCTGGGGTGCCGGGGATCGGCCTGGCCGGCAGGAGCTCGCCCTCGGCGAGCCGTACGGTCCATCCCACCCTGGGCTCGTCGGGCACGGCGAGCAGGAGCGTGGCCTCGGCGTCGGGACACAACTCGCGGGTGGCTCGCAGGGCCGCGCGCATGACCGCCGGCTCGGCTGCGGCCTGAGCGAGTGCGCGTTCCACGCGGTCACGGAAGTTCCGTTCCGCCTTCACCCACACGAGCTCGGCGTCGCGGTCCTGCGTTGCCATTCGGGCGGATGCCAACTCGCCCAGCAGCGGACGCACCACGGTGGTCATCACCAACGATGCTGCGACCGCCCAACCCGTGATCCGCGCACCCGACGCCGTGAGCCCGCCGAGGTCCAGTGCTGCCACTACGAGCTCCGCCACCACAGGCGGCCCGCCGACCGCGGCGATCACCCGTGGCGGCTCCGCTGCGGCAACCCGCGATGTCACACGAGGCTGCTCGAAGGAATCCCGCATGCCTTCGACGGTATCGGGGCACATCGGCAAACCGACCTCGATGCTCGTCCGGCTCCCAGGAACGTGCCGGTAGGATCGAGGTCGTGATCTCCCTGTACGACACCGTCACTCGAACGGTCGCGCCCCTGGAGCCGCGCGAGCCCGGGCGTGTGTCGATGTACGTATGCGGCCCGACGGTGTACGGGCCGGCGCACCTCGGCCATGCCCGCATGGCGCTGGTGTTCGACGTGTTGAGGCGCTACCTGCTGTGGTCGGGCCTCGAGGTCAGGTTCGTCTCCAACATCACCGACATCGACGACAAGATCATCACCCGCGCCACCGAGGAGGGGCGTGGCGCGGCGGCGGTGGCGGTCGACTGGGAGGAGGCGTGGTACTCCACCATGAGCACACTCGGGGTGCTGCGACCGGACGAGGATCCGCATGCGACGCAGTACGTAGACCGGATGGTCGAGCTGATCGGTCGACTGGTGGACCTCGGCGCTGCATACGTGACCTCCGACGGCGTGTACCTGTCGGTCGAATCGGTCGACGACTACGGGCTCCTCGCACACCAGTCGCTCGAGGAGATGCTCGCGGGTGGTTCCGAGCGCGAGTTGGTGGGCACCGAGAAGCGCAACCCCGGCGACTTCGCGCTGTGGAAGCTGGCGAAACCGACCGAGCCGTCCTGGCCATCGCCGTGGGGAGACGGGCGGCCCGGCTGGCACACCGAGTGCGTGGTGATGAGCCTCGATCTGCTCGGCGAGGGCTTCGATCTCCACGGTGGGGGAGCGGACCTTGCGTTCCCGCACCACGAGAACGAACGGGCGCAGGCCGTTGCCCTGGGTGCGCAGTTCGCGAGGCGATGGGTGCACAACGGCTTCGTGGAGGCGGGTGGGGAGAAGATGTCGAAGTCGCTCGGCAACTTCACCACCGTGGACCGCTTGTTGGAGACCCATGATCCCAGGGCGTTGCGGTTGTTGGTGCTCCAGGCCCACTACCGCTCACCCGTCGAGATAACACCCACGTCCATGTCGAGCGCGCAGGCCGCCCTCGACCGGCTGGATGCGTTTGCGCGCCGGGTGGTTGATCTCCCCTCCCGTGAACCCGACGATGACCGCCTGGAGGCGTTCAGGGCGTGCATGGACGACGATCTCGACACCCCGGGGCGATGGCCGTGGTGTTCGGCTGCGTCACGGATGCGAACCGGGCTCTGGGCGCGGGCGACGAGGCGCTGGCCGCGCCGATAGTTGCGGCGTGGCGCTCGATGCTCGGCGCGGTCGGTCTGGTTCCGTTGCCCGGACGGTCGAGGCACCGTCGGAGGTACTGGCGCAGTGCCGTCGGCGTGACGAAGCCCGCGCCGCGCGCGACTCGCGACAGCGGGCGCGATCCGCGACGAGCTCGCAGCGGCGGGTTGGGTCGTCGAGGACACAGCGTCGGGCACCGCCGTGCGCCCGGGCTGGTGCCCCCCGCCCGGCCCCGCCCTCCCCCGGCCCCGCCCCCGCCCCGCCCGCCCCCGCCCTCCCGCCCTCCCCGCCAACTGAATGGGCTGGGCCACCGGACCGGTGGCCCAGCCCATTCAGTCGGCCGGGACTGTGGCGCCGGAATCGTGGTGGAGCAGCAGTTGTAATCTGTTGTTACCCACCGGTAACCTACTCGTGGGTAGCAAACGGGTTATACGCGGCTGTCGAGCACATCGACAGCTGAACCCGCGACCGCCCCTCAACCGTAGAACGGCATCCGCTTGCGGAGCCGCAACACTTGGATGGTGAAACCATGGGCGACTTCTCCCTGGCATTGAACGAAGACCAGCTGCAGATCCAGAAGTGGGTGCACGACTTCTCCGAGAGCACCCTGCGCCCCGCCGCCGAGGAGTGGGACGAGCGCGAGGAGTTCCCGTGGCCGATCGTGGAGGAGGCCGCGAGTGTCGGCCTCTACAGCTTCGACTTCATGGCCCAGGCACTGCTGGGTGACACCACCGGTCTCACCCTGCCGATCGCGCTCGAGGAGCTGTTCTGGGGTGATGCGGGCATCGGCCTGTCGATCTTCGGGTCGGGGCTCGCCGCAGCCGGTATCGCAGGAAACGGCACAGCCGAACAGGTATTCGAGTGGGTGCCCCAGTGCTACGGCACGCCCGAGAAGATCCAGCTCGGCGCATTCTGCGTGTCCGAGCCCGATGCAGGCTCCGACGTGTCGTCGCTGCGCACGCGTGCGGTCTACGACGAGGCGTCCGACGAGTGGGTGCTCAATGGCACCAAGGCGTGGATCACCAACGGCGGCATCGCTGACATCCACGTGGTCGTGGCGACCGTGGATCCCGAGCTGAAGGGCCGTGGTCAGGCGAGCTTCGTGGTTCCACCCAACACCCCCGGGCTCTCCATGGGTCAGAAGTACAAGAAGCACGGCATCAAGGCCTCGCACACCTCCGAGGTGGTTCTCGACGACGTGCGGATCCCGGGTCGCTGCCTGCTGGGCGGCAAGGACAAGCTGGACGAGAAGCTGGCCAAGGCCCGCGAGGCGCTCAGCAATCCGACGGTCTCCTCGGGCAAGCAGCCGGCGATGGCGACCTTCGAGGCCACACGGCCTGCAGTGGCCGCGATGGCGGTCGGCATCGCGTGCTGCCTACGAGTACTCGTTGCAGTACGCCCAGGAACGCACCGCGTTCGGCAAGCCGATCATCATGAACCAGGCGATCGCGTTCATGCTCGCGGATATGGCCACCCGGATCGACGCCTCACGCCTGCTCACCCACCGCGCCGCATGGATGAGCCGCAACGGCAGTTTCGAGAACGCCGAGGGTTCCATGTCGAAGCTCCACGCCGGCCGCACTGCGGTGTGGGTCACCGAACGTGCGATCCAGATCCTCGGGGGTTACGGGTACACCCGTGAGTACCCCGTAGAGCGGTGGCACCGTGACGCCAAGATCATGGACATCTTCGAGGGCACCGAGCAGATCCAGCAGCTCGTGATCAGCCGGGCCATCTCGGGTCTGCGCATCGAGTAGCCCGTATCGCGGTGATTGCAAGGGAGTCGGCTGTTCGATAGTCCGCTGCGACGGTGAGTCCGAAGCTCCCGCGGGCACCCGGTTCGATGTCCGGATCGGCACAAGGCACCAGTGTCAGATCAGAGCTTGCGCGAGTAGGTGGCTACGCCGGGCTCCACCGGTGGTGCCAGTCGATGAGCTTCGCGGTGACGAGCAGCGCGATGGCGAGGGTGAGTTGAGCTTGGCCGTTGGATGGTCCTGCGGTCGGGGTGCAAGGTTTCGACGTCACCCAGCAACGGTGTCGAGTTGGCGCAAGCGGTTTGCCGAGTCCGGGCTCGACGGCCTGATCGATGAACCGCATCCGGGGGCGCGACGCACGATCAGCGATGACGTGGTCGAGCAGATCGTGATCGATGCCCTCGAGTCAGCCCCGAAGGACGCGACACACTCGGCGACGCGATCGTTGGCTGCCAAGCACGGCATCAGTCATCAGACGGTCGCTGAGATCCGGCGGGCGTTCGGGCTCAAGCCCTGGCGCTCCGACGAGTTCAAGATCTCACCGGATCCGCAACTCGTGGAGAAGATCCGCGACATCGTCGGGCTCTACATGAGCCCTACGGTCAACGCCGCAGTGTTCGCGGTCGATGAGAAACGCCTGATCCAGGCGTTGAACCGGACTGCCCCGACCCCGCCGATGCTTCCCACCACACCCGCTCGCGCAACTCACGACTACCAGCGCAACGGCACCGGCGACTTGTTCGCCGCGCTCGAGATCGCGACCGGCAACGTGCACCGACATGCGCCCGAACCACACCTCGGCTGAGTGCTCCGTGTCAGGGATCTGAGACAAATTCAGCTCGGTGGGGGTTTGTAGGCAACAGGTGACGGGGGTGGCCATGCCGATCGCTTCGTGCGGGCGGATGGCGTTGTAGATGTGGCGGTAGTCCTCGACGTGGCGGGCGAGCTCGAGGCCGTCGCCGGACCGCACGTAGTCGGTGACCTGCGACCACCTCGTCGTGCCGTCGAGCCGCGGCGCACCACCTTGGACGAGGTTCGCCGGCCACACGAGGACATCCCCCACTTCCATTGCGATCACCTCGGGCACCGCACCATGCTCGGCCAGTATCTGACGGACCGCGGATTCGTAACAGGTGACCTCGAACCCGGGTGGATCGAGGCCGAGCGTCGAGGGGGTCTCGGTTGGCCACCTATGCGATCCGGGGTACACCAGCACCCGCCCTTGGTCGATGCCGACATGTTCAAGCGCAACCCAAACGGCGCAGACTCCACCTGAGGGGACGGTGTGGAAGTGGATCGTGTCCGCTTGTGGGGATTGCTCCGTTCCGACGTGGCAGCCGAGGGTCTGGAACGCAACTGCCTGGCCACCCGACGCGGCCGAGGTGACAGCGACCAGGTCCGGGGCCGCTGCACGATCCCGTGCCGCATCGATTCGTGTCCATGCGTTCGTGAGACGACCACCGTGGACGTCTCTGAAGCACCTTGTGCATCCCAACTCGCACGCGACACCCTGTTGAGGGATCGAGCATTCCCTGGAGAGGGACCTAGCCGCCCTCATCCTGAGTGTCAAGTTGCTGCTACCCCAACACCATCACTATCGTGTCACGTGTCGAGATCACAGGGAGTGGTGACGTCCGTGGTTCGACGTGACTGCGTCCTGTATCGTCTGACCGCGACGCGGCATGCCCGGATCGGACCGGTGTCCACCCCGGGCGGTGCGACTGCCCGTTCGGCGAAGGGAAACACCTGATGCGCAACTACCCGATGCCGATGCCGTTCGGCTGGTTCCAGATCGCGTGGAGCGACGAGATCTCACCGGGCGAAGCGATCCCCCGCTTCTACTTCGATCGACATCTCGTCGCATGGCGCGACGAGGCCGGTCAGGCCCATCTGTGGGACGCGTTCTGCCCTCACCTGGGCGCCCACCTCGGGGTTCGCCCACGGGTGGAAGGCACTGAGATCGTCTGCCCGCTCCACAGCTGGCGATTCGATGCTGAGGGCTGCTGCATCGACGTGCCGTACTCGGAGCGGATCAACAAGCAGGCCAACATGACGACCTACCCGGTGCTCGAGCGCAACGGGTGCCTGTTCGCCTGGTACCACCCGACCGATGAGCCACCCTCCTGGGACCTGCCTGAACTGCCGGAGTTCGAACTCGGCAGCGGGTTCTCGGAGGTGTTTCGCAAGCACTACCAACTCAACTGCCATTGGCAGGAGGTTTCCGAGACGCAGGTTGACGCGGCGCACATCCAGGCCCACCTCGTCGACTACCAGATCGCCCTGAACGGTGGCGTGCGTCCGGATAGGATCATGCCCCCCAGGTCGATGAGTACGACACCAGCGGACCCATCGCGAAGATCCGGATCGCTCAGGACTTCCCGACTCCTCAGGGAGTCCTCAACGGACGGATCGACACCGATGTCTGCGGACCCGGATTCGCAGCAACGTGGTTCACGGGTCTCATCGACACCTTGCTGCTGGGATGTGCCGTTCCGGTGACCCCGCGCTCGTGCGAGCTCCGGTTCAGCTTCGTCGTGCAGGCCACCGGTGACGCATCGGATACGACCAGCCTGGGGCGGGCCTTCATCGACGAGATCCACGAGCGCACTGTCGAAGATGTCGACATGTGGTCATCCAAGGCCTATGTCCCGCGACCGAAGCTGATCGCCGGAGACGGACCGATCATGCAGTACCGGCGCTGGTGCGAGCAGTTCTACGCCGAGGGTGTCGACCCCTCACCCGAGATGTGGGTACCCGAACCGGGAGATGTCGCCGGACTCCGCCCGCCGCTCGTCGACATCTCGCCGACTTGAGCGATGGCTGTGGCGTATCAAAGCCGGACCGGGCTGGACGACGACTGGATGCGCACCCGATTCGAGCGTGACGGATACGTCGTGCTCCGATCGTACATCGACAGCGAATCGCTGGCCGACCTGCGGCGTGCAATCGACGAATCGGCCAAGGCGAGCCAAGAGTCCAACCCGTTGTCCCGTCCAGGAATGCAGTTCCTCAGCAATGCATACCGGTCGAGTCAGGTTGTTCGGCGCTTCTCTGCGGGTCCCGCCATGACGGAGATCCTCCTCAGTCTCGGGCTCACGGATGCTTGGCTCCGATGGGATCAAGCGGTGTGGAAGTCTGCCGGCGGACCGAGGTTCCCATGGCACCAGGACAACGGCTACTCCGGACTCGACGCTACCCATGTCCAGATCTGGATCGCCCTGACACCGATGACTCGGGCCACAGGTTGCCTTGAGGTCGCCCCCCGGACACCACCGACGAGCAGCCCGACATCACTGGGTGGACGGGCACGCCATCATGGACACCCCAACGGAGGTCCTGTCGATCGAAGCCGATGCGGGTGATGTGGTCGTGTTCTCGTCACTACTCCCACACTCCACGTCACCGAACCCCCGCAGGACCGGCTCGCCTCGCCTACATCGCCGAATACCTGCCGATCGAGGTGCTGGATCGGAGTGTGGATCCACCTCATGTCGTCGTCACCCGGCACGGCGAACAGGTCACGACGCCGATCTGAGTGGGAATCCCGCGTTCTCGGCGGGGATCAACCGGCGAGACCTGAGTTCAACTGCATGTCCAGCGTCGCTGCCCGCCGCGGTGCGAGCCGGTATCGAGGATCGAGTGACAGGACGGCCTGCACTGCGAGGTTGCGCCGGCGGAGCGACCGTGGAAGCGGTCGTTCGATCTCGCAGAACAGGGTGACGCGGGGTTCGGACCCACGGTTCCACGCTGCATGAGCAACCGTGTCGTCGAACAGCACCGAAGCGCCCATCCGTATAGGCGACGACCTCGTCGCCTATACGGATGCCTGCGCCGGTGCCGCATCGGACTCCGAGGTGGTAGCGCAGCACACCGGCGTTCGGCCCGCAGTGCTCTGGCAACTCGGTCCCGGAATCGAGCTGCGACCACAGCGCCGAACGCAATCCCGGTATGCGCCGAAGCACCTCCATGGTGACAGGGAATCGGCGGGCGACACCGCAGCGTCGGCCCTTCGCAAGCATCAACCCGGCACGCCATGGACCCTCGTTGCCCTGATGCTCGCCGATCACCTCGTCGATCAGCGGCAGTCGACCGCCGGCGGAGACGAACCCGTCCCACTCCTCGCGGATGCGCTTCCAGGCGGCGACGACCTCAGCATCCCACGCGAGATCCGACGTTGGACGCAACGGTGGGAGGCCGTGCTCCGCCTCGTGGATGCGATCGTTGTTCGCGGCGACGAGTCGACCGAGCAGTCTCTCGGCCGTCACCAAACTACGAACCAAGGTCCAGGCCGTACAGATCTGCCGAGTTCCCCCGGCGATTCGCCGCTGATCCTCGACCGACAGCCCGGCGATCGTCTCGGACAGTTTCTTGGTGGTCCCGGGGTACTTGGCGTCGGGGTGCGGGAAGTCCGATGCCCAGACGATGCGCTCGGCCCCGACCAGGGGTGACTTCGCCGTGAACTCGAGAGTGCTCTCATCGACATCGAAGCTGATCCAGCATTGCCGTCGGAAGATCTCCGACGGTGCCTCTTCCAGCCACGGTACGTCCCATGGGAATTCGTGCACGTGGTGGTCGAGCCGCTCGAGCAGCGGCACGATCCAGCCCCCGTTGGCCTCCAGGAAGACAGCTCGCAGGTCTGGGTAGCGACCGAGGACACCGCCCGCTGTCATGAACGTGATGGTGTTCATCATGTCTGTGGGGTTGCCGATGACCTGAGCGAAGTAGATGTTGTCAGCTCCGTAGTCCTCTTGTTCCTGCACGGGTATCTCCGAAGAACCCAGCCGAGCGAGCCGCAACCCCTGCACGGCTCCGGGGAGGTCGTTCGAGGACAACGGATGGAAGCCGATTGGCAGCCCGACGTCAGACGCTGCGCGCCAGATCGGGTCGTAGACCTCGTTGTTGAGCGGTTTCCAGTCCACCGCCGGATTGGGACGCATGTGGACAGCGACGATGTGCGGGAGCTCGGCGACGCGACGGATCTCTGCCGCAGCCCGAACGGGATCGAGATGGGTCATGATCGCCGCTCCGTGCAGGCGACCACCCGAACGTCCACAGAGATCTGACAACCAGTCGTTGTAGACCCTGCATTGCACCTCGGCGAATTCGATGGTCCGCAGATGCTGGAACGTGAGCAGCATCGTCGGGTAGAGAACCGACTGGGAGACCTCCTCGTCGTCGAGAGCGACAAGACGAGCGTCGGGATCCCAGCAGTAAGGGGGAAGGTCCGCGTATCCAAGTTGGCCGGAGTGCGCACGGCGCGTGGTCTCCCTCATCGAAGCCGCCGGCACCAGCGAGTGCCATCACGGCCGCCTCCATGCGCATGTCCTCCAGCGTCAGCCACTCGACACCGTCGGCGTCAGGTCGGACCTGCCAGATCGAGTCGCGGTATCCCTCGGGCGCGTAGTCGACAAGCTCCGTGGGTGGCTCCAGCAGGTGGCCGTCGGCGTCGATGAACGTCAAGTTCTCGGACATGTCATGCCTTTCCAGTCCGGGTGTCGACGCCCACGTCGGCAGCCTGCTCGTCGAGCAATGGATGCTCGGCTCGGCTCAACATGTCTAGCAGCGTGAGTGGTCGGTCCGGCGACACGAACGGTCGCTTCGGCGGAGTCGGGCCGACGTCCACGTCCGTGGCGAGCGAGCGGAGGTATCCGACCGTGCACTGCTCGGGCGAGCGCGTGGTGAACGGATCGAAGTGGAAGTGCCGCATGGCGTTGCGATGGGTAACGGCATCGAGCGTCGCCCGATCCGGATCACCGAGCGTGTCGACAAGTCGCTCCGGCGAATGCGGCCACGTCGAGTCCGAATGCGGGTAGTCCACTTCGACACAGACGATGTCCGACCCGATGAGATCCAAGAGGCGCAGGCCGACAGCGTCTTCGATGAAGCATGCGAGGAAGTGCTCGCGGAACACCTCGGAGGGAAGCCGTCCCCCGAAGTCGGAACCGGTCCAGCGGCTGTGATGCTCATAGACGTAGTCAGCCCGTTCGAGAAGGTATGGAATCCACCCGATCGATCCTTCCGAGAGCGCGAACCGGATGCTCGGGAACTCCCGGATCACTCTCGACCACAGCAGGTCCGCTGCGGTGTCCATCACCGCGGTGGGCTGGAGGTTCATCATCGTCATGAACGGAGCTTCTGCCGAGGGCAGCTTCACCTGCGAGCTGGATCCGATGTGGAGGCAGATCGCAGCGCCAACCTCGTCGGCTGCTCGCCAGAACGGATCCCAGTGCGGGTTGTGGAAGCTCGGCACACCGAGCTTCTCCGGGTTCTCGGACCACGTGAACGCCCGTACGCCGAGTGGCGCGAGCCGCCTGACCTCCTCGGCCATGAGCTCCGGATCCCAGTAGGGCAGCAGTGCGAGTGGGATGAATCGTCCAGGGTGTGCCCCAACCCATTCCTCCAGGTGCCAGTCGTTGTAGGCGCGCAGGACGGCGAGAGCGAGCTTCTTGTCCTCGGTGTTGGCGAAAATCTGACCGCAGAACTGCGGGAACGACGGGAAGCACATCGAGGCGAGCACGCCACCTGCGTTCATGTCGTCGATACGTGCATCCACGTCCCAGCAGCCACGGCGGATCTCGTCGAATCGGGTCGGCTCTATGCCGTACTCCTCCTGCGGTCTACCGGACACGGCATTGAGCCCGAAGTTCGGGATCTCGACGCCCTCGAACAACCACATCTCCCCGACCGGCGTCGTTCTCTACGACCCGTGGTGCCCGATCAGCCAAGCGTGACGACAGACGTCCTTCGAACATGTCGGGCGGCTCGACAAGATGGTCGTCGACACTGATGATGATCAGCCCATCAGGGTCGATCGCTGTGCCATCACCGGGTTCGCGTATGTCCATCCGACCCTGCTCTGCTCGTTCCGGTTCGAGCGTACTCCTCCCGACCCTGGCATGCGGCTTGGGTGCTCCACGCCTGGTGATGTGACGGGTCGAGCCCGGTGCGTGGCGGGTGAGCGGACGCGTATTGGCCGGTCACAGCCTGAATCGGTCCGGGGCACCCCGGCGGGTGACCCATGTGCATGACAGGGTGGATCCCCGCCTGTCAGGGCGAGGCGACCTTGCGCAGCGACCCGTCGTGACAGATGGCTGTCGGCAGGTCAGTCGCCCTGATCGCCCTGCACCGAGGTGACCCTGACGCCGCCCCCCTCGACTCGCAGTCGCAGCACCGCCGAACCGCTCGGGCAACACTCAGGGTCACCGATGGTCAGCGCGCTCGTGTGGACCTCGGGTTCGTCGCCCTGCAACGTGATCGCGGTGACGCCGTCGCGTCCGGGGGCATTCAACCCGGCGGACTCCCAGTCGACCCCTTCGAGAAGGTCGGTGTGCGCGTAGTACTCCCCTTCGCCCTCGAAGAACATCAACTCGTTGGGCCAACCGACTCCACCCGCGTTGCAGGTGACCACCACAGCCGTCAGTGGCCCCACTTCACTGGGTACGCCCTGCACCAGGCCGGGTTCGCCGTTGGGTAGGGTCGCCAGCAACTCGAAGAGCCCGTCGTTGGGACCGAGGAGGTGTCCTTGCCGTCCACGAGGGTGGCAGGGGGATGACCGCACATGGCGGGGATCGGCGCGTCCTTGATCTCGTCCCAGCCCGGCGACTCGGGTTTCCGGCCCATCCGGTCAACGCCGAGGTCGCTGCGCATCCAGTTGCCGAGCCACGTGCCGGTTGCTGTGTGGCCCTCCTGTGTCGGATGGAAGGAACGCTCGGTCCTGAAGTCGCCGCTGGTGATGCCGATGGACAACCCGTTGAGCCAAGGCTTGGAGGAGCACAACGCGTGGCGCTGGTCGGGTCGGCCGCCTGTCTCGTAGACCCCGGTCGCGATGTCGCGCCAGTGGAAGCGGATCCCCTTTCGGGACCAGCGTGCGTCGGCGGCCTGCACGGCGAGAGCGATCTGCTGGTTGAGGTAGCCGGCAACGGACCGCAGCATGGCGACGTCGCTCATCTGGACGGCTTCGCAGTTGCGGGTGATCTTCCGACGCCACCCGGCCCATCGGGAGACCTCTTCGATGATCTGTGGGTAGCCGAGCACGATCACGGCCCCGCCGCGGCGCATCTTGTCGGCGATCCGGTCGTAGAGCGTGGGCAGCGTGATCCCGCTGTATTTGCCTTTCTCCGGTGGCGTACTGCCCACCAGCATGTCGATGCGGTTTCGCAGGGTGGCCTCGTCGATGCTGCATCCGGGCGGGATCGAGTTCCACGATGCCTCGATGTCGATGCAGTTCCTGATGACGTCGGCGAAGAGGATGTCGTTGCCGCCCATCGACAGCGTGACGATGTCGGCCTGCTCGGTGCCTGAGGCCGTGGCGGCCTGGGACATCTGACCTTCGACGTCGCTCGAGGTCGCCCCCGTGCACGGGGTGAACGCCCACGAGGTGACACGTGGTTCGGCCATCTTCTCCCGGGCCACCACCGCCCAGGCCTTCGCAGAGGTGTTGTTGCCGCTTGCGCGGGCGCACTCGGGTTGTCCGGGGGCCGGCGGTTCGGTGCCGGGGATGCCCTCGCCCGACGAGTACGAATCGCCCAGCGCCCACCAGGTGATCGGGTCGTCCTGCGCGCCGGCGGGCACAGCGGTGGCGACGGGTGTCAGGACGACAAGCGTGCAGGCGGCGAGGACCAGGCGTCTCACCCCTCCTCCTCGAGTTGGGCGACACGCTGGTGGAACAGCGCCGCGGACTCGGTTCCTTGGACCACCGGATCCGCATCGGTACCCGGCGACGACGACTTGGGTGCGGTGTCGTCGACCTGACTGCACGAACCGACGATCGCTGCCGCCGCGGAGCGGACCGCCCCGAGTGTGCTGCGCAGGACCTCGTCGTCGATCGGTTCGATCAGCTTGGCCAACTCCGGGGGCGACCCCGCCGCGGTCAGGTCCTCGATGAGGGTGGTGCATGCCGCCGTATCGGGGTCGACGCCCCCGCCCGTGGCGTGCTCCACCGCCTCGACCATGGCCACCAGAGCTGCTCCGTCACCCTCCAGATGGTCGAGGTCGGCGTTCGCTGTCGCAGTATTGACCGGGGCAGTTCAACCGGATCGATGATCGTCGTGGTGGTCGAGGTCGTCGTGGTGGTGGCCTGCTGTGCTTTTTCGGTCCTGTCGTCGCCGTCGCTGCACGACGTCACAAGGGAGAACGTCACAGCCCCGACCGCTGCCACCTGTGCGCTGCGGCGCATCCCGTATCCGACACGCCTGCATCGTCGGTTCATCGTCATACCTGTTGCTTCCTCATCCAGCCGTGCGGGTTATGGTACCCGGCAGGGAGGGCCGGGTTCCGCTCCAGGAGGGCCGGGTTCCGCTCCAGGAGGCCCGAGTCACCGGATCGCTCTGGGGTGCGCGGTCGTAGGCCGAAGGGGGTCGGCGGTCACCGACCCGGGTGGTTCGTGGCGTCAGACCGACGGATTCATGCGAACTGAATGCTCTCAGCCACCTGTCAGGTGGCCCACACCCTTCAGTTCGCCGGGGGGAGGTCGTCCCAGGTGAAGGTGACCGCGAGCGGAAGGTGGTCGCTCAGGTCCTCGCCGTCGGGGCCCAGGAAGTCCGCCGACGGGTAGGTGTGCGACAGGGGAGTGAGATCCACACCCGGTCCGTCGCGGTATGCAGCCTTGTCGATCGAGTCCCACTGCGCACACAACAGCTCCGCACAGGTGTCGGTGAGCCCGGTCGATGCAAGGAACCGATCCCAGATGGCGGCGTCGTCGATGCTGCCGGAAGCCCCCGAATCGGGATGGACGCGGTCGACGTGCAGGTTCGTGTCACCGGCGAGGACAACCGGTCGCCCGGCGGAATGGCTTGCCATGAACGCTGCGAGCTGCTCGTAGTCGGCGACCTGCAGGGCCTGATCACGGGCAGTCCCCCGGCCTCGGCGTGCAGGTCGTACACATCCACGGTGTGGCCCTCCCGCGAGGGTCATCGTGGCCACCGAGAAGCCCTTCATCGCAAGGCAGTCGGCCGCACCCCCATCGGGCAGGATCCCACCGAAGCAACCGCTCCAGGGCACCCGGATCGGTTCGGTGAAGGGGAACCGCGCCATCATCCCGAGCCCGTCGCCCACGAACAACGGCCGGTAGGCCGGGTTCAACCCGACCGCCCGTGGTCCCGGGTGCTGACCTGAGCGGTACGGGTGGTCGGCCTCAGCCCGTAGGGCGTCGTGGTAACCCGCGAAGTCCAACAGGTCGAGCAGCGGCTGCCACCAGTCGAAGTCCTCCTGGGTGAGCACCACGTCGTAGGGGTTGAGGCGAGCGCTGATCAGCGGGATGTGCTTCGTGGGCTCCTCCTTGGAGATCTCCTGGGGCAGTCCGGCCACGTTGTAGCTGAGAAGGCTGAACTCACCCGGTGGCCCCGGCAGCGCAACGATCGTCGTGGTAGGCGGAGCGCCACCGCCGCCCGGCGGGTTGGTGCACGCGGCGACAAGGAGCGCCAGCCCGGCCATCACCAACCCGATCGCAGCAGCTCTACCGGCACGACCACCTATCCCCCAGTGACTCCCCATGTGGGAAACACTAAGGAACGTTGGGAGAGCGCTCCAACTTCGCCAGCCACGCCGCGATCGGGGACCCACGTCTCTGGGTGCGGGCGGAGTCGAGCACCTCCAGAAGGGACTGCTGCGCGCCGTCGGGCACCTCGAACACGCCACCGACGATCTGGTGGCCCACCTCCTGCCCTGTATCCCCTTCGTGTCTGAGGACGTCGGGCACCACGTGTGCACATATCAGCTGTCCCGGCCGTGCCGCCTGCGGGAAGGCCGTGCCGGTGAGGGTCAACAGGTCGCCGGTGCGAAGGTCGCGCACGACCACCGGTGCGCCCGGGTCCGTCTCGATCAACTCGTGCACACTGCGGTGCACATCCAGCCACGTGGCCACCAGCTGACGTTCGTCGGCCGGCAACACCTCCCCGACGGCGTCGAGGAAGTCGGCCAGTGCGCCGCCCTCGGTGAGCACCAGGTCTATGGTCAGGGGATCGGCGAAAGCGGCATCGATCGCCTTGGGGTCGTCGGTGTCGCCCGCACGGGCCACCGCCACCTCCACCACGTGCTTGCGGCCGGTGATCCCGGTCGTGGCGACGAAACCGAAGGCCTTGCGCCACAGCCACGGGACCCGCTCGGCGAGCGGGGCGACCGGAGCCATGTCGCGGTGGCACTTCTTGAACTTGATGCCCGAGCCGCACCAGCAGGGTTCGTTGCGTCCAGGCTTGGCGCGCGGGTGGGCGAACGGTTCGATGGTCGCGATGTTGCGGGCGGTCTCGGGGTGGGGGTGGGATGCCCTGCCAGAGCCGTAGCGCAGTGACCGCATCGCCGCGCAGCGACGCGAACCAGGCGAGCCGGTCGGCCGCGTCGGTGAACTGCGGATCCTCGACCAGCGCCATGCGGAGCTCGCCCTCGGCGGCGTCGAGGTCGCCCCGGTGCTGCCACATGCGCTGGCGCATCAGGTGGACCGCAGCGCGCGGCTCCCCCTCGTTCCGCGACCTCGACCGCGAGCTCCAGGAAGGGCTCGGGGTCGACCGGCGGCAGGAAGCCCTCGTGGTCGCCGAAGAACTCGTCGCTCACCGCTTCGCGCACCTGCCGGCGACTCAGCGACTCGACGACACGATGCATCTCGGCGGTGTCCTCGGCGGGCCTGTGGTTCACGTCGGAAGCGCGGTCCTCGTCGGGACTGTGGTCCTCGGAGAGGCTCGCCGAGGGCGATCCGCTCGGCGATGTCGACGACCTCCATCGCGGCCAGGTTCGTCGACGGATCGAACCAATCGGTGAGGCGTTCGAGGCGATGCTCGGTGCCGAGGATGCGCCACTGCGCCGGGTCGTCGGCCACGACCGAGCGCCGTACCTCGAGGCCCAGGTTCGTCGCGTATTCCGACAAAGGTGCGGTGGGGGTATCGAAGGTGCTCGGTTCGTCGAGCAGCATCTCGGCGACCAGCAGATCCGAGCTCGGGGTGTGTCGGTGGCCTCGCAGTGCAGCTCGTAGGCCGACCGGAACGATTCGAGGATCTCCGGATCGAGCGGTGGTTCCTGGTCGAGAACCCTGATCGACGCGACCCCTGCACCGTCCACGCTGATCGCCACGAGGGAGCCGTCGGCCAGCAGGCCCTCCCAGGCAGGGCTGTCCCAGTGCTGCAGGAAGTAGTCCTGGGTCACCGTGATGCTGTCGGGCTCTGCCTCCGGTGACGGTTGACCCCGACAACGCCCACAGGTCGAAGCCGATGTCCAACCCGCGGCGTTGCGCTTCTGCGGTGTCCACCCGGTGGGTGAACACCTTGTCGGTGACCATCTCGGAGAGGTCCAACAGCTTGCCGTCGGCCGTCTCGATCAGCGGACCGTGCTGGTCGCACAGCTTGAAGGTGTGCGCGTACACCAGGTCGGTAACCAGGTCCACCACCTCGACATGCGCCAACGGCTCGGCGTCGGTATCTGGGTCCTCATCGGCATCGTGGTCGGCGTCGGTGTCGGACTCGGGGCTGTCGGCGGCCACCGGGCTCACCGGTGCGGTCGGCCCTCGCTCATCGTCACCCAGTAGGGCCTCGGTGGCCCGTTCCGGACAGGTCGTCGAGTTCGATGCCCGGGTGGGCGCGAACCAGGGCCCGGATGGTGCCATCGAGCGCCTCTGCCATCTCATCGAGCTGCGAGTCCGTGTCGTCGGCGTCCATCACAAGAGCGTAGGGGCGATCCGATGCCGGCCGGGCCAAGCCGCTTCCGTTTCGCTCAGGTGCAGCCACGCATGATGTTCGTGAGCGCCCGGATCTCTGCTGGATCCGCGGTGAGCTCCCACTTCGCTTTCACGCCGATCCACGCCGCGCCCCACTCGCACCATGCGTCGCGGTTCGGAGGCTGCCACTGCGCGGGGTCACGATCCGACTTCGAACGGTTCGTCGCGGCGGTCACCGCGATCAGCTGTCCCGAGTCGAGGTCGTTGGCGAACGCCTCACGGCGTGCCGGACCCCATGTCGCTGCACCTGAGTCCCAAGCCTCCGCGAGCGCCACCACATGGTCGACGTCGAACTCGGAAGGGTCATCGGTGCTGTAGCCGTCGTAGATCGAGAGCCAGCCACCATCGGCCAGGCCCGGCAGCGAGGTGGTGCGTTGGCGTTCGAGCACCTCGCAGCGGGTGTTGCAACCATCGCCGTCGGCGTCGACCCAGTGGCGGAACAGGTCGCGGTCGTAACCATCCCTCGGAGCCTCCGGGGCGATGGTCAGCGACGACAACTCGGCCTGCCAGCGTGTGGAAGGCGTCTCGGGGTTGGGCGTGCCCGCGGGCGGTTCGTTCGTGGTGGATGTGCTCTCACCGGATGGGTCGTCGTCCTGCTGGTCGGGCACGTGTTCGGTGGATTCGGTGCCCGCTTGCGGTTCGCGGTCATCGATCGACTCGGTGTCATCGTCGAGGAGGCCCACGCCGAGTGCCAGCAGCAGGGCCACGCACACGATCATCACGGCGCCCCACCGCAACCGGCCTCTGTGTGAGGTCAAGCCGGGCTGCTCGCTGATTGCGGTGCCGGGTGCGCCATTGCGGTCACATCGTATCGGCCACGTCGTACCTTCCAGGTCGTGCCGGCCGACAGCGCATTTCCAGGCGAACTGACCGGTCTCAGCCGCGGATTCCGCGGATGAGACCGGACAGCTCGCCGGGGGAGCAGGGGGCTAGCGTGAAGCGGGCATGGAGGAGCGCAGCATGGAGGAGGGTGCCCCGGTGGTCAAGCGGCCACCCCCGACCGTCGCGCACTCCGCGGCGCCGGTCGTGGTTCCCCTACCTGCTCGGCGGGCTCGGGCTCGTGGTCGGCCTCGGTGGAGCCGTCGTCTGGCTGACTGGATCGGAGATCGGGTCCCAGTCTGTGGAACCGTCGCGCCCGGCGGCTTCGACAGGACCCGCCTCGCAGGTCACCACAACGACGGCACCGGCCCGAGCCACCACGACCACGACGACTCGTGATCCGCTGCTCGGCAACGGCCAGCAGGTGAAGTTGGCCTTTGCGGGGGACACGAACTTCGAAGGCGCGATAGCGCAGCGCCTGGCAGCCGACCCGGTCAGCGTGTTCGGAACGAGTGCACCGGTGCTGGCGGGAGCCGACCTGGCGGTCGTGAACATGGAGACCGCCATCGGTGTCGGGGGTAGCCCTGCACCCAAGGAGTACACCTTCCAGGCACCACCTGAGGCATTGGAGGCCTTCCGGGCCGCCGGTGTGGATGTCGTCTCGGCGGCCAACAACCACGGCATGGACTTCGGGCTCCCGTCATTGGTCGAAACCCTCGGTGCCGAGCAGGCGAGCGGATTTCCTGTCATCGGCATCGGTCGCGACGAGAACGAGGCCTATTCCCCCCACGTCGCAGAGGTCAAAGGCCAGCGCATCGCGGTGATCGCAGCGACCCAGGTGCTCGACGCCAGCCTGTTGGACCTGTGGACCGCCGGGCCGGGCAAGCCGGGGCTGGCGTCGGCCAAGCGGGTCGACCGGCTGGTGGCCGAGGTGCAGGCAGCGCGAGGGATGGCCGACACAGTGGTGGTGTTCCTCCACTGGGGGATCGAAGGCCAGACCTGTCCGTCGAGCACCCAGCAGGAGTTGGCTCAACAGCTAGTAGCTGCCGGTGCAGACGTGATCGTGGGCGGGCACGCCCACCGGGTTCAAGGTGGCGGGCGACTGGACAACGCGGTGGTCCACTACGGGCTGGGCAACTTCGCGTTCTACTCCGCCAGTGGGGAGGGAGCACGTACAGGCGTGTTCGAGGTGACCGTCACGGGCCGCCGAGTGGACGGCTACAAGTGGGTGCCAGCTCGCATCGTGGACCGACAGCCCCAGATGCTCGCCGGTACCGAGGCGCAGGCAGCATCGGACCACTGGGAGTCGTTGCGCGGCTGCACCGGACTCACGCCGTGACCGAGGACCGGCAGGCACGCAACATCGTGCGCCGTCGCGGAATGAACGGAGCGTGCAGGCTCGCCAGGGTACGGATCGTGGTCGAAGTCGTGATCCATGGTCGCCATGGACCGAGTCCACAGTCCGTCTGCTGTCTGCGTCCGTCGTCCGCGTGACACGGGCCGACCACGCGGAGCAGACTCGTGACGATGCCCGCCAAGCCCGCCCCCTGGTACGAGCTCGCCTCCGTCGCGCCGCTCGCGGCGACGGCATACCTGGGCCTCGGACCGTTCCGTGGGTACGTCGAGGTCACCGGTGACCTTCGCCGGCTGCGCAGGCTCGGCAAGTCGCAGGACTCCACGTACATGGCGGCCAACTGCGCCGGTGTGGTGGGCACCCAACTGCTGGCCGTGCTGTCGTTGCACGGTGGATCGGTGAGCAGCGAGGTCCTCGCGTCGGAGACGGCGGGACTTGCCCCTGAGCAGCTTGATGCAGAGCTCGACCGCCTGGTGCGTGCCGGGCTGGTCGAGGGCGTCGGCAAGGGCGGCTGCGGTTGACCCCGGCTGTGATGCAGATCCTGGTCCCGATCGGGCGGTCGCTCGGCGAGCAGTTCGCCACCACCACCGAGGACGTCGCGGGGATCTGCAAGAACCTGGGCATCCGCCCGATCCCGGGTCGCAAGCAGGAGCGCATCGACGCCATCGCCGGGTGCTTCGCCGATCCCAGGTCCGGGAGCGCTGTGAGCAGGTCGCTCTCGGATGCCGCCCGCGGCATCCTCGACAACGTCGCAGAGGAGGCAGGTCCGGATGTGGTGCCTGCCGAGAGCGTGGGGATGGATCTGGGCGCTCACCGCTGGGTCGGCATCGTGCGCATGAACCCCGATCGGGGTTCCCGGCTCCCCGAGGAGGTCCGGCGGGGATCGAAGCGCTCGACGAGCTGACCAGCCTGGGGATCATGGGCTTCGACGAGTGGGAGGGCACCGTCTGGATATGGCGTGAGGCATGGCCGATGCTTGGGCGGCCTCTGTTCACGACCTGGCCGGTGGCCGAGTCGCCGCCGAGCGCGCCGGTGACCGATGCCGAACCGATGGTGCCGACGCTGGTGGCCACCTACGACCGTGCCCTGCGGCACTGGCACCAGACGCCACCCCCGGTGCTCAAGAGCGGCGAGATGCGCCTCGGAAAGCCGGCGCAGCGCTCGGCTGCGAAGGCGCTCGGCGTTCCCGAGGCGACCGTCGGGATCATCGCCAACACGGCGCTGTCGCTCGGCCTGCTGCTCGCCAACGTGGTGGCGGAATCGGGTAGGGGCCGCAAGCGGACAGTCGAGGAGAAGTGGCTCACCGATCCCGAGATGCATGCAGCGTGGTCGGCGGCCTCGCCGATGGCACGGTGGTTGCGCATCGTCGCGGAATGGGTGAACCCGACCAGACCGGCGGGTTCGGAGCGGCTCGTGGCGAACCGGCACTTGCTGTTGTGGGAGCTCGCGTCGCTCCCCGCTGGCGAGGGGTGGACCGACGACGACGCCGTCGCCGCGTGGATGGAGCATCGCTACGCGCGATGGCCCTCGACGAGGCGATCACCGAATGCCTCGCCGACCTGCGCCTGCTCGGTGTGGTGACGCCGAGCGGCCCGAGCGCACTCACCCGGATCGGACGCCTTGCCCTGGAGGACCCCGGCGCCTTGGAGGCACTCGACCTCGGCACCGCCCGCGATGCCATCGTGCAGGCCGACATGTCGATCATCTGCCCGCCGGGGATGGACGTGGATCTGCTGACGCGCATCGAGTCACTTGCCTCGCTCGATTCGGATCACGGTACGCGGACCTACACCCTCGAGGAGTCCCGCATCATCGACGCGGTACGTGCCGGTGACAGCGCCGAGAGCATCGTTTCGTTCCTCGAGGACCTGAGCCAGGTGGCCATTCCCGACACCGTGTACCGGTTGGTGTGTGACGCCGCTCAGCGGGTCGGCCAGGTGCGGGTCGCGCCGGCGACGAGCGTGTTGGTGACCGAGGACCCCGTAGCGCTCGCAAAGGCCACCAAGTTGAAGTCCGCGAAGCTAACCGCGTTGAGCGCAACCGTCGCAGTGTCGTCGCTGCCGGTGGACAAGCTGATGGCGATCCTGGATCGTTCAGGCCTTGCACCGACTGTCACGGGCCCCGGTGCCGACGCGGTGGTGCCGAGGTCGGCCTCGGCGAGAGCGGCGGAGCTCGAACGCCGTGCGGAGCAACACCGCGACCTGGCCGCACGCACCGGGATCGGCGACCTGGCGGCACAGGCGGAGAGCTTCGAACGTGAAGCCGCAGCGGCTCGCAACCCCGGATCGAGGTTGGTGGTGAACGGCCCTCTGGCGGTCACGCCAGCGGTGTTGGAGCGTGTCGGGCAGTGACCGATCCGTCCAATCCCCTCATCGTGCAGAGCGACATGACCGTGCTGCTCGAGACGGCTTCGCCGGCGGCGGCTGCGGCGGCTGCGGCGTTGGCCCGCTTCGCAGAGCTGGAGAAGGCCCCCGAGCACGTCCACACGTACCGGATCACGCCGCTTTCCCTGTGGAACGCCGCGGTGGCGGGTCTGAGCGCAGCCGAGGTCGAGCACACACTGGCGCGTTTCGCCAAGTACGACGTCTCCCCGAGCGTGCTCGCCGAGGTCGTCGACCAGATGGGCCGCTACGGGCGGCTGCGACTGGTGCGCGACCACGACACCGCTGCCCTGGCGCTCACCTCGGACGAACCGCCGCTGATCGAGGAGGTGTCCCGCGAACGATCGGTGGCCGAGCTCCTCGGTGAACGCCTCGACGGCAACCGCATTGCGGTGCGCCTCGGCGACCGGGGGCGCTCAAGCAGGCGTTGCTTCGCCTCGGTTGGCCGGTCGCGGACGAGGCCGGCTTCGACGAGGGTGCGGCGCTCGATGGTGCCGAGCTGACCGCCGAGTTGCGCTCATATCAGGGCGAGGCCCTCGGTGCGTGGTGGCAGGACGGCTCACCTGCCGGCGGAAGCGGTGTGCTCGCTCTACCGTGCGGCGCGGGCAAGACCGTGATCGGGATCGGTGCGATGGTCACCGCCTCGGCGCGAACGCTCATCGTGTGCACCTCCACATCGGCGGTGCGCCAGTGGATCGCCGAGATCCTCGACAAGACCACGCTCACCGAAGCCCAGGTGGGGGAGTGGTCGGGTCAGCGCAAACAGCTACGCGACGTGACCGTCACCACCTACCAGGCGCTCGTGCACACGGATCCTCGGCGGCGCCTGAGGCGGACCTGCTGGAGCGGCATCCCAACCTCGCGTTGTTCGACTCCCACGACTGGGGCCTTGTGATCTACGACGAGGTGCACCTGTTGCCTGCCCCTGTGTTCCGCGCCACGGCGCGATCCAGGCCATCCGGCGCCTCGGCCTGACCGCCACGCTGATCCGTGAGGACGGTCGTGAGGGAGACGTGTTCTCGCTGATCGGGCCGAAGCGCTTCGACGTGCCTTGGAAGGAGCTCGAGTCGCTGGGTTGGATCGCACCGGCGGTGTGCACAGAGGTGCGGGTCGCCCTCGGCGACGAGCAGCGCATGGCCTATGCCATGGCCGAACCCCCGGCAACGCCACCGGGTCGCGGCCACGTCGCAGGAGAAGTTGCCCGTGCTCGACGACCTGCTCGATCGGCACCGTGACGAACAGGTCATCGTGATCGGTCAGTTCGTCGACCAGTTGACCGCCGTGGCCGAGCGCCTCGGCGCACCGCTGCTCACCGGTAGGAGCGCGCAGAGCACCCGTGACCAACGCTTCGCAGAGTTCCGCGACGGCACGCTTCGGGTGCTGGTCGTGTCCAAGATCGCGAACTTCTCGATCGACCTGCCCGAAGCGAGCGTGGCGATCCAGTTGTCGGGGCAGTTCGGCAGCCGCCAGGAGGAGGCCCAGCGGCTCGGACGCCTGTTGCGACCAAGCACGACGGCGCGCAGGCGCACTTCTACTCCGTCGTGGCAGGCGACACCGAGGAGATCCGCTTCGCCCGCAACCGTCAGAGGTTCCTGACCGAACAGGGGTACACCTACCGGATCGTCGACGCCCCGTAACGGCGCCGGGTCGGGCTTCGCAGGTGCAGGGCCTTGTCGCACCGCTCGGGACCCGCCTGCGGGAACCTACTTCACCGAGTGCGTCCGACAGCCGAGCCGGACCCATCCGCCGCCGTTCGCGTCGAGTGCGTCGAAGCAGATCCGGTGCTTCCCAGGAGGCAGTTGCCGGAGGAACACCAGGGCCTCGGTTCGCCTGATGCCGGTGCGGCGTGGCATGTCCCTCCACCGGTAGTTCCAGTTGTAGGTCTGGTTGACCACACCCGGGATGACGACGCGCATGCGGGTCGGCGCATAGGTGTCGGGGTCGATCGCCCATGCCAGCATCCCGTAGCCCCGGCCGTCGGTGAGCGACAACACGATGCCGCCGATGGGAAGCCGGTTCGGTGGCGGCGTCGGCTTCGGTGGCGGTGTCGGTTTCGGTGGTGGAGGTGGAGGAGGCGGAGGCGGAGGAGGATCGGCGGTGAAGAGGACCACGTCGTAGTTGACCTCCAACGGCTCGCCGTTGCGTGTCAAGCCGTCGATGTTCACCGTGTAGGTGAGGTCCTTGGTGCTCGTCGGCAGTCCTTGCACGTTCCACACCAGGGTGTCGTCGCCGTAGCCGGACTTCAGCGGGTGTTGGGTGACCTGCATGGCGCCGCCGGGTCCGGTCACCTCGACAATGGCGTTGCTGAAGTCGATGGAGTTGCTCGAGAACGACCAGCGCCCCGAAGGTTCCATCTCCCTGGGGAAGTAGCCCTCGGTCGGCCATCCCCACTGCTGCGGTCCGGTCGGGTCCGGGCGTGGTGGTGTGATCACATACAGGGCGTTGGTCTCGTCGGTCGACCCGCTTCCCATGGTCTGTGCGTAGGAGTCGAGGACCCACCTCCGGTGCCCTGCGGCGGTGTTCGATGCGCCCGGGTCTCTCATGTAGAGGGCGATCGCAGCCGCGCCTGCGCCGTAGCCGCTTCCGCCCATCGCAAGGTTCGATGCACCCGCCCCGTCCGCGCCCTGTTGGGTCCAGCACTTCCAGGATTGGGGTGGGTCGTGGCTGAGGGAGTTGTTGGCTCGCATCATCAAGGCGGCGGACTGGGCCTTGGCGTCGTAGAGCGGATCGAACACCACCGGATCCATCCCCACGAACCGGCGGAAGAAGTTCACCGCGTCCAAGGTGGCAGTGTGTGCGGCGTCGGAGGTCTTGCCGGCGGTACAGGTGCTCACCTTTGCCGGTCCAGCCGATCGGTACGGCGAACAACGGCTTCAGTTGGTTCAGGTAGGCCGAGCGCACCTCGGCACGCGAGTTCCGGTCGATCGGACCGGCGAGCGCAACAGCGGTTGAGACCTGTGTGCCGGTTGTCGCACTGGTGGCGATGTCGGTGACGCCGGTTCCCATGGAAGCTGCGTCCGTGGCGCCGACAGCGGCCGGGGTGGCCGCGGAGAACCCCAGCATCGTCATCGCAGCAACGACCGCAAGCGTCCTCGTACGCACCTTGCCTCCCGATCTCCGCCGTTGACCGACGCTCAAACGCTACGCCTCGTTGTGGCACCCGGCAAGGGGAGGCTCTGTGCTCAGCGGGTGACAAGGCGACGTCAACCCGCATCGCTCCAGCCAGGTTCGCCGTACCCCGGGAGGGCCAGGACGCACCTGCGGGGTATGCGGCGTGGCGCACGACCGAGAGGACCGTTGCGTGGACATGCGATGACAGCTCGGCATCGATCCCCTCGCATCCCACGAGATGCTCGAGCACGACCATGTGCCCGTAGAGGCCGGTGAGGATGATCCCCATGAGGTGACGTGCCTCCGGAAGCAGGTACTCGATCTCCTCGTCGGTCATGTCGACCCAGAGTGAGTCGTGCACGGTGATCGCCTGGTTCGCATCCTCGAGTGCAGCGGTGGTTGCGGCCTCGAATGCGGCCGAGCGACCGTGACGGCGCGCGAGTGCCGCAGCTATGGCCACCGAGGCGCAGATCTCGTGGCGGCGGTCGCTGAGCACGTCGATGCACCACGAGAGCTCACCGAGCTCTCCGACGATCCCGATGGCACCTCTGGCCGCATCCAGCGCCGCGGTCCACGGTCCGTAGCGTTGGGTGTGGCGGTGTCCGGACGGCCGGGTGACACGTCAGCGCCAAGCTGTTCGGCGAGGTCTCGCCATTCGACCGCGAGTCGCTCGATCTGCGCGGCCACCGGCGCCGATACCGGCGTCGATCGTCCCTCGGGCTCCCGGACCAGCTCCCAGCGCAGGGGGAGCACCTTGGCGCCGGGTTGCACTCCGAGTGCCTCCACCTCGTGGGGGTGCACGGGCGCACCCACGGTGATGTGGGCTTCGGCCATACCGGCGTCGAGGTCCCGGACGAACGCGTCGCCCACATGCAGCCCGCCGTGCAAGAGCATCTCCGCGTGGATGTTGAGGATCTCGCAGATGTCGCGTGGCGAGAGCACGTAGTCGGCGCCGGGGTCGGTGCCATCGGTCGGCCGGGCCCACATGTGCAGCTCGGGGTGGCCCAGGTTCGCAAGGCCCACCGTGTAGCCGAAGTCCCCCACCGGTGCCATCGGGGTCGAACACCGAGGTGACACTCCATGGTGGTCGCCTGCGGCTCTGAGTGGGACCCTTGCTGTCTGCTCGCGCTTCTCTCGACATGTTCCTCTCCTGTTTGGTGCTCGGGCCCGGTGTTGGCTCCGGGTCGATGTGGACTCAAGCGCAGGGGTGTGACATATCGGGGGTGATGGCCGTTCTGTGGGGTGTGCGTGGCGCTCAGCGCCACGCACACCCCACAGAAGCCGTGGTCGGAGTCCTGCAGTAGGATCATCGACGCTCATCGATGTACGCGAACGAGGTGGCGATGCCCGAACCGTGCTGTACGCCCCTGACCACCCCCGGTCTGGACGAGGCCGACGCGACCGAGCTCTCCGGGTTGTTCAAGGTGCTCGCGGATCCGGCACGCCTGCGGCTCCTGTCGCTCGTGGCGAACGCGCCCGGTGGTGAGGCATGCGCGTGCGATCTGGTAGAGCCCCTCGATCGCTCCCAGCCCACGGTCTCCACATCACCTGTCGCTGTTGGTGGAGGCGGGTCTGCTGACACGCGAGAAGCGCGGCCGATGGGCCTGGTACCGGCTGGTCCCCAGCGTCTGGCGGGGATCCGCGCCGTGCTCGAACCTGTTGCGCGCTGACTCTCAGAGCGCCGCGGAAAGCTCTTCGATGCCGGCCCGGATGCCGTCCGCGAGTACGTCGATGTCCTTGGCGCTGTCCCAGTCGCCGGTCACCCCGAACGCGAGCGCGCCGTTGTAGGACAGGATCGCGGTGCCGACCCGTAACCCGTAGCTGATCGGGACGAACGGCAGGTACTCGAGCATCTCACGGCCCAGGCAGTACAGCGGGAACTGGGGGCCGGGGACGTTGGTGGTCACGGTGTTGATGGATCGTTGGGTTGCGAGGTGCTGGGCCCGCAGCCCGAGCCGAGTGATCGCTCCCACAACCGCCGGTGGCGCGAGGTTGGAGATGTCGGTCACCAGCTCACCCGCATCGGCCATGTGGGAGCCCTTGAGCCCGGCCATGGCGTCCTTCACCGCGGCGAGGCGTTCGAGGGGATCGACGATGCCCACCGGCAGGTCCAGCAACAACGCGGAGACCCTGTTGTCCGGCACGCCCCGGTCGTCGTGGCCGCGAACCGACACCGGCACCAGCGAGCACACCACGGTTGTGGCGGGGTCATCGCCACGGTGCTGCAGCAGATCCCGGTAGCCGTGGGTGATCGCGGCCATCACGACGTCGTTGACGGTTCCCCCGGTCGCCTTTCCTATCCGCTTGACTTCGGCGAGGTCGGCCGAGGTGTGGCACCAGACCCGGTGCGGACCCACCGTCCCCTCGATCGACGACGGCGGGGGTGAAGGCGAGTCGCCGCGCGAACGTGAACATCCCCGCGGTCAACTCCGCGGCCCGGCGGCCGGCTCCGAGCGGATCCCGCAACGCACCTGATGCGCGCGACACCCAGCGTCCGGTGTCGCCGAGGGCACCCTTCCACGCATCGAGCACCAGAGCGGTGCCGGCCGGCTCCGGTTCGGGCTCCCACGGCTCCGCCTCGCCGAGCCCAACATCCGGTGTCAGGTCGAGCAGGACCTCGAGGAGGCCGACGCCGGAGATCCCGTCCACCATGCAGTGGTGGACCTTGAAGATGAGTGCCCAACGGTCACCTTCGAGTCCCTCGACCAACCACGCCTCCCACAGGGGACGTTCCCGGTCCAGGGGCTGGGACATCAACCTCCCCATGAGATGCCTCAGCGAGGTGTCGTCTCCCGGGGTGGGGCGGCGCCGTGTGGCGGACGTGATAGGCGAGGTTGAAGTGCGGATCGTCGGTCCACACCGGTCGACCCAGCTCGAGCGGCACGGTACGCACTCGCTGGCGGTAGCGGGGGGATCCTGTCGATCTTGGAGGCGATCAGCGCCTCCAGCTCGGCGAGGGTGGGTGCGGGATCGGCGAACGTGCAGATGCCCGCGATGTGCATGTGGGAGTTCGAGTCCTCGAGATTGAGGAACTCCGCATCGAGGGTGCTCATACGGTCCACACCCGCACCGTACCCGCGGCGACGATCCCGCAGTGGGCGACCTGCATGCCGCCGGCTCACCCCCCACAGGGCCAGGGCCACAGCGTCAGGGCCAGAGTCGTGCGCCTGGCCCGAAGCCCCTGGCGATCCGGCGACCGACCGCCGCACGGATCGAGTCCTCGTCGGCCACCACGGTCACCTTCTCACGGGCCCTCGTGACAGCGGTGTAGAGCAGCTCGTTGGTGAGCACGGGTGAAGTGGCGCCCGGCAGCGACACGATCGCGTGGTCGAACTCGAGCCCTGGCTCCTGTGGATGGTCATCGCCCACCACGTCGCCACATCCGCGAGCTGCGACGGGGCGAACCTGCGGATGCCCCCCGGGCCCCTCCATCGCGACGACGAGTCGGCCGTCGTCGTCGATGACCACGCCGGTGTCGCCGTTGAACACACCGGTGATGTAGTCGTTGCGGGTGACGATCACGGGACGCCCCGGGTACCACCCACCTGCGGTCGCGGATCCGGTCGATCGAGGTGTCCAGACGCCGCTCCTGCTCCTGGGTCCACGCCCGGGACGCGAACCCGGTGCCGCAGAGCACCTTCAACTGCCTGCAGAGGCCCAGGGCCTGGTCGCCCTCCCCACGGCACGCCGCATCGAGGACCTTCCGGGCGTGTTCGCCGACCACGGCATGCAGGGCTTGGATCGCGTCCGTGTCGCCGGGATCGACCCAGTCCACCTCAGAAGCGTCGCTTCCGGCGAGCAGCTCCATGGTGCGATCCGGGTCGTCTGTGCCGGATGGCCCGGGCGAGCTCCCGCTGTGGCGGAGTCCTCACCGAAGCGGGTGGACCCGGTGCAGCACCACGATCGCGTCGCGCACCGGTCCCTCGACCACGCATCGCCGCGTGCAGCGGGTCCCACCACATCGCCGAGCACGGCGCCGGCCTCCACGCTCGCGAGCTGAAACGGGTCGCCCACCAACTCCAGGCGTGTCTGCGGGCCGAGCGCATCCAACAGCCGCGCCATCAAGGGGAGGTCCACCATCGAGGTCTCGTCGACTACGACCACGTCGTGGGGGAGCGGGTCGTCACGGTCGTGGCTGAACGTGATGCCGCCGTGGCTACCCAGCAGGCGGTGGATTGTCCCGGCCTCGGTGGCGACGAGGGCTGCGGCGACCTCGGGCGGAAGGTGCACACCCTCGTCCGCCTGGGCGCGCGCACCGCCTCGTGAACGGCTTGGGTCATTCGCGCTGCCGCCTTGCCCGTCGGTGCGGTGAGCGCCACCTCGAGGGTCCTGCCGGAGTCGAGTGCCAGGTGGTGCATCGCCGCGAGGAGCCTCGCGACCGTATGGGTCTTCCCGGTTCCGGGGCCGCCCGCGATGATCGCCACCTTTCGCGACAGGGCGGTTTCGGCTGCCTCGCGTTGCAGGTCCGTGCCGGCCCCGGTGTCGCCCGTGCCGGTCCCGGTGTCGCCGGACGCTGCCGTGGTGACTGCCGGCCCGAAGTAGCGGTCCAGCACAGCCTCGATGGCGCCGCGGTCATCCGGAGCACCCGGAGTGAAGCGCGACGTGGTCTGCATGCCGTGGAGGAGCGCGTCGCCGACGGTGCGTTCGTGTAGCCAGTAGCGCTGCAGGTAGACGCGCGTGCCGTCGAAGACCAGCGGTCGGATCACCTCGCCCGCAGCCATGTCCGGCGCCGCGGTGTCGTGCACCGGGTGAGTGGCGACCGCGGCAGAGGCGCTGAGCTGCTCGGCCCATCGCACTGGGTCCGGCCAGGGGAGCTCGACGGGGTCGGAAGGCACATCGGACCGGGCGTCGGATCGGGGAACCCCCACGGTGGACTCTGTGTCGATGCTGTCGGCCACCCGGTCGATCTCGACGCATGCGTGACCCAGTTGCAGGGGCGCGAACGCACAGGGCGGCCGCCAGCAGCGCCTCGTGTGAGGTGTCGGGCATGGTGCGCTTGATCACGCCTGCCACCTGGATCGCGGTCTCGTTCAGCGCTGCGGCCCGAGCGAACGGCTCCAGCGCCTCGCATCCCTCGGGCACGAGTGGCAGCACCTCAGGTGGGCCCGTCATGGCCGAGCCTCTTCGGCCCTGGACTCTGCGGAACGCGTGGTCGCAGAGGAACGCGTCGTGGTGAAGCCGTCCAACAGCTCCGAGAGGTCGTCGATGAGCGCGGCCGGCGGGTGCCACTCGGCCAGCCCGTGGGGGACTCCGTCGACCGTGGGCGTGCCGGGGCCGACCATCCCCCGCACGAACAGGTACCCGATGCCTCCCAGGTGGCGGTCGGGGGTCGTAGCCGGGGAGCCGCCATCGCAGGTAGCGGTGCAGAGCGACGCTGTAGAGAAGGGCCTGGAGCTGGTAGTGGTGCTCGGCCATGGCGCCGACGAGGCGATCGGGTGAGAACATGGCGGCAGTGGCGTCGGTGCTGCGGGCCGCCAGTCGGTTGGTCTTGTAGTCGCAAACCACGAAGCGGGGGGATCCGTCAGGGGTGTGGACACGCGCCACGAGGTCGATCGACCCGGTCAGGTGACCTGCCAGGACGACCGACGACGGACCCCGGGCGAGCATCTCCGCCCACCCGCGGTGCGGATCGGTCAGCGCCAGGTGATCCAGCAGCAGCTCACCGACGTCGCGGTCGCGGGCACGGCTGCCGGCCTCACCGAGGGTGAAGTCGAAGCCGACCTCGTCGAGGCGGTCCCGCCGCCCGACGTCGGCGAGGCTGTGGCCCTCGAACAGGGGCCCAACGGGGTGTTGACCGCCGCTGCGAGGCCCTGGACCAGCACCGAGGTGTCCACCGGCCACGGGTTGCGGGCGTGTGCCTGCCCGATCGCGGCGTGCAGGTCGCCCTCGAGGTCCTCGGAGGTGAAGTCGATCTGTTCGAGCACCGAGTGGACCAGGGTTCCGAACGCCGCCCCACCTGGAATCGAACCCAGCGGCAACCGGGTGTCGCCATCATCGGGGTCACCGGTACCGCTGAGGCCGATGGGCCCGCCCAGCTCTTCGTGCTGTCCTTCGTCCTCGCTACCGGCGTCGCCATCGCTGTCGGAATGGGGATCGGCAGCGCCCGGGCCGCCGCGCGCTGTGATGGCGGTGAATGACAGGCGCGTGCGCGCCCGGTCGAGGTGCCGGTCCAGCGCCGAAGTGCCCAGCACCGGCCGGTGCCCATCGGGAGTGACCGCCCACGGTGTGGTGTCGTCGACAGGGTCGACCACGACCACCCTCGAGATGACCGTCCGAGGCGGCTGCCATGGGTTCGAGGAGAGCCACGCATGCTCCGGTGTCGGGAACCCCGACCCTCGGCTCCGCGAGGAGCTCCGGGTCGATGCGACCATCGCCGTCACGCGCGAACAGCACATGTGCCAGCGCGCTCCTCGGTGAGTCGCGGGTGGGTGCCCACCACAGCGCAGTGTGGTGACGGGCACGGGTGACCGCCACGTACAGCACCCTCAGGTTGGTACCGGCGAGCTCGGCGGCGGCGCGTCGCTTCCGCTCCGCCTGGGCGCCCTTCGGACCCCAGTGCTGCTGGGGCGACGTCGATCATCCGCCGACTGATCTCGCCGTCCCACCAGACCGGGTCGTTGTTCTGGCCGACGTGCCACAGGTTGGGGGCAGCACACGACCGGGAACTCCAGCCCCTTCGCGACGAAGGTCGTCATGATCTGAACGGCGCTCGCATCGGACTCCACGCAGCGGGCCATGGGATCGGAGCTCACATCGGTGGTGGCGTCGGAGGATCCCGTCATCTCCTCGAAGGCGCTCAGCAGGGCCGCCGGACCCGACGCGGCTGCGGCGTCGGCGGCGAGAAGCTCCGCGACGTGTTCGATGTCGGTCATCGCCCGGTCACCGTCGGCTCTGGACAGTACCCTGGCCGCCACGCCGGACTCGGTCATCACCCGACCGAGGAACGACGACACGCCACGCGAATGCAGATGGGAGGCCCAGACGAGCAGCTTGTGCTGCACCGCCGCCACGTCGTGGTCAGCGGCGCGTGCCAGGGCGTCCGCGTCCCAGCCGAAGAACCAGGAGGTGGCCGCCGAGCGGGCACGGCGGGCATCCGAGGGCCGCTCGAGCGCGTGCAACAGGCGGTGCCAGTGCCTGGCGGCGAGTGAATCGAGCACCTTGTCGCCACGTGTCAGCACCGCCGGTATGCCCAGTTCGCCGAGGGCGTCGCGGACAGCGGACCCGTGGGAGTTCACCGGTACCAGCACCGCCACGTCACCGGGTTGCAGAGCCCGGGTCGTGCCGTCGCTGTGCCCTTCGCGGGGTATGACGGTGTGCTCGAGCAGGTGGCGGACATGCCGGGCCAGGTCCGCGAAGGCGAGCTCGCGGGCCTTGTCGGCTCTGAGCTTGGTCGTTGCCGAGGAGCCGTCCGTGGCCGCTTCAGGTTGGAGCAGGCGCAGCGACAGCGCCGGAACGACGTTGCCCTCCACGTCTGTGAATCGACGGTCCGCGTGCTCTTGTGGGGCCTTCACGGAGTGAAACCCGATGTCGGCATCGCCGAAGGTCACACCTTCTAGCAGGGCCTCGGTGGCCCGTAGCACGGCGGGATCCGAGCGCCAGTTGGACCGGAGCTCGACGAGATCGGTGCCCGGTGTGCCGATCGCCTGGAGGTACGTGTGCACGTTGGCCCCGCGGAACGCGTAGATCGCCTGCTTGGGGTCACCCACGAGTGTCAGCGCCGAGGTGGCCGATCCATCGGTCGTGTCGGTCCCGGTGTTCCCGAAGAGCGTGTCGAACACCGCCCACTGCACCGGGTCGGTGTCCTGGAACTCGTCTATCAGGGCGATCGAGAACCGTTGTGACAGCAGCTCAGCGGCGAGTGGCCCGGTGGTGGGATCCACCAGGGCGTCGCGCAACCGCACGAGCAGGTCGTCGAACGAGAGCGTTCCGTTGTGGCGCCGTCGTGCGGCCACCTGGGTGACGACCTCCCGGACGAGGTCTCGCATGGTGATCGCCGCCCGGTCGGCATCCGCGGGGGCCAGGTCGTCGGGGTCGGAGACCGCTTCGAGGTCATCGCCGGGTTGGATGTGGGGAATCGGGGTTGCCGAGCACCAGTGTGGCCGCGTTGCGCAGGGTCTCCAGCGTCGGCAGGTCGTCGGAGGCGGCGCCTGTGCGCTCCCTGCGGATGGCCTCGGCGACGAGCACGTCGGCCGCCGCCTGGGCTGTGAGCTCGCTGGAGTCGTCCACCAGCACCGCGTCCGGATCGGTTCCGACGCTGGAGCCGAGCGTGCCCAGGACCTGGGTGGCGAAGCCGTGGATGGTGGTGATCGTGGCCGAGTCGAACTCGGCCAGCGCGGTGGCGACGCGCTCGGCGCGGATCCTGCGGTCGGTGCGCTGGAGGTGGGCCAGGAGCTCGTCATCGGGAGGCGACTCGGAGCCCAGGGCCTCGGCGGCCTCCACGAGGCGCCTGCGCACCCGGTCCTTGAGCTCCGATGCGGCCGCACGCGTGAAGGTGACGATCAGCAGTTCACGTACCGGGATTCCCAGTTCGGCGATGTAGCGGGTCGCCAGCGTGGCCAACGCATGGGTCTTGCCGGTGCCTGCGCTGGCCTCGATGGCCATGCGCCCGCTCGGGATCGCACCGGTGGGGTCGAACGGCTCGATCTCCGAGTCGTCGCGCGGGTCGGTGGGTCGGCTCACAGCTTCAACTCCGTGCCGGGCGAGGACTGCTTCACGATGTCCCAGAGGTGCGTGGCGTAGCGGGTGGCGCGGTCGTCACCTTCGCCCTCGGGATCGTCGTCGCGCACTGCCAGCGAGGTGATCGTGTGGAAGTCGGCGTCGTCGAAGGCGACCTGGATCCACTCGTCGTTGCCGTCGCCGTCGCCGCGATTGTCGATCCAACTGCTCGACGTCGTGTTCTGCTTGGTTCCGAGGGCATGGGACAGTCCTGGGAACAGCGGTAGCGGTTCGCGGTGTCCGCGCAGGAACAACCCGACCACCACCCCCGAGTGCTTCGAGGGCCTGATGTGGGTCGCCGGGTTCGACGCCATCGGCGCCGGTGATGGCGAAGGTCCTCACGGTCGGCTCGTGCTTCGCGGACTTCGCTCCCGCTATGTGCACCGCCTGCCATGGTCGGCTGGGATGGGCGGCTGTGAGCGCGAGGGCATCCAGCCATCGGCCCAACAGGTGCTTGGCCTTCAGGAGACGACATGTCGGCGGTGATCGGCCCGGGAAGCGTCCCACGATCGTCGCGCACGCTTCCGATGATCCGTACCCCGGTGCCGAGCTCGATGTCGACGTGGACCTGCTCGGGGGTCGCACTGGGATCGCACAGCCCCGTGGAGCACGGAGATCACGGGCTCCACGAGCTCGGAGGCCTCGGCCAGCAACGAATCGGCGATCTGACGCGGTGGGAGGAGGTCGCCGGCCGCGTGGAGCATCTCGAAGGAGTCGGGGGTGCCGCCGTTGCGTCGGTGTGTCAGCAGGTCCTGGCGGAGCCCCACGCCTCGAGCGAGTCGAGCCCGACGAGCAGGTTCCGCCCAGGCGCGGCCATGGGGAGACCGCTCGATCCCGCCGGTTGGGTGCCCGCCGAGGCGTCGTCGCGCTTCGGTGGGTGTGGAATGCTCAACTCCAGCACACGACGCAGGAAGTACCTGGGAGGATGCGTGAGGAACTCCTGGAGATCGCTGGAGCGTGACCGTATCGGGTCGAACCGGTGCCAGGGGGTGGACCAGGAACCTCGGTGACGCGCTCTTGTCGTGGCGGGCGGACGCACCCGCGCAGTCCGACGGGTCGAAGCCCACGGGCGCTCCAGGCCCAGTTGCGCCGATGGTGGGACGGGGGTCGCTGACCCGGGCGTGAGTCGGTGTGGAAGTTGATTCGTCGAAGCGTTGCCGGGGTGCTCCACGGTGAGCCGGTCGGTGACGGGATCGTGCCCGGTGCGACGGACCGTGGCCCTCAGCGCATCGGTGAGCTCGGCCACCGCAACGGTGGCAGGGATCTCCTGGTTGGTGACCACGTTGTGGCCGTTGCGCAACACGACCAGGTGTTCACGGGCCGCCAGAATGCAGTCCAACAGGACGTGGCGGCTGTCCGCGCGCCGGTCCCTGTCGCCCAGGTGCGGTTCCGCCGTGACCAGGTCGTCACCGTCGATCGCACCCGCGGAGAACGCCGAGTCGTCCATGCCGAGCAGGCAGACCACCCGGTGGGGAACAGCTCCCAGCGGAGTGGGTGTGCAGAACGTGATCCCACCCCTGAAGAAGTCCGAGCGGCCCGAGGAGGTCCCCAACTCGGCGCCTATCAGGTGACGGATGTCGTCGAGGGTCAGATCGACCCGGGCCGGGCGGCAGCCGACCGCTCCTTCGGCGTGCGGGCCACCGTCGATCACCGTGGCTGCGTCCTCGATGCGTGCGAGGACTCCGCTCAGGCGTCGGGACTCCCATGGGTTGTCGGGATCGGCACAGAACAGGTCGTCCGAGGCGCGACGCAGCAGCTCGATCCAACGGTGCACCGGCATCGACTCCTCGGCCCTTGCGGCGAGCCGTGCCAGGTGTTCGAGCAGGCCGGCGAGGTGACCAGCGACGACCGTGTCGGATCCCTCCACCCCGATGGGAGGGAGGTCGCCGGGTGCGAGCGTGAGGCCGTGGGTCTCGATGGCGATGCCCATCAGGAGCCGGTCGACCCTGCGGCGCCACGAGCCGGTCTCATGGCCCGCGGGGATGCCCCAGCGCTCGCGGTGCCGGCCGTCGATGCCCCAACGCGTGTTGGCGGTAGCGATCCATCCGGCGATCGTGCTCAGGGCGTCGTCGTCGAACCCGTGGCGACGGCTGACAGGATCGAGGCTCGCGAACTCCAGCACCGCCCGGTCCGAGAAGCGGCTCGCGAGCAGCTCCACCAGCGCACCGAGAGCACCCAGCAACGGGTATGTGGAGCCCAGCGACCGGTCGCTCAGGCGGTAGCGCAACGACGGCGCGACCGGGCGGGGTCCATCGTGATCCAGGGCTTCTCCGGGGTCGTCGATCCGTTCGGCCGGATCACCCGGAGGGCCGAGCACCGATTCGATGATGGGTGCGAACGAACCCAGTGCAGGGCAGAGCACCACGATGTCGTCCTCGTCGAGGGTGGGGTCGTCGACCAGCAGGTGCAGGATCTGGTCGCGTAGGACCTCGACCTGACGTGTGTCGCCGTAGCACGAGTGCAACGTGATGGATCGGTCGTCGTCGCGGAGCTCGAAGGTGCCCTCCGGTGCTGTGTCTGAGCGCAGATCGTGCTGCAGCCGGGCGAGCAGGGTGGGGGTGGACCCGGCCCCCGGGGCAGGTATGGAGGTCGCCTGGGTGCAACGGTCGCCCAGCAACACGACTGCTTCACGGGCCGGTCGGCCCCAGGACGCCAACAGGGGGTTGGCGACCAACGACGAGGAGCGGTCATCCGCGCGCAAGTGTGGCGCGGAGGCGGTCGGCGCCTCGCTCTGGGCTGCGGCTGAGACGCGTCCGGCCAGGGCGAGTGAGGGCTGGTGCAGGAACAACAGGATCTCCCGCTGGGTGCCGAGGGCATCGAGCTGCTCGATCAGCGGCGCGCCGCCGGGGATGGTCGACAGCCCGAACAGCGATATCCGCTCCGGGACGTCGTCGGGGCAGCGGCCTCGCCTGCAGCGCAGCGATGCGCTGGGGAGGAGCTCGGGTGGGCTCGGCGTCCCGATGCGCTCCCTCACCCGACGCCACAGGTGTGGTTGCCAACGTGCGTGTGCCTCGATCGGGCGTCCCGCCGTCTACGTCGGTGCCGGTCGCCCACGCCCGGATCATGGCCGGCCGGTGCGTCATGTACCGGTCGAACAGGTCGGCGAGACGCCGTGCCCGTGCCCATGCGGGTTGCACCCGGCGCCGGTGGGGGAGCCGACTCGGCCGACTCGGGGGCATCGGCCAGCACCTCCAGGAGCACCCATGCCAGGCGATCCAGCTCCCACGGGTCGAAGTCGTCGTCCCGGGATGTGAGCAGCCTGTCGAGGCTTCCCGGGAACCTCATGTCGAGGTTGGCCGAGACCCCGTCTGCGCGACCGAAACCGGAGGTGCCGAGGCGGCGTGACAACTCGAGCGACAGCCATCGCTGCATGCCCGAGGTGGGCACGACCAGGACCTCGGGGGTGAACGGATCCGCCATCGGCTCGCGGAGCCTCTCCGCCAGGGCCACGGCGAGGTCATCGAGGCGTTCGGCGACGTACAGCTCGATCATGGTGTCATCTCGACGATGTTGGCACCGGGGCGCACTCCGCCACATGTCGGGGTGTGGCTGAAGAGCTCTGCGGTCGCGGGTGGCAGGTGAACACCAACACCTGCATGTCGGCGGCTGTTTCCTGGAGTTCGGCGGCCAGGCGGACCCTGCGCCGAGGATCCGCGTTGACGAGGACGTCGTCGAGCACCAGCGGCAACGCGCTGCTGCGCGCGTACTGCCTGGCAAGGGCCAGGCGCATCGCCAGGTACAGCTGTTCAGTGGCTCCCCTGCTCAGCTTCGACGAGTCGAGGCGGTTTCGGTCGGAGTCCACGACCAGCAGGGAGTCGTCTTCGGGCACGAGGTTGGTGTAGCGGCCGTCGGTGATCCGCCTGAAGCACTCCGCCGCGCTGCGCACGACCTCGGGCTGGCGTTCCGTCTCGAAGCGTCGCAGCGTGTGGTCGATCGCGCCGTGGGCGAGCGTGGCGACGGTCCAGTCGTCCATGGCCTCTCGCAGTTCGCTGCGCAGGGCCTCGACCTGTAGCGACAACTCGGCCACGTCGGCCGAGTTCTCCGCCTCGGTGATGGCGGCTGCTTCGGCGCGGTAGGCCTCGAACGCGGATTCGTAGGCTGCTAGTGCCTCTGCCCGGTGTTCCTCGATGGCCCCGACCCCCTGCTCCCAGGCATCGAGGTCGCCTGTGGCGAGCTCTGCCCGTGCGGCCTCGGCCGCCTCGTCGTTGCCGGGAACCGAGCCGACAACTCGATATCGATCTGCGTGAGCCTGTCGGTGATCCGCCGGCGGGACTGCTCGCGCGCTGCCACCACACGGAATCCCTCGGCGTCGTGTGCACCGGCGCACGCGAGCAGGTCATCGAGAGAGGTACGTGCCTGCGCGACCTTCTGTGATGCTCGGTCCCGTGTGCGCTCCAGTGTCGGGCGGCCTGCGCGAGCTGCTCGATCACACGTCGGTTGTCGGCGTCGTCGGCTATCGCCGCGAGCAGGGAGGCCAGGGTCGCTGACCGATCCGCGGGTCCGTGCCGGCCAGTGCCAGCACTTCGGCTACCGCCCGACGGTGGCGCTCGATCTCCCCGGCGACATCGGCGATCGCCCCGGTCGTGGTGCGGTGGGCCTCGGCCGCTGTACGGGCGCTGCGTACCCGGTCGAGCAACTCCACGCAGTCCTGCGGACTCGGCGTCTGTGGCAGCCCGGCTTGGGCTCGCCAGAGGTTCCATTCGGCGAGGAGGGACTCCTGAGCGGCGAGGGCGTCCTGGTGGTCCTGGTACAGGGTCTGCTCACCGGTCGGGCCCGGCCGGTCGGGGTATCGGGCAGGCTCCTCAGGCGCCGGTGGCACGTCGGGGCGTGGCCGGTCCACAGCCGCGCGCCGGCGGTGAAGGACCACCGACAGCCAACCCGCCACGCACGTCACCGCCGCGAAGCCGGCTGCCTGCACCGGTGCGTCGGCGGCGAGGGACGTTCCCGCCGCCACCAGGCAGAGGGCAGAGACGACCACCAGCGTCACGACCGCGAGGCGTGGGATGGCCGTGGTCGCCTCGGCCGGTTGCAGGTCACGGGCCAGCGCCTCCCACCGTGCCCGGTCCGCGTCGGTGCGTCGTGCCTGCTCGAGAGCCCCGGAGCGCGTGTTCCACCTGTGAGCGTGTGGTGCTGGTTCGCTCGGCGAACCCGCGCGCACGCTGGAACACCGGCAGCGACAGATCGACGGTGGTGACGCGCTGCACGGTCCAGTCCGCACCGAGGTCGCGGAGAGCCTCGGCGAGCAGGCAGGCCTGATGCTCCTCGGTGGTCCTGAGCTCGATGAGGTCGGCTTCCAGCTTCTCCACGATCGCGGAGGCCCGGTCGAGCTCCCGGGCGCGAGCCACCAGCGGTGGTAGCCGGTCGTCGGTGGCGACGGACCCGGTCTGCTCGGCGTTCGCGCGCAGTGCCTCCTCGGCGTCGTCCAACTCGGCGGTGGCGACATCGACGGCTGTGATGAGCGAGTCGAGGCGAGTGAGGGGATCTGCAGGCAACTCGACCGCTGCGGGCATGGCTGCGAGCCTCCTGCGGAGCTCCTTGGCCCTCGCTCCATGAAGGCCGGCTGTCCATCAGAGCCGCGAGGTGGGCCGCATCGGTATCCACCTGCCTGCGACGTCGGTCGCAGTCGTCGGCCAGCGCTCTCAGGCGGTCGAGATCCACACGACGCTCTGCAAGCCCGACAGAGGCGGCAATGGCGTCGTGAAGGGCTTCGGTCCGCTCGTCGAGGCGCCGGTGGATGTCGCGCATCAGGCCTGAACGCCGCTTGAGGAGCGATGACCGTGTGCTGTCGAGCTGCGTGAGCGCTTCGCGCGCCGACGGTCCGCGACCGACGAGCCCGGCTGCGTAGATGTGCTCGCGGACCTCGTCGGTGTTCAGCGACGCGAACCCGTTCAGCTCGTCGGTGGTGATGGCGAACACCGTCTCGAAGAGCTCCCTGCCGGCGCTGCCCACCACCTCGCTCCAGAGGCTGCGAGGCAGTGGTGAACCATCGGGGGCGCTGAGCGTCGGCTGGTCGTCACCCTGGTGGCGTTGGACGTTGAGCGTCCTGCACCCATGGCCGACCTCGACGCGGCCACCGATGCGCGTGGTGCCGGGTCGGTAGCGCTGCATCGCCTGGGATCGCGCATGGGGGAAGCCGAAGAGCACCCAGCGCAGGAAGTGCAACGTGGTGGTCTTGCCTGCCTCGTTGGGGCCCACCACGACGTTGACGCCCTCGGTCAGACCATCGAGGTGGGTGTTGCCCAGGTGTCCGAAGTCGTCGATCGACCAGCTCCTGATCCACATCAGCGCTCACCCCCGGTCAGGAGGTCGACGACGGTCAGCCGTGCCCGATCCAGGAGGTCGGCGTCGGTCGGGTCGGTGAGCGCCACACCGAGACGTTCGGGGTGCGGGGTCAACTGCGCCAGTGGGGCCATGATCCCGTCGTCTGCGGCGACTGCCCTCAGTGCGTTGCCGAGGAAGTCGTCGTGGGCCTCCAACGTGGCCAGGTCGACCTCGGCACCGGTGCGGTCCACGATGCGGTCCCACCACACCAACGGGGTCCTGTGGACCCAATCGGTGCGCAGCGAGCCCAGGAGATCGGACCGGACGCCGGGATCGGCAAGCAGCGCGTGCACCGGCCCCCGGCCGCACAGGGTGCACCTGACGACGAGCGCGCGGTGCGCGTGCTGTGAGCGGAGCTCGTCGGCCTGCCCCGACAGGGCGTCGGTCAACTCGCCGAGATCGGCCAAACCGTCCACGGAGATGGTCATCGACGCGAACCGCAGCACGTCGAGCGGCACGAACTCAGGCTCCCCGATGGCGCCGGAGTCGGTCACGGTCACGACCATCGCGCCCTTGGCGCCCTGCTCGGACGGCTTGGCGTGGCGGCCCTGGAGGTTGCCCGGGTACACCACCCACGGCCTCGGCCCTGCGAGGTTCCCGCGCATGTGCACGTGGCCAAGCGCCCAGTAGTCGAGCCCCGACCGCCCTCAGGTCGTCGAGGGAACACGGCGCGTAGCGCGCATGGTCGGGGTTGGAGCCCGCGTTGGTGTGCAGGACGCCGATCTGCACGTCGGCACCGTCGTGACGCCGGAAGCGGGTCGCGAGGTTGTCGGTGGTGTCGCGCCCGGCGTAGCTGACGCCCTGCACCGCGACGGTGGTGCCGTCGACATCGAACACGACGGTCTCGGGTTCGCGCGCCCGGAACACCGTCACCTCTTTCGGCCACGTGGAGACCGTGGACCAGCCCGTATCGATCGGGTCGTGGTTGCCGTGAACGATGAAGCTGCGGATCCCGGCCTCGGCGAGCTGGTGGAGGCCCCGGCGGAACGCGAGCTCGGCACGGGTGCCCCGGTCGGCTCCGTCGTAGATGTCGCCCGCGAACACGCAGAAGGACACCTCCTGGCGCAACGCCTCGCGCACGAGGTTGTCGAACGCCTCCAACGGCGCGTCGCGCAGCAACGACGCCACCTCGGCGGGGTATCCGTGCAGACCCGAGGGCTGCGTGTCGAGATGAATGTCGGCGGCGTGCAGGAACTTGAACATGGGACCTCTCCGTAGGTTCGGGCGAAGCATACGGAGAGGGTGCGACACCGAACTTCCAGGCGAACTGTCCGGTGTGGGGCGCGGAATCCGCGCCCCACACCGGACAGTTCGTGGGGTGGTGGTGGTGGGGTGGTGGGGGTGGTGGGGTGGTGGGGCGGGTGGGGTGGTGGGGGTGGTGGGGCGGTGTCTCAGCCCATGTGGGAGCTGTGCGTGGGTCGTACCCGCATGATCTTGCGATGATCTCCCGGCTGATGGCCGGGGTAGGGTCCTGTTGGATGTATCGCTTCGACAGCGAGTTGATGAACTCGTTGGAGGCGTCGTCGTCGACGCGCTCCACGACGCCGCGCACCTCTATGTAGCGGTAGGGGTCGTCGGGGTCGACCACCACGATGGCGATGCGCGGGTCGGCGGTCAGGTTCCGGTACTTCTGGCGGCCCGTGGTCTGGCTGATGCTCAACAGCTCGCCGTCCCAGGCGAACCACACGGGGCTGTTTTGGGGTTCGCCGTCGGGGCCGATGGTCGCGACGATCGCGAGCGTGGTGCTGGAGAGGATGTCTGCGTGTGATTCGGGGATGACGCTCATGGGCTCCTCCCTGGTGGGGACGTGGAAGGTGACTGCGGTGATTCCCATGGCCGCGGCGACGCCGATGATCCACTTCACGGCCATGACGTCCACCCGCATCACGGCGAGGGTCGAGAACGCTGTGATGAGGAACACCGTGATCGCCTTGGATGTCACGGGCATGCCGCGGCCTTCACGGTAGTCGTCGACCAGCGTGCCGACGACGGGGATCGACAGCAGCCAGCGCTCGAAACGTGTGCTGGAACGCGAGAAGCACGCTGCGGCGCCCACGAAGAACATGGTGCTCGGCAGGCCCGGCAGGACGATCCCCAGGCCTCCCAGGGCGGTGAGCCCGAGACCGAGGGTGATCCACGCGAGGCGCATGGGCGAGCTCCGGCGGTACGCCTCCGGTGTGGCCGGTTCCGACACCCCCCGGCGCAGGGGCCTCCCCGGCGCAGAGCGGTTCTCATCAGCGGGGGCATCGACCGTCGAGCGGGGCGCGACGGTACCGCTGATCGGCTGGCTGGCCCGGGGCGTCGGCGCTTGCGGCGGGCGACCTGGTGGCGTCGGACCGGGGGTTCACGGACCGGATGCTAGTCGGCGAGTTAGGGAATCCCTAACTCGGCCTGTGGCTGTCGCGGGTTGCTCCGGCCACGAAGGTGCCGGGTCGAGCCACACGCCGGAGGTCACGGTGTCACGTCGACGAAGGAGAGGCCTTCCACTGTCGTGTGTGCGACCAGGCGCTCGGCGGCCGCCTCGTCGCCGCGCAGCGTCAGGTCCCAGAAGTCGACAGTGGCGGCCGACACGAGCTCGTCCTGAGGTGACGGATTGTTCTCGAAGGGCTGGGAGTGCTGCCCGCCCGGGAGCGTCACGTTCCACTTCGGGCCGGCCAGCCGGGTGAGGGTCTCCTGCTGGAGCTCGTAGGGGATCACGTCGTCGTCGGTGCCTGCGAACGCGAGGATCGGAATGCGCCGCGAGTAGTCGTAGGGATGGTCCGCGAAGGGCAGTTCGAGCGCTGACATGAGGATCCCCGAGACGTAGCGCTCGTCGCGGCAGCACGAGTTGAACAGCAGGGGATAGGTGGTGGCTCCACCGAGCGACAGACCAGAGATCCCCATGTGGTCGCTCGATATGAGCCCGGTGAGTCCACCCCCGGGTTCGTTCATCTCGAGCACCCGGTCGAGGGCGAAGCGGACGTCGTCGGGCTGGTTGAGGTAGTCGGCCAGGTCGCGCTGGTCCTCGGGGAGGTCGCCGTTGGTGCGAGGGAAGTTGGGTGCAACGACCAGGTACCCGGCCTGCCGCCCAGTGGCTCAGCAGCTGGGAGAACTTCGCCGAGGTGCCGTTCATCCCGTGGGCGTGCATGACAAGCGGGAACGGCCCATCGCCGCCCGGCACGTAGATGTCGGTCACCAGCTCGCGCCGTGGGATCTCCGAGGAGGTGGGGCGTGACGAATCGGTGAAGGTCTCGGTGCGCATCGTGAAGGTGCCGTCGCCTGTCCCGGAGTGAGTCGTAATCGGATGCTGCCGCGGCGAGGCCGCCCCGGCCGTGCCCGCTGCTGTGGTGCCTGCCCTGGCCGTGCCCGTTCGCATCGGCCGTTCCGGTGCCTTGGGGGCCCGCGGTGGGATCGGTCATCTCGCCTCCTTCAGGGGCCCTGCGGTCCTGCGATGCTGGGTCACCCTGATCGTCGGCGCATCCCACAGCGGCCGGGATCAGGATGGCCAGTGCGGTGAGCAGGACCTGCTTCATGATCGACATGAGTATCACCTATCCGGGGGAGTCGCGGGTGGTCGTGCCCGGTCCGGGCCATGCCGGTCCTGTGTGTGCGGAGCGGGCATGCGGGGGACAGGCGAGCACGGTCGACCTGCACCGCTGCGATCGGTCACGCGATGGCCGCACGCAGGTGGTCGATCGCGTCGGATCGGGTTCGGGTGCGACGCATGGGGGCAGCTCGTCGAGGATCTGCCTGCGGTACGCCTTCTCTGCGAGGCGGGGATCGAGCACCGCGACCAGGCCACGGTCACCGGCGCGGCGGATCAGCCGACCCGCACCCTGTGCCAACAACGATGCTGCACGGGGGACCTGGACCTCGAGGAACGCCCGGTAGCCGGCGTCGGACTCCGGGGCACCGGCCATCAACAGCCGGCGGCGCGCGGCGTCGGAGCGCGCCTGCCACAGCGGGTCGTCGGGCCGGGGGAACGGCAGCTTGTCGATGATCACGCAGCTCAGCGACGGTCCGGCCACGTCCACGCCCTGCCAGAGCCCCATGGTGCCGAAGGCGATCGCGTGCTGGTCCTGCGCGAACTCGGCCAGCAGCTTCGCCTTGGGGAGCTCCCCCTGCAGCAGCACCGGCCAGTCGAGCCGGTCGCGGGCGAGGGCCGCGAACTCGCGGGCGTTGCGAATGGAGGTGCACAGGAACAACGTGCGTCCCTCGGCCGCGTCGATCAGCCCGGCTGCCTCCGCCCAGGCCTCGTCGAACCAATCGGCGTGGTTGGGAGTGCGGTCGCGCTGCGCATGGGAGCCCAACAGCTCCGGTACGTAGAGCATCGCGGCTGCCCGATGGTCGAACGGACTGCCGACATCGTGGAAGCCCGCGCCACCGCCGAGGCCGAGCCTGAGCATAATCGGCTTCGGAGACCGTCGCGGACGTGAGCACCACGGCGTGTCCATCCCACGCCGTGTCCGCCAGCACTCCGCCGACGTCGATCGGTACCCTCCTCATGGTCGGCCCTTGTTCGTCCACCCAGATGGCGTCGCCGTCGCCGTCGTCGGTGAGCCTGTCGATCACCACCGCGAGCTGATCCGCGTTACGACGCGCCGACTCCGCTCTGGCCTTCGCCGGGTCCCGGTCGCCGCTGCCGGTCGACCCGAGGCGGTCGAGCTCCCTGGTGGCCAGTGAGCGGGCGTCGGTGACAGCCGATCGTGCCCTCGACACGATCACGGCGATGTCGCCGTCTGCGGGAAAGCCGTCACGGAACACCTCCTCCGCGTGCTCGGTGAGAGTCCGCTCCAGGATCGCTGCGCACCGGCGGAGATCGGAGCGCAACTCGTCGCACCCGCTCACCCCCACGCCATGTTGCGCTCGAGGGTCAGCAGGTGGTCGCCGCCGAGCTCCGCTCCGAATGCGGCCGCGAGGATGTCCTCGGCCTCGTGTGCCTCGTCGATCACGTATGCCTCGGCGTCGCCCAGCAACGCACCCCCGAGCGACAGGTCGGCACCCAGGAGGGCCGTGTTGACCAGCACCACAGTTGACTCCCTGGCGGTCTGGATGGCTGCTTCGGCGAAGCAGTCACGTCCGTGGGCGCAGCGCTCCGCGCCGGGACAACCGTCGGGCCCGGTGGACACCCACGAGGCGGTGCGCCAGTCCAACTCGAAGGGCAGCTCGGAGAGATCTCCGACGCTGGTGCGATCGAGCCAGTCCATCACCTCGGCGACCTGGTCGATCTGCGCCTCGGCCAGGTTCCCGGGCTCCACCCCACCGGCGACCGATGTCGTGTCGAAGAGGGCGTCCTGTGCCGCGGGTGCCGGTTCGCCCGAGATGAGTCGGCGGGAGTCCTCGATGCGCGCCAGGCACACGTAGTTGGAGCGGCCCTTGAGCACCGCCCACTGCAGCCCGTGGTGCTCCTCGACGAACGGCAGCTCCTTGTCGGCGTACTGATCCTGGAGAGCCTTGGTGGCCGTTGCGATCACGGTGCGGCGGCCCGAGGTCGCCACCGCCGCCAGCACCGCGAGGCTCTTGCCCGTGCCGGTGCCGGCACGCACGGCCACGCGTCCGTTGTCTGCGAGCGCATCGGCCACAAGCGCCGCCATCTCACGTTGGCCTTCACGCGCCTCGCCGCCCCCGGGCAGCGCCGCGGTCAGGCGGTCGAGCAACCGTTGTGATGCGGCGGCCGGCGTGATCGTGTCGCTCCCGACGGTTCCGCTCATCGTGCAACGGTACCCACTGGGCCCGACACGGCCGTCGGCGCGGGCCGGCGAGGCCCGTTGGGTCGACCGACGGCCCTCTGAGGTAGAAAGGGGTCATGGCTGTCGAGGTGTTTGCTGACGTTGGCTGTCCGTTCACCCACATCGGGCTTGCACGGTTCGTGGAGGCGCGCGCTGAGCGCGGCCGCTTGGACGTGCACCTGCGCGTGCACGCGTGGCCCCTTGAGATCGTCAACGGCAAGCCGATGGACCCTGGCTTCATCGCCGAGGAGATCGACGAGATCCGTCCTCAGCTCGATCGTGACTACTTCGAGGGGTTCGAGCAGGCCTCGTTCCCCCGGACGTCGTTGCCCGCGATGGCGCTCGCAGCCGCGGGCTACGGCGTGGACGAGCCCACGGGAGAGGCGATCAGCCTGGAGCTGCGACGGCTGCTGTTCAACCACGGCACGGACATCTCCGATCCGGAGGTGCTCGCGGCGGTCGCCCAGCGCCATTCGGTCACCTTCGATCCGGCGGATCACGAATCACACCGGGAGGTGGTGACCGCCGACTACGAGCTCGGCAGATCGCGTGGGGTGGTGGGGTCCCCTCACTTCTTCACCTCGAAGGGCGACTTCTTCTGTCCGGCATTGACCATCGGGCGCGACGACCAGGGTCGCCTGCACGTGAAGGCGGATCCGGTCGCCTTCGGTGCCTTCCTGGATGTCTGCCTCGGCTGACCGGTCCCGGGACCGCGGCCCCAGGAACCACGCAGCCCCGACCGCAACGGCCGGCCGGCCACGGGCTACGGTCCGGTCATGCGCTACGGGCTCCTCTTCGCCAACATCCTCGGATTCGCCTCTCCGCAAGGAGCGATCGACATGGGCCGGGCCGCGGAGGCCGCCGGGTTCGAATCGGTCTGGACCGTGGAGCACACCGTGTTCCCCGACGGGTACGAGTCGAGGTACCCCTACGACCAGTCGGGCAGGATGGCCATGCAGGCAGACACGGCGCTGCCTGATCCTCTCATCTGGCTCACATGGGTGGCCGCGCACACCGAACGGCTCCGGCTCGCCACGGGCATCCTCATCCTTCCCCAGCGCAATCCCCTGGTGCTCGCGAAGGAGCTCGCCACTCTGGACGACCTGAGCGGTGGCCGACTGGAGCTGGGGGTCGGGATCGGCTGGCTGCGCGAGGAGTTCGACGCACTCGGCGTGCCGTTCGGCGGTCGTGGACTCCGTACCGACGAGCACATCGAAGCCATGCGCGCCGTGTGGGCCGGCGATCACGCCGAGTACCACGGTGAGTTCGTCGACTTCACCGGGGTGTCGGTGAACCCGAAGCCGGTCGGTGACGGGGTGCCGATCCACATAGGTGGTCACACCGAGGCCGCCGCGCGTCGAGCGGGCCGGTTGGGCGACGGGTTCTTCCCCGCCGAGGGAAGCCTGTCGGAGCTGCTCGAGGTGATGCGGGCCTCGGCCGACGAAGCGGGGCGGGACCCAGATCGGATCGAGATCACCTCGACGCACCCCGGCGTGTGGGGTGACGAACCGATGGCGGCGGTGGAGAAGCTGGCTGCACGTGGAGTCGACCGCATCGGGGTTCCCGGTTTCCTGTTCGCACTCGCCCCGGATCCCGCCGAAGCCATCGCCGAGTTCGGTGAGCGGGTCATCGCGCCCACCCGCGACCTGTAGCACCCTCGCTCACTCGCCAACTGAATGGCCTCAGCCACCGGTCCGGTGGCTGAGGCCATTCAGTTCGCCTGGGGTGGCCGGGGTGGGGTGGGTCAGACGGCCGACCTGCGGTACTCGACGACCACCGGTTCCAGCTCCGTCGGTGTGCAGCCGTGCATGATGACGCCGTCGACGCCCAGGTCGAACTGCCTGGTCACCGCGGCAGCGCACTCGCGCGGGCTTCCCGTGGCGGCCGCCGTGAGCCACTCCTCGGGAACCACCGCCGCGATCGCCTGGAGCTGCTCGACGGTCGCGGTGGCGTCGATCGCCGAGAGGAAGCCGCCCACGGTCGCATCCGCCCGGAAGCGCTCCAGCAGAGCGGGATCCCACCCGTTGGTGCGCACCAGGAGGTCGCCGTAGCCCTGGAGGTAGGTGGCCATGCGCCCGACGGTCTTGCGCAGGCGGTCCTCCTCAGGCAGGTGGTCGCCGATCGTGGCGTAACAGGACCACACCTTCACCGAGTCGGGGTCACGGCCGGCCTCGGTTGCGGCACGACGTACCCTCTCAACGGCACGTGCGGTGGTCTCGTCGGTGAAGAACGTGTGCAGCACGACCGCGTCGAAGCAGCGGCCACCGAGGGCCAGGCTGTTGGGTCCGAACGCAACCAGAAGCATGGGGATGTCGTCGTCGAACGATGCCCCGGCACCAGGGTTCGAGAGGTGCAGCAGCGGCCACGACCCGGCCGGGCCGTCGTGGCCGGCGACCATCCCGCCGTGCCAGAGGCGGCGCATGACGCCCGCGAAGTCCTCCATCTGGGCGGTGGTGATGCGTGGTATCCCTGCAAGGTCGAACACAGCCTCGACGCCCCGCCCCAGCCCGAGTGTGAAGCGACCCCGGCTCATGCGGTGCAGCGTCATGGCGGCGCCCGCTGTCACCAGTGGGTGACGTGTGCTGTGGTTGGTCGCCGCGGTGGCGATCTCGATCCTCTCGGTCGAGGCGATGGCTGCAGCGCTGAGCGCGATCGCGTCCTTGACCCCGAATCGCTCCGAGACGAATGCGGTTCCGAAGCCAAGCTCGTCGGCGCGCCGCGCCTCGGAGGTGACCTCCGCCGGATCCGCGGCGGCCCCCGCCATCAGGTAGCAGCCGAGCTCGGGCATCGAGGATCTCGAGTCCATGGGAGCCGGAGCCTACCCATGATGTGCTGCGGCGGGTCCGGAGATCGCGTCGGGAGCACGGTGAGGCGGGACGACCCCCGCAGGTGGTCGTGTTCGACTCCGCAACCGGGCAGACTCGACGACGTGGAGGAGCAACAGGAGCGCCCCAACATCGTCGACCGAACCCTCGACCGCGTCGACTCGTTCCAGCGCCGCATCCCGCCGGTGGCGGCGATCCACGCAGTGCTCAGGAAGTACGGCGAGGACCGCGGTGGACAGCTCGCGACGTTGTTGTCGTACCGGGGGTTCTTCTCGGTGTTCCCCCTGATGCTCGCGTTCGTCGGTGCTGTGGGTTTGCTGCTCGATGACAACCCCGAACTGCGCGATGAGCTGATCGACTCCACGTTGGCAGCGGTGCCTGTTGTCGGTGCGCAGATCGCGAGCACCGAGCCGTCAACGGAGGCCGATGTGATAGTCGTCGTGGGGGCGGTGCTGCTGTCGTTGTGGACAGGGCTCGGGCTGCTGGAGATGCTGCAGGAGGCGCTGAACGACGTGTGGGGTGTGCCTCGGTTCGACCGTCCGCCGTGGATAATCCGCAGGCTGCGCGCCATCCCTGGGGCCTTGCTGATCGGAGGTTGCCTGGTGCTCACCGGGGCATCCGCATGGATCTTCGGTGACGCCGACCTGCCGCTGTTGCAGCGAGCGCTGGGCTATCTGCTGCCCGTGCTCGCCGGTGGGTTGTGCTACCTGGGGCTGCACGCCCTGCTGTGCGTGCGCACGGTGCCGGTGCGGGCCCAGCTACCCGGTGCGGTCGCAACCGGCGTGCTCTGGTTGGCGCTGCAGCTGCTCGGGACGTGGTTCGTCAACCGCTACGTGTTGCAGTCCTCGGACACCTACGGGGTGTTCGTGGTCATGTTCGGCCTGCTGTCGTGGGCGTACATGCTGGGGATGGCGTACCTGTACGCGAACGAGCTGTCGGTGGTGTTGCACGATCGCCTGTGGCCGCGCAGCCTCACCGGCCGAAACCTCACCGACGCCGACCAGAGCTCACACGCCGCGGTGGTGTCGCGCGAGGCACGTATCCGCGAGATGGACGTCGAGGTGGTGGTGCCACGCCTGCCGAGGTGAGTCCCCCGGAGTGGGTCAGGCGGTGTAGCGGTGCTTGGCGTCGACGATGGCCGCAACTGCGTCGTCGCGCCCGGACCAGCCGCCGAGCGTGCTCGCCTTGCCCGGTTCCAGGTCCTTGTAGACGGTGAAGAAGTGCCGGACCTCGGCCAACAGGAACTCGTCCACGTCGCCGAGGTCACAGATGTGCTCCCAACGGGGATCGCCGGCGGGGACGCACAGCACCTTGAGGTCACGTCCGGCCTCGTCGGTCATCTCCAGCACCGCCACCGGACGCGCCTTGATGTGACACCCTGGGAACGTCGGGTCCTCGAGCAGCACCAGGGCGTCGAGCGGATCGCCGTCCTCCGCGAGGGTGTGGGGAAGAAGCCGTACTCGGCGGGGTACACCGTCGCCGCGAACAGGTGCCGATCCAGCCAGATCTCGCCTGAGTCGTGGTCGATCTCGTACTTGTTGCGCGACCCCTGGGGGATCTCGACCACGACCTCGAAGATCTCGCTGCTCATCCGGCCGAGGCTACAGGGGCATAGGAATCAGCCGGTGACGCCGCGCAGCCCGGACCAGGCGAGGCGTGCGACGGCTTCGGAGAGCTGATCCAAGGGTGGCTCGCGGTCGTGTGCGATCCAGTACCGGCTCGCCGCCTCGGTCATCCCCACGATCGTGTGGGCGATCAACTCGCGGTCCTCCGCCGGGTGGCCGTCCACCACGATCAACTCCGCGATGGCCTCCGCGATGGACTCCTCGACTGCCTGTGTGAGCGAGGCGAACTCGGGGTCGCGGCGCACTCCCGCACCGAAGAGCACCCGGTATGCGTCGGTGTTGGCCTCCATGTAGTCGAAGTAGGCGCGGAAGCCCGCCTCGATCTGCTGGCGGGGACCCGGCGCACTGGCGGTGGCCTTGGCGATGCGCTCACGCAACTGATCTCCGATGTCGGTCAGCAGCTCAAGGAACAGGTTCCGCTTGGAGGAGAAGTGCTGGTAGAGCACCGGCTTGGTCACCCCGGCCGCCTCGGCGACGTCGTTCATCGATGTCGTGTGGAATCCCTGTTCGGCGAAGACGGAGGTGGCCACTTCGATGAGTTGTTCGCGTCGCTCGGCTGCGGGAAGTCGCATGGGGGTCTTTCCTCCGGGCGGTCCGCTCGACCGGGCGCCGCCACCGGTGATCACTAGGTTACCGGCCGGTAACAAGTCTGCCAAAGGCCCCATCGGCGTAGGAGCATCCGAAGCCCCGCCGCCGAGTCGCCGTCATCCTCGGTCGTTCTGTGGGGTGTGCGTGGCGCTGCCACGCACACCCCACAGAACGGAGTCTTGAGGCCTTATGGTCGTGCCATGAGCACCGGTGATCCTTCCATGTCACTGCGTTGCGCGGTGCGTCATGCTGCCGAGGGCGTGGACCCCGCCGGAACCGCCCGCACTGGGAGGCGGTGCTGGTGGTGGAGATCCCTGGGCCGTGGCCATCCGACATCGGCGAGGCCGAACCGTTCAGGTCCCTCCGTGGCACCGCGCAGGCAACGATGACCGGAGCCGACGGTCGGATCTGGCGCCCCCAGGGGGTCCTCCCATCCGACCCCACAGCCGGAGTGAGGGTGATGGCACATGAGCTCGCCCACAGCGGAGTGGGACCGTTCGAGCTGCGGGAGTGGCTCCTGCCACCCGGATCGCATGAGCAACAGGTCCGTCTCTGCATGGCGCTGCTCGATGCCGACGACGCCGCAGTGGCGCGGTTCTCGGCCTATCGCGACGATCCCGCGCCGGGGACGGTGGACTTCCTCTGCTGCACCCACGGCACACGGGACGTCTGCTGTGGCGGCTCGGGTACGTCGTTGCACGCCGCTGTGGCCTCGGCTCTGCGAGCACAGCCCGTTGGCGGGTTCCGGCTCTGGCGGTCCAGTCACGCCGGAGGGCACCGGTTCGCGCCGACGGGGATCTCGTTTCCCGAAGGCGTGTCCTGGTCCCACCTGGGTGCCGACTCGTTGCTGGCCGTCGCACGACGCGACCCGGCGCCCGAGAGGCTCGCCGGCAATGTGCGTGGCGCAGTCTGCGTGCGGGGACCCCACGCGCAGGTGGCCGACCGGGAGGGTTTCCGCCTGTACGGCTGGGACTGGTTCGCGTCACCGCGCGAGGTCACCTTGGTGTCAGAGGCGACCGATGCTGGTGCAACGACGGTCGAGGTGAGCGCGGTGCTGCTGGGCGACCGGCGCGTGGGCGTGCGAGTGGTCGTCGAGACCGCCGGCCGCATCCCACAACCGCCCTGTGGCATAGCGGATCCGCCCGAGGTGCCTGAGGAGCCGGTGTGGCGTGTCGCCGAGAGTGCTCCGCTGCACTCGAGCGGGGGAGCCGCTCAGTAGCCGAACGGTTCGCCCCGGTCCTCCTTGTCGGCCGCCTTCGCGCCGTAGGACAGGATGATGGATGGCAGCAGCACCGCGGAGCCGGCGACCATGAGGACCACGATCGCCGAGACCATCCACTCGGGAAGCTGGGTGGCAAGCGCGACCACGAACAGGACCATGGCGAGGCCGAAGCAGGCGTAGCCGAACCGCTGTCCCCACGGCGGTCAGCCGCAGCAGCCTTGCTCTGCGCTCCAGGACCGGATCGGACGGCGGCCCGGTCGGTCCCCCGCCGGTCGGGCCGGTCTCCGCCGGATCCGGTTCGGTGTCTTCGGGGGCCATTCCCACAGCCTGACCGTCGGACGGCTCCGCGGCAGAATCGGTGCCGGTCGGTGCCCCGGTGACCTCATCGCTGGAACCCCGGCAGATCCATGAAATAGCATGAAAGTCCATGGGATAGGGTGGTGAGGTCCACCAGGTCGCGTCGGGGAGGTAGCGATGTCACAGCGGCTCTACGTCGACTACTGCGGCGAGGAACACGCTTGTACCCCAGACCGCTCGATGAGCTTCGGTCGAGAGGCCGACCTGGTGATCGACACCAACCCGTACCTGCACCGGGTGCTCGGGGTGTTCGCGTTCCGCGACGGCCACTGGTTCCTGTCGAACGTGGGCCGCAGCATCGTGATCAACGTCGCCGACCGAACCGGACCCACATCGGTGGTCCTGGCGCCCGGCCGGTCCCTCGGCCTGGCGATGGCCGAGTTCGCGGTCTCCTTCGTCGCAGGGCGTACCCGCTACGAGTTCGACGCCGCCCTGGAAGGAGTCCGCTCACCGGTCGAGACGCGCTTCGAGCAGGCCACGGGACAACGGACCCTGGAGTGGGGCATGGTCGAGTTGAATCCCGAGCAGCATCTCCTGTTGGTCGAACTGGCATCGGATCGTCTGGCCAATCCCCATGCCGACCCGTCACCCTCTGCATCCAAGGCGACCTCCGCGCGTCGCCTCGGATGGTCGCTGTCGAAGTACAACCGCAAGCTGGACCATCTGTGCCAGAAGTTGGATCGGGTCGGCGTGCCGGGCCTCCACGGGGCCGAGGGAATCCAGGCATCGGATCGGCGGCGGGTGTTGGTGGACCACGCGCTCGCGGTGGGCCTCGTCACAGCCGACGATCTGGCGCTGCTGAACACGGATGCCGAGCAGGCAGTGGATGCGGATCGGGCCGTGCCGCTGGATCAGCGGTGAGCGACCTGGACCACTGACGCGCCATCGCGGTGGCACAGCCAGCCACGGCCCGGAGCTGCGGGGATGTCGTCACGGCGGCGAAGGTCGTGGTGCAGCACGTCCCCGATGTCGTGCGCGTCGGCTCCCAGCAGCACCCCGGTGTGCATGGAGCGGAGTCGTGTCACGGTGTCGCCGTAGCAGCGCAACAGGCCCAGTGGGTCACCTGCGGCCACCAATCGCAGGTTGGAGCTGCGGAGGTCACCGAAGAGCGCCGCGAAGGCCGCACTGAGCTCAGGGTCGTCGCCGTGGCGATCCAGGTCTTCGACCACGAGCATGAAGCGCCGTGTGGGCTCACGCGATGCCCGTTGCACGGCGTCGCGGACGTGTGCTGCGATCTCGGCCGGGTGGGCCTCGGGCATCACCTGCACCGTGATGCCCGAGGAGCCCGCGACCGCGCCGATGGTCTCGAGCGCATTGGTGAGACCGCTTCGGGGGTGATCCACTGAGCAGGGCGTGTGAGTCCGTGAGGTCGAGCGCCGCGACACGGAGATCCTCCGCTCGATGCCGATCGGCAGGGCCCAGGGCCGGGTGTCGGTTGCAGGATGGAGCCGGGCGACGGGGACGTCGTGGTCCAGCCGACGTGGAACCGTCCGGGCAGGGGCGCCGGTCGGTGTGGGATGTGCGATCTGTGCCCAGTGGCCGCGGACCCATGCCCGACCGGGCGGCAGGTCGACACCCGCGAGCTCGGCGGGGCCGTCCATCATGGTGGCTTCGTCCTCGTCGATCGTCCTCATCACGATCCGGTCGCCGAGGTGGTGCAGCAGCGATGGAGGGAGCTCCATCCGCCGCCGAGCGGAGACGGCCACGAACAGGCTGTGGCGTCGGCCGTTCGCGGCCAGGTCGAGGAACGTCTCGACGGCCCAGCCGCGGTTCACGGGCTCCTGCATCCGTTCGAAGGCCCCGAAGCCGTCCAGCACCAGCAGGCGGCGCGCCGGTGGAGGCGATCCGGTGGCGTCGGTCGACCTGGCGAGCGTCTCGAGCATGCGCCGAAGCGGTTCATGGTCCGAGGCGTCGACGACCTCGCACACCGACCCGCCGATCGCGAGCCCGCCTGGCTCGCTCGACGCACCGGAGCGGCCGTCGGTGTGTATCACGTACACCTGCCAACCACCTTGTCGGTCCGCAGCCTGCACGATCGCTCCGAGAGTGGTGGTCACCCCCGCTGCCGGGAGCGCCTGTCACCAGCACACCGCCGAGGCGCTCGGGGTCGAGCCGCAGGACCTCGAGTCGCTGGAGCTCGGGGTGGTCGACCAGGCCTATGCACAGCGTGTCGAGGTCACCGTCGCCGGGCAGCTCCTCGGAGGTGACCGTCTCGAGGGAGAGGAGGTGGAACGGGTCGGTGTGCGTCGGGTGACCCTGCCTGTTCGCATGCCTCGGCGATGGCCGCGGTCAGCGCCTCGAGCTCGTCGGGGTGCTCGGAGCCTCCGGTTCCGGGTGCATCGTCGACGTAGGCCCGTCGGGGCTCGGCCGCGGGTGCGTCGTGCAGGTCCTCGACGCGGATCATGGGATGTGCCGAGGGAACCGAGCCGCTGTAGGCGACCTGTGTCGTCACCAGGCGATGATGGTCGAGTCGCACCAGTGCGCGTCCGGGTTGCTCACGGGGAGCCCGGCTGCGAGCGGTGATCCGATCACGTCGATGCTGTCGTGGGCGTCGGGCAACCGCAGAGCGATCCGAAGCGAGGTGTTGGCGCGGATCGCGTCGCTGACCACCCCGGCGGGTCGCTGGGTGGCGAGAACGAGGTGGATCCCCAGGCTCCGGCCCCGTTGGGCGACGTCCAGCATGCCCTCGAGGAAGTCCGGTGCCTCTGAGACAAGGGGTTGCGAACTCGTCCACGACCAGCAGCAGCGAGGCGGGACGGACCGCCTGGTCGAGGTTGCACACTTCGCTCTGCCCGTGGTGCTCCAGGAGCGTCTCCCTGCGTCGGAGCTCGGCCCGCAGCGCGGTGAGGGTGCGACCGGCCCCGTCGCAGCGGAGGTCGGTCAGCAGGCCGACGCAGTGGGGTAGGCCGGCAAGGGGGCCGAATGCGGCGCCGCCCTTGTAGTCCACCAGGAACAGGTTGAGCCGGTCGGGTGGGTACCGCGTCGCCAGGCCCAGCAGCATCGTACGCAACAACTCGGACTTGCCCGCACCGGTGGTGCCTGCCACCAGGGCGTGGGGGCCGTCGCGCACGAGGTCGATGACCAGGATGCCCCCACCCTCGACCACACCCAGCGGCACCGCCAGAGCGTTGTCGCCGGGCCCCGGGGGCGACGAGCGCCAGCGGTCCAGGATCTGACCGGAGTCGGGGTGCAGCCCGAGCGAGGCGAGGGTGACCTGTGCGGGTGTGGAGTCACCGCCCGGCCCCCCGCCGGAGCCCGGTGAGAATCCGGCCAGCCGGCGGGCAAAGACCTCCAACGCCTCGCTGCCGAGCACTTCCGGCCCGAACTCCTCGGGTGGACCGTGGTCGATCTGCAAGGTGGCCAGGCCGTGGTTGTCGAAGTGGACCAGGGCACGGATCGACTCGGGCAACCCGACCGTATCCGGTGAGATCCAGATGAGCGGACCGTCGATGTGCCGACTGTCCGGACCTCGGTTGGCCCCACCGACGAGCGGATCCGGGTCCCGCCGGTGAATCCACACGGTCCGGTCGCCCGGAGTCGTGATGTGGGGCAGCCAGTCCGCCCACCGCCAGGCGTGGCGCTCGACGTCCATTCGGACCGCTAGCTCACCCGGCGGATTCAACACCGTGAGCTGAGCCACGAGTGATCCGGCGAGCTCACGGGACCGGACGTCGTCGCCGACCACGGCTACTCCACCGGTGGCCTCGAGGTCGACCGTGAGGGGTCGCTCGCTCGGGCCGTTGCGGGTGCAGACCTCGTCGAGCGAGCCCCGCAGGTCCGGCCGTCCCAGGGCCGGGCGGACAACGGGGTCGTCGGGAGGAGACTGCGAGACGCCCAACCTCACCGCCAACGGATGCGGATAGGACCCGGCGCGCTCCCAGAGGCGGTGGCTCAACGGATGAACCCAGGCGGTTGCCTCAGCGACGCTCGGGTGGTGGGTCTCGTCGCGTTCGTGCTGCGCGTCGCGGCGTGACTGCACTTCGTCGGCCGCCTCGGCGAGGCTCTCGCGGAATTCGGCGACGGCGAAGCGGTCCGCCGCCCTGGCCTCCCAGCGACTCTCGATCCCGCTGGCGATCACGTACACGAACGAGAAGCCCATGAACGCGACCATGAGGAGGCTACGCGTCGTCACCCACGCTCCGGCCGCCATGGCGAGCGGTACGATCGCGGTCAACCAAGGGAATCCGGGAGTACGGTGGCGACCCGGGGGATGGGGTAGCTCGACGGGGACTGCTTCGTGTGGCTCCCATATGCCCCTCGACACCGGAACCCGTCGCGTGGGGCCTCGGTCGGTCGGTGGTCGTAGAACACCCTTGACCGAAAGCGTCGCAGTCCACTCGCCGAGGCGCAGCAGGTCGCCGTCGACGAGAGTGGCGTTGCCGCGGACCTCCACACCGTTCACCGTCAGGCGACCCAGCCCACCGGTGGTCACCGTCACGCTGTGACCCACACCGATGGCAGTCCCGGCGACCAGGTGGTTGAGGCCGTAGCGGAGCCTTCGAGCTCCACAGGCATCCTTGACGATCACCGGTGCGTCGGGGACCCTGCTCACCATCTCGGGGACAGACCGGCACAAGGTGACTGTCGTGCCGCTTCGTGGGACGCCGTCGGCGGCCGACGCGTGTGGGTCGAGTTGCCTACCCTCGACTGCGAGCGTCAGCTCACCGGCTGTGTCGATGTACCCGGCGTGGGTGGCGAGAGCGTGGGCCAGGTCACCCACTGTGGCGTCGTCAGCGATGGTGACCGAGACGTCGAGGAAGCTCGGGCCACTGCGCTCGTTCTGGGTGCCCTGCGCTGCAGTCGGTGGGCACACGTCGGCGCTGCCCGGGAGGTCGATGCGCCAGAGCCCCATCGCTGTGCGTGCTGGTCGGTGATCCAGATCCATCGTCACGGTTCCGTCGCCACGCCACCCCTTCTGCGGCGCCGCGGCGGCACCGTGGTGCTGCGCACTCGGTGCGTGTCCCGAGGCGATCAGATGATCAGCGACCGGAGGCCTGGTTCTGTTCTGCCACCTGGGCGTTGATGTGCTCGCCGGCTTCGCGAAGCACGCGTGCGGCGTCGTTGACCGCCTTGCGATGGCGCCCCTCCCATTGGCCCTTGAACTTGTCGGAGTCCTGGCCCTTCCACCAGGTGGAGCGCAACTTCCCGTCGATCTTCTTGGCGGATGCGTCGATGGCGTCCGCCTCCGCGCATGGTCTTGGAGAGCTGGGTCATCTGTTCAGGGTCGAGGCCGAGTTGTGCCATCGGAGTCACTTCCTTGTGGTCGGAACACGGCACGCCGGACGCGCTGGAGGCCGCCGAGCGGGATCGTGCACACCGGATGTCGGTGTTCGGAGAAGTGAACAGTGAGCGAGCTGCGGTGTCAGCGGGTCGGACGACCCGGTCGGCGATCACCCAGCCGCGAAGGGTGAAGGCCGGGTCCCTTGCGGGGAGCAGGACCACGGCCCAGCACCGACAGTGACTGGCTGTAGGTGTTGTTGCCACGTCGAGCGGAGGGAACCCTTCGGGTGCCGGCTCGTGCCCTGGCGCCGCGAACCTGGTAGCGGCGCATGACGCTCGCGGTCACCAGGGTCAGTCCGCTCAGCCACAGAAGGTCACCGATGGAGACCACCTGACCCCACGGGAGTGGGATCACGTCGCCGAGGAACCCCAGCCATGCTCCGTCAGCCACCTCTCGGCCTCCGCTGAGCGTCATTGCCTCTGCAGCAGCGCGGTCGTGGGCCATCCCCGAGGCCACCATGGCGCCCACCGATACCGGCATGCCCCAGTTGATCAGTGTGACGAGCAGGTCGAGGCCGAAACCGGCAGCAACCAGAACCATTCCGCCGGTGTGGATGTTCAGCACGGCGAAGGCAACGATCAGTCCGAGAGCCAGGAGCCTGAGCAATACCGCGGGGGTGCCTCTGATCCCGACGACGTCGGTGAGGATCATCAGGGTAAGACCGCCGGCCCCGATCAGCGGGAAGACCGGACGCCACTGGGTGATGTTGTGGAACGAGCCTCCCCAGCGCAGGCCGAGGCCGACCCCGACGGCCAGCGCGACGAGTGTGGGGAGCAGAGCCATGACCGAAAACTAACCTGCGGTCCAACTCCGGGAAGATCCGGATCCGAACTGCACCGGGCGAAACCGGTGGGGAGGGCATCGACATGACCGACTGGGACCGGGGCCGAGCGGAGACGAGCGAGGACACGTCCGCCGAGTCCGTGACGGGATCGACTCCCGAGCTGCTCTACGAAGTATCAGAGGGCGTGGCGACGATCACCATCAACCGTCCCGAGCGCCGGAACGCGCTCAGTTGGGACGTGCTCACCGCGATGCGCAGGCGATCGCGGATGCGCGATCGAACGACGCCGTGCGGGTGCTGGTGATAACCGGCGCGGGCGACCGGGCGTTCTGCGCAGGCGCAGATCTGGGTGGGATGCAGGGCGATTCACATGCCGAGGCACATTCCGGGCGTGGTGAGCTGGCGGCGTTGTTCGAGGACCTGTGGTCGCTGGGCAAGCCGACCGTGGCCCGGAGTTCGGGGATACTGCCTGGCGGGTGGTTTCGGCCTGGCGTTGTCGTGCGATCTGGTGGTGGCGAGTGACGACTCGACCTTCGGCACCCCCGAGGTGAACGTGGGCCTGTGGCCCTACATGATCACCGTGCCGCTGTGCCGGTCCATGCCGCCCAAGCGGGCCCTGGAACTGATGATGACCGGCCGACGCATCGACGCCGCAGAGGCAGACCGGTTCGGGTTCCTGACCAGGGTGGTTCAGCCGGCGGAGTTGGATGTGGCGGTGCGTGAGTTGACCGCCGCCCTCGCGTCGGCGTCGCCGTCCGCGATGCGCCTCGGGCGGGACTCCTTCTACGCCACATGGGGCATGGCGGCATCGGAGGCGCTCGCGGTGCTTCACCCCATGCTCACCGTGGCCACGGGGCTCGAGGACGCCACCGAGGGCATCACTGCGTTCCTCGAGAAGCGCAAGCCCGAGTGGACCGGTCGCTGACGCCGCTTCATCGGCCCCGCGCACCCACGGGCGGGACGAGCCTGGTCGGGACCGGCGCCGTGGCGTGGGCCCGCGTGTTAGAAACAACGCGATGAGCAGTGTCAGCTACACGACCGACGGCATCGTCGGCACCATCAGGATCTCGCGACCGGAACGCCTGCAACGCGCTCAACCACCGCGCGTTGATCGAGCTGCACGATGCGGTTAGGCGCGTAGCGGAGGACAACCTGCGATGTCTGGTTCTGACCGGCGACGAGGGCCACTTCTGCGCGGGTGCGGATCTGACCGAGCTCGAGGACCTGGCATTCACCGGCGATCTGCGCGCGGCGTTGGACGATCTGTCGGCCCTGCCCCTGCCGACGGTGGCGGCGATCGCGGGGTCGTGCATGGGTCTCGGCATGCAGCTCGCGCTCGCGTGTGACCTGCGGCTTGCGACTGCGGACGCGCGCTCGCGGTCCCGGTGGCGAAGCTCGGGCTGATGGTGGACCACTGGACCATCCGCCGACTCAGCATGTGCGTCGGGCACTCGACGGCCCGGTGGATGCTGCTGACGGCAAAGCCGCTCACGGCTGAGGCGGCACTCACATGCGGGTTCGTGCAGCACCTCGTCGAGGTGGACGAAGGGGCCGAGGGCGCGCAACACGGCGGTCCAGGCACTTCGGTGCTCGACGAGGCCTACGAGTTGGCCGGCGAGATCCTTCGCTCGCCCTGTTGGCGCTGGCGGGTTCAAGCTCGGCCTGGACCTGTTGGAGGGCGGTGCGGCACCGTCGGTGCACGGGAAGGCCGACGACGCCTATCGGTTGGCCTTCGAAGCTGCATGGGCCTCCGAGGACCTCGTCGAGGGCCGGCATGCGTTCCGTGAGCGTCGCATCCCCGACTTCCGCGGGCGCTGAGCCGCGGTTGGGGATGCAGCCAACCGGTTCGGTCGTAGGTGCGCGGACCTCAGATCGCCGGTAGGTACCGGTCCATGTGCGCGTAGCCGTTCCACAGCAGGACCAACAGGATCGGAGTGGCAACCAGCCAGACGACCCACCATTGCTTGATGTTTCGGCCCAACAGCCAGGCTCCGAGGGCCACCAGTGCGGCCACCCCGCCGTAGGCAAGGGAGATCGGCAGTTCTTCGGGGGATGATCCCAGCCCGTCTTCGAAGTCCCGGGCGACCGATGCCCTGACCGATGCCCGCTCGGGTTCAGCGGATGGTGGCGAGGGGGCGGCGGGTGGGGCCTGGAGCACCGCATGGACGATGATGCGCTGCTTGGCGGAGTACTTCGGATGGCATGCGGTGAGCGTCACCCGGTTGTCGCCCATGTCGTTGAGAACCTCGACCTGGCGGGGTGACACGGTGTACCACGCCTGGTTGGTCGAACCGGGCGCCGGGATGACCTTGTAGACGAAGCTTCCCTGGATCGTCGACAGGATGATCTCGTCGCCGGGTTGGAGCTCGTCGATCCGGTTGAACGGCGCACCGTAGGTCGTACGGTGCCCGGCGATGCCGACGTTGCCCTTCTGACCCGGGAACGGAGTGCCGATGTAGTGGCCGGGACCCTTCTTGAGATCGGCGCGACGTGCCCTCGACCATCACCCTGGCAAGTTCGATCCGCGGGATCTCGATGATCCCCACCGGCTCTCCTGGGTTCGGTGCGGGAGGCGGCCCTTTCGGAGCAGCTGTCGTCGTGGGGGTGTCCGGCTGGGTCGTCTCGGTCGTGTCGGCCCCGTTCTTGCCGGACTTCGCGTCGTTCGGCGCCAGGAGCAGATCCGACAGATCTGAGTCGGCGTCGGCACCGACCGAGACCGCATACTCGCCGAGCAGGTCGTCCTGCTGACGGGACTGCTCGATGCCCGTGCCCCACAGCTGATAGGCCACAAAGCCGAGGATCACCATCCCGGCGATCATCAGGAGTCGTCCTGTGGCGCCGAGGACCTTCGAGAGCATCATCAAACGCTACCCGGTACATTGCCGGGTGCCACCCCGGCGGGGGAGCATTGCCGGGTGCCACCCCCGGCGGGGAGCATTGCCGGGTGCCACCCCGGCGGGGGAGCATTGCCAGGTGCCACCCCGGTCCCGGTAGCGTTGGCCAACCCCCTCCCACGATGACCGACCCCGAAACCGCAAGACCAACGTCGTATCCGGAATCGTCGCGGTCCCACCGCGACCGCACCGTGGTGTTGCGCGGAGTGGTCGTGCTGCTCGGGCGGTTCCCGGCGCTCGCGGGAATGGACCTGGATATCTCGGCGGATGAGATCGTCCTGCTGGCGGGTTCCAACGGTGCCGGCAAGACCACTGCGTTGCGGCTCTGTGCGGGTCTGGTCCCGGTGGCCGAGGGTGAGGCGCGCGTGCTCGGAGTCGATCTGCGCACGGATCGCCGGGCGGTGCACCGCCGGTGGGCCTCGTCGGCCACGACAGCGGTCTGTACGCCGACCTGACGGTCTCGGAGAACATGGCCTTCTTCGCCCGTGCATCCGGAGTCGACCCGACGTACTCCGCCGATGCCCTGGACCGACTCCAGGTTGCGCGGCGCCTCTCGGACCTGCCGGTGAGAGCGCTGTCGACCGGGCAGCGCAAGCGGGTGTCGTTCGCCGCAATGCTGGTGCGCCGTCCGGAGCTGTGGCTGCTCGACGAACCGCATTCCGGACTCGACGAAGGCGGCCGGGACCTCGTCGACGGCCTCATCTCGGAGGCGGCTGCCGCAGGGGCGACCGTGCTGTTCGCATCACACGAGCTCGATCGGGCCAACCTGGTGGCGCACCGCAGCGTCGTCGTCGCGGCGGGGATGACGACATGAGCCGCCGTGTCGGCCACGGGGCTGACACCACTAACCGCCGTGTCGGCCACGGGGCTGTGTCCGAAGCAGCGCGCGGAGCGCTGCTCGTGGCTGCCAAGGACCTGCGCCTGGAGCGCCGCACCAAGGTCGCCACCGCTCAGATGCTGCCGTTCGCGCTGTTGGTCCTGCTGCTGTTCGCGTTCGCGTTGGATCCCGACCGGGGGTGCTGACCGAGGCCACCGCCGGGCTGTTCTGGACCACCGTGCTGTTCACCGCGGTGCTGGCGGTGCAACGTGCCTACGCAGTCGAGATGGACGACGGCGTGCTCGACTCGCTGCGCCTCACCGGGTTGGCCCCCTCGGCGGTATTCATGGGCAAGGTGGGCGCACTCGCGGTCCAGCTCGCCGTGCTGGAACTGGTCCTCGGGGCCGGGGTGGTGGTTCTCTACGATGCCCGACTCGGAGGATGGTTCCTACTGGTGGTCGTCGCGGCGGCCACCACGCTCGGCATCTCCGCCGCTGGTGCGGCGTACGGCCTGCTGGCCGCGCGACTTCGCCAGGGCTCGGCGTTGCTGCCACTCTTGTTGTTGCCCCTGCTCGCTCCGGTGCTGATCGCCGCCACCCGCGGTAGCGATGTGGCCCTTGGGCGCGAGACTGGTGGCGGCTGGTCCTGGGCCGCACTGCTCGGCGTGTTCGCCGTGGCATACCTGGGACTCGGCGCCGTGCTCTACGGACCTCTGATGGACGAGACATGACCGCGACAACGCACCCCGAACCCCGAGCGGAGCCATGACCACCCAGGTGACCCCCAACCCGCCGACGACTCCGGGGCAAGGGCGACCCGGGCGCCTCTTTCCACCGGATCCAAGGGAACCCGGATCCTCGGGATCGTCTCGATCGTTGGCCTGGTGGCGGTGGTCTTGCTCGGCCTGGTGATCAGTCCGCCCGACAGCCAACTCGGCGAGACGATCCGCATCCTCTACATGCACGTACCGACGGTCTCGGTTGCCTACCTGGCGTTCGTGATCACCGCGGTCGCATCCATCGCGTACCTGTGGAAGCGCACCGAGTTCTGGGACCTGTTGGCGGCATCGGCTGCGGAGATCGGCGTGATGTTCTTCGCGCTCACGATCTTCGACGGCATGATGTGGGGAAAGGTCACCTGGGGGGTGTTCTGGCGTTGGGAACCCCGCCTGGTCACCACAACGGTGTTGATGCTGACCTACGTCGGTTACCTGGTGGTGCGTTCGATTCCCACCGACACCCGCACGAGGGGCACCCTCAGCGCAGTCATCGGGATCATGGCGGTGGTCAACATCCTGATCACCCACAAGGCGGTCGACTGGTGGAGGGGCCTGCACCAGGGGTGGGACGGTGCTCGGCACGGTCGATCCGGACATGTCAGGTTCGCAGCTGTTCGCGACGTATCTGTCGCTGGCGGTGTTCATGGTGCTCTTCGCGTGGCTCCTGATACACCGCTTCAGAGTCGCCTGGCTGGCCGAACGGGCAGCCGACGTGGGCCTGGCGGAGGCCATAGGAGAGCGCCGCCGGGAGGCCGCCGGGGATGGCCCGGAGGGAACTACGACCGGAGGAGCAGTGACTTGAGCACCAACTTCTACATCGGTACCGCATGGGTCGTGACCCTGGGGGTGCCCGCTCTGTACGCGTCGTGGCTGCTCCGCAAGGGCCGTGAGCTGTCCTCACGGGTTCCCGAGGAGCAGCGCCGGTGGATGTGAACGACGATCCTGAGTCCCCCGACGCGGCGCCACTCGAGGACTCGGCGCATCCCGGCGATGGTTCGGGGTTCGACCTGCGCCCACGCACCTCGGCGGCGGTCGGCGGCGGTCGCTCACGCCCGAACACCAAGCGCTACGTCGCCATCGGTGCGCTGGTGGCGGTGCTCGTAGCCCTTGCCGCGGTGCTGTTCATCGGGCTCAATGACGCGGCGACGTTCTTCTACAACGTCGACGAGGCCGTCGAGCAGCGCCAGGACCTCGCTGGTGAGCGGTTCCGGATGCAGGGCAACGTGGTGGACGGGTCCGTCGAGGAGACCGCCGATGGCGTGGACTTCGTCATCACCTTCAATTCCGTGGAGGTGCCGGTGCACCACACCGGCACCCCGCCCGAGCTGTTCGGTCCGGAGATACCCGTGGTGATCGAAGGTTCCTTCGACGGCGAGGTCTTCGAGAGCGACGAGATCCTGGTGCGCCACGACAACGAGTACGACGAAGAGCACCCCGATCGCATCCACGAGGCCGAACGCGACGCACAGGCAGCGTCGGTCGATCGGCTCCGGTCGCCGCGCTCCACGGGTGGCGGGAGCGCTGGAGTCGGCCCTTGAACAGGGCGTTCGGGCTGGCCGGGATCGTGGTCGCCCTGGTCGCCGCGGTTGCGGGCGTCGTGGCGATCGTCGGTGGTCTGCGTGCGGGCGACAAGGCCCGCCTACGCAGCGTCCTCAGTTGGGCGACGCTGCTCGGCCTCGGCGTCACGGTCTCGTTCCTGGCCATGGAGCGTGCACTGATCACACGTGACTTCACCGTGGAGTTCGTGGCCGAGCACGGCAGTTCGGCCACGCCGCCGCTGTTCAACGTGGCGACGCTGTGGTCGGCTCTGGAAGGTTCGATCCTGTTGTGGGTGATCATCCTGGCCGGGTACCTGGTGGCAGTCGCGTATCGCTTCCGGCGGCGTCTCACCGATCCGTTGGTCGCATGGGCGCTGCTCGTGATGTTCGTGGTCGCAGCCTTCTTCCTGGTGATGATCCTCGTCGCCGCGAATCCGTTCGGTCAGTTCGATCCGCCTGTGGGATTCGACGGGCCCGGTCCCAACCCGTTGTTGCAGAACCACATCCTGGTGGCTTTCCACCCGCCCATGCTCTACCTCGGGTATGTGGGCTTCGTGGTGCCGTTCGCGTTCGCCGTCGGTTCGCTCGCTTCGGGGCGCATGGGTGAGGGTTGGCTCGTCGAGACCCGTCGGTGGACCCTCGTCGCATGGGGGTTCCTCACCGCCGGCATCATCCTGGGAGGCTGGTGGAGCTACGAGGTCCTGGGCTGGGGTGGGTACTGGGCCTGGGACCCGGTGGAGAACGCGTCCGCTTCTGCCGTGGCTGACCGGTACCGCGTATCTGCACTCGGTGATGGTCCAGGAACGTCACGGCATGTTGCGCGTATGGAACATCTCGCTGTTGTGCGCCACGTTCAGCCTCACGATCCTGGGTACGTTCCTCACCCGCTCCGGAGTGGTCGAGTCGGTGCACGCGTTCGCGTCCGGGTCTGTGGGACCGATGCTGTTGGGCCTTTTCGCGGTCACCGTCGCGGTGTCGCTGGGTTTGATCGCGTGGCGCGCCGACATGCTGCGCTCGGTGGGTCGCATCGCGACCCCGGTGTCACGCGAGGGCGCGTTCCTGGCCAACAACGTGGTCTTCGCGGCGCTGGCCTTCGTGGTGCTCCTGGGTACGGTATTCCCGCTGCTCCTCGAGGCACTCAACGGGGACCGACTCACCGTGGGGGTGCCCTACTTCAGTCGTATGACGATGCCGTTGGGGTTCGCGCTCCTGACCCTCATGGCAGTTGCTCCTGTGATGCCGTGGCGCCGTGCGACGACCGAGACGCTCAAGACGCGCCTCTTCTGGCCGGCGTGGTTCGCGGTGGCGGTGATGGTGTTGGCCGCGTTGTCGGGCTCGAAGGGCTGGGCCGCGTTGACGGCCTTTGGCCTGGCCGCCTTCGCCGGCGGATCCGCGGTGCGCCAGCTCGCTGGTTCGGTACGGCGTCAAGGCTGGCGTGGCATGGTGGGACGGACCAACGGCGGGATGATCGTGCACCTGGGTGTGGTCCTGATCGCGGTTGCGTTCGCCGCATCGACCACCTACCTGCAGACCGTGGAGGTCGACCTGGCACGTGGCGAGGTGGTCTCCGTCGGAGGTCATACGGTGGAGTTCCTCGACACGCACACGGTCGGGTCCGATCGTGTGCTCACCGTGGCGGCACGGGTGAAGGTGGACGGCGACCGGATCTTCGAACCGCGGCTCAACCGGTATCGCTCGAGCGGGATGGTGGTCGGGAGCCCGTCGGTTCGTGTGGGTCCCTTCGAGGACGTCTACCTGGCGCTCACCTCCTCGCCGGAGGCCTCCACGTCGCCCGGTGGGAACGATTCGATCGACGAGGTCACCCTCAGGGTGGTCGTGCAGCCCCTGGTCTCGTGGATCTGGTTGGGTGGGATGGTGATGGTGCTCGGCACCGCATTGGCGCTCGTGCCGGCAGCCCGGCGCAGGGACCGGGATGGCGGTCCGGCACTGCGCGCTCAGAGCGTGGCCGATGTGGCAATGGTCGGCGAAGCTGCCGGCGAACCCATCACGAGCGACGACGTGGAGGTCACGCGATGAACGACACGGCTCCGCATGGCGACAGCGACGCGACGGACGCCGGTCAGACGCATCCGGTCGATGAAGGCCCCGCTGTGGAGGGGTCGGCGTCGGCAAGCGCCGTCGGGGCCGGTGGGCGCAATCCCGTCCTGATCGTGGTGGCGGTCGTGGCAGTGGTGCTAGTTGCTCTGGTTGCCCTGCTGGCGACCGCCGGTGGGAGCGATGAGCCCGACACAGCGGACGAGGTGGTGGCTGACAAGGCGCCGCCTCTTGTGGGAGAGACGATCGCCGGTGAACCGTTCGATCTCGCCGACTACGAGGGTGACTGGGTGGTCGTCAACTTCTTCGCGACCTGGTGCCCACCGTGTGTGGCCGAGCATCCGGAGCTGATCGCGTTCTCCGACTCGAACCCCTTCGGCGCGAAGGTCGTCAGCGTCGCCTTCGACGAACCTGCGGCGGAGGTGGCTGCGTTCTTCGAGGAGCACGGTGGCGACTGGCCGGTGGTCGCCCAGTCCGACCAGACCCCTCTCGACTGGTCGGTGATCGCCCTGCCCGAGACCTTTCCTGGTCTCACCCGAGGGTGAGGTCGCCAAGAAGTACAAGGGTGGGGTGACCGCCGCCGGCCTGGAGGCCGACATCGGGGACCTCTCGTGAACTCGCGGCGGATCACCCCGTGACAGGTTCGTCGCGTGCCGACGCGCCGGCTGAGAACGAGCATGCGCACGGTGCCGTGGAGCCGTCCGCGGAGTCCTCCGGAGGCGGCCCGACGCAGCGGGCAGGATCGAGCACCAGACGGCGCATCCGCACTCACTGGGCGTTCTGGTTGGTCATGGCCGTCATCGTGACGGGCGTACTGGTGCTCGCAGGTGGGACCCCCGATAGCAGGCGAAGTGACGAGTCGCGGGCGCAGTCCCTGGGGAGCAACTCAAGTGCCTTCAGTGCGCCGGCGAGTCCGTGGCGGCGTCCCAGGCGCCTCTGGCCCAGCAGTTCCGCAAGGAGATCGACCGCCAACTCGACCAGGGTGCGACCGACCCGCAGATCCTCGACTGGTTCGTGGAACGCTACGGCGACGAGGTACTGCTCGACCCGCCGACCAGCGGGCTGTCGGCGCTCGTGTGGGTGCTACCCGTGCTGTCGGTGCTGGCGGCGGTCGTGGGCCTCTGGGTCGCCTTGCGCCGCTGGCGGACCATGCCTGCGGTGGATCCGGCGGTGGCCGGGAGGTTTCCATCTCCACCCGCAGGGCCGCCACCTCCATCCGAGGCATCCGCTGTAGCAGGCACCACTGCTGACGCCGACACCGATCCCGGCATTGACGCCGCCACCACAGCGCGCTCGAGGTTGCGCACGCCGGTTGTAGCCACAGCGGTGGTCCTCTTCGCCGGGGTCGCCGCACTGATCGTAGTATGGGCGTCCGGTGACCGCGGGAACGGCGGGATCACCGGTGGCGGCAGTGTCGAGAGCACCGAGACCGCGAGTGCGGCGATGTCACGTTGTCAGTCCCTCACACGCACCGACCCGGCTGCGGGAATCGAGTGCTTCGACGAGCTGCTCGGCGACGATCCTGGCAACATCGAGGCCCTCACCTACCGCGGGTGGGCCCATCTCCGAGCCGAAGACGTCACACAGGGCCGAGCCGATTTGAACCGGGCAGTCGAAATCGACCCGACCGCGGCTGATCCCCATGTGTTCCTGGCAGTCGCTGCTGTGGACGAGGGTGACTTCGCGGCGGCGGCGTCTGAGCTCGAGCAGTTCTGGGCCAACGATCCCTCCGAGGTGGCGGTCGGTGTCCTGCAGAGCGAAGGCCTCGAACGCAAGGTGTTCTTCGGCTTGATGTCGGCTCCTGCGGCGCGACTGCTGGCAGGCGGCGGCAAGCGGGGAGAGGACCGGCCGATAGACCAGGCTTTCCTGGACGACCTCGGGTCCTGTCTTGACGGTGTGCTGGCGGCTACGCCGGAGGACCGTGACGCGAGGTTGTCGAGGACGCTCGCGCACATCGGCCCGAAGACGGCGGACCCCGAGGCGGCCAGAGCCCTACTCGACGGTCTGCTCGCTGCGGATCCTGACGACGCCGACGCGCTGGCTCTGCTCGTGTCGCTGGATCTGGCGGCCGGTGATCTCGATGCCGCCGAGGCGGGTCTCGATCACCTCGATCGGCTTCCCCGGGGAGCCGGTGCGTTTCTCATCGGTGACGCCGCCACCCTGCGGGCGGCCTTGGATGCTGCCCGCAACGGCGGCTGAGCCCGGGTGCTCTACGCCCGGGTGCGCATCAGGAGACTCCGGCGTTCTGTGTGGTGTGCGTGGCGCTGAGCGCCACGCACACCACACAGAACGTGAGGGTCAGAACGTGAGGGTCAGGAAGTGCGGTGGCTCAGGAACCGATCGAGGTGTTGAGGACGTGATTGAAGCCGGGTCCTTCGAACGTGAACGATGCATTCGAAGGTGTGAGGCTCCCGATGCGGATCTTGAGAGAGGACGGGAGATCCTCGCTCGATGGCACCGTTGTCCAAGCCGGCTAGGGCGAGGCCGAACTTCATGAGGTCGGTGAAGGCTCCCGCGGTCGGCAGGTGGATCTGGGCGGCCACGCCCAGGATGTCATCGGGGTTGCCGAGGCCTTCGAGCGCAGCTGCAATGAGGCCGGGGATCAGCGCCACGAAGTCGCCCAGGTGATCGACGATGAGGTCGATCAGGGCCTCCTGAGTGGGTGGGGTGTTTGCCCCGGCGATGAGGAGATCGAGAGCATCGGCCAGGGTGCCGACGAGGACGTTCCGGAGCATGTCGGTGATCGCACACGACTCGGTGAAGACGGCATCGCGCCCCATCGCGAAGGTGAGGGTGCCGAAGATCTCCAGCGGAGCGGTCTTGAGCAGGACATCGCCAACGTCGAGGTTCTGGACCGCGGGGAAGACCACGTCTGCCGAGCCGGCAGGTATCGGCACGGCGGTGCCGGGTGTGCCGACGTTGTTGGCCGGCATGGCCGACGGCGACTTGCACTGCGAGACCACGAACGCGGACGAGGACTCCGGCACTCCCAACTTCGAGCGGAAGCCGAGTTGGATCACGTACGGCTCGTCACCGGGGTCCCAATCCTCCTGGTCGATGACCTTGATCGATGCCGGCTTGACCTTCCACGTTCGCTGTGCCGGCGCGGGATGGTGCAGGCGGATGCGAAGAGCGCCAGCGTCGCAAGCAGACCGATGCTGATCAAGGACTTTCTGTACATGTTGCTCCCCCTTGGTGCACGAGAACGCCCGAGCATAGGGCACTCTGCTGAGCCACGCCATAGATGCACCGGACCCGCCCCCGGCAAAGGCCCGTTCGATGTCTCCCCGGTTTCAGCGGGGTCTTGTCCAGGATCCCGTGGTGAAGCGGGTTCCGTCCCAGCCACGCAGCGTCCACACCGAGCCCTTTGAGAATCCGCTCGGTTCGCAGGTCCGCATTCCGCGGCGCTGGTTTCGGGCCACCAGTTCCGGGATCACGTCTCCGTGGCTGCACAGCACGACGGTGTCGGTGCAGACCTCCTCGAGCAGGCTCCAGGCGCTTTCGACCGGGATGCCTTCGCCGAGTCGGGCTTCGAGGATGACTTCGATGCCGAGAGACTCCGCGAGCGGTGAGACGGTCTCCACACACCGGGGGAGGGGGCTTGAGTAGATTGCCTGAATCGGTTCGGTTCCCAGATGGCGCGATGCACTCTGCCTGGTTGAGGCCCTTGGTATCGAGGTGCCGCCGGGTGTCGTTGGGGTCGGCACCGTTCCGCGAACCTGCTGACCCGTGCCTCACTAGGTAGACCGTCATCGTGGTCGCCACGTTAGGCGACCTCACAAGCGGAGTTGGACGTCGGTCGACGTCGGTTTCCCCGCCGTTCTGTGTGGTGTGCGTGGCGCACAGCGCCACGCACACCACACAGAACGCTGTGGCGGTGGTGGGTGTGGCGGTGGTGGAGGGGCTGTTCAGGGCGTGGGAACCCCGGCGTTGGTCGGTCCGCCACCGAAGCGGACCCATGGCCCCGCAGCCGTGGCTCGCGTGGGTGTGTCCCAGACGAGCAGTTGGCCGTCACGGCGGGTGACTGCCAACTCGGCGGTGCCGTCGCCGTCCCAGTCACCCATACCCGGGGTTCCGATCGTCCACCCGCCGGTCAGCTTCGGCCACCCGGCTGGTACGTGTGCTCCTGAAGTCGACCCTCTCCGGCTGTTCCTCGCTCCGACGGCGTCGAGCATCTGCACGCCGTTGCCGGCGATGATCTCGTTGTATCCGTCGCCGTCTACGTCACCGATCGCTGGAGTCACGAAGAACGCCAGGTCGGCGGTCACGCGCGGGTAGCCCGGCAACTGGGCGCCGGTTCGGCCCGACCAGCCGGTGACCTGGTTGTCGCCCGGCTGGTCGTTGGGGAGCAGCGTGTCGAGCGCTCGGCCCAGGCCGGTGGTTGGCGCCGCGACGTCCAACCCGCCTTTGCCTTGTAGGTCACCTACCGCGGGACCACCGAAGGCGACCACCGTCACGCCTGTGTCGCGCGAGTTGGTGCCCCAGGAGGCGCTGTTGAGCCAGTTGAGGCCGAGTTGCAGGCCCGACCACTCCTGGTACGCGCTGGTGCCGTCGGCGTCGAGGACCATCAGGTGCCCGCTGGCGGACGCCGCCACGATCTCGTTGTGGCCGTCGCCGTCCACGTCGCCTGCTGCGGCCTGGGTGGCGACGCCGTCGCCGATGGTGGGCAGAACGTCGGTGAGCAGCATCGGTAGCCTCACCGGCCAGCCGGGTAGGTAGGCGGTCTCGTCGGGGTGTGCGGCGCTGGTGTCCTTTCCGCCTGCAAGGGTCCCATCCGGCGACACCGCGTACAGCCGGGTGTTGCCCGATATGCCCGGAAGGCCGAGGGTGGCCACACCGCGACGGTCTCGTCGTACTGCTCCTGGGCGCCCACGACGATCTCGGGCCGACCGTTGCCTGTGAGATCCGCGATCGTGGGGGTGGCGATCAACTCGCCGCCGATCTGCGTGCTGCGCTCGTTCGCGAACGTCACCTTGCGGCTGACCGGGTCGACCGCCTCGACCTTCGCCGGGTCGACCAGCAGCACTGGGAAGCCGCTCACGGGTGATCCGTCAGGGTGCCAGGGCATACAGGTGCCGGTCCGCCCCGGCGGCGACCACCTCCCAGGGTGCCGTCACCGTCGAGGTCTCCCAAGGCGGCCGATCCGTAGAAGCCGGACTTGGTGCGGTTGCGTTCGTCGGTGTGCTCCTGGCGGCTGAAATCGGGGTCGACTGACATCGTCGCCTGGGTCGCCCCGTCGGCACCCCAGACGTGGACCGTGCCGTTCGAGTCGGCCACCACCACCTCGAGGGAACCGTCGCCCTGGAGGTCGGCCACCGCCGGCGCGCCGACGAGCACGGCTGCACCCGGTGCACTGATTCCGTCGGCCGAAGCCGTGGGCGAGCCGACCGGCCACCACCTCGGAGCCCGGTGCGCACCGGCCACCCCCGGCGCCTCCGAACCGTCGGCTCGCAGTGCGTGGACGGTGCCGTCGTCTCCGCCACCACCAGCTCCTGGGCGCCGTCGCCGTCGAGGTCGGAGAACACCGGCGAAGACGTGCCGATGCCGGCGGGTGCCGGCACCACTCCACCGCTGGGATCGGAGTGCACCATCACGTGGCGGTGCTGGGTCCCCACGCGGCCTTCGGCATCTGTCACCACCACCCTGATGCGCACGGTGAAGCGGTCCGGTCGGGCAGGCCGTCGGCGGTCGTCGGTGTGCCGGTGCCGCCATCGGGGAGCCGTGCGGCCACCTCGGCGAGGTCGATCGTCGCGAGCACGCCTTCGGTGGGTGCACTCAGCCCCGTCGCGGACCCCGCAACCGACCAGCTGTCCTTGGCGGGATACGGGGCCGTCTGCAGCCCAACGGTCCATTCCACCCGGTAGTCGTAGCTCGAGGACCTTACCGCTGCGACCTTCCCGCGCACCTCCATGGACCCGCTCGTGGGGTTGATCGAGAACCACTCGGGTGAGGTGATGTCGGCCTCGGGTGGGATGTCGCCACGAGAGGCGGCCAGCACCGATTCGTACGCGTTGATGCGGCCGTATCCGGTGGTCGCATCCCAGCCCTTCACGGTCGGGAAGCGCTTCACCCCGAAGTCGTCGGTAGTCTCGTTGGCGGGGTCGGTTGCGTTGGGGGTGGAGGAAGTCCACGTCGTCGGCGCCTGCTCGGATCAGCTGGGCTGCCTCGTTTGCCGAAAGCACGTTGGCCCCCCACCGTCGGCCCCCGGTGCCACCAGGTCGGGTGCGGTTCGATCCCGGCCGTGGGCGGCCGCCTCGATGAGCGCGACCATGCCCGCCGAGCTGCCGGTGGCCTCCGAGGAGCAACCGCCCGACGGCACCGCCACCCAGGTGATCCCGCCGGTGCATTTGGTGCAGC
>JAOSKI010000043.1 GCA_027493675.1 Microthrixaceae bacterium | reverse complement strand
GACAGGATGTTCGCCCGCGACAACATGCTCACGATCGTCGGCACGTTTCCGGCGGGGATCCCGCACTCCTCGGCCAACTGGGCTGCGGTCATCCGTTCCTCGGGGTCCTGACGCGCAAGCAGGATCACCAGACGGATGCCGTACTCTCCCCTCTTGGTCAACGTCAGTCGCATAGAGTCCTTCTCCCCGGTTGGCCGAGGAAGGCCGATGCGGTGTTGCGCTCAACCTTCGATTCAACATCCGATATTACCCGGAATTGTTCTCAATGTCATGTCACCAACACCTGTCGACATCGGTTGACTCACCTGCGTCACCCGGGCGCGACGAGGCGGAACGCGCCCGACGCCACAGCGTCGAGCATCGCCGGGAGGTGTTGGCCGGGTTCTTCTCCGGTGGTGGCGACGAGGGTGGCCATCCCACTCGGGTTGGGCCGGGCTCTGTCGGACTTCCAGGAATGGGAGATCCGGAGCGGCCGGGTGCACGACGGTGCAGGTTCCCCGTGGTGGTCGGTCGTCAACGGGATCTCGTCGACGATCTCGCCGCGGCGGCCGACGGTGGTGCCGACGGACCTTGGCGGGACTACCTCGCGTCTCCTCCACGGGAGCGCCAATCGAGGTTGTGGAGGGCTCACCAGTACTCGATCGGTCGCGGTGCATCGGCCGCCCAGGACCTGCTGGTCAGAGAGGTCCCCACCGAGCGGGCCTTCATCGAGATCGCGCTCGGTGTCGTGGAGTCGGCTGCAGCGGCGGAGCTCGACACCTCGCGCGGATCGCTGGGGCGCCGGACAGCGCAGCTCTATCCGCAGAGCCATCCGTGCTGCGAGGCGGATCTCGAACGCCTGTTGACCGAACTGAGTCGCTGAACCGCGACGCACCGGGACGGTGCGCTGTCGCTGTCGCTAACGTTGGCCCATGGTGCGGATCGCGGCCAGGGACATCGACGTGCTCGCCGAGGCCGATGTCGTCGTCGCCGGAAGCGGCCCCGGAGGGCTGGGCGCCGCGCTCAGTGCCGCCCGGTCAGGTGCGAGCGTCGTGTTGTGCGAGCGTCACGGCTTCCTCGGGGGCAACTTCACCGCCGCGGCGGTAGGCAGCGTGTGCGGCTACTACGCCAACCGGGGTACCTGGGATGCCCCGTCGTTCGAGCCGGTGGTGGGTGGGATCGCCGAGGAGATCCTCTCAGCACTGGCGGCCGGTGGAGTGGGAATGGGCCCCATCCCGTTCAAGGAGCAGACCGCGGTGTTCCTGTACCAGCCGTGGGCCGCCAAGCGGCTCTTCGACGGGTTGGTCACCGCGGAGGCCGGGATCGACCTGCTGCTGCACTCCACGGTGGCCGACGCAGTCGTGCACGACGGCGTGATGGAGGCGTTGGTGGTGGCGACCAAGCGCGGCCTGGCAGCAGTGCGCGGCAGGGTCTTCGTCGATGCAACGGGTGATGCGGACCTCTCTACCTTCGGCGGGGCCTGTAACCGTGACGGGCGGCGCTGGCGGGAGCCAGTTCGCGTCCATGCAGTTCCTCCTGGAGCACGTCGACGACGCAGCGGTGATCTCCGCCAATGCGGCGCTCGCTGAACTGATCGGGCGGCACGGAGCGCATCTCTCGCGTGACGGCGGCGCGGTCCTGCCGACGTTCCATCCCGGCGAAGCCACCGGTGCCATGACCAGGGTGCGCAACCCCGACGGGAGTCCGATCGACACCACCGACGTGCGCCAGGCGACCTACGGGGAGATCGAGGGTCGCCGGTTGGCCGAGGAGGCGGCCGGGTTCCTGCGGGAGCACGTGCGCGGGTTCGAGTCGTCGTTCCTGGCCGACACCGCGGTGCAGCTCGGGGTGCGAGACACGTCACGTGGTCGGGGGTACACCCTCACCGGCGACGATGTACGCTCCGGTGCCCGCTTCGCGGATGCCGTCGCAGCGTGCTCCTGGCCCCAGGAGTACCACACCGACGGGCGTTCGACCCGTTACGAGTTCCTGGAGCCGGGCCTCACCTACCAGGTCCCCTTCGCAAGCCTGCGCCCCGAGGGCATCGCCAACCTGTTGGTGGTCGGACGGTGCATCTCGGCTGACCACGACGCACTCGCCTCGGTGCGGGTGATGGCGCCGTGCCTTGCCATGGGCCAGGCCGCGGGCACCGCTGCCGCGATGGTCGGTCGCCCCGGTGTGGCAACGCTCGACGACCTCGACGTGGCGGAGTTGCAGGCCGAGCTCGTTGCCGGCGGCGCCCGCCTGGAGTGAGCCCACCCGGGCGGGCACTGCTACGGTCCGCCGGCATGTCCAACGGTGGCCGGCCGGGATCCTCTCGGGAGCCCGACCCTGTTGCACCGGTGCACGGTCGTGTGGAGCGGGGCTTCGAAGCAGTGCGCGTGGCCTTCGCGCGCAACTTCGATGCATCGCCGGCCGGTGACGGCCTCCCGACCGACCCGGGTGATCTGGGTGCCGCGGTGTGCGTTGTCATAGATGGCCGGGTCGTGGTGGACCTGTGGGGTGGATGGGCCGACCTGGCGCGGACCCGCGAATGGCAGGCCGACACCCTCGTGAACGCGTACTCGGTCGGCAAGGCCGTCACTGCCGCGACCGCGCTGGCCCTGGTCGCGACCGGCAGCCTCGACCTCGACGCCCCGATCCGCGACGTCTGGCCCGAGTACGACACCCACGGCAAGGGATCGACCTCGCTGCGACAACTCCTGTCACACCGGGCGGGCCTACCGGGCATTCGCCGCGCAGTCTCGGTCGAGGAGGTCCTCGACTTCGACACGATCGCCGCCGCGCTGGCGGCCGAACGACCGTGGTGGGAACCCGGCGCTGCCCACGGCTACCACGTGAACACCTTCGGTCACCTGGTCGCCGAGCCGGTGTGCCGGGTGACCGGGGAGAGATTCGGCGCAGCGATGCGACGTGTGATCGCGGAGCCGCTGGGCGCGGATGTGTGGATCGGACTGCCCGTGTCCGAACACCACCGGGTGGCCGAGGTCGACTTCATCCAGGAGATCCCCGAGGGGCTGATGCCCCATGCCGGTGACGACGAGCTGAGCCGCATGCGCAGGGCCGCCTACTTCAACCCTCCGGGCTTCTCGGGGATCGGCACCGTGAACCTGCCCCGGTGGCGTTGCGCGGAGGTGCCCTCGACCAACATGCACGCCTCGGCGCGCGGAGTGGCCAGGGTGTTCGCGGCGTTGGCCGGGGCGAACGCCGTGACACCGGTGCCGACGTGGTTGGTGCACGAAGCCGCCACCACGGCCAGCCGTGGAACCGATCTCGTGCTCGAACGGGGAGTCGCATTTCGGGCTCGGCATGATGCTGCATCTCGACTCCCGGCCGATCGGGATCAGCGAGGGGTCCTTCGGGCACTTCGGCAACGGCGGTTCGCTGGGCTTCGCCGACCGGGATGCCCGGGTGGGCTTCGGCTACGTGATGAACCGTCCGGGAGACCGCTGGCAGGTTCCCCGGACACGGCGACTGCTCGGCGCACTGGCGGAGTCGTTGGGCGCGTAGGCGGAGTCGCTGGGCGCGTGGGCGGAGGTGCCCAGTCACGTCGCAGCCGTGCCCGAGCAGGGTGCTGCTCAGCGACCGGCGGCGACGATCTCGTCCGCGATGGCCAGTGCGAGGCCATGATCGACACCTGCGGATTCACCTCGGGACAACTGGGTAGGACCGTTGCGTCCGCCACCCACACACCGTCGATGCCGCGGAGGCGGCCCCGTTCGTCGACCGGTGAGCGCTGGTCGTCGGAACCTGCGCTCGCAGTGCCGGTCGGATGGAACGCGGCAACGTGCAGCTTCAATGGATCGACTGCCGCGAGTGTGGCGTCCAGTTCGGCGACGGTGCGCACCGAGGGTCGGCCGGGGAAGGCCGGTCAGCACCTCCTCGGCTCCAGCGGCGAACAGCAGACGGCCCATGGCCCCCAGTGCTCGGACGAGCCGGCCCGAGTCTCTCGTGCTCAGGTCGTAGCGCATGAGCGGCCGTCCGGTGCGCCTGCCGATCACGCGGCCCGAGGGCTCGTCCGCGATCATCGCTCCGAACACCGCCACGTGGTCCGCGTCGGCCAGGCGGTCCACGAGCTCCCGTCCGTAGCCAGGAAGGACCATCGATCCCATGCCCGGCGGTGTGGCGGTCGCCTCGATGAGGATGCCGTGCTCGCGGTGCAGCTCGTCTACCGCCGCGCTCTGCAGCACGCCCTCCCATGCCACCACCGGTTCGGGGAACCGGCCGGCCAGGCCGAGCGCGGGGTGCAGGCTGAGGTTGTCACCCACGCGGGGGTGGTCACCCAGCGAGCTGCGCCACAGCAGTGCCGGGGTCTCGGCCGCGCCCGCCGCGACCACGACCGTGGCGGCGTGCACCTCGAGCATCGAGCCGTCGGGCCGGCGGACCGCCACTCCGGTGGCCCGGCCCGCATGGTGCAGCACCTCGGTGACCCGGGCGTGGGAGATGATCCTCGCACCGGCCTTGCATGCCTGGGGAAGAGCGTTGAGGTGCACCCCGAACTTGGCGTTGCGTGGGCAGCCGATTGCGCACTGGCACGACCCGACGCAGTCCGGCGCGTTGCGGGGGATCGGGTGTGATGCCCATCGCTCGTTTGCGGCTGCCGCGAGCAGCAGTTCGCCGTTGCGCCCCATGACCGAGGAGGGGACCGGGGCGACGCGCAGGGTGGACTCGACCTCGTCGAGGTACGGCGCCAGCGCTTCTGGGTCGGCGAGCGCGAGCCCGTGGTCGTCGCGCCAACGTTGTTGGACCTCGACCGGTGGCCGGTAGCAGGTGCCGGAGTTGACCACGGTCGTGCCACCTACCGCACGTCCGATCGGCAGCACCACCGGCGGCCGTCCCAGCGCGACGGTCGTGCCGCCGTCGCGGTACAAGCCCGCGAAGCGCTCGATCGGGTGCCCGTGGCGGAAGTCGTCGACCTTCCAACGTCGACCCTCCTCGAGGACGATCACATCGAGGCCCCCCCCGGGCCGGGGGGGCCCCGCGCCCCCCCCCCCCCCCCGGCGGCCCCCCCGACCCCCGTCCCGCCCCGCCCCGCTCATCTCGTCCATCGAGGACGTGATGTCCATCTCCGCGTCGGGTCGTGCCGCATCGAAGCGCACCGCCCGCCGGTGCATCTCCTCGGTGCTCCTGGCAGCGCCGTGGGAGAGCAGCACCACGGTCTTGAGGCCGTCCATGGCCATTGCGAGCTCGGGCCGGACAGCGGCGATGCGCTCGAGGACACGCACCCGGTCGTCCGCGTCGAGGCGGCCCATCGACCGGCGGGTGGTGGCGAGCGTCGCCAGGTCGATCCCCACGAGCCCTGCGCGGATGCCCGCCGCGACGAGCGGTGGGAGCAGGCCGAGGTAGCGGTCGAGGTCGTCGGCCGCGGTCGCGGGTGACGGTCCTCCGGCCTCGGGTGGCAGCAGTGCAGCGCATACCGCTTCGGTGCTGTGGCGCGTCAGTCGGGTGAACATCGATCGGCCCGATGGGTCAGCCGGGTGTGGGGGTCGCGTGCACCGAGCGTGTCGCGAGCCTGGCTCCGATACGCCGGCCCAACTTCATGAACAGCGGGTAGGTGGCATAGATCGCCGCCGATGCGGCGTGCGTCCTCCACCCGGCCTCGTCGGTGTTCACCTTCAGCACCCCGCTGTTGATCATGAAGTCCCGTCCGTCGGTCGACCCGAAGGGCTTCCAGAACAGACCTAGGCCCGGCACCTCCAGGTAGAGCGCGATCGAGATCCCGATGAACGTGCTCATCGTGGCGGCCTCGGCCAGGTCACGGTGCTCCTCGGGCAGCACGTTCTCGATCAGCACACCGGATGCGACAAGCAGCGGTGGGTCCAACAGAAAGCTCATGGGCGTCTCCTCGGTTCGCGGTAGAGCATTGGTCGGGCCGGCCTGCCGGTCAAGCAGGACGCGCGAATCCCGTCGCCGTCAGACCCCCTGACACCCGAACCGAGTGGTGCCGCACCCGCTGGGAGGGGCCGACACCACTCGGTTCTCAGAACCGGATCCGGTTCGCGGGATCGAGTCGGTTCAACGTCGCTCGAACAGGTGCGGTCCGGTCGGCCCGGTGACCGTGAGCGACCGGTCCGAGTTGACGTGGACCTTCGAGGAGTAGGCGGCGCCCTGGGTACAGGTGGTGCTGTTGAAGCCGAAGTGGGTGCCGCTCAGCGTGGTGCCGGTGCCGGTGTAGGAGCCGAGCACCGTCGTGGGGGCGAGAGAGCACGATGCACCTTCGACAGCGAAGCCCGACCCGACCGACAACGTGACCTTGGTGTCCGCCCGGTGGACGACCGCCGTTCCCGCCGTGCCGTAGTGGACGCCGTAGGTTCCGACCGGGTCGACCGATGGCTGTGTCGGCACCGACTCCCGGCGCACGAACAGGTGGGGCCCGCTGGGCCCGGTGACCGTGAGCGACCGGTCCGAGTTGACATACAGCTTGGAGGAGTAGGCGGCGCCCGGTGCACAGGTTGCGCTGTTGAAGCCCCAGTGGGTGCCCGAGCGATGGGTGCCGGTGCCGTCCAACACGGCCAGGACCCGCCCGACCGGCAGGTCGCAGCCGGCGCCCTCGACCCGCAGCGGTGATGAGACCGAGAGCGTCACGATGGTGCCCGACACATGTGCTGTGGCGCGGCCGGCCGTGCCGTAGGTGACGTCGTAGGTGGCGGGAAGGTCGACCGCGAGTGCCGGGGCGTTCGCGGTCTTGGTGAGCAGGTGCGTGCCGGTCGGCCCCGTCAACGACACCGAACCGTCGGCGTTGAGATCCGCGGTCGAGGCGTACGCGGAACCGCTGGTGCAGGTGCCGCTGTTGAAACCCCAGTGGGTGCCGGTGTAGTGGTTCCCGGAACCGGTCAGCACGGCCAGCACCGCGTCGGTCGGCAGGGTGCAGGATGCACCTTCGATGCGGAACCCGTCACCGGCGGTCACGGTGAGCGTGTCACCCGAGACCCGGATCGTCGCTGTCGAGTCGGTGGCGTACCGGACCGCATAGGTCCCGCCGATGGCGGTCGAGACCGGCACCGTGGTGGGCGGCGCCGTGGTCGGCGGAGTGCCACCCCGGTGGATCCGCCACCTGGAGCGGGTGAGCAGGCACCAAGTGCAACGGCGCCGACGAGCGCCACACCGGCATACCTGAGGGACTTCGGAATCGAATGCATGACAACCTCCCGTTGGGTCGCTCCCGATTCGGGAGCCGGTGCCGAGGTCACGGCACAGGAGCATCGTCGGCGGGTCCCCTCAGCCGGTGATCAGCTCACGGTCAAGGAGCTGGTGATTGTCGCTCCCGGTGCCGGCTGTCACGATGTGTGCCGATGGAACCGGAACTGGACGTGTCGATACTGGGCACGCTGCGCATGGAGGTGGCCGGTCGACGTGTCGATCCGGGCGGACCGAGGCAGAGAGCGGTGGTGGCAGCGCTGCGATCCGCCCCAACACGGTTGTGGCGGCCGCGACGATCGTCGACGACGTGTGGGGCGGGGACGCGCCGGATCGGGCACTGCACTCGCTGCAACAGCATCTGTCGGAGTTCCGCAAGGTGCTCGCGGCCCCGGAGGTGCTCGTGACCCGTGAGCCGGGTTACCTGTTGGTCGTGTCCAGGCTCGACGCGGACCGGTTCGAGGAGTTGGCCCGTGCAGGCGCCGATGCCGCGTCCGAGGGTCGCCACGCCGACGCGCTCGCCCACTGGGACGAGGCCATCGGATGCTGGAGCGGACCCGTGCTCGCCGACGTCGCAGAGAGCCCTGCGATCCGCGCGACGGCCACTCGGCTCCACGAGCTGCGGGCGGTCGTGCAGGAGGACAGGGTGGAGGCATTGCTGTCGCTGGGCCGGGAGCGCGATGCCGTGGTGCAGCTGGACTCACTGGTTGGTGAACATCCGTTCCGCGAGCGGCTCCGGGGTCAGCAGATGCTCGCCCTGTACCGCAGCGGTCGTCAGAGCGACGCACTCACCGCGTATCGTGACGCACGCGAGGTGCTGGTCGAGGGTCTCGGAATCGAACCTCCGCGCGGAGCTGCGCGAGCTCGAACGCCTGATCCTCGAACAGAGCGATCTCCTGGACCTGGGCGTAGGTCCTGCAGAGCGTGTCGCTGCGGTCTCGGCGACGTTCCGCGACGGTGGCGAGCACGTCGCCAGGCTCGAGTTGCCCGATGGCCAGGTCGTCGCGCTGGTGGACGGCACGGTCGTGGTCGGCCGTGACCCGGACTCGGATGTTCGTCTGGTGGACAGCAGGGTCAGCCGACGTCACGCCGAGATCCGAACCATCGACGGGGAGGCGATGTTGATCGATCTCGGATCGACCAACGGCACGTTCCTCAACGGCGAACCGGTGAGCTGTGCAGGACTCGTCGACGGCGACGCCGTCCTCATCGGCGGGGTCGAGCTGCGGTTCCGCGTAGGGAGCTGACTCCCGCTGTCAGGGCGGCCTCGCTGTCAGGGCAGCCTCGCTGTCAGGGCAGCCCGAGCCGGTGGATCCGGCCGTCGTAGCTCGCCACTACGACGTCGCCGTCGAGCTCGGTGGGTGAGGACAGCACCGGTCCACCTGTTTCGAACCTCGCCACCGGGCGGCCGCTCGCCAGGTCCATGACGTGCACGAACCGGTCGTTGGATCCGACCACGACCTGATCGCCGACCACGAGCGGCGAGGAATCCACGCGGTCGGCGGTGCGCAGCTCCCAGACCGGTGAACCGTCAGCGATGTCGCGCGCAACGACCGAGCCCGAGTCGGTCCCGACCACCACCAGGTTGCCGGCCACTGCCGGCGACGACTTCACGGCGGCGCCGAGGTCCGCGGACCAGCGCAGCTCCCCGGTCCCGTGATCGATCGCGTACAGGTTGCCGTCGGTACCCCCGATGATGGCGATCCCGCCGGTGATCACCGGCGAGGACTGGACCCGATCACCGGTTCGGAGGAGCCACAGCACCTCCCCTGAGTCCACGTCCACCCCGTACACCGTGTGGTCCTCGCTGCCCACCACCGCGACGCCGTCGGCGACGGCCGGGCTGGAGACGATTGGCCCGGTCTCCTCGGCCACCCAACGGCGCGAGCCCGTGGCCAGGTCGTAGGCGTACAGATGGTCCGCGCCCACGAGGACCTCGTCCTCGACGACCTGCGGCGACGACACGATCTCGAAGCCCACGCGGGTGTCCCAGCGGATCGAGGCATCGGACAGCGCGATCGACCGGAGCCGGCCGTCGTTGGCGCCGACTATCACGTCGTCGCCGGTGACCGCGGGTGACGATCGCACGGGACCGTCGGTGTCGACCGTCCATGCGATGGCGCCCGAATCCGCGTCGATCGCGTACACCGTCGCGTCGTCGCTGCCCACCACAACCCGCTCCTCACCCGGTGCGCCGCCCACCGTGGGCGACGAGAACACGCTCGCTCCCGTGGCCATCGACCATCGTTGTGGAAGATCGGCAGGCGTCGATGCGGGTGGGAGCGTGGTGGCGCCTTCCTCGGGCGCCGACTGGTCACCCCGGAGCCGATCTGCCACCAACAGGCCCGCCACTCCCACCGCGACGACCAGGAGCGCCGTGAGCGCCATGAGCGGTCCACGCCGGCGACGGCTCGGCGTGGCCTGCGCGGGCGAGGCAGTGGTCGTGGGAGCATCGTGGAGCCGTAGGGAGGAGGTGTCCTCGAGGTCGACTCCGGACCGCCTGATCCACTCTGCTCCGAGCGCGTCCGTGGTGGCGGCTGCGAGGGCGACGCCGAAGTCCTCCACGGTCCGGTATCGATCCGCCGGCGAACGTTCCAGGGCGCGGTCGATCACCTTGGCGATGCCCGGTGGCATGTTCGGACGGAGCCGGCTGATCGGCCGGACCGGCTCGGTCATCTTCCGGTTGCAGAGCGCAAGGATCCCGCCGGATCGGTCGTGCGGCAACTCGCCGGTCAGCGCCTCGTACAGGGTGGCCGCGAGCGCATACTGATCCGATGCCTCGGCCGGCTCCGGCCAGTGGGCGCCGAGCGCTGCCGCGCACTGCTCGGGTGACGCGTAGGACGGCGTGCCGACGAAGGTGCCGGCCAGGGTGACGTCCGCGGTCGTGGCATCCCCCGAGAGCACCGCACCACCTGCGACACCGAAATCGGTGACACGCACGTGACCGTGCGCGTCGAACATCACGTTCGCCGGCTTCACGTCACGGTGCAGCACCCCCGCCTCATGTACGTGGTGCAGCGCCGCGCCGGCGGCGAGCCCGACCGTCACGATCTCCTCGAGCGACAGGGCGCCCTGCCGGTCTTCGAGCGTCCCGCCTGTGAGTGCCTCCATGACGAGTGCCCTCACATGTGGTGCCTCGCGGTAGTCGTACACGGTCACGACGTGCGGGTGGCGGAGCTGTGCGAGCACCTGCGCCTCGCAGCGGAACCGTGCCTGGTCGGCGTCGGTCGTGGCCACGAGCTCCTTGACCGCCACGGCTCGGCCCAGCTGGCGGTGTCGCGCCGCCCACACCACGCCGAAGGACCCGCGGCCGAGCTCACCTTCCAGGTCGTAGTCCGCCATGAGCTCTTCCAGGCGCGTGCGATCGGCGGTCATCTCGTGGGCTGGTGCACACGCTCGGTGCGGGTCTGCGAAGGCATCGCACGCTCCGGTGTCGGAAGTCGTTGCGATACTAGATGACCTTCTGTAACGTCCCTCCCGCTGCAGGGCCCCTTCCGATACAGGGCCCCTCCCGATACGCCAAGGAGATGCGATGGCTGATGCACGGGGTGAGCCATCGCGCTCGAACCACCTGCTCGCGGTCGCTCTCGGTGTGGGGGCAGCCGTCGTGTTGATGGTCGGTGTGGCCGTGCTCCTGTGGGCGTTCGGCTCGGACGCTGGCGCGGCCGTGGCGATGGTCCCGGCATCGGACGAGGGTGCCGACCCTTTCACCGATTCGGTGCAGATCGGTGCCGTGCCGAGGATCGAGCCCGAGGCCGCCGCGCCGGTAGCCGAGATGCAGGCAGCGCTTCCGCTCGACGAGGCGACGACGGCTCCGATCGCCACCGGGACCGCGCCCGGGTTGTACGGCGGCTCCGGCGAGAGCGACGCGTGCGACCCCAAGGCCCTCGTCGGCTACCTCGACGAGCACTCCGACAAGGCTGCTGCGTGGAGCGACGTGCTCGGAATCTCCGTGGAACGGATCGAGGAGTACGTCGCGGGTCTGACCCCGGTCGTGCTCACCACCGACACCCTCGTCACGAACCATGGATTCCGCGACGGGCACGCAACCGAGCTGCCATCGGTGCTTCAGGCCGGCACCGCGGTGATGGTGGACGACCGCGGGGTGCCGAGGGTCAAGTGCAACTGCGGCAACCCTCTCACCGAACCCGAGCCGGTGGCCCTGGCCGATGTGGAGCTGACCGGTGACCGGTGGGCAGACTTCGATCCAGGCGCCGTGGTGACCGTGCGACCGGGTGAGCCCGTGGACGAGCTGACGCTGTGCAACCTGCGCACCGGAGAGCGCTACACGAGACCCGTCGGATCCGACCCCTCCGGTGGCAGTCCACCGCCGAACCTCGACGGTACGTGGACCATCACGCTGACCCGCGGGCTGATGAGCACCGAACCGCTACCGGCCGGCGAACCCGATCCGGAGGAGTGTCCCAACGCCGGCCTGAACGGGGCGACGATGGTCATCGAGGGTCGCCGCGCGTCGCTCAAGGGCGTCACGGGTGTCGGAGATCTGAGCGGGACGATCGGGGGCGCGCCCGCCGGATCGGAGGAGTGGCTGGTCGGAGTGCAGCGCGACATGAACGGCGCCGTGATCCGTCTTGGCGGCACAGGCGGTTCCAGCGACATGGAGATCATCGTGGCCACCGGAGGCGACGAGATGTATGGCGGCACCGACACGGTGGACGAGCGTGGGATCGGCACCGGCCGTTGCCACGTCGGCGTGGTGATACGGCGATCCGGGACCGGATCGGCGACGACCACGACCGCCGCCCCGACAACGACCACGACCCTCCCCGGAGCGTCGTCGCTGCCTGCGGGGCTGTTCTGCCGCGACCTCTTGGCGAAGGGTCTCGGGTATCCCGAAGCGGTCGACTACTGGCGGGATCACGGCAAGCCCACGAACATGGACTCCGACGGCAACGGGATCCCGTGCGAGACCGTGTATCCGGCATCCGAGGTGGCTGCGATCTGGGGTGGTCCACCGCCGAGCACCGCGCCGTCGTCGGGGTCGGGCGGAGCATGTGACCAGGCGAGCCTGCAGGCCGCCTTCGTCGGCCTCGGTGGTGGCGAGTACCGGTCGGTGGAGGTCTCGGCCTGCAACGGCAAGTGGGCGACGCTTCTCGTGATCCGACCGGACCTGACCGAGGACTACCCGTTGCTCGAGTGGACCGGCTCGGCCTGGCAGGGTGGAGCCTGTGAGCGCTACCGCGATCCCAACGACTGGACAAGGTCCTCAGTGGTGCCACCGGAGTTCTGGGGCGCCTGCATCGTCGACTGAGAACCACGGGATTGAGGAGCCACGATGACACACGCCCTGAACGACCCGCTTCCGCCCGACCCGCCCCGCCGAGGCCGGTCGTTACTGATCCTCGCGGTGGTGGTGGGAGTGCTGGTGGTCGTCGCCGCCGGCGTTGGCGTTCACGGTGCTCTCCGGTGACTCGACGGCCGGCGCGGCGGTGCGGTTGGAGGGCGTCGACGATGTCGGCGACGACCCGTTCACCGACTCGGTGGCCATCGGTCCGGCGGTTGAGTTCCCGGGCAACGTGCAGGCCGTCAACGCCTCGGTTCGTGAGGAGCTGGCCGTCGACACGGCGACCGCGACACGCGTCGCGGAGGGGACGGCGCCTGGTCTTTACGGGGGCTCCGGGGACCGCGCGGTGTGTGATCCGGCCAAGCTCGTGGAGTTCCTCGAGGACCAACCCGCCAAGGCGACGGCATGGGCCGCCGCGCTCGGAGTGGATCGCAGCGCGATCCGGATCCTACGTGGGTTCGCTCACCCCGGTGGTGCTGTCCTCGGACACGCTGGTGACCAACCACGGGTTCGTCGGCGGGCGTGCCAGCGCGTTCACTGCGGTGCTGCAGGCCGGCACCGCAGTGCTCGTCGACCCCGCAGGTGTGCCGCGGGTGAAGTGCAACTGCGGCAACCCGCTCACGGAGCCACCATCGGGGTCGCTCGACTCGGCTTCCACCCGCGGCGATGAGTGGGAGGACTTCACCGTCGACCAGGTGGTGGCGGTCCGTCCCGGCACCCCAACGGGTTCCCTGACGGTGACCGACGTGGTCACCGGAGAGCCGACCGAGGTGGTCACAGGAGAGGCCGACCGATGCTCCGGTCGGATCCGCCGGAGCCTGGGTGGCCGCAGTGCCGTCGGGCGACGACACCACCCTCTACCGTTCGGCCGATGGCGGCGAGTGGCAGGAGGCGGGTTCGGTGGCGGGCGAACAGGTCAACGGTCTCACCTGGGACGGGGATCGGTGGTTCGCCATCGCCCGCGACACCGACAGCACCACCGTGCTCGCCAGCGCGGACCTGCGCGAGTGGACCGAGGTGGCGCAGGTCCCCGCGGTCATCGAGGACCTCGATTGGTCCGACGGCCGGTTCGTAGCGGTCGGATCCACCGGTCAGGGCGCGTCGGTCGCTGCGATCTACTCGAGCACCGGCGCGACCTCCTGGGACGAGGCCACAGTCGCGTCGCCCGGACCTGAGGTGTCGATGATCACCGATGTGACCAGGGGTCCGGGCGGGTGGGTGGCACTGGGCGTGTCGGGGATCGACACCGACGAGGCGACCGTGACGCTGCTGAGCGAATCCGAGGATGCGTCGAGCTGGCAGTCGGCCTCGTGGAGCGAGACCGCCGTCTGGGGGTTCGACGGCGCGCGCTCGACCGTCGCCGCGTCCGGTGAGGATCTGGTCGTGGCCGGCGAACCGGCCGGGACCGATGCGGTGGGGCTGCACGTGGGGCCCGACCCGGACTCGCTTGCCGACGTGCCCGGCTCGCCGTTCGACGACGATCCCCCGACGGGATGGCCTGGGGCGCGCCGGGTGGTCTGGCCTACACCTGGGGCGTCTACGAGCCCGGCGATCCGATCACCTCGACCTTCCTCGCCGGTGCCGATGGCAGCACCTGGGAGACCGTCGGCGAGCTCGACGGTCAGGTGTCGGCGCTTGCCTGGGGTCCCGCCGAACCCGCCGCGGCGGAGTCGTCGACCACCACGACGAGCACGGTCGAGGGCACCGATCTACGCTCGGTCGACTGGATGAACCGGTCGTATTCCCTCGGGGACTGCCCGACCGGTGGGGGTCGAGGCCGCGATGAAGGACGGCGACTGGACCTCGTCCGATGGTGCGAACGGCGTCCGTGTGTCCGATGTGCAGTACGGCGACCTCACGGGCGACGGCGGCGAGGAGGCCGTGGTCAGCTTCGAGTGCTATGCAGTCGGAGGCAACGCGTATCCGATCGTCGTGAGCCTGGTGTTCACATCCGAGGGCGACGAACCCGTCCTGCTGGGCGCAGCGATCACGGGTGCATCGCCGACGATCGACGGGGATTCGCTCCGCACCAGCGATCCGGTGTGGACGCCGGACGACCCGCGGTGCTGTCCGAGCGGAACCGACGAGAAGAGCTGGCGCTACCACGACGGCACCTGGGTCCCGTCGTGACTGCATTGGACGCGGAGGGTCAGAACCCGTCGGGCACCGACGACTGACTTGCGCCGGGCACGCAGATCATCGTCGCGTCGTTGAACGCATCGAAGATCTTCGAGTTCACGGCCAGGCCGTCCTCGGACGCGTTGGCCTCGTCGATGTCCTCCTGGTCCACCCCGGCTGCGACGACCTTGCGGGCGATGCAGGTTGCCTGGTCCTCCGGGAGCGATCCGCCCTTGTCAGAGGTCAGGATCCCGACGATCTGGGATTGGAGGTCACCGCCTCCTCCTCCAGCACCCTCGGTCGAGTCATCATCCCCACCACAGGCGGTGAGCGCGAAGAGCACACCGCAGAGGGTGACTGCGCTCAGCCCCGGAGCACCCACGTGGTGTGTCCTCTCGTGGAGTTGGATCCGCCGGCCTCTGCGGCTCCGGTGTTCCTCATGTGAATGTTCATCGGGTTCCCTCCTGTTTTCGATGTTGCACCACGATGGCGCAGTTCGTGACAGGAGCATCGTGATTCGCGTCGATCAGTTCGTGCTCAGGTGATCCTCAGGCACTTCGACGCCGGCTTCGAGGATCCGCGGCGGCGCAGAGCACCGGAATCCTCAGCGCAGGCCCGGCAGGAGGAACTCGCGGATGAACGCCGCGGTCTGTTCGGGGTCGTCGATGTCGAAGGTGACCGAGGGCGTGGCGCTGAGCGAGAACACCATGCGCGCGATCCACTCGGCGGCGCGCATGACGTGGAGGTCGGCGCGGACCTCGCCGGTGTCGCGTGCGGTCTCGATGAGGGGCACGATCGCGTCCATCGCCATGCTGATGAGCTCGCGTGCCTCCGTGGAGACCATCCTGGCGAGCGAGTCGGGATCCGCCAGACGCAGCGCAGCGCTGATCGGGTCCTCACGCACGAAGCGGTTGGTGAGTCGTGCGACCTCCTCGATCTGCGCGGACAGCCCTTCGAGCTCGGCGGTGCGACGCACGATCTCCTCCAAGAAGATGCGTGCTCGTGCCGCGGCGACCTCGTTGAACAGGGCGGCCTTGTCGGGAAGTGGCGGTAGACGCTCCGGCGTGACAGCCCGGCGGTGCGGGCGATGTCCTCCATGGAGGTCTTGTTGAATCCGTAGCGGGCGAAGCACTCCTCTGCGGCGGCGAGGATGCGCTCGGCGTTTGGTGATCGGGCCTCGGGGTCCGCCGCGTCGAGGGGTTCGACCGGCGGATCCGTGGTCATCTCGTTCTGCGGCATCGTCTCTCCCCTCTGCGGAATCGTCGATCCTGGGCTCCCAGCCGTGTGCGGCCACGAGTATAGCCGAAAGTCCCACTTGCACATCGCACGTTTTCTGTTAGTCTGTGCCAACCACAGGAACCGTATGCCGTCATGCGAGGAGCCTCCGTGCCACAGACCTACGACGCGATCATCATCGGAGCAGGCCACAACGGCCTGTGCACCGCCGCCTACCTGGCCCGCGCCGGGCTGAAGGTGGCGATAATCGAACGTCGCCACGAAGAGGGTGGCGGAGCCAACACCGAGGACCCGGTGGTCTCGGGATTCCGCTTCAACCTCCATGCCAACTACATGGAGTTCTTCGACATCATCCCGATGATCGAGGACTTCGACCTCGAGAACTGCGGACTGCGCTCGATCACCCCGGAGAACCAGGCGGGCATCGCGTTCTCCGACGGTCGACCGCCGATCGTGCTGCACCGCAAAGGACCTTCTCGAGAAGACCCACAAGAGCATCTCGCAGTACTCCAAAGCCGACGCCGACACCTATGTCGAGATCCAGAACCGCACCATGGACTTCGGCATGTTCCTCGGGATGGGCATCTACAACCCGCCCTTCGACGGGATGGAGCAGGCCCAGGCCGAGATGGTCGAGTCGATGTTCGGCGACATGGGAGTCACCGGCAAGGACGCAGCGAAGACACCCAAGGTGATCATCGACGAGATGTTCGAATCACCCGAGCTTCGCACCCTGATGTACCGACTGAGCGTCGAGTTCGGCGTCGGCATCGACACTGCGGGTTCCGCAGGCATGATGCTCACCGCCCTGCCCTGGATGATCGGCTGTTGGCGACTCGCCAAGGGCGGCACCCATACCCTCGCCAAGGCGATGACCCAAGCCTGCTATGCACACGGAGTCGATCTCATCGAGAACACCGAGGTCGAGCGGATCATCGTCGAGGACGGCCGCGCGGTGGGTGTTGTCGCCCGGGGCACGGAGTTCCGGGCCACCAAGTGCGTGGTCACCAACGCGGATCCCAAGCAGACCCTGTTGCAGCACGTCGGCGAGGAGCACCTGCCGGCCCAGTGGGTGCGGAGGGCGAAGAACTTCCGCTTCGGCCCCAGCCATGTGCTCGCCACGCCGATGTACTGCCTCTACGAGGCGCCCGACTACTCGTCCGCCCGCTGGGATCCCGACATCAACAAGACGCACTACACGGTGGTCGGCTACGACACTCCAGAGGAATGCATCCGCTACATCCGCGATGCCTACTCGGGGATCATCCCCGAACCCGCTGCGGGCACCTGGGTCAACAGCCTGTGGGACCCGTCCCAGGCGCCCCCGGTCGGCACTCGGCCACCGGCTGGTACTTCTTCCCCTGCGCCAGCGAGGTGTCCGCGCAGGAGTGGGCCGAGGTCCGCGCCACCTACAACGACCGGTTCCTCAAGCGGTGGGAGCAGTTCGCGCCGAACATGACCCGCGACAACGTGATCGCGGATGCGCTCTACACCCCTGATCAGATGGAGCGGAAGAACTACATGTGGGAGGGCGACTTCTCCAACGGTGAGATGTCGCCCGACCAGATGGGGCCGAACCGCCCCTGGCCCGAGGCATCCGACTACCGGCTGCACGTCGACGGCCTCTACCTGTGCGGCCCGTCGGCCTACCCCGGCGGAGGCATGCATGCGGCGCCGGGTTACAACGCCTACAAGATCATCGCGGAGGACCTGGGCCTGCCCAGCCCGCGACCGACAGGGGTTACTGAGGTGAAGGGGTCGAAGGTGGGTTCGCCGACCGCCGGCGGCCCCACCGGAGTATCTTCTGCGAAAGGTACCTGGAGTTCTGCTAGAACGTGCGCCTGTCTAGTTGGACGCACGGGGGTGGACCAGAGCCGACCCTCGGCCTTCCCGGGGGTGAACCTATGAGCAAGGTCTACGACGCCATCGTCATCGGAGCAGGCCACAACGGCCTGTGCACCGCCGCCTACCTGGCCCGGGCCGGGTTGAAGGTGGCGATGATCGAACGTCGCCACGAAGAGGGTGGTGGGGTCAACACCGAGGAGCCCCTCGAGCCGGGCTACCGGTTCAACCTGCACGCCAACTACATGGAGTTCTTCGACATCATCCCGATGATCGAGGACTTCGATCTCGAGAACTGCGGGCTGCGCTCGATCACGCCTGAGAACCAGGCGGGCATCGCGTTCGCGGACGGTCGCCCGCCGATCGTGCTGCACCGCAACGACCTGCTCGAGAAGTCACATGCGTCGATAGCGCATTACTCCAAGGCCGACGCCGACACCTTCATGGAGCTCAAGCAGCGCACGATGGAGTTCGGCCCGTTCCTCGGCATCGGCATCTACAACCCTCCCTTCGAGGGGATGAACGAGGCACAGGCGGCGATGCTCGGCGACATGTTCGGCGACATGGGCGTCGGTCCGCACTTCGCGGTGAAGTCGCCCAAGGCCGTCATCGACGAGCTGTTCGAATCCCCCGAGATGCGTACGCTGCTGTACCGCATGGCGGTCGAGTTCGGTGTGCCGCTCGACCAGGCCGGCACCGGGGGCATGGTCCCCACCGCACTCATGTGGATGGTCGGCCGGTTCCGCATGGCCAAGGGCGGTACCCACACGTTGGCCAAGGCCATGACGCAGGCCTGCTACGCGCACGGCGTCGACCTCATCGAGAACGCCGAGGTCGAGAAGATCATCGTCGAGGACGGCCGGGCCGTCGGCGTGGTGGCCCGCGGCATGGAGTTCCGTGCCACCAGTGCGTGGTGGCGAGCGCGGATGTGCGCCAGGTGATCGTCGACATGGTCGGCCCCGACCACGTGAGCCCGCTGTTCTACAAGCGGGCCAAGGACTTCCGCTACGGCCCGAGTGGCGTGCTGGCCACCCCGATGCTGTGCCTGCGCGACGCGCCGCAGTACACCTCGGCTCGCTGGGACCCCGACATCGACGAGTGCTTCTACACCGTGGTCGGCTACGACCAACCCGAGGACGTCGAGCGCTACATCCGTGCGGCCCATTCGGGCTGGTTGCCCGAACCCGCCGCGGGGACCTGGGTGAACAGCATCTGGGATCCGTCGCAGGCACCCGAGGGTCGCCACAGCGCGACCGGTTGGTTCTTCTTCCCGATGGCGAGCTACTACAGCGCTCAGGAGTGGGAGGACATCCGGGTTTCCTACATGGAGAGGTTCCTGGCGCGTTGGGGCGAGTTCGCCCCGAACGCGAACCACGACAACGTCGTGGCGATGAAGCTCTACACGCCGGATCAGATGGAGCGCAAGAACCTGATGTGGGAGGGCGACTGCCTGCTGGGCGACATGGCGCCCGACCAGATGGGCCCCAACCGCCCCTGGCCGGAGGCAGCCGATTACCGCCTCGAGATCCCCAACCTCTACCTGTGTGGGCCGTCGGCGTATCCCGGCGGGGGTGTGCACGCGGCACCCGGGTACAACGCGTACAAGGTGATAGCCGAGGATCTGGCTCTAGCGAGTCCCGTAACCGAGAGGGGGTTATTGACATGCCTGATGTGTACACCACCGAGGTGGTACGACGCGGTCAAGGAGGCCATCAACGCCCGCCTCGCGACGCTCAAGGAGGTCCCACAGGACGAGTTCACCATCGCGGTGGAGATCGTCGGTGACGGCAGAGACACCGTACGTCGCCGAGGGCGACGTACGCCGTTTCCTGATCCACCTCGAAGCGGGCCAGTGCATCTGGTACCGCACCTCGAGGAGGACGATCCGTCGGTGAAGCTCAACTACCGGTTCACCGGACCCGGCACCGAGTTCGACGAGATCGCGGCCGGGCTCGCGGATCCCATCGACGCCGCACTGTCGGGAACGATCAAGGTGCGCGGAGACATGCGCTTCCTGATGCGCCAGGCGCAGATGGTGCAGGTGCTGCTCGAGGCGTACGCGAACGACGTCGACACGACCTGGCCACAAGGCCGTCCCCCATACGAAGAGGCAGGCTGACATGACCCTCAAGGACACCTACGACGCCATCATCATCGGGGCGGGCCACAACGGCCTGACCCTCGGGGCCTACCTCGCGCGCAGCGGGCTCGAGGTGCTGGTGCTGGAACGCCGCCACGAGGAGGGAGGTGGCCTCTGCTCCGAGGAGGTCACGCAGGCCGGCTTCGTGCACAACATGCACGCCAACTACCACACCTTCGTCGACATGGCCCCCCCTGCTGGCCGACCTGGATGTGCGCGGCCACGGCATCGAGTACGTGCGCCCCGAGGTGCAGATGGCATCGATCTTCGACGACGGCACGGCGCTCACCATCCACACCGACATGGACAAGACCCTCGCTTCGATGGCGAGGTTCTCCGAGAAGGATGCCGCCACCTTCGAGCGGCTCTACGGCGAGGCGCACGGCTTCATCGACCTGCTGCTCGGCACGCTCATGTACCAGCCACCGCTGAACGTGAAGGACCTCACCAAGGCCCTCGGCACCTTCGGCGTGGAGGACCGCTCGGAGTTCCTCTCGGTGAAGCTTCGCCGACAGACGATCAACGAGTTCCTCGACCGGCACTTCGACAACGACCGCATCAAGGCCCACCTGGCCTTCCACGGTGCCGTGTGCTCCTACACCAACGACGTGGCGGGGCTCGCATCGGCTACCCGTTGCTGGTCGGAAAGATCGACAACTGGCACCTGTGCCTCGGCGGTTCGCACCGCCTGGCGCACGCCCTGTGGCGCGACCTGGCGCAGCACGGCGGTGTGATGTGGTCCGACGCCGAGGTCACCAACGTCATCGTCGACGGCAACCGGGCCGTCGGTGTGCGCACCGCAGACGGGATCGAGATCAACGCCCGCAAGGTCGTCGCCTCCACCGTGTCGGTCGAGCAGACCTTTCTCGAGTTCGTCGACCCGGGCGACATCCCCGAGGAGTTCGCACACAAGGTCAAGACCGAGGTCGCCCACAAGGACTGGTCGCTGTTCTCGGTGCACCTCGCGATGCAGGAGTTCCCCGAGTACACCGCGGCAGGAGTTCGATCCCGACGTGAACCGGGCGTGGGTGGTGAACCTGGGCATCGAGTCGACCGCTCAGCTCGATGCGGACTGGAAGACGATCCGCGGGCGGACTCCGTGGAGCCGCGGCCGAACGCAGCGGTCAACTCGCTGTACGACCCGGACCGACGCCCCCCGGGGTATTCCACCGGCCTGTTGCGCCAGTTCGCCCCGTTCGCGCTGGCAGACGGTGGCGAAGGCGCGTGGGACTCGATGGGTCGCTGGTACGGGCAGAAGTGCATCGACGCCTGGCGTCGCTACGCCCCCAACGTCACCGACGATGCGATCGTCGACTGGTCGGTCTTCACTCCACACGACATCGCCCGTAAGCTCCCCAACATGGTCAAGGGTGACTGGATGATGGGCGAGATCAGCCTCGCCAACATGCTCGACCAGCGTCCCCTGCCCGAGCTCGGGCAGTTCCGCACGCCGATCGAGGGCCTCTACATGGCGGGCAGCACGCAGCACCCACACGGCTTCATCACCTTCGGGCCGGGGTACAACGCACTGCAGGTCATCGCCGAGGACCTCGACATCGACAAGTGGTGGGCGAGGATCTGATGTCCACGCCCACGGTCACCTCGCCGACGGCGACGAAGCCTCCGGCATGGCCACGATGCTCGGGGGCTCCTCGAGGAGAACCTTCCAGGCGATTACCTGGCAGAGCCCGTGTGACGAGCCTGGCCCGAGGAGATGTCGTCTTGACGGCATCCGGACCGCGACATCTCGGTCACGTTGTCGCTCAAGGGGCGACGAAGTCGTGGTCACCAACGGCGCCACCGAGGGAGCTCCGGTGCTCGCCGGTCCGTGGCTCGAGATGGCGAAGCTGTGCAGCGGGCAGGTGAACCCGTTCAAGGCGGTTGCGCGTCGGGACCTGACCGTCGAGTTCGGCCCTCGCCTGGATGCGATGGCTGCTGCGGGGTATGCGCTGTCGATCCCGTCGTCGTTCTACCAGGACGAAGACGAGGCTGCAGCGTCACAGCAGCGGCGTCGACGGGTCGCGATCGGGGTGGTCGTCGTCGCCAGCGCAGTCGTCGCCGTGGGCGTGATGCGCCGGCGGCGCCGCAGGCGCTCCATGCGTGCGGTTGCCTGAACGGCGCCCGCTCACAAGCGCCTGGGTGGCGCCGGGCAGGGTGGTCATCCCAGCCGGTTGATCAACTTCAGCAGCGCGGGCTCCATCTCCCCCACCGCCGCGGTTCGCGTCGAACTGGGCGTCCTGGCGTAGCAGCGCCCGTCGTGTGAACTCGGCGCCGATCCAGCGCAGCGGTTCGGGCGGAAACCTGGTCTCACGGGAGTCGACGAAGCACAGCTTCGTGAGGTCGCTGGTGCGTCCCAGCACGAGGTCGCGCAGGATCTTGCCGCCGGTGTGGCTCGGGGCGACACCGTGGCCGTTGCAGCCGAGTCCGTAATGGAGGCGGCCTCCGAGCAGGGTCCCGAACATCGGCAGGAACGCCGCTGTGATGCCCACGGGTCCCCCCAGTGGTGGGTGAACCCGACGTCGCGCAACTGGGGGAAAGTGCGGTGGAAGGTGGTGGTGAGCCGTTCCAGGACGCGGCTGCTGCGATCGTGGCGCGGGGCGATGCGACCGCGGTGGTGGATGACGCCGTCGCTGCCGCCCCACAGGATCCTTCCGTCGAGTGTGCGGCGGTAGTAGTGCACGTAGTTGCGCTTGTCCTCGATGCCGCAGTGGCTGTCCCAGCCCACTTCCTCCCACTGGCGCACGGTGAGCGGTTCGGTCATCGCGATGTAGGTGTAGAGAGGAACGACCTTGTTGCGGAACCACTCGGTCTCCGAGGCCCATGCGTTGGTGGCGAGCACGACCTGGTGGGCCCGCACGGAGCCCCGTGGGGTCGTGATGCGGATCCGCCCGGTGGCCTCGTCGATTGCGGTCACATCGCTGCGCTCGAAGACCTCCACCCCCGAGCGGCTCGCCACCCCGGCCAGACCGCGTGCCAACTTGGCGGGGTGGAGCACCCCGCAGTGGTCCTCGTGGAGTCCTCCGACATAGGTGGGGGAGTGGACCTCGGCCTGAGCCTCCGCAGCCGAGAGGTGGCGGAAGCCCTCCAGGCCCAGTGCCTCGGCCGCGGCCAGGTCGGCGTCGATGCGCTCCTGCTGGGGACGATTGGTGGCCACCACCATGAGGCCGCCGTGGCGCCATTCGCACTTGATGTCGTGCTGGTCGATCGCCTCGCCCATCTCGGTCACCGAGGTCGCCACTGCCTCGTGGGCCGCTCTGGCCGCCGCGTCACCGTGGTTGCGTCGCAGGTGGGCGAGGCTCATGTCCAGCAGGGTCATCGCGAAGCCGCCGTTGCGGCCGCTCGCCCCGAAGCCGATGACCTCGCGCTCGATGACCGCCACGGTCAACGACGGATCGGCCTGTCGTAGCTGCAGAGCGGTCCACAGCCCGGTGAACCCGCCGCCGACGATCGCCACGTCGACTTCGTGGTCGCCCGCCAGGACGGGGGCTCGGGACGTGACGCGACGTCTCGTGCCAGTACGACGACGAACCCAGGTGCTGAACCATGGAGACCTCCGGGCGGCCCACCCTATGCGAACTGTCCGGTGTGGTGCGCGGTATCCGCGGTTGACACCAGACAGTTCGCCGGGGCGCATCGAAGTGACCGGTGTGGTGCGCGGTATCCGCGGTTGACACCAGACAGTTCGCCGGGGCTCGAAGTACCGTGTCTGCGGATCCGCGGCTGACACCGGTCAGTTGGCGGGTGCTCGGGCGCACCTTCGGGCCCACCCCGGCGCACCCTCCGACCCGCCCCGGCACTGCGGTGTGGGCCTCACAGAGGGTGGGATACCTTTCCGGGAAGGTGGTAGTTGCCTTTCCAAGAAGATAGTTTGCAACGCACGCCTTCTCATGTAATGTTCAACCGGAACGGGTTCCGATCCCCGGCTCCGTACCGCACAGGGGCGAGGGACTGACTCGGTGTCGAACACCCGGGAGGAGATCTGTTGTGAGACTGAAATCACGGGGGCTTGGTCGCAAGGAACTGGTGATGGACTTCCGTGAGTACACGGTGGAGTCCAATGGCCGCGAGATCGTCGTCAAGGGCACCATCAACGAACCGGTGCACTGGGACTTCTCGATCCGCATGTGCGAGGACGACCTGCCCGGCATCACCCGGGTGGTGCTCCAGAAGGCCACGCTCAAGTTCCTCATTCGCTCCATCTTCACCAGGAAGAAGGAGAACCACTGGTCCGTGTCCAAGCGAGGACGACGCCAAGGACAGCGCCGCCGACGACAAGAGGTCCGCTGCAAAGGCGGCTCGTCAGGAGAAGCTCGAGGCTGCCAAGGCAGCAGCCCGCAAGACCTCCGACGCCGGAACCTCCAAGTCAGCGGGCGGCTCCAAGTCCGGTACCTCACCCGCAGCGGCAACCCGCGCTCCGGCGGCCTCCTCCAACGGCACGACCGCAGCGTCCGCGAAGACCGACAGCGCCACGGCGAAGGTCGACTTCACCCCGGAGCGAAGACCGTGAGCTTCGCCAAACCGGCCTCCGCCGCTGCGGAAGCCACCTGCAACCCCGAAGGCCGACGAGGCCGCACCTGCTGAGCCGACTCCCGAGCCGGTAGCTGCCAAGGCCGGCGATGCAAAGGCCGGCGATGCGAAGGCGGGTGACGAGAGAGGCCGGCGATACCAAAGCCAAGGCCGGCGATACCAAGTCCAGTGACACCAAGACCAAGACCAACGACGCCGAGAGCACCGTTGCGGCCAACTCCACAGAAGGGAATGCCCGATGACATCTTCAAGCACAGGTAGGCGGATGGTCGATCCGACCACCGGGGAGCAGATGCCCCGCAAGAGCTCCTATGACTGGGTAATCATCGGTGGCGGACCGAACGGTCTGGGCATCGCCTCGTATCTGGCGAAGTGGGGATTCTCGGTGTGCCTCCTGGAGGGGCGTCCCGAGCTCGGCGGTGGCGCCGAGACCGCAGAGCCGATCCCGGGCTACTCGATCGACCCCCCCGCGGTGTACTTCTACGGCGCCGCGGGTCCGCCGCTCGAGCAGCTCGACCTGGCCAGCCACGGGTTCCGGATGTCGTTCATCCCGAACTACGGCGGCTGCATCACCCACGACCACAGGGCGTTCTTCGGTGGCAACACCTTCCACGACGCCGGCTCCCGCAACCCCGAGACCTACGTGGAGCTGCTCGGTGTGGATCGCGACACCGCGAAGATGTACCTGGAGTTCATGGAGGCGCTTCGCCCCCGCATGCGCGACTTCCTGCGCAGCATCTACTGGACGCCTCCCTACGACGAGTCCTGGGACATCCCGAAGTCCGAGACCCCGGTGGCCAAGGTCCTGCGCGACTGCCTGCCGATGTACGACGGCGCGATGCTGGACATGTCGTTCATGGAGATGATGGACGCCCTGGGGCTGCCCGACCCGATCCGGGCAGGTCTGCTCGTCGGCTCCTGGGGCAACGGTCCACATCCGTACTGGAAGGGCATGGCGCTGCCGGGCTTCGCCTGCACCCAGCTCCAGTTCTTCTCGGGTTGCGCGCCGGTGGGAGGCATGCACTCCTGGCCCACGCCCTCGCCCGCTGCGCGCTGTCCCACGGGGCGAAGATGTACGTGAACAGCCCTGTGTCGGAGATCATCGTGCACGACGGCATCGCCAAGGGTGTGCGGGTCGGCGACGACTCCTGCTCGAGGAGAAGACCATCTGGGCGAACATGGGTGTGATCAACAACACCCACGTCAAGTCGTTGCCCGGCCTGATCGGCGACGCCCACATCACCAGCAGCTTCCGGCAGCGGGTCGAGGACCTCAGCCTCAAGGGCGGCAGCCTCTTCGTGGCGAACCTGATCGTCAAGGAGCTCCCGGAGTACGTCGACGCACCCGAGCGCTACGAGGGGATCAACTACCCCTCGGGCATGGCGCTGCACTGCACCACCGAAGCGCTGCTGGGGCAGATGAAGGACGTGCACACCGACCGGATGCACCCGACCGACATCGACAACTACATCGCCTGGTACATCGTGCACGGCAACCACGACAACACGCGCATCCGCTCCACCGAGGGCGGCCACGTGGTGACGGTGAACCTGCAGGTTCCCGCACCCGAGGACCATCGCGACGGCCCCGAGGCCGTCAACGACGCGAAGCACGAGATCGCCGAGAACATCCGCAAGGTCCTGCACCACTACGCCCCCAACATGACCGAGGACAAGTACATCGCCACGGTCATCAACACGCCCTACGACTCCGAGCAGCGCAACGCAGGCTTCGTGGGCGGCAACTGGATGGGCATGCGTCAGTCCGAGGACGAGTGGTGGGCACGCAAGCCCCTGCCCGAGCTCGCCCGCTACCGCACCCCGGTGGCGAACCTCTACCTGTGCCATCAGACCTCGTACCCGGGTGGGCTCTGCCTCAACGCGGTGCCCTACAACCTGATGCACATCCTCAAGGAGGACTACCCGGAGATCGAATCCACCACACCCGAATGGTGGTACCCGTCGCCGTGGCACATCACCGACGCCGACGGAGGGGCCAACTCCCCGGTCGGGGCCTCGAGCATCGGCTCCGGATACCGAGTGACCGGTCCGTCCGAGCACAGCATCAACCTGGCGTAACAGCATCAAACCTGGAAGGTACGACAAATGAGCGAGAAGACGTTCGCACGCCACCGCCCGAGTCAGGCGGTGATAGACGAGCTCGGGTTGCCACCGGAGTTCGCGGAGGAGACCGAGACCGACGTGGTCGTGATCGGCGCGGGTCCCAACGGGCTCATAGCAGCGGCATACCTGACCGCAGCAGGCTTCGACGTGACGCTCCTCGAGCGTCGCTTCGAGATCGGCGGGGGCCTCGCCACCGAGGAGATCCTCTTCCCGGGGCACTACGCCAACACCCACGCCACGTATCACTACATGACCGACTACCTGCCGCCGATCACGGACTTCAACCTGGCGGACCAGGGCCTGATCTACCACAAGCCCTACGGGCAGGTCGGCGGCATCTTCGGCGACGACTACGTCTACCTGTGCAAGTCCTTCGAGGACAGCCGCGATGCGCTGGTGACCTTCGGGATCGACCAGGCGAACGCCTACGGCGACCTGGCGCTTCGCTTCCGTACGATCGTCGACGAGATCCTCGCCCCGGCGACCTACCTGCCGCCGGACGCGCCGCTCGACCTCACGATGGCGCTGCAGCGCACCGCCGTGGGCCAGGACATGCTTGAGGTGTCCGAGATGAGCGCCCTCGAGATCGTCTCCAGCTACCCACTGCGCGACTCGATCCAGGCGACATTGCTCTACTCGGCATGCCAGTGGGGCATCTCACCCCGGGAGAGCGGCATGGGGTTCATGGCACCGCTGCTGCTCGACCGCGGGACCCAGAAGGCCTACATCCACGGCGGGTCGCACCGCCTCGCCAGCAGCCTGTCGCGGGTGATCCTGCGCAACGGCGGCCTGATCATCGACAACTGCGAGGTCGTGGAGATCACCACCGAGAACGGCGAGGCCACAGGCGTGCTGCTCGAGGACGGTCGTGTCATCCATGCCCGCAAGGCCGTGCTGTCGAGCCTGGATCCCCAGAGCACGTTCCTGCGCCTCCTGCCCGCCGAGGAGGTCCCCAGGACGCCCGTGACACCGCCGAGAACTGGCAGTGGGACAAGTGGTCCCTGATGACGGTCTTCTTCGCCACGCGGGGCAAGCCCGAGTTCCGTGCGAACCCCAACAACGGGATGATCGGCCTGCCCGACCCGTTCAACACGATCATCGGCTTCGACGGCACCGACGACGTGGTGAACTTCCTCGACGGCGTGGAGCGCGGCGAGATCACCAAGTTCGCCGGGCACTTCACCGTGGAGACGGCGTTCGATCCGACGCTCAGCCAGAAGGAGGGCGAGCACGTCTGCTTCTTCCAGATGCCCGCTCCGTACGACTGGCCGTGGGAGGAGCGCAGGGACGAGGTGATCCGCGAGGTCACGGCGTTGCTGGACGCCCACTACGAGGGATTCGCCGACAGCGTCCTCGACTGCGTCCTGGAGACCCCAAAGTCGATCGAGCAGCGGATCCCCTGCATGCGTCGCGGTTCGATCAAGCACGGCGACTACAACCCGCTTCAGGTCGGCAACAACCGCCCGAGCGTGGAGATGTCCTCGAACCGCACCGGCATCCGGGGCCTGTACCTCGGTGGCGCCTCGGTGTTCCCGGGGGGCATGGTCATCGGTGGCTCGGGCTACAACGCCGCGTATGCCATCTGCGACGACAACGACGTCAAGTTCCCGTTCGAGCGCCCGGACAAGGTCAAGAAGTACCTGGCGACCTACTTCCCGGACGGGAAGGACTGATCCAGCCTTGGACAGCCCCTCGGGCCGCAGCAGCACGATTCGCTGCCCACCGGCACGGGGGGGTTGTCGCCGATGCACCGCAATCAGGACACAAACCGACACATCCAGAGGGGTTGACGTGGAGAACTACGACGTGATCGTCATCGGAGCAGGCTACGGCGGGGTCACCGCCGGCGCCCTGCTTGCCAAGGCCGGCAAGAAGGTGCTCCTGGTCGACAAGGCCAACCAGGCCGGAGGCAAGGCGCAGACGATCAAGCGAAAGGGCTACGCGTACGAGATGTGGCCCGTGCTCAGCCTGCCGGCCGACGGCTCGCGGTTCCACGACCTCGTCGCCGAGCTCGGCATCGAGGAGGAGGCCCCCCTCATCGTGCCCGAGGGCGACAACGCCATCGAGCTGAAGTACTGCGACGTCAACGGCGACTGGCGCAGCTACATCGGCCCCTCCAAGCAGGTCGACGATCCTCTCGCCCTGGACCGCATGGAGGAGACCTTCGGGGTCGATGCCGCGGGGGTGGAGAAGCTGATGGCGATGATGGGCGAGATCTTCGTGTTGAGCGAGGAGGCCCTCGACGACCTCGACGACGTGGGGATGCTCCCCTGGATGCGCAGCTTCGACGTGCCCGAGGCGGTGATCGCCTACATGTCGGCGATCATGATGCTCGTGTTCGTCGCGCCGGTGGACCGGATCCCGGTCTCCGAAGGCGTGCGCACGATGCGTCAGCTGTTCCTGGGCGGCGGTGGCCGCTACCACCAGGGAGGCTACGGCAAGGTCGCCGAGGAGGCGGCCCGCTACATCGAGACCCACGGCGGCACCTACGTGCCCAACACCCGCGTCGAGGAGATCGTCGTGGAGGACGACCGCGTCGCCGGGATCCGCACAGCGGACGCCGAGTACCGCGCACCGGTGGTGATCTCCAACGCCGGCATCCAGCCCACGATCCTCAAGCTGGTGCCCGAAGGGCACTTCGAGGAGTCCTATTCCAAGCGCATCGAGCAGCTCGAGCCGGGGCTCGGCATGGTGGGTGTGCGCTACTTCCTCGACGAGCCGGTGCTGGACGTCGGCATGATCGTGGCGTTCTCGAACGACAGCTGGTGGGACACCGAGCGCTACGAAGGCGTGCAGCTCGGCCGCTGGCCGGAGGTGCCCCTCGTGTTCGCGGCGGTCACCACGGCGTACGACAACTCGCTCGCCCCCGAGGCCCACCAGGTGATCCTCGTCGGCACGCTCGGCTCGCCCGATCCGCGCTCGGAGATCAACGACGAGGCAATCCGCCGCGTCGAGGAGACGATCGCCGAGATCTGGCCCGAGGTTCCCGAGCACACGATCCGCCGCGAGCCCTACACCGCAGCGCATGTGTCGAACATGACCCGCGACTCGGTGGTGCCGGGCCAGGGTGGCGAGTGCATCGGGATCGCCCAGGTGATCGGTCAGTGCGGCCAGAGCAAGCCCGACGCCCGCACTCCGATGTCAGGGCTCTACATCGTGGGCACCGACGCCGGGGGATACGGCTGCGGTACCCACCAGGCCGTGGAATCCGGCTTCAACGTGGCCGAGATGGTGCTGGAGGACCACCCGGCCTGATCCACGGAAGGTCCTCGGTCATCGCACCGTCGGCCGCCGACCGGTCAACAACTCAGGCGCTACAGGACATACGCAACCCGAGGGGGGGGTGGCGGTTGTGAAGGACTACGACGTCATCGTCATAGGTGGGGGATCAATGGCCTCACCGTGTCCGCGTACCTGGCCAAGGCGGGTCTGTCGGTCGGCGTGTTCGAGGCGCGTGGCCAGTGCGGTGCGCACTGCGACACCGTGGAGCTGGGTGTCCCCGGGTACCTGCACAACCTGCACGCCACCTGGTTGGCAACCGCGTACAGCCCGGCCATGACCGACCTGGACCTGCCGGGCCTGGGCTTCGAGCTACGGGGTACCGACGTCACCTACGTCAAGTGCTTCGAATCGGGCCGCAACCTCCTGCACGCGATGGACTTCGACCTGACGTACCGGAACTGGGCGCGCGTCTCGGAGGCCGACGCGGCGATGCAGTTGACGGCGCTCGAGTTCAACGCGGTGAACCTCGACGAGATGCTCGAGGTGAACCGCCGCTTCTGGTACGGCCCTCCCACCGCGCAGACCATGGAGCAGATGTACAAGCTGCTCGACGGCTTCCTGGCATCCCAGGGCCACGCCGGGATCAGCGGGGTCGACCTGTTGAACATGACCGGCTTCGAGGTGCTCGACCTGCTCTTCGAGTCCGACGAGGTGAAGACCACCACCGCATCCGCGGGGTGGATCAGCGGTCTACCCCCGATCCACCGCAAGTTGGGGCCCCTGGCGGCGGTGTTCATGGCGGGCATCGGAGGGCCGATGGCCGTGCACAACGCGCGTGGGGGCTCGCACTCGCTGACCCACGCGCTGGTGAAGGCGACCGTCGATCACGGCGGTGAGATCTGGACCACGAGCCCCGTCGGCGACATCGTGGTGGAGAACGGTCGGGCGGTCGGCATCAGGTTGCGTGAGGACGCGCTGATGCCGGGCGAGGAGATCCGTGCCGGCACGATCGTGTCGAACCTCACCGCTGCTCCGACGTTCCTGGGAATGCTCGGCGAGGACGTGATCGGCACCGAGATGGCCAGTCGCATCAAGAGCTTCCATTACGACGAGCAGGTGCTCTTCGGGGCCTACTACAGCCTGAGCGACGACGTGGAGTTCGCCTCGGCGGCGTGGGATCCGGGTATCCAGCGCGCCATGATGGGCTACCTCGGCGGCGAGACGATCGACGACATGCGCCGCCACAACATGAACCTCGTCTCGGGTGTCATGGACGACGAGATCATGGGCAACTGGTTCATGCCCTCGCGCGCGACCCCACCCAGGCGCCACCGGGTGGGCACACGGCGTTCATGTGGGTGGACGTTCCACCGAATCCGCGTCGATGGAGGGGCGGACCATCTCAGGGGGCATCGACGCCTGGCCCGAGTTGGCTCCCGCTGTGCTCGGAAGCGTGCACCGAGCGGATCGAGCAGTTCGCGCCAGGCTTCAAGGACCTCGTCCTCGAGCAGTTCGCGATGACCCCACTGGACCAGGTGCGAAACAACCCGTCCTCGGTGACCGGAAGCATCGTCGGCGGCAGCGTGGTGCCGGATCAGTTCCACGCCAACCGGCCGGTTCCCGGGGTGATCACCGGCGGGACGTCGCGTACGTTCCTGCCCGGGTTGTACCTGTCGAACTCGATCCACCCCGTCAGCGCAAGCTGGCTCGCGACGGGGTACCTGGCGGCGTGTGACGTGGCAGAGGACCTGGGCTGCCGCGAGCAGTCGTGGTGGACCGCCCGGCCCTGGGACTGGTTCATGGAGCACATGATGGACGTGCCCATGAACCTCGGTGTGGGTGAGAAGTGGAAGCAGGAAGTCGCCGAGGAGGCTGGAACATGACCGCGACGGTGACCCGGAGCGACACCTACGACGCAGTGGTGATCGGCGGTGGGCCCAACGGGCTGATCTGTGGGGCCTATCTGGCCAAGGCGGGCGCGAAGGTGCTGCTGATCGAGCGCCGCCACGAGACCGGCGGAGGGCTCAACACCGACGAGTACTTCGGGTTCCGGCTCAACCTCCACGCGATCTACCACATGATGAGCGATGTCATGCCCGCCTACCGGGACCTGTCGCTCCCCGATTTCGGGCTGCGCTACGTGCATCCGCACGTGGCCTGCGCGTTCCCCCTTCGACGACGGCAAGTCGTTGCTGTTCACCAAGGACCTCGACGAGACCGTGCAGTCGATCGCGACGGTCAGCGAGCACGACGCCGAGTGCTTCCGCACGATGTGGAACTCGTTCGCTCCGATGCTCGAGCAGTACATCATCCCGCTCACCTACGAGCTGCCGATGCCGGTGGTCGACCAGGTGGTGGAGATCGGGGCCACGGCGATCGGTGAGCAGCTCAACGAGATCTCGGACCTGAGCCCGATCGAGGTGATCGACCACTACGGGTTCACCGACCCACGCGTGCGCATGGCACTGCAGTCGTTCTCGGCCATGTGGGGCTTCCACCTGGACGATCCACTCGGCTACCTGTACCCGGTCTACCTGTGCCGGATGGTGAACGCGGCGCTCGTCAAGGGCGGCTCACACCGGCTGTCGTCTGCTCTGTACCGCGTGCTGGTGAGCAACGGCGGGGAGATCCTCGACACCTCCGAGGCGACCGGGATCGACCTGCGTGACGACGGCGGGGTCACAGTCGAGGTGGCCGACGGACATCGCTTCGGGGCCCGCGCGGTGGCATCCACCCTCAACCCGCAGCAGACCTTCATGGGCCTCGTCGGATCCGAGAACCTGCCCGACGACCTGCGACACGCGGTGGCGGACTGGGAGTGGGAGGAGCGCACGCTGTTCGGTCAGCACCTCGGGATCGAGGGCTCCTTCACCTACCGGCATCCCGAGCCACGGGTCGGCGAGGCCATGATCGCCTTCCTGGGCCTGGAGACCGAGGACGACCTCCACGAGCACCTCGCCCGGGTGGATGCCGGCACCGCCGGTGGCGGTGAGTGGGTGCACGTGACCGTGCCCAGCCACCACGACCGCTCCATGGCCCCCGAGGGCCACGAGCTGGTTCGCGCCGAGCAGGTGGTCCGCTACGACGACGACTGGGCCACGGGCACGCAGGCCTTCGGCGACGAGTGCCTCGGCCTGTTGGAGCGCCACGCGGACTTCGGTCGGATCGTGCTTCGCCGCAGTACCCGCCCACCCACATCGAGGCCAAGCTCCACACGATGCAGCGGGGTTCGATAAAGCACGGCTCGTACACGAACCTGCAGATGGGCTTCAACCGGCCCAACGACATGTGCTCGCGCGTCGAGACGCCGATTCCCGGGGTGTTCACCTGCGGAGCCTCCAACTACGCAGGCGGGATGATCATCGGAGGTCCGGGCTATCTCGGCGCACGGGTCGTCGGTGAGCATCTCGGCCTCGACGTCGCCGGATCCGGTGGGGGTGGTTGAGCATGCCCGGACACCGCAGCGACGAAGCGTGCCGGGCGGCATTCACGCCGGCGTTCTACACAGCCAGAGACGACAAGGGGCCCCAGTGCTTTGTGCAGGAATAGACATCGGATCGGCCACCGGCAAGGCCGTGATCATGAGACGAAGACGAGATGATCGGCAGCGCTGTGCTGAGCGGCCAGGGTCATCCGGTCAAGACGGCCGATGCGGTGATGGACAAGGCCCTCGCGGAAGCGGGCCTGGCGTCGGTGGAGGAGATAGACAACGTCGTGTCCACCGGGTACGGCCGGCTCAACATCACCTACGCCACCGAGAACCTCTCGGAGATCGCATGTCACGGCAAGGGGGCGCACTGGATGGACCCGTCGTTGCGCACCGTGATCGACATCGGCGGTCAGGACTGCAAGGTGATCTCCATATCCCAGGACGGCTCGGTCGTGGAGTTCGCGATGAACGACCGCTGCGCGGCGGGAACAGGTCGGTTCTTCGAGAGCATCGCGCGGGCGCTGTGCTGCGGGTTGGACGGCCTGTCGGACCTCGAACGCCAAGGGGAGAACCCCGCGAAGATCACCCACCAGTGCACCGTGTTCGCCGAGTCGGAGGTGATCACCCTGGTCAACGAGGGCGAGTCGATGGACAACATCATCTCGGGCATCAACACCTCGGTCGCCAAGCGGGTGTCGGCGATGGTGCGGAGGGTGGGCCTCGTCGACAACGTCGCGATGACCGGCGGTTGCTCGAAGAACCTGGGCCTGGCCAAGGCGCTCGCGAAGTCGCTCAAGACCGAGATCCACAGCCTTCCCGGGGATCCGCAGCTCGCGGGAGCGATCGGGGCGGCCGTGTTCGCCCGGGAGAAGCTCGCAGCGAGCGCAGCGTGATACGACCGGTGTTCCACGACAGACGTACTACGACAGGCCCGAGGGCCATGACACGACAGGGAGTCGCAAGTGGTAGAGGACAGCGAGGCACTCAGGGGGTGTGCGGCCTACGCGACCATGAAACGTGTCGCGGCCAGCCTCGAGACACCGGAGGTGGAGGACTGGAAGGCCGACGGCAACAGGGTGGTCGGCTACTTCTGCTCCACGGTGCCCGAGGAGCTGTTCACCGCGGCGGGGATGATGGCGTTCCGCATGCGGGGCACCGGCTCCACCAGCACCGAGTACGCGGACGCCAACTTCACCCCGATCAACTGCAGCTTCCCGCGCCACTGCTTCAACGAGGCGCTCGAGGGCAACTTCGAGTTCCTCGACGCGCTCATCGTGATCAACAGCTGCGACCACATACGACGGATCTACGACAACTGGCTCAAGGAGCTCGACGAACCCGACTTCGTGCACATCATGGCCCCTGCCCCGAAAGACGGGGCCGCCACAGGTCGAGTGGTACCGCGACGACATCATCCTGTTGAAGGACCGCTTCGAGGAGCACTTCGACATCGAGATCAGCGACGACGACGTCCGTGAGGCGATCGTGCTGCACAACGAGATCCGTGCGCTGCAACGGGAGCTCTTCGAGACCCGCAAGGTCGACAACCCGCCGATCACAGGTGCCGAGGCACTGCGGGTCATGGTGGCCGGCACCGCATTGCCCAAGCTCCTCTACAAGGGCCTGCTCGAAGAGGTGCTCGATGCCGTGCGAGGCAAGGAGGGGCCTCCGGGCGACCGCGCCCGACTCCTGGTGGTGGGCAGCGAGTGCGACGACCCCGAGTTCATGGAGCTCGTAGAGAGCCAGGGGCGATCGTGGTCTCCGACGCCATCTGCTACGGCACTCGGATCATGTGGCGTCAGGTACGACGACCGGCCGACGACCCGTATCGCGCTCTCGCCCAGTACTACGTGCACGACCGGCCGAGCTGCCCGCGCATGCACGGCCTGCAACCCGACCGCTACGAGTTCGTGCGGGGGCTCGTCGAGGAGTTCCGCGTCGACGGCGTGATCGGCGAGCGCATGAACTTCTGCGACCAGTGGGGCGCGGAGCACTTCATGACCGGCGGCGACCTCAAGGCCGCCGGCATCCCGTTCATGCGCCTGGAGCGGGAGTACGTCCTGGCGGGCAAGGGACAACTGCAGACGCGCGTTCAAGCGTTCGTGGAGACGATCAAGGGGACCAACTGATGGCTGTGACACTCGACCGTGAAGCCAAGCAGCGCTCCGTGCAGCGCTACAAGCAGGAGCGCGACTGGTTCCAGGTGCTCTCCGATGCGGCCAGGGAGATGCCGGGGGAGGAGGGCAAGCTGAACGTGCAGATGTTCGAGATCCTCCTCGACTCCAAGCAGCGTGTCGTGGAGTGCGTCGAGAACGACGAGCCGTTCATAGGTGGCTACTACTGCAACGCCCCGGAGATCTTCAACGCCTTGGACCTCCCCTGGTTCATGATCATGGAGACCCCGTTCATGGCGTCGTCGGCCCCCCACCTCTCCGAGGACATCGAGGCGTCGGTGGCGATGGGGCTCAACTCGGACCTGTGCACAGCGGTGCGGCTGCCCTCCTACTACGTGAGCAACGGCATGATGCCGGTGCCCTCGGCGGTGCTCGGGATGCTGGCGCCGTGCGACGCGGCGCCGATGCTGAGCCAGATCATCGAGCACGACCACACATGGAAGGACGTGCCGCTGTACTGCTGCGATCCGCCCTACACAGCCGACGAGCGGGCGGTGCAGTACTACGCCAAGGAGCTGCGTGAGATGGCGGACTTCCTTGCCGAGCACACCGGTCGGACCCTCGACATGGACCGCCTCCGCGAGGTCTGCGAGGAGTCGAACCGCACCTACTCGCTCTGGCAGGACTACAACGAGCTGCGCCGCAGCGTCCCGTGCCCCCACGGCTGGGAGATCGGCGGCGCCCAGGCGTTCGCTATCAGCCAGTGCTTCGTGGCGGGCGATCCTCGCTGCACCGCGTGGTTCGAGCAGCTCTACCGCTGTGGCGAGGCCAAGGTGAAGGCCGGCCTGGGCGCCAACACCTCCGAGGGCTGGAAGGAGAAGATCCGGCTCTTCTGGTACGACATCATGCCCTACGGCTGGATCTACGAGTTCATGCCCTGGCTGGAGGAGGAGTGGGGTGCGGTGATCGTGATGGACATGTTCGGGAACTGCCCGTACACGCTCATCGACACCAGCACCGAGAGGAGACGATGTTCCACGACCTGGCCAAGCGCAACCTCCTGGATGCGCCGATGATCCGCCAGGCCCGCAGCACCGCTGAGAACTTCTCCGGCGACATCCGCCGCGTGGTGAAGGACTACTCCATCGACTGCGTCATCTGGCCCGGCCACATGGGCCACAAGGACGGTGCCGCCACCACCGGGATCATGCGCCAGACCTGCCGCGAGCTGGGGGTGCCCTACATGACCATCGGGCTCGACCTGTTCGATCCGAGCTACACCAGCGTCGACGAGGTCAAGGACAAGGTCTCGGAGTTCTTCCTGGGCATGGGCCTGGGCTGAGCGGAGCGGGTCATGGGTGGCTTCGATCCCTTCATCGAGGAGCTGTGGGTGTCGGTCGACGTCCTGAGCAGGAGTCATGCGCGCGCGAGTTCCACTGGCCCGGATCCGCCGACGCTGCGATCGAGGGGCTGTGCGTCAAGGTGGTCCCGGCTCCAACCCGGGGATCATCCTGCGTGGCGAGACCTTCGTGGAGGTGGGCAACCCGATCGCCGGCTCCGTGGGGTTGACCATGTGGACCGACGATCCAGCCCTGGTGACCGATGGGCGTGTCACGCTCGTGGGTCCCGACATCCCCGAGTCGGAGTCCGAGAGCCTGGCCTTCGCCCAGGTGCTGGTCGTGGGCGGAGAGACGCTCTCGGCGGCCGACCAGGGGGTGCTCCAGCAGTGCCAGCACGTGGGCGACGAGGTCGAGGGCTACATGCTCCGCAGCACCGCGGACAGCGTGTGGGGCCGGGTGAGCCGCGATGCCGCGGCCGCGGGCTTCGACTTCGAGACCCTGGGCCGGGCCTACCTCCACCTGCTCAAGGCGGCGCTGCCGCGCGCTTCGGTGGCCGAGGTGCTCTTCGTGACCGCGGGCAAGGCGGAGGCGAAGTCGTTCAACGGGTTGGCAGAGCGCTCCAGGGCGACGGGCACCGAGATGGTCACCGAGGTGTGGCGGGAGCAGGGCTACGACGTCGACTGCAGCCTGGACTGCAGCGTGTGCGAGTCGAAGCCCGTCTGCGACGACATCCGCGAGGTGCTGGCGGGACGCAAGGCCGACACGCGCGTGCGCAGCCCCATGGCCCGCAGTGCGAGCGGCTGAGGAGCCCCACTGCGCACGGCCGACTCGACGACCACGACTTCGACGAAGACGACAACCACAACCAGAACTCCAACCAGGACTCCAACCACGGATTCAACCGCAACGAGAGGGGCAGACGCCATGTGCGACAACCACACGACAACGACAACGACAACGACAACGACAACGACAACGACAGAGACCGGGGCGGCCGGGTCCGACGCCAAGGGCAAGCGGATGGTGGCCGTGGCAGGCAAGGGGGTACCGGCAAGACGGCGTCGGTGGCGATGATGGCGCGCGCCCTGATGGACAACCCGCGCACCGGTTCGCTGCTGCTGATCGACGCCGATCCCGCGTGCGGCCTGCTCAGCGCGCTAGGGTTGAGGTGCGACGCTCGATGGGTGAGGTCCGCGAGGAGATCATCCGCACCGCTCGGCGTCGGGACAACACCGAGCTCGACAGCGATGCGGTCAAGAAGCTGATCAACGAGAAGATCGACTACCTCTCCTTCGAGGCGCTCACCGAGACCGACGACTTCGCGGTGCTCGCCATGGGCCGCACCGAGACGATGGGCTGCTACTGCCCGGTGAACTCCCTGCTGCGTGAAGCGATCAAGACCCTCTCGAAGGGCTTCGACACGATCCTGATCGACGGTGAGGCGGGTCTGGAGCAGGTGAACCGCCAGGTCGTGAAGCGCCTCCAGACGCTCATGGTCATCAGCGACCCGACGTCGCGGGGTATCGAGACGGCTGCCGCGCTCAAGCAGCTCGTCGAGTCCGATCGCGCGATGGAGGTCGAGCGGCTCGGCATCGTGTTCAACCGGGTGCGGGGGCCGAGGACGTCCTGGAGTCCCGGGCAGCCGAGATCGGCCTCGACCTGTTCGGCTTCGTCCCATTCGACGAGACGATCGCCGAGTACGACCTGGTCGGCAAGGCCATCACCGACCTGCCCGACGACGCACCGAGCCTTATGGCCTACCGCAAGGTGGTCGACGAGCAGGTGCTGGTCTAGCGGTCGCTACTCGGTCACCTGCTCGGTGAGCGCCTTGCGGGGTCGTTGCTGGGCGAGGATCTGGTCCACGAGGTGGTTCCGTCGGGTGATCAGGGCGTCGACGGTGTAGGGATCGGTGCCCATGAGCCGCTCCAGCAGGGCGCCGTGGCAGAAGTAGGACATGATCTGCACGTGCAGGTCGTGCACGAACAGGGCCGGGTCGACCTCTGCGAGGCGGCTCCCGAACGCGCTCTGTGCCTCCTCGAGGCGACTCCGGGCAGGTTCGTAGATGGGTCCGACGAACCGGTCCAGGTAGGCATCCCCGTACTCGCCGCCTTCGAGCAGCTCACGGATCATCAGGCGTGCCGCTGCGGGGTTCTCCGCGATGTGGCGTTGGATCTGGTCGAGGGTCCAGCTCAGCCGCTCGCGGTTGAACTCACCGGCGAGGAACTCGTTCATCATCAGGATCACCGGTTCGAGCGCGTGGTCGAGCACGGCTTCGTGCAGGGCCTCCTTGGTGCCGAACTGGTAGAGCACCGTGGTCTTGTGCACGCCTGCGAGGTCGGCGATCTCCTGGATCGCCACGCCACCGAAAGCCGCGGCGGGCGAAGAGGTCCGTGGCTGCCTCAGGATCGCACCGCGACGGCCTTGGATCTCCGGTTGCTCTGCCATGTGCACCCTGGCCCTCTCGTCGTGGCGCCATCACCGGTGTGTCGGGTTGCGCGGTCGGTACCCGTCGATACGTGGCCCGTCGGTACCTGTGGGTACCAGCGGTGCTACCAACTGGTAGCAAAGCATAACCGCCTGGGTTGCAGTTGGTAGGGCTCTTACTACCAAGTGGTGAAGGATTCCACTATCTGGTAGGGTTCCACGCCGCTCGGACACCACACGAACCACCACATGAGGAGGAGCCAATGGGGACGCTGGACGAGGAGCAGCTGAGCCGCCACCTCGGTAACGAATCAGAGCGCGTCGAGGCTGTCGACGCCGTCGGCCCGCAGATGATCAGGCACTGGGTCGAGATCATGCAGGACCGCAACCCGGCCTACAGCGACCCCGAGTGGGCGGCCGACTCACGCCACGGGGCGATCGTCGCCCCGGAGCGATGATGCAGGTCTGGAGCATGGCACCGGTCTGGCCGCCCAAGGAGATCCCCGACCTCCCCCATCAAGCCGATCGACGAGATCCTCTCGGAGCTGGGCTACACCGAGGTGGTCGCCACGGGTCAGTCCCAGAGCATCCATGCGCTCGCCAAGGTGGGCGACAGGGTTTCGTTCGTGGTTCGCCTGGCCGACATCAGCGAGACCGACAAGAAGACCAAGCTCGGCATGGCGTACTTCGTCACCTTCGAGTACCGGTTCTCGAACCAGGACGACGTGCTCCTCGGTACCCAGAGCTTCACGTACATGCGCTACAAGCCCGAACCGGCCGCGGCCTGAGGGAGGTAGGCAGATGTCAACGCACTGGATGGCACCCCACCTGCAGTACGACTCGCTCGCGTGGGACGACATCGCCGAGGGCGACGAGATCCCACCCGTGGTCCGCGAGATCGACGCCACGCTGGTGGTCGGTGGAGCGATCGCGTCCCGCGACTTCTACCCGGTCCACCACGACAAGTCCTTCGCCGAAGCCGCGGGCGCGCCGGATGTGTTCTTGAACATCCTCACCACCAACGGTCTGATGGCAGCGTATGTGACCAACTGGTGCGGCCCGGACTGGGACCTGGTCTCGATCAGCATCCGCCTGAAGATCCCGGCGTTCCCCGGCCAGACGCTGACCACCACGGGAACCGTGGCCCGCAAGTACGAAGCCGATGGCGCCAAGCTGATCGACGTGGACTTCAGCGCAGCGATCGAGTTCGGCCCGCACTGCGAAGGCACCGCCACCATCGCGGTGGCGGGCGACGCCTGAGCGACGGACACGACCAGAAGGGGTGGCGATGGACTTCTCGCTCACGAAGGCGCAGACCGAGCTCGTCGCGAACGTCAGGGACTACCTGGAGTCGCACATCACACCGGAGCTGCGAGCCGAGTGTGCCGACTCCCCCGAAGGGGGTGGTCCGGTCTGGAAGGCGTACATCCGCCAACTCGGCGCGGACGGGATGCTCGGTGTGGGTTGGCCCAAGGAGTACGGGGGCATGGGCTACGGCCATGTCGAGCAGTACCTGTTCTACGAGGAGATCTGCCGCACGGGCATCCCGATCCCCGTGGTGGCCGTGCAGACCGTGGCTCCCGCCATCATGGCCAACGGCACCGAGGAGCAGAAGGCACGGTACCTGCCCGGCATCCTCACCGGTGAGATCGACTTCGCGATCGGCTACACCGAGCCCGATGCCGGCTCCGACCTCGCCTCGCTGCGCACCAGGGCCGAGCGCGACGGCGACGAGTGGGTGATCAACGGACAGAAGGTGTTCACCTCGGGTGCACACATGGCCGACTACATCTGGCTCGCGGCCCGCACCGACCCCGACGCACCCAAGCACAAGGGGGATCTCGGTGTTCGTGGTGGACGCACGGGCCCCCGGGGTCACCATCGACGCACAGCACGTGATGGGTGGGTTCCGCACCAACACCACCTTCTACGACAACGTGCGGGTGCCCGCCGGCGCGCTGGTCGGCGAGCTCAACCAGGGGTGGTCCTACATCACCACCCAGCTCAACTACGAGCGCCTCGCGCTCGCCACCGCGTCGCCGGTGGAACGGGCTCTGGAGACCACCGTCGCATGGGCGAACGAGAACCGGCGCAACGGCCGCTTCGTGAGCGAGGAGCCCTGGGTGCGCGACGAGCTCGCGCGGATCGCGGTGGATCTCGACGTGCTGAAGCTGATGAACCTGCGGACCGCCACGATGGTCGCGGACGGAACCGTTCCGTACCACGACGCGTCGCTCAACAAGATCTTCGGCACCGAGTTGCACCAGCGCGCCTTCGGTGCGTGCCTGAGGGTGATGGGCCGCACCGGGGGACTGGTGAGCGGCGACGCCGTACCCGACGGAGGGCTGCTGTCGCGCTGGTTCATGCAGGACGTGCTGCTCACCTTCGGAGGCGGTGCCAACGAAGTCCACCGCAACATCGTGGCCATGGTCGGCCTCGGGATGCCGAGGTGACGAAGATGATCTCGACGAGGAGCCTCCGATGAACTTCGATCTGAGCGACGACCAGAGCGAGCTCCGCAAGGTCGCACGTTCGTTCCTGGCGAGCCGCTGCCCGACCACCGAGGTGCGCCGCTTGGAGACCGACCCGCTCGGGTACGCCCCGGAGCTGTGGGCGGAGATGGCGGCCATGGGCTGGGTGGGCATGGCCCTGCCGGAGGGTGGAGGCGATCTGATCGACCTGGCGGTGGTCTTCGAGGAGCTGGGCCGGGCGGTGTGCCCGACCCCGATGTTCTCCACGATCGCGCTCGGTGCTCTCCTGCTGGCCGACGTGGACCGGTTGCCCCCGGGAGTCCACGAGGGGACCACCGTGATCGGTACCGCACTCGTCGACGTGCCCGACGACGCTCTGGTCGCGGAGGTCAGCGGCACGACCGCCCGGGTCAGTGGCACCGTGCCGTTCGCATACGACGTCGAGGGTGCCGATCTGCTGGTGCTGGACGCCGGAGGGGTGGTTGTCCTCGCCGACGCGCAGTCCCCGAGCATCCAGGCGAGCCGGTTGGCCTCCATCTCCAACGACAGGCTCTTCGAGCTCCGCCTCGACGCCGTGGAAGGGGAGGTGATCGGCGACTCCGCCGATGTGGTGGGCCCCTCGCTCGCGCGTGCGACCGCGTTGCGGTGCGTGGAGCTCGTAGGGGTTATGGACCGGGCCCTCGAGATGGCCGCTGAGTACGCACGCACCCGTGTGCAGTTCGGCAAGCCCCTCGGGTCGTTCCAGGCCGTGCAGCACCGCCTCGCCGACATGCTGCTCGACCTCGAGGCCGCCCGCCTCGTCGCGTACCGCTCAGTGTGGGCACTCACAGGGGATCCGGGCGCGCAGCGTGAGGTGTCCATCGCCAAGGCATGGATCTCGGACGCGTGCCAGCGGTTGGCGTTCGGCGCCCAGCAGGTGCACGGCGGTGTGGGCGTGGACCTCGACTACGACCTCCAGCTCTACTTCCGGCGAGCCAAGGCGCTGGAGCTGGAGCTGGGCTCGGCCCCTCAGCACCGTGAGCGGGTTGCGGCCACCATCGGTCTGAGGTGACCTCGGGCGCCGCTGCCCACGAGAGGCCCTCCACCGGATCCGCCCTGCAAGGCGCGGTCGTGCGCCACGGACCTGGGTGCCCCAGCGTCGAGCATGCGGCCTGGTTGCTGTCCCTGATGGGTGCCGCGGTGGTGCCGACAGGGTCGATCGTCGGCCTGCAACTGGACGACGGTGAGACGCTCGGTGCCGGTGCGGCGCGCGACGCCGCGAGCGACTGGGCGCGAAGCGGTGCGATGTGGCTCACCGGCACTCCGGATGGGCCGCCGCTGGTCGCACCTGGGGCCCCTGCGAGCGCGGCCCGCGGTGCCTCGCTCGCGATCGAGGCACTCACCGCCGCCGACGCGCGGCTGGCGACCGTCGCGGTCGACGGCGCGAAGCTCCTCGGCGAACGCGCCGCGATCGCCGGGCTGTCGCGTCGGGGATCCGTCTCGCCCGGAGGGAGTTGCCGACTGCTGCGGGCCGCGGACGCCCTCTTGGCGGTGAACCTGCCCCGGCCGAGCGACCTGGACCTCGTCGAACCGTGGCTGCAGGTGAGCGCCGGTGTCGACCCGTGGGCCGCTGTGGTGGCCTCATGTGCCGACCGGTCGGCTGCGGACCTTGTGGCCCGCGCGCAGATGATCGGACTGCCCGTGGCGCTGGTGCCCGAACCGGGTGTGATCGGCGGTGACGACCAGAGCCGTGCCCGCAACCAGGGCACGCCGGTCGAACCGTGGCGTGTCTCGGGCGAGCACGCAGGTGCGCAGCGCAGCGTACCGGGCACGGTGGTGGACCTCTCCTCGATGTGGGCAGGTCCGTTGTGCGCGAACCTCCTGGGCCTCGCGGGGTTCCGGGTGATCAAGGTGGAGTCGCTCGCCCGCCCCGACGGGGCGCGCTCGGGCCCGCGGGCGTTTTACGACCTGCTCCACGCAGGTCACCACAGCGTGGCGCTCGACTTCACCGACGGTGATGACCTGGCCCGGTTGCGCGCGCTGATGGGCGACGCCGATGTCGTGATCGAGTCGTCACGGCCGCGTGCGCTCGACCAACTCGGGCTCGGACCCGACGTGGTGCGGGGCGACTCGCCATCGCTGGTTTGGGTCTCGATCACCGGGTACGGCAGGAGTGGACCGTGGAGCGATCGTGTCGCGTTCGGTGACGACGCGGCTGCCGCAGCGGGCCTCGTCGTGCGTTCGACCGATGGCGCAGCGCACTTCTGCGGTGACGCGATGGCCGACCCGCTCGCGGGCCTGCACGCGGCGCTCGCCGCGTTGGCGGCGTGGTCCGGTGGTCGCTCAGCGGTGCTGCGACGTATCGCTGCGCGACGTCGCCGCCTCGGTGCTCGCCCGCAGCGGGACGCTCGGCGAGGGAGCCCAAGGGCGTCCCGTGGGCCGGGATTCCTGGGTGATCGACGCTGCGGATGGGTCGGTGCAGGTCGCCGAACCGTGGGCCCGAGCGGTCACCGCCCGCTCCGTGGTCATGGGCGCCGACAACCACCTGCTCGGCTGACATCTCCCCGGCCAGCACGTTGCGATCGGCACCCCCGGCTCGCTGAGCCGCCGGTCTCCCACATCCCCGGCTCTAGGCATTCCCGGTTCTAGTATCGATTCTGGGAAGAACCACGTGCTGCGGACTCACGGACATTTTCGTACTCGTTCACCCATGTGCCCTTCCTGCTGGTTATACTTTGCTACCACTTGGTGAAACGTTCCGATGAGCGGTACGGTCACCTCCATCGCTGGTATGTCGAACGAGCATCCAGAAAGGTGAGGTCGGGGAATGGGTCGGTATTTCGTTGCCTGTGACGCAGGCGGAACTATGACCGATGTGATCGTCGTCGATGAGGAGGGCCAGCACGTCATTGGCAAGGCCCCCACGTCGCCCCACGACGAGAGCATCGGCTACATGGAGTCCCTCGAGGAGGCCCTCGAGTACATGGGCATCGACCCTCAGGGCTCCGAGGGCAAGCGGTTCGGCGAGAACATCGAGACGGCGGTCTACACCGGTACCTCGATGCTCAACACCGTGATCAACATGAACGGGCTCAAGACCGGGCTGTTGGTCACCAGGGGCTTCGAGGACATCATCGCCCAGGGCCGTGGATCCCAGACCTTCATCGGCATGCAGTGGAGTGAGATCACCCACATGCAGTACCGCAAGCACCGCATCCCGCTGGTGCCCCGCGAGGCAGGCCCGTGGTGTCACCGAGCGCATCGACATGTTCGGCACCCCGGTGATCCCGATGTACGAACACGAGGTCGAACAGGGTGCACGTGAGCTCCTCGTCGACGAGGAGTGCGAGGCGCTGGCGATCGTGTTCCTGCACTCCTACACCAACGCAATGCACGAGGAGCGTGCTGCCCAGATCGTGCGGCGGGTGATGGCCGAGCTCGGTCGTGAGGTGCCACTGGAGATCTCCAGCGAGGTGGCACCGACCGCCCGCGAGGTCTCCAGGGCCAACGCAACGGTCATCCAGGCCTATGCCTCCAGCCCGGCCCGCAAGCAGCTGGTGCGCATCGAGGAGCGCCTCAAGGACATCAAGTACTCCTGCAACCTCAAGACCGTGCTCGGCTACGGCGGCATCGCGGACATCCGCTACCCACGGTTGTTCGAGTCCGCCATGTCGGGCCCCGTCGGCGGCCTCATGGGAGCCAAGTACCTCTCCACGGTGATGGGCGAGGAGAACATCGTGTGCTCCGACGTGGGAGGCACCTCCTTCGATGCCGGAGCCATCACCGCCGGCGTGCTCCCGATCGACCGTGAGCCAGGCTTCCAGGAGATGTACGTGAACGTGCCGATGTTGGGGATCACCTCCATCGGCGCCGGCACCGGCACCTACATCCGCCTGGATCCCCAGACCGGTCGCCTGAAGCTCGGCCCGGACTCGGCGGGTGGCACCCCCGGCCCCACATTCATGGAGGCCGGCAACACCACGCCCACCGTCAACGACGTCAACCTGCTGCTCGGCATCCTCAACGAGGACAACTACCTCGGCGGCAAGGTGAAGGTCAACAAGCAGGTCTCCTACGACCTGTTCAAGGAGAAGATCGCCGATCCCCTCGGCCAGGACGTCTACGAGGCCGCCGAGACCTGCCTCGGACTGCTCAACGTGATGATGCGCGAGCACCTCGTGCGCAGCATCATGGTCGGCCACGACATCCGTGACTACGTGCTGTTGGGCTACGGCGGCGGTGGGCCACTGCACCTGCTCGGCTACGCGAGCGACCTGCCCTGGAAGGCCGTGGCGACGGTCCCCTATGCGGGTGCCTTCTCGGCATGGGGCGGCGCCTGCATGGACTACTCCTTCCGACGCCACAAGAGCGTGGCGTCCATGATCGACCCCTCAGCCGACGATGCTGTCAAGATCGGCTACCTCCAGCCGGTCAAGATGGGTTGGGACGCCCTCGAGGAGGAGATGCTCACCGAGCTGGTCGAAGAGGGCTTCAGTGCCGACCAGATCACCATCAAGCGAGTGATCTACATGAAGTACCTCGGCCAGCTCGACGACATCGAGGTCGACTCGCCGGTTGACAGCATCGACTCCATCGACGACGTGAACGCCCTCGTGGCGGCCTTCGAGGACCGCTACACGAAGCTGTTCACCCTGGTCGCCAAGTCGGAGTACGTCCCCATCCAGGTCTCCGAGGTCTGCGTGGTCGCGACCGTGAACACCCCCAAGCCCCGGTTGCGCACCCACAAGCTGGCGGACCGCAAGCCCGACAAGAAGGCCTTCAAGTTCAAGCGACCGGTGTTCCGCGGCGGCAAGTGGAATGATGCCGATGTGTGGCGCATGGAAGACCTGGTGCCGGGCAACGAGATCGACGGCCTGGCAGTGATCGAGGCATCGAACACGACGTTGTTCGTGCCACCCGAATGGCACATGAGAATTGACGAACACGACATCTACTGGCTCGAGCGAAAGGGCTGACCGTGACTGAACTGAAACTCGCGGAGCAACTCAAGGCCAACGACAAGGTCTTCACCAAGAGCGGACATCTCTTCGGTCTCGACGAGATGAAGCGCAAGGAGGAGAACCCCGGCGACTACGAGGCTCTCTGGCACATCCTGTCGAACATGTGCAACATCGCGTGGGAGGTGGGCTGCAAGGTCTCGTCCTCGCCGATCGCGGTGGAGGGTGGCGACGCCCTGTGGGCACTGCACCTCCCGACCGGTGAGGCGGTGTGCATCTCGCGCGGCATCACCGCGCACCCCGGTCTGCTGGCGGACATGATCCGCAAGTTCATCGACCTTGGCTACGAGGAGAGCCCCGGGTTCGCCCAGGGTGACATCTTCGAGAACAACGACCCCCACTACGGCGGCATCCACGCACCCGACTTCGACACGGCGATGCCGATCTTCTACGACGGCAAGCTGATCGCCTGGGCGAGTTGCGTGACGCATGTGAGCGACAGCGGCTCGGTGACACCGGGCTCGGTGGGCTTCCTCAACCCCGACTGCTACTCCGACGGCGTACCGGTGTCGATGGAGAAGGTGGGACAGGACGACGCCTACTACCCGTGGTACGAGATGCGCATCCGCTCACGTACCCGCACGCCCGACTTCGTGCTGGGTGACGCCAAGGGACGTCTCGCGGGTTGTATCACGATCCGCGAGCGCCTCATGGAGGTCATCGAGAAGTACGGCATCGACTTCTACCTCGATTCCGTGCACGAGTTCGTCGAGGACAGCCGTCGTTACGCGGTGGGCCGCGTCAAGACCCAGACGGTGCCGGGGCGCATGCGCAAGTCGCAGTTCAAGGACCTGGCGATGAAGGGCAAGAACGTCATCCTCAACAAGCAGGACGTCGACTGCCTGATGGCGCTTCCGATGGAGCTCGAGATCGACGGCGACGCCAACATCCGCTTCTCGTTGCGAGGTGCCAGCGGTTCGGTGCCCTTCGGTGAGAACATCCATCCCACGGCACTCAAGTCGGGCCTGCTCAACGGCTACTCGCACGTCATCGGCTTCGACATGTTCAACTCGGGCCCGGCGGCCTCCTGGGACGTGGAGCTGCCGCCGAGCGGATCGTGGGCCAACCCCTTCGACGTCGACTGGTCGGCTTCCTCCGGTGTGGCGTGGGCTCCCCGCGGTGCTGTGGATCAGCAACCTCTACGAGGCCTTCGGCCGGTTGTTCCACATGCGGGGCTTCATCGAGGAGATGGCGGCCGGCTCCGCCACCACGATGACCGCCGAGTTCGCCGGCATGACACAGCTCGGCTACTACCTCGCAGGGCTCACCCTCGAGCAGGCCAGCAACGGCTCGCCCGCACGTGGCTACAGCGACGGCGAGAACAGCGCCTGGTGCATCTACACGCCCAACGCCGACTTCGGCAACGCCGAGGTGACCGAGCTCTACTATCCGATTCTCTACCTGGGTCGGAACATCGAGGCCGACTCGGGTGGTTACGGCCAGTTCCACGGCGGGCTCGGACACACCGCGGTGTGGATGGTGCACAACACGCCCTCGGGGATCGAGTACCAGTGCGGCGACGCAGGCATGCGCAACAAGGTGCTCGCGAACCACGGGATGTACGGGGCGTATCCGAACGTACCCGACTCCGCCAGCTACGCGGCCGGTACCAACGTGAAGCAGTTGATCGAGGAGGGCAAGCCTCTCGTGCACGGTCGGGGACCTGCCGACGATCCCACGCTCGACCGCAACGTGTCCGCGACGGAGATCGCAAGCCCTGCGATGCCGCCATTCCTGACCCCGGAGCCTCTCCAGAACTACGACCTGATGATCCACACCGTCTCGGGTGGTCAGGCGATGGTGATCCCATCGACCGCGATCCGGTCTCCATCGAGGACGACCTCAACAAGGGTTGGACGTTGCCGAAGGTCGCGGCGGACATCAACGGGGCCGTGGTCAGTGAGAACGGCAGCTTCGCGGTCGACACCCGAGCGACCGAGGCCAGGCGCACCGAGATCCGTGAGAAGCGCAAGCAGCGTGCGGTTCCGTTCAGGGAGTGGTGGACCGCCGAGCGCGAGAAGGTCGCCGCCAAGGAGAACATGGACCCAGCGGTGCTGGAGATGTGGCGTTCCTCCATGTCGCTGTCGCCCGACTTCGGTGCCGAGCTACGGGCGTTCTGGGGCCTGCCCGACGACTTCGAGTTCTAGGAGGTGCGACGATGAGCTTCGACAAGGCTGAGATCGAGATGCTCATGGATGGGGTGCTGGCGTGGCCGGCGGTCCAGGACATGATGCGTGAGGCCAAGGACGAGGATCGTTTCGACAAGTACGTGGAGATCGTCCAGGAGCGGGTGCCGTGGGATGACCGGATCCTGTTGCCGTTGACGCCTGCTTTGTCGATCGTTGCTCGTGACGGGCGGCGGATCGTGAAGTGTCGTTGTGGTCATGAGTTCGGTGATTACCGGGTGAACTGGAAGTTGTCGTCGTTGATCTACGTGCGTGACGACGAGGAGTCGTTGTCGGAGGTGTATCAGGGTCGGGAGATGCCTGATCCGTCTTGGACGCAGGTGCGTGAGTACGTGTGTCCTGGTTGTGGCACGCAGTTGGAGGTCGAGGCGGTGCCGCGGGGTTGTCCGCCTGATTTCGATTTCCTGCCGGATCTGGACACGTTCTACGAGGACTGGTTGGGTCGTCCGTTGCCCGACAAGGCCGAGTACACCGACCTCACGCTCGCCACGATCTCCGAGTGGACCGGCTGACGATCCAGGGAGCTTTCCATGAAACCGGCGCCCTCGACTACGAGGCACCGACACAGATCGGCGAGGCGGTGGCGCTGCTGGCTGATCCCGACCGCTATGCCGTCGTCCTGGCGGGCGGGCAGAGCCTGATGCCCATGCTGAACCTCCGGCTGGCGCATCCGGACCTGCTCGTGGACCTGCGGCGCATCGAGGGCATCGACGGCATCGAGCTGCGCGGCGACCGCATCGTGATAGGCGCCATGGCGACCAAGCGGGCTGTGGAGCAGTCGACGCTGGTGCGTGACCGCCAACCCCTGTTGCACGCGGCGACGAAGTTCGTGGGCCATCCCCAGATCCGCAACCGCGGCACCGTGGGCGGCTCGATGGCCCATGCCGATCCCGCCGCGGAGTACCCTGCGGCGGCGGTCATCTGCGACGCCGAGATGCGGGTGATCGGCCCCGACGGCGAACGCACGATCGCCGCGGTCGACTTCTTCGAGGGGGTACCTGAGCACCGCGTTGGAGCCCGGGGAGATCCTCGTCGAGGTGAGCGTGCCCGTGTTGCCCGAAGGCACCGGTTGGTCCTTCGACGAGCTGTCGCGTCGCCATGGCGACTTCGCGATGGTCGGGGCAGCGGTGACGATCGGCCTGGACGGCGCTTCACGATGCCGGGATGCACGGGTGGTGGTCTTCGCCATCGGATCCACCCCGGTGAGGGCGCACGCGGCCGAGGAGGTCCTCGACGGCGGGGAGCCGGGCCCGGACCTGTTCGCCCGGGCGGCCGCCGCGATGGCCGACGCACTGGAGGAACCCATGTCCGATGTACACGCATCGTCGGAGTACCGGCGCCACCTCGCCGGGGTGCTGGTCGAACGCGGGCTGGTGGAGGCGGTGGCACGCGCCACCGTGACACCATGACCACCGAGAGGCGCAGGGTGGCCCTCACCGTCAACGGCGAGCCCTACGAGGGCCTCGCCGAGCCACGCCTCACGCTCGCCGACTTCATCCGCGGCGAGCTGGGCCTCACCGGCACGCATGTGGGTTGTGAGCACGGCGTGTGCGGTGCGTGCACCGTACTGGTCGACGGCACCGCGACGCGGTCTTGCCTGATGCTCGCCGTGCAGGCCGACGGTGCCGACGTGATGACCGTAGAGGGCCTCGCTGGCGCTGAATCGCAGCTGCACCCCCATCCAGCAGGCCTTCACCGAGGAGCACGGTCTTCAGTGCGGGTTCTGCACTCCGGGGTTCCTCATGTCGGTCTACGAGATGCTCGAGGCAGACCCCGATCCCTCCGAGGAGGAGATCCGCGAGGTGCTCGGTGGGCAGCTCTGCCGCTGCACCGGCTACCAGGGGATCATCCGGGCGGTGCACCTCGCTGCGGCACGGATGCGTGCCGGCCAGTCAGCGGACGCTCAGGGATAGGGGCCCGACATGGCGATCGACATCCCCAACAGCCCCGAGCAGATGCCCACGACCAACCTGCGTTGGATCGGCCGCCGCGTCCTGCGCAAGGAGGACCCGAGCCTGCTCACCGGGCGCACCGAGTTCATCGCGGATGTGCGCCTTCCCGGCATGTTGCACGCCGCGATCCTGCGCAGCCCGATTGCCCACGCCCGCATCACGCGCGTGGACGTGAGCGAGGCGGAGGCCATGGAAGGCGTCGTGGCGGTGCTCACCGGAGCGGAGGCAGCGCAGTGGTCGAACCCGGCGCGATCGGTCCCGGAGGGTTGGGCCACCCCCACCATGGCCTCGGACATCGTGCGCTACGTGGGCGAGCCGGTCGTTGCGGTGGCGGCCACGAGCCGCTACGTGGCCGAGGACGCGCTGGAGTGCATCGAGGTCGACTACGAACCCCTCGATGTCGTGGCGGACCCGTTCGCCGCGTTGGAGCCCGGCAGCCCGCTGGTGCACGAGGACCACGGCACCAACACGATGATGCACCGGGTGTTCACCTGGGGCGCCATCGACGAGGCACTCGCCTCGGCGCCGCACGTGTTCACAGAGAGGTTCCGTTGGAACCGGCTGGGTGCCAACCCGATGGAGACCTACGGCACGGTGTGCCGATGGGATCCGGCGAGCCTCGAGGTGGACATCCACGGCAGCATCCAGTCGCCGGCGTTCACCGCGCTCGGACGGGCGGGGGTGCTCGGTGTTCCGAGCAACAAGGTGAACGTGCACAGCCACCACCACGGCGGCGCATTCGGAGGCAAGGGTGGATCGCGTGGCACCGACATCACCTGCATGCTGTCGCGCAAGGCCGGCGGACGGCCGGTGTCGTGGATCGAGGATCGCGTCGAGTACCTCACCTCCGGTGGGGGACAGGCGTGGGACCGTCACTACGAGGTGACCCTCGCGGTGGGCGACGACGGCATCGTGACGGGGCTGAAGGTGACCCTCGTGGACGATCTCGGTGCTTCGGGCGAGGGTTTCGGAGCCATCAGCGCGGCCAAGCCGCTGGCTGCGTTCACCGGCCCGTACACGATCCCGGTGGCCCAGTACGACCTGACGCTGGTGGCCACGAACAAGCTGCCCGCCTCGCCGTACCGCGGGATGGGGCCGCCTCCGCACTTCTTCGTGCTGGAGCAGATGATGGACATCGCCGCCCGGGAGCTCGGCATCGACCCGGCGGAGCTCCGTCGCCGCAACTTCATCGCACCCGATCAGTTCCCCTACACGATCCCGAGTGGCAACGAGTACGACAGCGGCAGCTACGCCGAGGTGCTCGACGCGGCACTCGATCTGGCCGGCTACGACGAGCTTCGCCGCTGGCAGGCAGAGGCTCGGGCGGAGGGTCGCCTGGTGGGGATCGGGGTGGCCACCTCGGTGGAACCTGGCGTGTTCGACTGGAACGCCTACGCGATAGTCGGCATGCCCCAGACCGGTGTGCCCGAGGGTGCGGTGGTGAGCGTCGACATGCTCGGCAACATCACCGTGCGGGTCGGGTTCTCCCACGAAGGCCAGGGCCAGTACACCCTCATCAGCCAGGTCGTGGCCGATTACTTCGGCATCGAGATGGACGCGGTGCGGGTGGTCTACCTCGACAGCCAGTCGGCGCCGCCGTCGTTCGGCCCCGGTGGCAGCCGCCTCGGGGTGGCCATCACCGGAGCGGTCCTGGGTGCCTGCGAGCAGCTCGTGGAGCGCATGAGCCACGTGGTGGCACGCCTCACCGGCGGCGCACCGGAGGACGTGTCCTTCGAGGACGGGCGCTTCGTGGTGAAGGGCAAGCCCCAGGCCGAGATGCGCCTGGCGCAGGTCGCCGGCACGATGCTCGCGCGCAGCGACCTGCTGCCTCCCGGGGTGAGCCCGAACGCGGACGCCACCCACGTGTGGACTGCCGAGGGCCGCACACCCGCGGACGAGGAGGGTCGTGCCAAGAGCTACCTGACCGCCGCCCAGGCGGTGCACGTCGTGGCAGTGGAGATCGATCGCCGCACCGGCATGGTGGAGATCGTCAAGTACCGCCTCGCGGACGACTGCGGCACGCGGCTGAACCCGATCGTGGTGGAGGGTCAGACCGACGGCGGTGTTGCCCAGGGTGTCGGCGCCGCGCCGTAGGAGGAGTACGTCTACGACGACCAGGCGCAGCCGCTGACCACCAGCTTCATGGACTACCTCATCCCCAGCATCAACGAGGTGCCCGCGATCGAGAAGACCGCCGTGGTCACCCCGTCGCCGTTCACGCCCCTCGGGGCCAAGGGCTGTGGTGAGGGGGCGATCCACACCACGCCCGCAGCGGTGATGTGCGCGCTCAACGACGCGCTGGCGCCGCTCGGCACCAGCGCCCGCGAGGTGCCCGCGTCACCCGAGCGCCTGTGGACGCTGATCCGTGATGCAGAGAGCACCGGCGAAGGTGCCGATGGGAGTGCCCACACATGACCGACGATCACTTCGTGGCGCTGTCGGAGTGCCACTTCATGAACCCGGCCACGATGGCCGAGCTCGCCAACTACTACCCCAACACCAAGCGCTGGTGGTACAGCGTGCAGGGCGTGCTGCGCGCATGGTCGGGTGTGGACCCGACGGTCAAGCGTCGCCCGCCGCTCGCGGGAGACCCTGATCGACTACATGGACGAGGCGGGCGTGGACGTGTGCTTCGCGCTGCGCGAGGGGATGATGGACATCAGCGGCGGCACGATCGCCATGTCCACCAACCAGTTCATGATCGAGCAGATCAAGCCTTACCCGGGCCGTATGTACCTGGAGGCGATGGTGGGGCCGATCCTGCGTCGCGGCGTGAAGCACGCGATCTGGGAGCTCGAGCACCTGGTGGACGAGCACGACGCCAAGCTGTGCAAGGTGTACCAGCCCGAGGACTCGGGCCCGCTCGACGATCCCGGCATGTGGCCGTTCTACGAGAAGGCCTGCGAGCTGGGCATCCCGCTGACGGTGCACACGGGCATGGCCTACACCTACCCCCAGCCCAGCGCCCACACCCATCCCGACACGCTCGACAAGATCCTGATCGACTTCCCGGAGTTGCGGATCATCGCCTACCACATGGCGTGGCCCCACACCGAGGAGCTGATCGGTCTCGCGGCGAAGCACGAGCACCTGTACCTGAGCCTGTCGGGGGTGGTGGGCTGGTACGAGCGCTCCCCGTACCGCGGCTACCACGCCATCGGCACCGCGCTGCAGTGGGTGGAGCCCAGCAAGATCGTGATGGGTCTGGACCTGCCCTTCGTGGACACCAAGCGGGTGGTCGACTGGGTGCGCAACCTGCAGATGCCCGACGAGCTCCAGGAGAAATACGGCTACGGGGAGATCACTTCCGAGATCCGTGCGGGCATCCTTGGAGTGAACCTTGCACGGCTCACCGGCATCGACACCACCCGACGGGTGGGACCAGGCGCGGAGGGTGTGCAACCGAGCCACTCCGAAGGGGCGAACTGATCATGAGCAACACGGCCTGCATCGTGGGCGTTGGGGAGACCAAGTACTGCCGAAAGCCCGGATCGGGCAAGTCGCAGCTCTCGCTGCAGCTCGAGGCCTGCGTGAACGCCCTGAAGGACGCGGGCATCGCACCCTCGGCGGTGGACGGGATCATGCCCTTCCCCAACCTGGGCAAGGCCGAGGAGTTCGCAGCCAACCTGGGTTGTCAGAACCTGCGCTTCGCTGCGACGGTCAACATGGGTGGCGCGTCACCGGTGGCTTCGCTGCAGGACGCGGCCGCGGCGGTGACCAGCGGTGGTGCCGACTACGTGCTGTTGCCCGCGGGCTGGAACGGCTACTCGGGTTCACGTGCGTCCCAGACCGTGGTCGACGACGTGAGCTCGATCCCCGGTGGCGCCATCGCACGTGACTACTACCTGCCCTACGGCTTCACCGCTCCGCCACAGTGGTACGCGGTGATAGCGCGCCGGCACATGCACGAGTTCGGCACCCGTGCCGAGCACCTCGGGGCGATCGCACTGGCGATGCGTGAGCACGCCCAGCTCAACCCGAACGCGGTGATGCACGGCAAGCGGATCACCATGGACGACTACCTGGACTCGCCGATGCTGTCGGACCCGTACCGGCTGCTCGACTGCTGCCTGGAGACCGACGGCGCCGCGGCGGTCGTGGTCACCACCGCCGATCGTGCCCGTGACCTGCGGACCCGTCCCGTGCACATCGCCGGAGCGGCCCGGGGTCAGCCGTACCCTGCAGACGAGATCACCAACCGCGACGACATCTTCACCACCGGGCTCACCATCGCGGCGCCCGAGGCGTTCGGAGCCGCTGGAGTGAAGCCCTCCGACGCGGACTTCGCCATGATCTACGACTGCTTCACCTTCGAGCTGCTCCAGCAGTTGGAGGAGGCGGGGTTCTGCAAGCGCGGCGAGGGCGGCGCGTTCATCGAGGACGTGGGCATCGGCCCGGGTGGCGGTCTACCGATCAACACCCACGGCGGCCTGCTCTCGGAGGCCCACGTGCTCGGCATGAGCCACATCGTGGAGGCGGTCCGCCAGCTGCGCGGAGACGCCGGTGAGCGCCAGATCACCGGAGCCGAGCTCGGTGTGGTGACGGGATGGGGTGACTTCGGTGACGGGAGCATAGCGGTGCTCACCAACTGAGCGGTCCCCGGTGTGGAACACCAGGTGGGCCACAATGGCCGGATGACACTTCGATGACGGTTAGAGGAAACCAAGCACAAGACGGTTCCAGGAGGAAAAGCTGTGGGGTTCGACAAGGCTGAGATCGAGATGCTCATGGATGGGGTGCTGGCGTGGCCGGCGGTCCAGGACATGATGCGTGAGGCCAAGGACGAGGATCGTTTCGACAAGTACGTGGAGATCGTCCAGGAGCGGGTGCCGTGGGATGACCGGATCCTGTTGCCGTTGACGCCTGCTTTGTCGATCGTTGCTCGTGACGGGCGGCGGATCGTGAAGTGTCGTTGTGGTCATGAGTTCGGTGACTACCGGGTGAACTGGAAGTTGTCGTCGTTGATCTACGTGCGTGACGACGAGGAGTCGTTGTCGGAGGTGTATCAGGGTCGGGAGATGCCTGATCCGTCTTGGACGCAGGTGCGTGAGTACGTGTGTCCTGGTTGTGGCACGCAGTTGGAGGTCGAGGCGGTGCCGCAGGGGTTGTCCGCCTGATTTCGATTTCCTGCCGGATCTGGACACGTTCTACGAGGACTGGTTGGGTCGTCCGTTGCCCGACAAGGCCGAGTACAGGGACTTCACCCTCGACGCCATCGCAGCGTGGCTCCCACCGCCCTACACCAAGCCACTGCCGCTCCTCGAGGGCCACACGGGTGACTTCTACGGCTTCATCAAGGACGGCGAGCTGCGCTTCCAGCGCTGCAACGAGTGTGGCACCTGGCGGCACCCACCACGGGAGATGTGCGCGTCGTGCGGCTCGTTCGACTGGGAGTGGGCACGCTCCACGGGCAGGGGCACGGTGTTCAGCTGGACCGTCGCGGAGCGGGCGTTGCATCCCGAGTTCGTCTCCGATGTCCCCTACGCACCCACGATCGTGGAGACCGAGGAGGGTGTGCGCCTGCTCACCCAGATCGTCGATGTCGACCCCGACGACCTCGAGATCGGCATGCCGGTAGAGGTCCACTTCGACAAGGTCACCACGGAGGTGACCCTGCCGAAGTTCAAGGCAGCGACCAAGCGCGCCAGGCCGTACCCACCGCGGTGCGCGCTGCGGCGCGCTGCGGTGCCGATCGAGGACCTGAGCCTCCCCTCCACCATCGGCTTCGAGAAGATCGGGCGGGTCGCGGTGGTCACGATCGATCGTCCCGATGCCATGAACGCGCTGACCAAGGACATGCTTGCGGCGCTCGACGACACCTTCGCCGCCTTCGATGCGGACGACGACCTGTGGGTGGCGATCCTCACCGGTGCGGGCGACCGTGCCTTCTGCACGGGAATGGACCTGAAGGAAGCGATCCCGCTGCTCACCTCCGGTGACGAGCTGGGCTACGAGGACCACACCAAGCGCCAGTTCTCCGACGTGTTCAAGCCGATCATCGCCGCGGTGAACGGCCACTGCATCGCCGGAGGCATGGAGATGCTCGCGGGCACCGACCTCCGCGTGGCCTCCCAGGACGCCACCTTCGGGCTCGGCGAGGTGCGCTGGGGCCTGGTGCCCGCCGGTGGGTCCCACATCCGCCTGCCACGCCAGATCCCATGGGCGGTCGCGATGGAGATGCTGCTGACCGGTGAGCCGATCGACGCCGAGCGTGCCTACGACATCGGCCTGGTGAACCGGGTGGTGCCCGCCGGCCGGGTGATGGACACGGCCCTCGAGCTCGCCGAGAAGATCTGTCGCAACGGCCCGCTGGCAGTGCAGACCTCCAAGGAGATCGCCGTGCGCGCGCTGGAGCAGGAGTCCGGCTTCGTGCTGGAGAAGGCCATCGCGGCGAGGGTGTTCGCCTCCGAGGACGCGAAGGAAGGCCCCCGTGCGTTCGCCGAGAAGCGCAAGCCCGACTTCAAGGGCCGCTGAGCCAGCCCCCTCACCGTTCTGTGTCGCGTGCGTGGCGCTCAGCGCCACGCACACCCCACAGAACGGACGGGTGCGGTGGAGCGGGGGCTCAGTAGATGATCTCGCGCTCGACGAGTGACTCGTAGCGCTGCGACGGCATACCCATCAGCTCGAGGAACACGTGGTCGTTGTCGCGGCCGAGCAATGGGCCGGGTTCGACCCGGGCCTCGCTGCGGCTGGTCTTCACGTAGGCGCCGTAGATCGTCTCGTCGAAGCCGAGCGGATGGCGAACCTCGATGAAGGTCCCGCGCCCGGTAGTGGGGATCCTCCAGCAGGTCCGCCACGTTCAGCACCGGGGCGGCTGCGACTCCGTTGGCCTGCAGCAGGTGGGCCAGCTCGTAGTCGTCGAAGCCGGCGGTCCACGTGGCTACCTCCCCGTGGAGGTCGTCGATGCCCTCGACGCGCCCCGCTGCGGTGGTCCAGCGCTCGGCGGCTGCCCACGGCGCTACATCGGTGGCGGCCACGAGGCCCTGCCACTCGTCGTCGTCGAGCACCGCGATGCTGATCCAACGGTCCTCGCCCGCACACGGGAACACCCCGTGGGGAGCCCCCACCGCGAGCGGGTGCTTGTTGCCGATCGGACCCGCGACCCGGCCGTTGATGACGTTGTCCATGTAGGCAGGGCCGACCATCTGCATCACGGCTTCCTGCTGCGAGCAGTCGATGTGCTGACCCGTACCGGTCCGGCTGCGGTGACGCAGGGCGACGAGGATCGAGAACGCACCCATGATCCCGTTGTAGGGATCCGAGAACGCGCGTTCTCCATCGCGATCGGTGGGCCGTCCTCGTATCCGGTGATGCTGTCGAGGCCGGTGAGGCTCGCGAGGCTCAGCCCATAGGTGCGCAGGTTGGACAGCGGTCCGTACAGACCCGCGGCGGGCATGGAGAACATGACCACGTCGGGCTTGGCCTCGCACAGCCTGTCGTATCCGAGCCCGATGCGCTCCATCACACCGGGGCCGAAGTTCTCGATGACCACGTCGCAGTGGGAGACGAGCTCCAGGGCCACCTCGATGCCCTCGGGCTCCTTCAGGTTGATCGTGACGCTGCCGTTGCCGGCCCATCCGGTGTGGTGCGACAGGCTGCGGTCCGGATCGCGGATGCCGTCCGCAGAACGGCGGGATGGTGCGGGCCATGTCGATGCGCGCCCGGGATTCGATCTTGTAGACCTCTGCGCCGAGGAACGCGAGGGTCTGGCCGACCATCGGGCCTGCCCACACCCAACCGAAGTTGGCGACGCGGATGCCTTCCAGCGGGGCGGGGGTCTTCGGGGTGGAGCTCATCGGGCACCCAGGATGTCGTCGTTATGCTGGCCCAGCAGGGGAGCGTGGCGGGTCGGTCCTCCCGGGCACTCCGGAGCTTGAAGGGTGCTCCCATGTGCGCGAGCACCCCCAGTTCGGGGGTGGTCGATGTCGGTGAAGAAGCCGCGCTCGTGCAGGTGCGGATGTTCTGCCGCCTCCTCCACGGTGAAGATGGCGGTCACCGGTGCGCCCTCGGCCTGGCACCGCTGCATGATCTCGAACTTGCCGTACTGCATCGACCACTCCTGCACGAGCGGGTAGATGAGGTCCTTGTTCTGGCCACGCACCCGCAGGTCGTCGAACATGTCGAGCTGCGCCCATTCGGGGTCGCCCATCGCCCGCACCAGCGAGCGCCACTGGCCGGTCTCGAGCACCAGCATCCACACGTAGCCGTCCTTGCAGGGCAGTATCGCGGCGGGGGCCGACAGCCCCATGCCAATGCCGGTGCGGCGGTCGAAGATGCCGTCCTGGGCGTACCCGCCGATGGTCTGGCTGCCCACGAACGTGGCGGCCACCACCTCGGCGCACGAGACGTCGACCTGCTGGCCTCCACCGACGATCTCACGGCCCATGACCGCAGCGAGACCCCATGCTGCGGCGGTGACCGCCGCGTAGAAGTCCGCGGAGAACGTTCCGTGCTCCAGCGGTGCTTCACCGGGCCGACCGCAGTAGCGGCTGCTCGAGCCCGACAGGTGGAAGGCATTCAGGTCGTAGCCGTTCCAGTCCGCGTAGGGGCCGGTCTGCCCGAACGGCGTGATGGAGATCATCACCAGATCCGGGTTGGCCTCGGCGAGTGTCGCGTAGTCGAGGCGCCGTGAGCGCATCAACTCCGGTCGATTGTTCTCGATGAGCACGTCGGCGTCCGCGACGAGGTCCAGGAACTGCGTGAGCGACCGGCCTCGTCGTCGAGGTCGATCGTGACCCCCGACTTGTTCGTGTTGAGGAACTCTTCGTACAGCCCGCTGCGCTCGGGGTGCGGTTCGTCGCCGGGGAACGGTCCCCAGGTGCGTGCGATGTCACCCTCGGGAGGTTCCACCTTGACCACGTCGGCGCCGAAGTCGGCGAAGAGCCTCGCGCAGTACGGTGCCGAGACCATCTGGCCCGCCTCGATGACCGAGATTCCCTCCAATGCGCCCTGTGGCATGTGCACGATCCTTCTCGATGCCCTGTGTCCTCGACGGCCCTGCGTCTTCGGTAGCCCTGTGTCTCCCGATGGAGCCTTCCACGGGCCTAACCAGTTGGTCGAAAAATATCACCACCTGGCTCAGGGAGTCCATGTTGCCAGGCGCGCAGCACCGCCGCGTGAAGGCCTCGCGCCGGTGGGCTTCAGAAGGCGATGGCTGTGGTGGGAAGCGGCACGTTCAGGATCGGCGGCAGCGGGATCACGAGGTCTCCGAGGCCTGGGATCCCCAGTCCTGCGCCGTTGATGGACATCGACGGGTTGGTGAGCGTGATGGTGCGTGCGCTCAGGTTGAGCGTCGCTGCCTGGACCCTGGCCGTGGACGGGATGATCAGGTCGACCTGCACCGGTAGCGCCAGCAGCCCGCAGCGCAGCGTGATCGTCGACAGCGGTACGCGCAACCGTGGGATCGACACCTTCACGTCGGGGACCGTCACCACAGGCCTGCTCGGGTCGATGCGGATCTTGGGGATCGTGAGGGTGGCCCCCACGACGTTCACACCCGGTGGCCGGTAGGAGATGCTGCACAGCCCGAAGGGGGATGTTGGTGGCTGGTGCGCGCACCTCGATGGGCGGCAGGGGCACCGTGAGCGGGCCGAGGTCGATCTCGATCCCGCCGCCACCCGCCGGTGGTGACGGTGTAGCGCATCCCGCGCCGACGAGCGACAACACGACCATGATCGCGATCGCCGGGGCGCACAACCGGCGCTGCGGTCTGCTGCGTGGCGCCGGTCCGCGCCGTGGTGCGAACCCGCCACCGTCCTCGGAACAGCGGTGGTGTGCCTGGGTGTTCGTAGCAGCCATTGCTCGGCTCCCCCTGTGGATCACGGATCCATCCGGTGATCGCCCGATCAGCACCAGTGGTGTGTTTCGCACCCCACCGTACCATCACGTGTTGCATCGGTGAAGTGGTCATCCGACCGGGCTCGTCCGGTGGGCTCGTCACCGGTGCGTGCGTCGGGGGTCAGGGGGTGCTGTGTCAGGGTGGTGCGGGGCCTTGGTGGTCGGTGGCGTTCTGGGCGAGCAGCAGTTTGCCGGGGGGTGATTTCAGTACGCGTACGTCGGGGGTGGGGTCGAGGTGGGCGTTGTGGGCTCTGGTGAGGTGTTGTTCGAGCAGGTCGGGTGGTAGGTCGTCGATGTGCAGGTGGGTGATCGTCCAGGGGTTGTGGCCGTGTACCAGACCGTGGTGACGCCGGCACAGCAACGCTCCGTTGTCGACGTCGGTCGAACCACCCAGGTGCCAATCGATCTCGTGGTGCGCGTCGCAGTGCGATGCCGGTTGGTCGCATCCCGGGAAGATGCACCCGCCGTCGCGCACGACCAGCGCGTTGCGTTGGGCCGGGGTGAACAACCTGACGGTGTGGCCCAGGTTGAGCGGATTGCCCGAACCGTCCACGATCACCGGTTGGAGGTGTGCTTCGCAGATCAGCACCGCGGTGCTCACCGCGTCCACGTTGTACCCGTCGAGGGTATGCACCCCGGTTGGGATCCCATCGCGATCAGCTCGGATTGTCAGGGTCACCGACACCGCCGGTTTCTGGCTGTTCGGGTTGACCGCGGCCCCGCGGCGTATCAGCTCCACGATCGCCCTGGCCCGCAACACCCCCATCGCCGGCACCGCAAGCCCGGTGGTGTCGTGTTCGCGGACCGCGGCGCGGTACTGCCGATCGGTTTCGGTGTTGATGATCGCTTCGACCTCCACTGCGTTGTGACCGGTCAACTCCAGTTTGAGGTGCAGGTGGCCTTCGAGGTCCCTGCCCATGGCCGCGCTGTCACGGTCACCGCAGTCGGGCTCTGCGCCGTCGGTATCCAACATGGCTGCTACTTGGCGGAGATGGGTTACGAAGACGCTGAAACGATGGAACTTCGCGAAGCGCACCAACTGGTGCTCGATGGCAACAAGAGCGTCTGTGATGCGGTCGTTGCACACGGCCCCGAGCGCCAACACGTGGTCCACCGACACCACCCCGGCTGCGAGTGCTTCGGCGAACGCCTCGAAACGCTCCAGGGTACGGGCGACCTTGAGCTCACGACCCACCGTCGTGTCGCTGCTGTGGGTACGGTGCGCTTTCCAGCGTTTGACACCCAGACCGGCAGCTGCCTCGGTGGCTCCCGAGCGATCCAGACGACCCAGCGCGGTGGCCTTCACCGCATCCAGGTGCCGCTGCACGGTCCTCGAGGGCAAGCACCGTGCCCATCAACCCGTCGTCGTCGAGGGTTGCCACGTCGGTACCGGCGAGGGCCGCGAGGAGGCCGTCCATGTGCTCACGTGCATCGTGGACCGGTTCCGGGGCGTCGTCGGTGATCAGGCACTCGTTCTCCCACTGCTCGCGGGCCCACACTCGCCACTCACGAAGCAGCACCTTCCCCGAACGGTCCTTCCCCGAACGGTCCTTCCCCGAACGGTCCTTCCCATCCTCGAACATGTGTTCGACGCTACAGCCGGGGTGCGACACCGATCCGGGATCCGAACCGCCGGATCCGCTCCCACATGAGAACCCTCACAGGCCCGGAGGCAACCCGCCGGCTCACACTGGAACACCAACCGACTGGCGACCTCAGCAGCCGCGTCAACACGCTACGCCTCACCGCGGTTCGATGGTGGCGGCTACACCGCCACACGGCGCTCCCGCCAGGAGCGCCCGTCCATTGGCGGTCGCTCTAACCAGTTGGTCGGAAAATGTCACCATCTGGCACAGGGGGTCTACGCTGTGCCGGAACAGTCCCGCAAAAGGGAGACCGCGGAGCGCCTCGTGGGCGCTTGCACGAACACCGCTAGGAGTAACGATGAGTGGAGATCCGCTGCACACCAAGCTCTGCGACATGCTGGGCATCGAGTTCCCGGTGATCGCGTTCACCCACTGCAAGGACGTCGCGGTCGCGGTGATCAACGGCGGTGGCTTCGCCGTGCTGGGTGAGGCCATGCACACGCCCGAGGACATCGAGGCCGACGTGCGCTGGATCCGTGACCGTGTCGAGGGACGGCCCTTCGGCATCGATCTCGTGTTGCCGTCGTCGGTGCCTCCCGCGGGCAGCGTCGAGGAGCTGATGTCGAACATCCCCGACACGCACCGCGCCTTCGCCCAGGAGATCAAGGAGCGTTACGACGTGCCCGATCCCAAGGGCCAGGTGGACCTGCACCAGTGGGGCGGACTCAACCAGGAGCTCGCACGGGCGCAGCTCGACGTCCTGCTCGAAGAGCGCGTGCCGGTGATCGCGTCGGGCCTCGGGAGCCCCGCGTTCATGTTGGACGCTGCCCACGAGCGGGGGATCAAGGTGTTCGGTCTGGTGGGCAAGGCACGCCAGGCGAAGCGGCAGCTCGAAGCCGGCGTGGATGCGATCATCGCCCAGGGCTACGACGCCGCGGGCCACACCGGCAACGTCGGCACCTTGTCGATCGTGGCCGAGGTGGCGGCCATGGCGGGTGACACCCCCATCATCGCCGCAGGCGGCATCACCACCGGTCGGCACCTGGCCGCCTCGCTGTGCCTGGGCGCGTCGGGTGTGTGGACCGGCACCCTCTGGCTGGCGTGCCGCGAGTCCGATGTCGACATGATCATCAAGGAGCGGATCCTCGAATCGACGGTGGACGACACCACCTTCAGCACGTCGATCTCGGGGATGACCATGCGGGTGCTGCGCTGCCCGTGGACCGAGGAGTGGGCCAAGCCCGAGGCTCCGGCGCCGCTTCAGGCCCCCTACCAGATGCTGCTCAGCTCCGACTACATCCAGGGCGCCAACGACAACCGCAGGGCCGACCTGATGACCGAGGCCGCGGGCCAGGGCGTCAGCTTCGTGACCTCGATGAAGCCGGCCAAGCAGATCCTCTTCGACATGGTCGAGGAGGCGCTCGACACCTTCGACGGAATCTGCGGAGATGGCTGAGCGCACCCACGAGAGGGTCAGCGGGTTCGATCCTGACATGGCCGGCCGGGTCGCGGAGTGCGACGGCGGCCACGCGGTGATGGGCACGCACTTCGCGGGCCGGGAGGAGTTCACCGGCACGCTGACCGGCGAGTACGTCGACCACGGCGACCCGCCGTGGCGTTGGTACCTGCTCGGCGATCTCACCCGGCGCCCCGACGAGTACACCCACGACACCGTGTGGTGCGAGTCGGGGAACCTCTTCGTGGTGGACACCAGAGATCGCACTGATTGACCTATCAGAGAGACCTTCCAAGGAGGGACAATGGACACGTTGCTGGAACGTATGGGTGGCGCCTCGGCGGTGATCGAAGCGATCGAGGGTCTTCACGACCGCATGCTTGCCGACGACACCCTCACACCCTTCCTGGAAGGGGGTCGACACCGAGGTCTGGTCTGCCAAGCAGTACGACTTCCTGGGCAGGATGTTGGAGGCCTCCGAGTACGACGGCCAGCGGTTGCGTGTCTCGCACCAGCGGCTCGTCGACGCCGGACTGGCAGACGTGCACTTCGACCGGACCATGGAGTACCTGCGGGAGTCACTCGTCGATGCGCAGGTGCCCGGGGAGTACCTCGACGAGGTGCTCGCCGCGTTCGAGAGCACCCGCGCGGACATCCTCTGCAAGTGACGCGTCCGCTGGGCGGGCAGCGTGCCGGCCGTCGGCGAGCGTCCTGAGGACGGAGATCCGAGAGAGCCGGGGCTCAGGCGCCCATCTCGGCGCGGACCTGTCGCCGTAGGAGCTTGCCGGTCTCGGTGTAGGGCAACTCGTCACGGAACTCGAAGTGCACCGGTGCACGCGAGGAGCGCAGGCGCTCGGTCACCCAGGCCCGCAGCTCGTCCTCGGTCACGGATGCTCCCTCTCCGAGCACCAGGGCCGCGGCCACTGCCTCGCCCCACTGCTCGTCGGCGATGCCGACCACCGCGCAGTCGATCACCGCGTCGTGGGCCAGCAGGACGTCCTCGATCTCACCCGGTGAGATGTTCTCCCCCACCGCGGACGATGATGTCGTCGCTGCGGCCCTCCAAGAAGAGGTAGCCGTCCGCGTCCAGGCTGCCCCGGTCGCGGGTCGGGAACCAGCCCTGGTCGCTCAGGCGGCTGCCCTGGTCGAGGTACTCCCCGGAGATCTGCTCGCCCCGCACATGGATCTCGCCCCACTCGCCGGCAGGCACCGGCTCTCCTGACTCGTCACGGATCTCGATCTCGACGCTCGGCAGCGCGGTGCCCAGCGACGACAGGCGTCGCCGCACCGCGGGGTCGTCGCTGGCTGCCGCGTCGCGGTGGTCCTGAGGCGTGAGCACGGTGATGGTGGAGCTCGTCTCGGTGAGGCCGTACGCGTTGGTGAAGTCCACCTGCGGCAGCAGCTCCATCGCCCGCTCGATCACCGGTTGGGGCATCTTGGCCCCGCCGTAGGAGATCGCACGCAGGTGCGGCAGGTTCGCGTCGCCTTCACGGTCGAGTGCGTCGATGATGCGAACCAGCATCGTGGGAACGACCATGGCGTTGGTGATGCGCTCGTTGCGGGCGGTCTCGATCCAGCCCTCCGCGGAGAAGTTCTCGAGCTGCACGATGCGACGTCCGGCGTACACCGAGCTGGCGATCGAGGCCATGCCCGCTATGTGGTAGGGCGGCACGCTGACGAGCGCAGCATCGTCCTCGGCTGCTCCGGCGAACTCCACCGAACCCAGGATGTAGGACACGAGGTGGCGGTGGCGCAGGATCGCTGCCTTGGGCACGCCGGTGGTGCCACTGGTGAACAACAGGACCGCGATGTCCTCGGGGTCCATCGACCAGGGCCGGTCCAGGACCGCACCCGAACGCGCCGAGGCCACGAAGTCCTCCCGCTGCACGATCGTCAGGGCGTCGTGGCCTGCGAGTCGTTCGGCGCGGTCTGAGTCGGTGACGACGAACGCAGGCGAGATGCGTGCCAGCAGTGCGTCCAACTCGGTCTCGGTGAGACGGTAGTTGAGCGGCGAGAACGGTGTCCCCGCCCATGCGCTCGCGAACAGGGCTATGGGCACCGCGAGCGTGTTGACGTCGACAAGTCCGGAGTACTCGCACTCTGAATCGGCGATCCGGGCCGCGGCGGCCCCGGCGGCGTCGAACAGCTCGGTGTAGGTGAGCGAATCGGAGCCGTTGGTGACCGCGGTCCGATCTCCGAAGCTCGAAGCCGCCATCTCGAGCAGCATCATGAGGTTCATGGCGGATCAGTCCGAGGAGGGAAGGGCCTTGGCGTCCTTCTGGCCGAGGATCTCACCACCCAGGCCGAGGGAACCCTCGCCGGCCTTGGTGCACAGCACCTCGATGTCGCCGGCGTCGTTGGTGTAGCGCTTGCCGACGGCGGTGCCTTCGGCCGCTGCGGGGTCGACCGAACCGCCCTCGGGCGGCTGCTCGTCGATGCCGATCATCGGGGCACCACCGCAGGTCAACTCGACGTCGCCCTCCGGTGCGCCGACCACCATCACCTCGGTCTCGCAGACCGCGCTGCGGAGTCGGGTTCCCACTGTGAGCTGTGCCATCTCATGCCTCCTGGGGCGTGTCGGGGTTGTCGGCCGGTGCCGAGCCGCGCTTGCGGATCGGGAAGAACGAGACCAGCGTGAGGTCACGGCCGGCGATCAACCACCTGCCGTCCACACGTCGGTAACGGTCCTCGTAGTAGCCGGCGGCCATGATGTGATGCTCGTCGTTCCGAGAGCGTAGATCCAGGTAGCAGGTGCCGGTCGCCGAATCGCCCTCGAGGTCCACCACGTGGTTGTGGACGTACGGGTAGAGGTCGATGTCGGAGAAGATCTTCGTGTAGTTCTCCAGGATCTCCTGGCGACCGTTGAGGTCCGGCAGGTCCGGGGTCTGCATGAGGCCGTCGTCGGTGAACAGATCGGCGACCGCGGAGGCGTCGCGCTGCCAGACGTAGTGCGCGTACCTGTTGGCGAGGTCGCGGATCTCCTCACGGTCCAGCATCGCCTGGATGGCCTCTGCGCTCACCGCCATGTCGTCTCCTGATCCAAAGTCCGTAACCTTCGATCGGAGGGCTCGCACCGGGCCCGACACCACGACCCTGGACCGGGGTCCGTGGATCGACAACGATGTGCCTCGGGTCCCTCCGCTGCGGCCGGCTGTGAACCAGACCGACCAGTTGTCGGAGGAATCCTACAGTCTTTCGGGAATCCTAACCAAGCGGTAGGATTCCTTCGACGGCCACCTGCTGGCCAAGGGATCGGCTGGGGGACCGTCTGTGTGAGCGGACGCCCCGGCAGCTGACAGGTCGACTCACGAGCCGGCCGGAAAGAGGTACCCGCGATGACCGACGCCCTCGGGGGATGTGACCGTTGTGGAGTTGACCACCGAGCTGTGGTCCTCGATGGGTTCCGCGTTGCTCGGTGACTTCGGAGCCCGGGTGATCCGCGTGGAGGACCTCTCGGCGCAGCCGCCTGACCCGGAACTGCGACGGACTGCACCCCGAGGAGGCATTCGACGCGGACGCCGAGCTGGTGCAGCGCAACAAGCAGAGCATCGGCATCGACCTCACCGCGGTCCGAGGGCCGCGGGATCCTCGACCGCCTTCTGGACTCGGCCGACGTCTTCTACACGGATCTGCCGTTCCTGGAGTTGGAGGACCTGGGCCTGGGATCCGACGCACTCACCGCGAGCAACCCGGCGCTGGTGTACGTGCACGGCTCCGGTTTCGGTCCGACGGGCCCTGACCGTGACCTACCGGCGCTCGACGAGCTGGCGGCGGCACGCACCGGGGTGATGCCGACCCTGCCCCAACCCGGCGAACCACCCGTGTACGCCGGGGCCGGATAGATGTACACCTCGGTCATGCTCGCGCTGGGTACGATGATCGCGCTGCACCACCGGGGTGAGACCGGCGAGGGCCAGGTTGTCGGCGCGTCGCTGTTCGCAGGCAACATGTACGGCGCCTCCCTGCAGATCGACGCCTACATGGCGATGCGCGACGATCGGCTCTCCACGCCGGTGGCACGCCTGGGCGCGGGCAACCCGATGTCCGGAGCGGGGCTTGCGTACCCGAGCTCCGATGGCCGTTGGATCACCCTCACGATGCCCGACTCGGACCGCTGGTGGCCGGGCTTCTCAAGCTCATGGGTCTCGACGAGCACGACCCGCGCTTCGATTCTCACGACAAGCGCTGCGGTGAGGGCCGCGAGGAACTGATGGCGATCCTCGACGAGCGCTTCGCCACCCAGACGGGCGCCTACTGGCGGCAGCGATTCGACGAGGAGCGCCTGTCGGCCGATGTCATGGAGCGCTACGAGTACGTGGCCGAACTCACCCAGGCGGCGATCAACCGCTACGTGCTCGACCTGGAGCACCCGAGCTACGGCACCTACCAGAGCCTCGGGTTCCCGATCCACATGGGCGACACTCCGGCTCGGCTCTCGCGGATGGCCCCCGGTGTCGGCCAGCACACCGCTGAGATCCTCTGCGACGTGCTCGCGATGACCGACTCGCAGGTCGCGGAGCTGGAGACCTCCGGTGTGGTCGGTACCACTCGGAAGGTCCCCGACAGCTCGGGCGAACCCGTCGCGCGGCCCCGCGGGATCACGGTGCCCTCGCGCTCGACCGCATCGGCGCCCGACGTAGCGCAGGCTGCGGCACTCTCCGACACGGCACCCTCCGGTCGGGGGCTCGACGGTGTGCGGGTGCTCGATCTCACCGTGTGGTTCCAGGGCCCGGTGTGCTCCCCAGCACCTGGCGGACTTCGGCGCCGAGGTGATCCACATCGAACGCCCCGAGTTCGGCGACCCGGCGCGGGGGGTGCAGCATCAACGCGGTGCCGGTGGCCGACTGGAACCAGTACTTCCTGGTGGTGAACCGCAACAAGAAGAGCATGGCGATCGACCTGAAGTCCGACGAGGGTCGCGCGCTGATGCACCGGATGGTCGCCGAGTCCGACGTGTTCCTGTGGAACCAGTCGATGACGAACCTCGAACCGCTGGGACTCGACTACGCGACGCTCTCGGCGGTCAATCCACGGCTGGTCTCGCGACCAACAGCGGATACGGCCACCGCGGGATCAACAAGCCGGCTTTCGACATGACCGTGCAGGCGCTCACCGGAATCATGACGCGCCTCGGAGAGCCCGGTGAGCCGCCGATCTACCTCGGACTCGGCGCCGGGAGAGCGCCTTCGGGGGCTGATGTCGGCGTTCGGGATCATGGTGGCGTTGCACCGGCGGCGAGAGACCGGCAAGGGCCAGTACGTCGACGCCTCGCTTCTCGGCTCCCAGCTGTTCCTGGCGGCGCCGTCGCTGCAACGGTTCCTGGGCACCCACGACAGCTTCTACGCCGATCAGCATTCCCGCACCGACACGGTGAACCCGCTGTGGAACCGCTACCAGGCGCAGGACCGTTGGATGTTCACCTGCATGGAGAACACCGATGCAGCCTTCGGGGCGCTCTGCGCGGCGATCGGACGCGACGACCTGGCCGGCGACGAACGGTTCGTGGATGCCGACAGCCGTGTCGCCAACCGGGTCGGCCTGATCGAGCTCCTCGACGAGGTGTTCGTGCAGCGGCCCGTGGGGGAGTGGTTGGATCGCTTCGCCGACCAGGGGTGTCGTGGCGGCCCCGGTCAACTCGTTCCGTGACGTGGCCGTGGACCCGAACAGGCCTGGGCCAACGGGTACTTCGCCCGCCTCCACTGCGACGAAGCCGGTGGCGAGGTCGAGTTCCGTGGCCTGCCCATCTCACTGAGCGCCACTCCGGGGCGCATCGAGCGATTGGGCCCCGAGCTCGGCCAGGACACGGAACTGGCCCTGGTCGACTCCTTCGGGTTCTCCTGGGACGACATAGCCGAGCTCAAGGCGAACGGCGCAATACCGTGACCGGTGCGACGGGCGCGTCCGGCCCGCTCACGGATCTGAGGGTCATCGAGATCTCCACCATGATGGCCGGGCCCTACGGGGCGACCCTGCTGGGCGACATGGGCGCGGACGTGATCAAGGTGGAGTCGCGTCGTGGTGACGACAGCCGTCACCTGGGACCCCAGCGTGACGGTGAGCGCTCGGCGTTCCTTAGCCTGAACCGCTCCAAGAGGGGCATGGTCCTCGACCTGGCGCGGCCCGACGCCCAGGAGGTGTTCGGCCGGCTCGTGGCGGGCGCCGACATCGTCATCACCAACGTGCGCCAACCCGCGTTGTCGAAACTCGGCCTCGACTACGACCAGGTACGGGCCCACCGCGACGACATCATCTGGGTGGGTGTCACCGCCTTCGGCGCGGACGGGCCCTATGCCGGTAGGCCCGGCATCGACTTCCTCATCCAGGGATACGGGGCGTTGCTGGCGCTCACCGGTGAACCCGGCGGTGCCTCGGTCAGGGTGACCGTGCCGTTGATAGACACGCTCACCTCGGTGCTGGTCGCCACCGCCGCGCTGGCGGCGGTGCACTCACGCGCCGCCACCGGTGAGAGGCCAGCGCATCGACATCTCGCTGCTGGATGCGCTGATCCACGCCAGGCGTCGGGTCTCGGCAGCTACCTGATCACCGGTGAGGAGACGCCACGCACGGGCAACCGCAGCCTCTACTTCGCGCCCTCGGGCATCTACGGCACCAGCGATGGCGAACAGGTGATCATCACGTGTCCGTCGCAGCGCTTCTTCGAGAAGCTCTGCGACGCGCTCGACGTGGACTGGGTGGCCGACGAGCGCTTCGCCACCATCGAGGCGCGCATGGCCCACCAGGACGAGCTGGATGACACCATCGATCAGCGGTGCCGCGAGCTGAGCCGCGAGGAGCTCGTCGAGCGGCTCGTGGCGGCCGACGTGCTCACCGCGCCCGTGCTCGGGGTGAGCGAGGTGGTGCAGGACCCACAGGTGCGCCACAACGACATGATCGTGACCACCGAACATGCAACCCTCGGTGCGGTGGACGTGACCGGCGTGCCGATCCACTTCGGGGACCCCGGAGCGGTGAGCCTGCCTCCGCCCCGGCTGGGTCAGCACACCGAGGAGCTGCTGGTCGAGTTGGGCTACCACGCCGAGGAGATCGCCGAGCTGCTGGCGGCAGGTGCTGCGGCGGTTCCGGTGGATCCCTAGCGCCGCGTCAGGCGACGCTTGCGCGCGTGTGATCCAGGTGGTGCTTGTTGGCGGCCGCATGCGTTGCAACCTCCGGTAGCAGGAACCAACCATGTGGTAGGAACCGGAATAGGATGCGGGCTCATTGGGAGCCCTGACGACGGGAGCATGACGTGGCTGACGACCTGTTCGACTTCGATGCCGATGTGCTGGTGGTGGGCACCGGTGGCGCCGGTTTCGCTGCGGCGACCACCGCGGCGGCAGAGGGCGCCTCGGTGATCATGTTCGAGCGCAACGACCACATCGGGGGCACCACCGGCGCCTCCGGTGGTACCGCGTGGATCCCCAACAACGCGTCGTTGCGGGCCCCAGGGCAAGGAGGACCCACGTGACGACGCCATCGCGTACATGTGCCGGCTGTCGTTCCCGCAGTACTACTGCCCGGGTCATCCCACACTCGGGCTGCCGGAGCAGTCCTACGAGCTGATCGCCAACTTCTACGACAAAGGGCTCCGAGGCGATCGACTACCTCGTCGAGGCCGGTGTGCTCGACGTGATGGCCGACACCCGGCCCTCGACTTCGACAACCCCACCCAGATGCCCTCTGGGAACCTGCTGGCGGGCTTCCCCGACTACGGCGCCGAGCTTCCCGAGGAGCGCCTGGTGACCGGCCGCCACCTGTTCCCCACACCGGGTACCCCGGGATGGTCGAGCAGTTCGGAGAACGGCGCCGCGGCCAAGGGGCGTCGAGGTCGCCATGAACCGTCAGGTCACCGGCATCCTGCGCAACGACGAAGGCGAGGTGGTCGGCCTCGAGCTGCGGTACGGCCACCTGCCCGAGCTCGCCCGGGCGCGCAAGGGCGTGGTGTTCGCCTCGGGTGGGTTCGCGCACGACGAGGAGCTCGTGCGCCGCTACATCCCCGGTCGCATCTACGGCACCTGCGCGACCCTCGGGGCCAGGGCGACTTCGTGCGCCTCGGATCGTCGGTCGGCGCCAAGCTCCGGGAACATGGGCAACGCCTGGTTGAAGCAGGTGCCTCTCACAGCGGCGTTGCGCTCGCCGACACCGCCGAGCGTGTGGATCCCCTGGGGCGACGCCATGATGCACGTCAACAAGTACGGCCGCCGGGTGGTCGACGAGAAGATGCCCTACCACGACCGCAGCAAGGCCCACGCGGTGTACGACCCGACCAGCGCGAATACCCCAACCTTGCGTTGTTCATGATCTACGACCACACCGTGGCCTCCTCGGAGAGCTGGGCGGGGATGCGCCAGCCGATGCCGCTGCCCGGGCGAGTCGGCGGAGTTCGTGATCAAGGGCGACGACTGGGACGACCTGATCGCGAGGTCGACGGCGAGCTGGCGGGCCTGGTGGAGCACACCGGTGGGCTGCGGCTCGACCCGGCGTTCAAGGAGAACCTCGCGGAGACAATCGAACGGTTCAACGGCTTCGCCGAGAGCGGGGTGGATGCCGACTTCGGTCGTGGTCAGGCACCCATCGGGCGTGCCTGGAACGGACCGAACCGCGAGGGCTCGCCCAACCCGACGATGGCGCCGTTCGCCTCCGAAGGCCCCTGCTACTGCGTGATCGTGGTCTGCGGCATGCTCGACACCAACGGAGGACCGGTCACCGACACCGGTGCCCGCGTGCTCGACTTCGACGACAACCCGATCCCCGGGCTCTACGGCGCCGGAAACTGCGTGGCCTCGCCTGCCGGTCAGGGCTACTGGGGCCCGGGTGCGACCATAGGCCTCGGTATCACCTATGGCCATCTGGCGGGACCCAACGCGGCGGCCGAACCGGAGAAGGGCTTCACCTACTGACCCGTCCGCCGACCGGTGACCCTGATGACCTGCATGTGCGGATCAGGTGCGGAGCCGTTCGACGGGTTGACCGGTGACATCGGCGATGAGATCGAAGTCCTTGTCGAGGTGTAGGACGGTGAGGCCGTTGAGCTCCGCGGTGGCGGCGATGAGGATGTCGGGTATGGAGGGGGCCCGGTGTTGGCCTCGATCCGCGAGGAGCGATTGAACCTCGACCACGCGATCTTCGATCGCCGGTCGGAGATATTCGACGGGGAGTGAGGGCGAGCGGCGGTCGGACCAGATCCGCGCCGAGCTCTCGGCGCTTCGGGCGGAGTAACCGATCTCGAGGACGGTGACGGTGCTGATGCGTGACGAGTCCACGGTTGACTCGGCTGACCCACGCTTGCGCGTCAGGGCTTTCGTGGAGGCGGTTGAAGGCCGACTTGTCGATCAGCCGGCCGCGCTCGGTGGGGCTCACGTCCAGGCTTGTCGCATGATGTCGGGGTCGTCGAGGTCGGCGTGACGTTCTGCGAAGGCCCGCCAGTCTTCGAGGGATGCGTCCGCGCGGCCCACCGTCGACTCTCGTACGAGCATGCGACGGAGGTATTCGGTGCGTGACAGGCCGAGCAGGCGGGCCTGCCTTTCGAGCAACCCGATCACATCTTCGGGCACGTCACGGATGAGGATGTCCGGCAAGGTGGTTATCCATTCCCTTCAGGTGATATCTCGAGGATATCACCTCTCGCGGATCGAAGCACCCGCCGCGCTCGGTGGGGGTGAGGGGGTCGTCGGTGAGGTCAGTGCTGCTCGTACTCGTCGAGAAGCTGCGCGCGCTCTCGGCCTCGCGCTCGCGCAGGTCCCAGAGCGCGGCGGGCGCTTCTGGGTGAACGCGTTGCCCCCTTCTTTGCCTTCGGGCATGTCGAACCAGTCGGGGTAGAACTGACTCGAGATGACGCCCATCTCGGAGTAGCCGTCCATCTCCTGGTCGAACGCGGCCTTGAGGATCTCGATGCACCCGGGGCTCTTCTCGAGCAGCTCCTCGGCCCAGGCGTCGACCGCGTCGTCCGAGCTCCTCGAGCGGCACGACCTTGTTGACCAGGCCCATGTCGAGCGCTTCGGCCGCGGTGTAGCGGCGGCAGAGCATCCACATCTCGCGGGCCTTCTTGGCGCCGACGACCTTGGTCAGGTACGGCACGAAGAAGCCATCGGCGGGGCTCGAGACCTTGGGGCCGGCCTGGCCGAACTTGGCGTCCTCGGACGCGATGGTGAAGTCGCAGCAGTAGGCCTGGGTTGTGTCCACCCAGGCAGTAGCCCTGGACCCTCGCCATCACGGGCTTGCGCGAGAGCCTGATGAGCCGGTTGTGGGGGTAGCGGTTGTAGAACGCAGCGCGCAGACCCCATCGCTCCCACTCGACGTCGCCGCCGGCTCCGAGTTCCGCCCGCTCCCAGCCACCACGATCATGCCGATGGAGGTGTCGTGGTTGGCGTCGTAGAACGCCCTGAACATCTCCTCGACCGTCGAGAGGGTCATCACGTTGTACTCGTCGGGCTTGTCGACGGTGACCCTTGCGATCCCGCCGTTGAGCTCGCTGTGGTGCTTCTTCTCGTAGCGGATCTCGGTGAGTCGAGCCCCTCACCCTCGACCGTTTGCCACTCGCTCCAGGTCATCTGCGGTCTCCTCGTCATCGGGTGTCGGTGTCCCACTGGTTCGAGAGGATCGGCCCTCATCGCCGGGGCTGTGCCCTGCGATGTGGAAGATCGTCTAACCAGATGGTAGGAATAGCTAACCACAACGACAGAGCGGGGGTGCACGCCGTTCTGCGACCCCGGTTGGAGGTTGGTCTTGCGAATCGTCGTCTGCGTCAAGGAAGTGTTGGACCCCGGCGCGGTGGGTGCCTATGCGGTCGCCGGCGGCCTCGTCATCGGCGACGATGGCAGGTCGCTCACCCAGAGCACCATCCCGCGCCTGATGAACGCCTACGACGAACAGGCGATCGAAGCGGCGCTGCGGCTGCGCGACGCCGGTGTGGAGTGCACTGTCGAGGTGGTCTCGGTCGGCACGGAGCTCACCGCCATGCTGCGCCATGCGCTGTCGCTCGGCGTGGACGAGGTGGTCGCCATCGAGCCGGCGTCGGCTGAGGCAGGACTGCCACGTGGTGGCCTCGCTGCTCGCCGCGCACATCCGCTCCAGGGAGGGCGCCGACCTGGTCCTGTGCGGCCGTCGGGCCTCCGACGACGACCAGGGCGTGGTCCCGGCGATGATCGCGGAGAACCTCGGCGCACCTGTGGTGACCGTGGCGCGCTCGGTGGAGTCGACCGGCTCGGACCCGGCGTCGGTCCGGGTGGTGCGGGTGACCCCCGAGGGCGACGAGATCGTCGAGGTGGACTGCCCGGCTGTGATCACCGTCTCGAGCGAGCTCGGCGATCCGCGCTATCCGACCATGCCGATGAAGATGGCGGCCCGCAAGGTCGACCCGACCGCGGTGACCCCCCAGGACCTCGCACTCGACGACGCCGGCCTGGCGCCGCGGGTGCGGCTGTCGCGCCAGTACGTTCCGGTGGTGGAGAGCGACTGCGAGATGATCGAGGGTGACGGCCCCGCCGAGTGGGCCGACCGGCTGGTCGAGCGGCTCATCGAGGAACGAGTGCTGAAAGGCGGTGCGTGAACATGGCTGTATCGGTTGTCGTGTCACCTGGCAGGGAGCGAGCGAGGATCCGCCCGAGGAGCGCGATGCAGCGCTCACGCTGGCGCGTCGCATCGCAGGCGCCCTGGGCGCCGAGGTGCGTTGGCTGATCGTGGGTCAGGCCCCCGAGGGTCATGCTGCAGCGGCAGCCGCCCAGGGCGTTGCGGGCGTGGACCACATAGCTGATCCGAGTCTCGGCGACGAGCGCCCAGATGCGCTCACCGAAGCGATCGCCCAGTACTGCGCCGGGCGTGAGGTGGCAGTGTTGTTGTTCAACCAGGGATTCGGTACCCGTGTGGTCGCTCCCAGGGTGGCGCACCGCCTCGGCGCCGGGGTCGTGATGAACGCGCTCGACGTGCAGGTGGACGACGATCGCCTCGACGTGACGGCTTCGGCCTACGGGGGCGACACCCGGGTGGTCTACGAACTGGACCGCTCACGCACGTCGGTCATCGCGCTGCTCCCCAACGCAGTGGAGGCAGAGGCGGCCGAAGGCGGAGCCGAGGTGCCGGTCACCGGCATCGACGTGGATCTCGGTGGTGTGCAGGAACGCGTCAGGGTGATCGAGGCCGCCCACTCGGAGGGACCACGGCTCGAAGACGCCGAGGTGATCGTGGCCGGCGGCCGCGGCCTCGGGTCCGAGGAGAACCTGGAGCTGGTCGAGCAGCTCGCCGCTGCCCTCGGAGGCATGTCGGGTGTGTCGCGGCCACTGGTCGACATGGGCTGGATCGACTCGTCGCACCAGGTGGGCCTGACCGGCAAGTTCACCCGGCCCGCGCTCTACATCGCCGCGGGGATCTCCGGGGCGACTCAGCACATGGTCGGCTGCACCGCCGCCAAGACGATCGTGGCGATCAACACCGATGCGGACGCGGCGATCTTCTCCCACGCCCGCTTCGGCATCGTGGGAGACTGCAACGAGGTGCTGGCCGAGCTGGTCAGAGCCGTCAACGAATCAGGAGCAGCGTCATGACGACCGAGGGCACACCGGTGATCGAGGGGCTGTTCGCCGATACCGACGACGGGGCACGGCTGTTGGGCTCGCGCTGCGCCACCTGCGACACCCCGTACTTCCCCGCTCCGAGCTCTGCCACAACCCCGACTGCGACCACTCCGACATGCAGGACGCGTCGTTCGGCCCGCACGGCGTGCTGTGGAGCTACTCGGTGCAGAACTACCCACCACCGCCACCCGCGCGCTACGACGAGCCCTATGTCCCCTATGCCCTGGGCGTGGTTGACCTCACCGACGGCCTGAGGGTGGTCGGCCGCATGGCGGTCGACGATCCCGGTGGGCTCGTCGTGGTGGCGACGTTGAGCTGGTGCTCGGCGTGATCTGCCACGACGACGACGGAAACCCGCAACTGAGCTGGATGTTCCAGCCCGCATGATCCACCAGACCACGATCAGAACCACAGAGGCGAGACCATGACAGAAGTAGCAGTGCTCGGTGTCGGGATGCACCCCCTGGGGCAAGTTCACGGACCGCTCGGTGACCGAGCTGTGCCGCCACGCGGTCACCGCGGCGCTGGCCGGCGCGGGGGTGTCCTGGCGCGACATCGGCGCGGTGGCAGCCGCCAGCTCCCGGTTCTCGGGTGGCAAAGGCTGGGGACTCAACGGCAACGACATCGTGGAGGACATGGGCTCCACCGGGATCCCGGTGTTCAACATGTCGGCCGGCTGTGCCGCTGGTGGCAATGCGTTCAACATCGGCTACTCGCTCGTAGCAGGCGGCCAGTACGACATGGTACTGGTGGTGGGCGGCGAGAAGATGCCCAAGGGCTTCATCCAGACCTCCGGTGTGGAGGAGGAGACCGATCCCGAGTTCCTGCGCCAGCGTTGCGTGGGCATGCCGGGCCCCTCGTTCTGGGCGCTGCTGTGCCGCCAGCGCATGGCCGAGTTCGGCACCACTGAAGAGCAGCTCGCCAAGGTGGCGGTCAAGGCCCACGACATCGCCAAGCACAACGAGAACGCCCGCTTCCGTCAGGAGTTCACCATGGAGCAGGTGCTCGAGTCCGCGATGGTGAGCGACCCGTTGCGGCTCTATGAGATCTGCCCGGTGAGCGACGGCGCGGCTGCGGCGGTGATCTGCTCGGCGGAGAAGGCACGCCAGATCGGCGGCGACCCGGTGTGGGTGGCCGGCAGTGCGGTGGCCACGGCCCGCTTCGACGACGGACTGCCCCGCGGGCTCGCCGGCATTGTGCCGGACGGCAAGGCCCATCACAGCGAGGCGGCCGAGGCGGTGCGCAAGGCACTCGCGCAGGCGGGCGCGGAGCCGACCGACTTGGATTTCGTGGAGCTCCAGGACAACACCGTGTACTACGAGCTCGCCTTCCCCGAGGACTGGGGCCTGTGCGAACCCGGTGAGGCCGAACACCTCCTGGAGGCCGGCGAGACGATGCCGACCGGCCGCATGCCGATCAACCCCAGCGGCGGCTTCCTGTGCTTCGGCGAGGCAACCACCGCCATGGGGGTGTTCCAGGTGTGCGAGCTCACCTGGCAGCTGCGCGGCCAGGCGGGGGCACGCCAGGTGCCGGGGGCCTCGCTCGCGCTGGCCCAGACACTGGGATTGGGTGGCAACGGAACAGCTCTGGTTCTGAAGCGCTGACACCTCGAGCGGTCATCCTGGCGAAGCGGTGACACGCGGTCCCTCCATCGAGTATCTTTCCAGCAAGGCGAATTGAGCCCAATCGATCCAAGGGGAAACGTCATGGAGGACCAGGACTACGAGGTGATCGTGATCGGCAGCGGTCCGGGCGGGCTGGTCTGCGCCACGCTGCTGCAGAAGCGGGGGTCAAGACCCTGCTGCTCGAGAAGAACACCAACCTCGGCGGCAAGATGACGAGCATCGACAAGGACGGGTGGGCATACGACCTGTTCCCCACGGCCAGTCGCCGATGCGCGGCTCGGCATTCGAGGAGGTGTTCGAGGAGCTCGGCGTGTACGACGAGTTCGAACCGACCCTGGAACCCGACGACCCCCGCGACATCGTCACCCTGAGCTACCGCCGGCGCGAGTGGGACGAGTACAAGACCGTCACCCAGAAGCAGGCGATGGCGGATCCGACCCCGTTCTTCAGGCTGTGGGAGGCCACCGAGGAGGAACAGGAGAAGACGATCGCCGTGATGACCGAGCTGGTCACCATGGAGGACGACGACATAGCGAAGCTCGACAACATCACCATGAAGGAATGGCTGGAGGCCCGTGACGTCCCGGCGCCGCTGTACAACTACATGGGATTCCAGGCGAACGCATCGCTCGCCGAACCGCTCGACCTGGTGGCCGCCTCGGAGCAGATCCTGATCATGAAGCAGTTCATGTTGCAGGGCGGCGGCGGGCAGTACAAGGGTGGCTTCGGCCAGCTCACCACGATCATGGCCCGCGAGTTCGAGCGCAACGGCGGCACGCTGATCACCGGGGCCAGGGTGGAGCGGATCGTGGTGGAGGACGGCGCGGTCAAGGGCGTGGAGTCCGCCAAGGGCAACTTCACCGCACCCGTGGTGGTCAGCTCGGCCGGGATCCAGCCGACGGTGCTCAAGCTGGTCGGCGAGAAGTACTTCGACGAGAGCTACGTGAACTACGTGAAGGCCCTGGTGCCCGGCTGGTCGTTCACCAGCGTGCGCTACTTCTTGAACAAGCCTGTGATGGACACCGCCATCTACGTGGTGTGGTCCGACGACAGCTGGCTCGACACCGAGCGCTTCCGCAAGCAGAAGGAAGGCGAGGAGCCTGACGAGGTCATCCTGTTCATGTGCAACCACTCCTTCTACGACGACAACGCCGCGCCCCCCCGGCAAGCAGGTGCTGGTCTCGGGAACGGTCTGCTCGCCGAACCCCCGACGCGAAGGAGATCGAGGGCATCTGGCGCTGCATGGACCGCCAGATGCAGGAGCTGTTCCCGGAGATCTGGGAGGCGACGGAGCGCAAGGAGTACAACGGCCCTCGCGACATCTCCAACCTCACGCGCGACTCGGTGCTGCCCGGCCAGGGTGGCGAGTGCGTCGGTGTGGCGCAGATCGTCGGCCAGTGCGGTTCGATGAAGCCGAGCGTGGAGACCTCGATCCGCGGTCTGTTCCTGTCGGGGGCCGATGCCGGAGCCGCCGGGATGGGGACCCACCAGGCGGCGCTGTCGGGCATCACGGTCGCCCGTGAGGTGCAGATCTGCCTCAACAAGATGTACGCCACCCAGTAGCCGGGTGGTCGTGTTGCGGGGACCGGTCGGGATGGATTCCCTTGGCCGCTTCACCGATCTCGATGAGACGGACACGGACGGCGTCGATCGGCAGCGCGTCCGGGGCAAAGCTCCGCTAGGAAGTCGATTTCGCTTTCCGGCCGTTCCTCGCCCCGGGCCACCGACCCGAAGATGGCGACGGATCGTCCGTGGTGGCGCGCAACGATGGCCTTGATGTCCCCGCGGCGAGCCTCAACGAGGTCCCGCAACGGTGCCGTATCGGCGCGTTCTGTTGCGGCCTCAAGTGTTTCTGTCTCGGTGGGGCTGCGGTAGCCGAGGGTCGAGTGGAGACGGTGGTGGATCACCTGCATATCGTGATCAGCCCTCGATCCAGCGGATCAGATCCCGGCGGGCATGGGCTCGGGTGGCTTCAGTGGGATGTCAGGAGGAACAACCCCACCCCGCCGAACCCGGGTCTCTCTGATCGCACACGTCATTGTCGCTCGATCACTATGCCGGTTGTGCACTGGTCGGCGAAGGATTGGGGCGTGATGTTCTGATCGTGCTCAGCGGTCTCGGTATACGTCACGGCGATGGCCGATGCGTACAACGTGGATTAGCAGGCGATCGTCGATGACCTCATAGAGGATCCGGTAGTCGCCGATGCGGACCCGGTACACAGCGTCCTCGCCGGTGAGTTTGGTGCAACCCGGCGGTCGAGGTTCGTCGGCGAGCAAGTCGATCGCCACCTGGATCCTTCGCTGTTCTTGGCGGGGTAGCTTGGCGATCGACTTCACCGCGCCCGGGCGATCTCGACCCTGTAGCGGCTCACTCGAGGCCCTAGCATCGCCTTCACCTCATCCCATGGGACGTAGTCGTCGTCGGTCCGGGCCGCGTCGAGATCTCGGCGATCGTCGACGTTGTCGGCGGTTTCGACGAGATGATCGAACGCGTCGGCGTCGATGATGACTGCCACGCGTCGTCCGCGCCGCGTAACCGACACCGGCTCTCCTGAGTTGCGAGACTCCTCGATCACTTCGGCCAGTCGGTTGCGGGCATCGCTCACCGCGACTTCATTCATGTACGAATCGTACATATGACTTGGGGCCGTCTGCAACATCCGGGGCAGGGGACAACGTACAGATGACGTCTGCTCCCGCACAGGGCACTGTCGGATCTTGCGTGGGTCCAAGCGTGCTGGCTGTCTCACTGGACGGACTCACCGGCCATTGGCTGGGCGCACAAGGTGCATACGGTTGACCCATCCGAAGACGGGACTATGACGTTCTCGCCGGTGTCCCTTTGTGCTGAGCATCGCCATGTGAATGGACATTGAAGATCCACCGTCGCATGGAGGATCTTCAATGATAGTGTGGGGGCCGTGTACGTCGTCCGAGCCCAGGCGGAACGTGACCTGCGTGAGGCTCTCGGCAGGTCACCCGTCGTGCTCCTCACCGGGCCACGCCAGGCAGGCAAGTCGACACTGGCCCGCAGGCTGGTTGCACCTCCTCCGGAGAACATCTTCGACTTGGAGGATCCCCGCGATCTCGCCAGGTTGCAGGAGCCGACACTCGCGCTGTCCGGATCGCGTCAGACGATCATCATCGACGAGGCGCAGCTCCGCCCGGATCTGTTCAGAGTCCTCAGGGTCCTCGTCGACGAGGATCGCAGGCCCGGACGATTCCTGGTGTTGGGCAGCGCCTCGCCGGACCTCGTCGGGTTGAGCTCGGAGAGCCTTGCCGGACGGGTCACCTTCGTCGAGCTCGGCGGGTTCACGCTCGGAGACGTGGGTGGTGCCGGTCTCGATGCCCTGTGGCTGCGGGGAGGGCTTCCGTTGTCGTTCCTGGCCACCGATGAACGGGAGTCGAACCGCTGGCGTGACGACTACATCGCCACCTTCGTGCAACGCGATCTCGCGGCGCTCGGCTTCGGCATCCCGGCCACCACGATGCGCCGGTTCTGGTCGATGCTGGCTCACTATCACGCCCAGAGGTGGAACGGCGCCGAGCTCGCCCGTTCCGTCGAGGTGTCACAGACGACGGTGCGGAGATACGTCGACGCCCTCTGCGACGCACTGGTGGTTCGCCAGGTCCCGGCGTGGCACGCGAACATCTCGAAACGACAGGTGAGGGCCCCCAGGGTGTTCATACGCGACACGGGACTGCTGCACCGGTTGTTGGGCATCGACTCTCGTCTCGATCTCGAACGCCACCCGAAGGTAGGTGCGAGCTGGGAAGGCCTGGTGGTCGAACACCTTGCGTCCCGGCCCGATGTCGACGAGCCCAGCTTCTGGTCGACTCATTCGGGCGCGGAGATCGATCTCCGGGTAGAGCTCGCCGGCCGGATCATCGGGATCGAGGTCAAGCGCACCGATGCCCCGTCTACCACCCGGTCGATGCACTCCGCGGTCGAGTCGTTGAGGCTGGATCACCTCTATGTCGTCCACGGCGGCCGGCATCGTTTCGCGCTCACCGAGAAGATCACCGCGGTGCCGGCCCTCGACGTCCTCCTGGCCCCCACGGCCGCCGAAGCGTTCTGAGGAGCGGACGATCTGCCGCCATAGGGGGCGGGATGTCAGGGGATGAAGGGTTGCGCCCGACCGCTCGGGAGCGACGCACGCTCGGGGGCGACGCGGGGTCAGGGGTGTCGCGAGGTGAGGTAGTGGGCGAACCGGTCGCGGATTGCCGCCTCGGTGAGGCCGTACTCGTCGAGGCCGTAGTCGTGCTCGCCGTGCTCGCCACGGGGGTGCGCATCCACGTGGGCCTGCCAGGCCTGGGTCAACTCGTCGTCGACGGGCAGGGCGAAGTGCTCGTGGATGCTGCGCACCGTGGCCACGGGATCGGCGATGAAGTCGCTGTAGCGCACGTCGAGGATCCGCTCGGGGTCGATCCGCTCACGGCACGCCAGGGCGTGGTCCATCTTGGCCGCCAGGTACTCGAGCACCACCGGGCCCAACTCCGCGCGGTCGACGGTCCGTCCGTTCATGAGCGACTCCATCATCGACGCATACGAGGCCACGCTCTCGAGCGGGTCGCGATGGGTTACGACGATCGAGCAGTCGGGGAACATCTCCACGAGGATGTCGAGCGCCCACAGGTGTGCAGGAGACTTGAGCAGGAAGCGCCCACCGGGGCGCTGCCAGGCCAGCATGCGGAGGATGTCGGCGTAGTAGCGGTAGGCGACCCGGTGGTCCTGCGCGCGGAACCAGGAGGCGTAGGGCTCCATCAGTACCTCGATGCCGAACTGCACATCCGCGAAGGTGTGGTTCAGCAGGTGCACGCACTCCTCGGGGGTGTCCGCGGTGGTGTGGTGGATGGCGCCGAAGTCGGAGTCCTTCTCGTATACGCGGTCGAGGAACTCCTTCATGGCGGTGTAGCGGGGATCGCCCTCCTTGGCCGGGCTGCCGGGCAGGGGGAGGGGTTGATTCCCTCCCACAGCGCCATCGGGCGCATCGTCGGGTCGGTGGCCAGGAGGTTCAACAGCGCCGAGGTGCCTGTGCGGGGCAGGCCGGTGAGGTACAGCGGGGCGGTGATCGGCACCTCGCGGATCTCGGGGTGCTCCGCCCAGGCGTGCTCGATGCGCAGGCGCTCGGCGAGCAGGCCCGCCAGCCGGTTGCGGCGCTGTCTCAGGCCGGTCTCGTCGTACCCGTTGCGCTCGTAGGTGTCCAACAGCACTCCGAGCCCCCTCGCGGAACGACTCGTCGCCGAAGTCGTCCAGACCGGTGGCCGCCCGCGCCCCTTCGAGCAGCTCCTCGATCACGGAGCCGGCGGGGGACCCCGTTACTGGCGGACCGGTGCTCACGGGCGCACCTCGGTGAGCTTCACCACTTCGGTGTGGGGGACCGGGTGCTCGGTGGCTCCGATCCAGCGCACGCACATGGTGCCGTGGTGGTGGCCGCAAGTGTCCATCCAGTTGGGCACCCCGGGGTCGGTCGCCGACACCACGATCCGCACGGACCCGTCAGGCCGGTACGTGGCGGTGCCACGGTTGAGGTGCACCGGGAAGTAGCGGTAGTCGAGGCTCTCCATCCAGTAGTTGGCGAGCTGGAAGTTCCAGAAGTCGCACTCGGGCGGGGTGAGGTCGACCACCAGGGCCTCGTCGGGCGCCAGGTCGAACCAGCCGTGGAAGTAGGCGATGTTCGGGTCGCCGCCGGCGGCGAGGGCCTTCGCGGGGTCGAAGCGGGGGCAGCTCGTTGGGCCTGCGCCGGAAGTCCTCGGTCCACTGGGCGAACAGCTGCGAGGTCGCCTGCACGAAGAACGCCACCTCGCCGAGCGAGCGCTCGAGGCGCTGCGGTGTCACCGGTCGGGGAGTGGGCTGGGCGTCGACCCGCTCGATGCCCACCTGGGCGAGCACCTCGTTGCGGTGGTCGACCCGTGTCTGACGCACCTGGATCATGGAGGTCTCGGGGGCCATCGGCAACCAGTTGGCTGCGTCCGGTGGTCGCTCAACCGGCGCGACGATCTCGAAGCGGCCGTCGTCGTCGATCACCATGTCGGAGGCCTCCAGGTACCCGGTGGTGTCGAGCGAGCCGGTCTTCGCGAGCCGCCGGCCTGGGAGCCGAAGCCGAGGTAGTGCACGGTGCCCCGGGTGCCGGTGATGCGGTAGGTGAGCGAGCCCTTCACCGGTGTCGCCAGGTACAGTTGTCGGGGTTGTCCATGCCCATCTTGATGGTCTCGTCGACCGCCTGGGTGAACGCCGGGGCCTCGGGGTCCGACACCTCCATGAAGAAGTTCAACGCGGCACGCGTGAGCCGGGTGAGGTAGCGGAACCCCTCGGCGCGGTCCTGGGGATCCGCCGGGACGGTCTCGGCCAGGACCACCGAGCCGGCCTCCTTCAGGTTGTCGCAGAACTCGGCCCAGGCACGGCCGTCCAGCACCTTGGCCGTGGCCTCGTCGGTGTCGTCGCTCACGTGGTCCTCCACTTCGGTTGGTTGCACCGTCGTGATGGCACCGGCTCCCGCATCGAGCGGGTTCCGCTCAGTGCGGTCAGGACCAGCGTGGATCCACCCCGAGGTTCATCGGTAGGCGCCCCATCGACTCCAGGAACCAGTCGAGGGGCTGGGCCCGCCACCACGGTACGTCGCGGCACCCGAGGTCCTCGGCCACCTCCACCGCTGCAAGGTAGCCCGACGCCAGGTGGGTGGCGCCGTAGGGGTGGATCGAGTTCGACATGTAGAGCTGCGGGACGAACGTCCGGCTGGCGCCGCTGGTGATGATCCCCGGCAGCGGACGGTTCTCGGCATACTGCTCGGGGATCGCGCTTCCGCCGATCATGTTCCCCCGGATCGCCGAGGGGTTGTTCATCTCCTGGTGCCGCGGCGTCATCACGTGGCGTTCCACGATCTGGGCGCGGAACCCGGGTGCGTACTGCTCGAGTCGGTCCGTGATCGCCTCCGCCAGCGGCTCGGCAAGATCCGCAGGGTGGACCCACGAATCCCATCCCGCCAGCTTCGCGCCGCGCCAGCGCCGGGGTGCGGGGGCACGCTCACCCACACATACGCGGTGTGGCACCCCGGTGGTGCCTGGGTGGGATCCGCGCGGGTGGGGATGAACCAGCCACCCATGATGTCGTCGGGGATGATCCCCTGGCCGAGGTCGGTGAAGCCCCGGCCCATCTCGGCGAGGGTCTCCCCACCGAAGTATCCGACCCAGGACCGCTGGATGGCCGGGTCGTGGGCCGCCGATGCGAAGACCGGGTCGCCCGAGAGGGCGTACATGACGCACAGCAGCTGCGGGTCGTCGTAGCTGAACCGCTTCACCAGGCGTGACCAGTCCGCCCCTATGACGTCCTCGCCGAGGAGGTCGAGGAACGTGGGGGCGAGGGTGAGGTTCGAGATCACCACCCCGGCACGGATCTCCTCGCCCGGCGAGATCGAGTCGGGGCCGAGGCGGATGCCCGTGGCCCTGCCGTCCTCGACCAGGATGCGGTCCACCGCCTGGTGGTCCAGATCTCACCGCCGTGGGCGGCGACGCACTTCACCAGGGCGTGGGTCATGGCGTGTGAACCACCGCGTGCGGTGTGCACCGCCATGGGCTGGAGCCCCGACAGGCTGAGTGCGAGCGCTCCGAACCGGCGGTTGTTGGGCCACTGGCCCGTGAACTCCCCCAGGGCGGCGGGGGTGGTGCGCACCTCCTCGGACTCGAAGAGCATGTCGAGCAGCTCCAGGCCGGTCATGCGCAGCACGTCGTCGCCGCTGAGCGGCAGGCCCAGGCGTGACAGCAGGCCTTCGTCGAACGCGGCGAGGCGGTCCAGCGACGCTGCGGTGGGTGGGCCGTACAGAAGGCTTCGGCTCATGTCCAGCGTCTCTTCGAGGTGCTCGCCGAGGTAGCCGGCGATCGTGGCCTGCACCGCGGCGTCGTGTTCGGAGGCTGCGGCGAGGCTCGCGTCGGTGACCGCGGGGTCGAGTGCCTGCACCACGTTGGTCCCCGAGGAGAACGTCTTGGCGAACAACACGTCGGTGCCGCGCAGGTGCAGCCCGAGCTGTTCGAGGCCGAGGTCCTCCATCGCCGGGCTCATCGCCGGTACGAGCCACACCGCGTGGGTGTTGTGGAGGTATCCGGGCATGCCCAGCTCCACGGTGTCGCAGTGGGCGCCGCACTGGCCGCGGGCCTCGAAGACCCCCACCGACAGGCCGGCCTTGGCGAGGTACGCGGCGGTTGTCAGGCCGTTGATCCCGCCACCGATGATGATGGCGTCGTAGTCACGCATGTTGTCTCCTCGCGAGGGAGGTGGTTGGCAACGGCCGGATGTGGCTAGTCCAGGTAGGTCTCGGTGTAGCGCTGCATCTCAGGCGTGGGTGTCCACCAGCGCTCCACCCCGAGGTCGTCGGCCACCTTGTTGGCCGCCAGGTAACCCGGCCCGCCGATGACCAGGCCACCCGGATAGGTGGAGGCACCGCACACGTAGAGTCCCTCGATCGGGGTGTCGGTGCCCGAACAGTCCTGGTTTGGCCTGTAGGCGCCGAGCTGCAGCGGGTTGTAGTCGCCGTGCTTGATCGATCCCCGGCGCATGTTGGGCATGCGGATCTCGATGTCCTCGGGAGTCTCGGTGGCGGTCATCAGGATGTTGTCGCCGCCCATGTTGGGAGCCACCCTGCGCCACTTCTCCAGCATCGCCGCCTCGATCTCGGGGCGGCGCTCCTCCCAGCCGCCCGCGATGCCGTAGGGGGCGTGCATCTGGAAGAACGACACGTGCTTGCCCGGTACACGGCTGAGGTGCGGGTCGAACTGGGTCTGCCAGGTGGTGTGGCCACCGAACGCGTCCATGTCGATGGTGCCCGACTGCACGGCCTGCCAGTGGGCGAGGAGCTGCTCGGTGCTCTCGATGCCCACGATGGTCATGAAGCTGTCGCGAACCGAGCGGTCACGGCAGTTGTACTCGGGTGGCTCGTTGGTGGCAACGTGCACCGTGGTGTAGCTCCACTTGTCGAGCTCCCAGCCCGACACGTCGTCCTTGAGGTGGCCGGGCAGGTTCTCGGGACCGACGAGGTCCATGAACGTCGTCTCGGGGTCGAGGCTGGATATCACCACGTCGCTGGTGAGGGTGCGTCCTCCCACAGCTCCACACCTGTGACCCTGCCGTCGTGGGTGGTGATCTCGTTGACCTGGGACGAGTCCAGGATCGTGCCGCCGGCGTGGATGATCTCCTGGCCAGCGACGATGCCAGCTTGTGGGACCCGCCCTGGCAGTACGCCTTGTTCATCCCCCGGTCCAAACAGCAGCGGTATGAAGAAGCCCACCCCGCTCTCGTGGGGGTCGAGACCCCACATGCAGGTGGTGTAGAGCATCAGGGCCTGCACGCGGTCGTTCTCGAAGGTGTTGGTGATGATCTCGTAGGGGCTCTGCTCGCTCAGCTCCAGCAGCAGCTCGCCGGTCTCGGTGCGCTGCATGGCCTCGATGAGGTCCAGCGGCGCCATCGGGGGAATGTAGGTGGCGGGGGCGACGATCTCTCGGGCGACCTTGCGCCACGTGCGCAGGGTCTCGCCGAAGGCCACCGCATCCCGGGTGGAGAACTTGTGGATCGAGTCCACGGTGTCCTCGAGCATCCGGGTGAGCTGCAGCGAGGTGCCGTCCTCGAAGACCATCGAGGTCTGCTGGTTCGGCTTGATCCACACCACGCCGTGCTGGCTGAGCTCGAAGTCGCGCAGCACCGGCATGAAGTCGGTCATCATGTGGTACACGGCGTGGATGTTGGAGTAGTACCCGGGGAACAGGATCTCCTCGGTGGCCAGGCCGCCGCCGATCTCGTAGCGGCGCTCGACGAGTGCCACCTTGAGCCCCGCACGGGCCAGGTAGGCCGCGGTGATGAGACCGTTGGGTCCGGCGCCGATCACCACGACGTCCCATTCGCTCTCGATGGGGAACTCCGAGAAGAAGCTCTGCGGGTGGGGTCGACCTACCAGTTCCTTCGGCATCGTGGGTGTCCTTCGCTTGGATCGGCCGTGCTGCCGGCCGGTGTTCGTTCGATCGGTTCGTTGCTGTGCGGTTGCGCGGGTTGGCCCAGGTGTCTGCTGGGAGTGCTCAGCCCGCCGCGGAACGGGCGAGCTCCTCGCTCCATCCGTGAGCCGAGCGCTTGCCCTCGGTGGGGATGTACCAGGGCGAGGCGTACCACCAGTCGCCCGGTTCGGCCACCTCGTCCTCGATGAGGATGTGCATCAGGTTGTAGGCGACCGCCATCAGGCACAGGCCACCGGGGTGCGACGACGACTGGTGCGCCAGGTAGAGCCCCTCGATGCCCGGCACGCGGTTGCGTGAGAGCTCGGGCAGGGTCGTTCGTTCCACCACTGGTCACGGTCGCAGCGGATCCCGTACCACGATCCACCGAGCATGCCGGTGTTGCGCATCTCCTGTTCGTAGGGGAGTCGGTGAACATGCGGATCAGGTTGTCGTCGTCGAGGTTCTCCACGATGCACGACAGGCTCGCCCGCATGAACTCGGCCCAACGCTGCTTCTCGTTCTCCTTGTCCATGGCGTCCATGCCGTCGACGTTGTACTCGGGTGTCGGGACCATCATCCACAGCGGGCCGTTGATGTGCTGGCCCGGTCGGGTGCACTGCGGGTTGGTCGGGTCGTACAGCGACGCCGCCACCATGCCCCACATGGCCTCGTCGGGTGACAGAGTGAGGTTCTCCTGGCGACCGAGCACGTTCTCGACGTTCTTGAAGTAGATCTCGCGCGACTCCATGTTGAAGAACGCACCGGTGAACTGGTCGTTGGGAGGCGGCAGGCGGTACTTCTCGCGGTAGCGGAACTCCTCGTGGGTGAGGTAGTGCGACATGAACAGGCTGCCGCCTTTGAGGCTCAGGTCCTTGATGCGCTGCAGGAAGCCGGCGTCGAGGTGGCGCGGGCCGATCATGTTGAGGAACGTGTGCTTGATGTGCGCTGCGCTGATCACCGCCTTTCGGGCGTGGATCACCTTGGGGCCGTAGGTGGAGTCGTCGCTGATGCGCACGCCGGTGGCCCGGCCGTTGGAGATGATGATCTCCTCCACCGGGCAGCACGCGCGGAACACCGCGCCGTGGGCCGTGGCGCACCGGAACAGAGCGTGGAAGTAGCCGTGCATGTTGCCCCGTGCCGCCACGGGCTTGGCGATCGCTGGTGGCATCACGGTTGCGGAGCTGCACATCGCGGGGATGGCGACTCCCTCCATGTGGCCGTGTGCGCCCGAGCTGAGAGCGATGTAGGCCTGGGTGACCTTGAACGGCTCGGTGTCGAGGTACTCATCCATCAGGTCGAACATGGTCATCTCGAGCAGCTCACGGGTCCACACGTCGGGCTCGTACTGCTTGTAGACCTGCATGAACGGGATGTTGTACTCGTCGAGCTCTACCTCGGGGGGATGCGGCGGGCACCAGAACGTGGCGCGCATCAGGTCGCGGAAGGCGTCGTTTCCTGCGAGCATGCAGGAGATCTTCGCCCAGCCCATCATGTCCTTCTCGGTGACCTTGGACAGCCCGTCGCGGGTGAAGATGTAGCGGTCGGTGTTGAGCTCCACCTCGGTGCGGGGATCCCAGTCCATGCGGAATCCGTACTTCCACAGCTCGAGCTGCTCCCACCCGGGGGCCGAGCCGCCGTAGTTGGCGATGGCGTGGGGCTGGATCCGCACGCCTGCGATCGGTTCGGCGGTTTCCTGGCCGCCTCCGCACTCGGGGCGTTCTTCGAGCACGCAGACGCTGAGTCCCGACTTCGCCAGGTAGGCGGCGGTGCTGGTGCCGTTGTGGCCGGCGCCGATGATCACTACGTCGAAGGTCTCTTCGCGGGTCATGGTCCTCCTCGGACGTCGTCCATGCCCTGACCGCTCAGCCCTGGTCACCGGAGCCCCGGTCAGTGACGTTGTGCAGTCAACTACACAGTTGGCTTTCTGGCAAGCAGAATCCTGCAACGGTCTTCACCGGAGCGGACCCGGGTGCTCCCAAGTGATCGGGGAGGTCGGCACCGCCCGGGCTGTTCACCCGCGCAGGGCTCGCAATAGGATCGGCACGACCTGCGCGCGCCATCGGTTTCCGAGGGGTGGACGTGGAGTTCCGAGCACGGCAGCAACGGTGAGATCGTCGTAGGAGAGCGAATGGACCTTGATCCGCGATGATCGGCGCCGGCGTCATCGTGGGCTTCGTCATCGGCCTCACGGGCATGGGCGGCGGGGCTCTGATGACGCCGGTGCTCGTGATCGTCTTCGGTGTCAACCCGGCCACAGCGGTCAGCTCCGACGTGATCGCCAGCCTCATCATGAAGCCGTTCGGCGGGATCGTGCACGTGCGCCGTGGCACGGTCAACTGGCGTCTGGTGCTGTGGCTCTGCGTCGGTTCGGTCCCGACGGCGTTCCTCGGCGCGACCTCATCGACCGCCTGCTCGGGGGTCCGGGCTCGGGTGACCGGATCGAGGACATCCTCGGCGGAGTGCTGCTCGTCGCCGCGGCCGCGATCGTGGCCAAGTCGGTGATAGCGGCACGCCGAGGCGGATCCCCGGTCACCACCCCGATGGGTCCCGGTGCGGTGCGGCCCGGTTCCGACCCTGCTCGTGGGAGCGATCGGCGGGTTGATGGTGGGGCTCACCTCGGTGGGTTCGGGCTCGCTCATCATCGTGATGCTGATGCTGCTCTACCCGCTGTTGTCGACCAAGGAGCTCGTCGGCTCCGATCTAGTGCAGGCCGTGCCGCTGGTCGGCGCGGCGGCAGTCGGTCACGCGATCTTCAGGGATCCCGAGATCGAGGTCATCGGCTCGGTGCTCATCGGTTCGATACCCGCGATCATGGTCGGTGCGCACTTCTCGTCGCTGGGATCGGACCGCTACGTGCGCCCGGCGCTGCTCACGGTGTTGCTGGTCTCGTCGCTGAAGCTGTTGGAACCCTCGTCCGGGGCGTTCAACTGGCTCATCCTCGTAGTGGTCGTCTGTGCAGTGGTGGTCTTCGCCGTCACATATGTGAACGACCGTCGCCGTGGCCGCCTGACCGAGGGTCTGAAGGTTCCCGACCCCGAGTCGAGCGGCATGGCGACCGGGCGCGTGGTTGAGGGCTCATGGGCGAACCCGGACTGCCGATGAGTGACGGGTGGAGCAGAGCTTCGAGCGTGACACCCCGGACTTCGACCGCGCGCTCGCGTTCTTCGATGCGGTATACGGGTTCGCCCTCACGCTGCTGGTGACCAACATCGAGGTCACGGGTGTCGACACGTGGTCGAGCGTCTCCCGCGCTGCTGTCGGCGAACGGCACCCAGTTCACATCCTTCCTGATCAGCTTCGTGGTGATCGTCGCCTTCTGGCGCAAGAACCACGAACTGGTGGCACGGATGTCGGGGCTGGATGCCTCGGTGGTGGTCGCCAACATCGTGGTGATCGGGCTCGTGGTGTTCATACCGTTCACCACCGAGGCAATGGGTGACCCGGATCTCGACCACCTTGCACTGCCCACCGCGCTGTACGCGGCGAACGTGGCCGTGGCCACGATCGCGAGCGTCGTGATGTTCCGGTTGGCCCAGCGCCGCGGCCTCGTCGCCGGTGACGACCCACCTGCGGTGATACGTGCGGAGATGTTGGGCGCGCTCGCAGAAGCCGGCCGTGTTCCTGTTGTCGATCCCGGTGACCTACGCCGGGGTCGCACTGTAGGGCACCAGTGCCGTGGGCAAGGCATCGTGGTTGTTGCTGTTCGTGGTGGGACCGGTGTCGGGGCGCCTTGTGCAGCGCACCGCAGAGGGTGCACGGTCAGCGGAGCTCAGTGGCCTTGAGTCCAACGACAAGGCCGGACACAAGGTGGACAAAGGAGCCTCTCCGAGCACATCTGTGGGTCGTGTTCGGTGTGGTTGGGGTGGGTGGTGGCCGCCTCGGTCGAGCAGGCATGGCGCGGTGAGGCTCCTGCACCGTCCGCAACGGCTGTTCCGATCTTGGATGTCTCACGGGGTTGTTACGGTATCGAACATGGGTTCGATGGTAGGGAGTGGTTCTGGGGACGGGTCGGGGAGCACCGCTGGTGTGATCACCACGGCACGCGTGTTGGCCGGTGTGGACGCGAAGGAGCTGTCCGATGAGGAGTGCCTTGGGATGGTCGATGACATCGAAGTGGCTCGCCGGTCACTGGATGCCACGTCCGCGGGGGTGCTTGCCGAGGTGGACCGCCGCGGTTTGTGCGACATCCGTTACGGCACCGCGACGGGTGTGTGGTTCGAGCGTCGTCATGGACGGTCGCGTACCGCTGTGAACCGCGAGATCCGTGCGGGTAGGCGTCTGCGAGCAGATCTCGGGGGCTTGTTCGCAGCGGTCGCGGCGGGTGAGATCACCTTCGAACGTGCGGCGTTCATCGCCGCTTGGGTCAACGACCGCAACGCGGACGCGTTCAGCGCCGCGCAACAGGCGTTGTTGGCGATTGTCGGACGCGGAGCCGGGATGGTCACGGTTCACCGCGTTGGTCGACGATCTCGCCCGTTACGCCGATGCCGACGGCGGTCACGACCCCACAGAGGAGGCGAAGGTGTCGATGCGACGCAGCGCCGATGAACTGGTCATCGACGCCACCCTGTGTGGCACCGACGGTGTTTCCTTCGAAGAGCTCCTCGAAGCCGAGACGAACCGCATGTGGCGCCGCATGCGCTGACGATCGCCGGCGGTGCCCGGAGCTCGAGATGCCAACCAGAGCCCAGATCCGTGCCCAAGCCCTGATCGAGCTCATCCGCCGCGGTGCCACAAACCAGGCGAGACAACACAACGCTTGCACGGTCACCGAGATGAACCCGGTCATCGACACCGACCGAACAGGTGAGATCGACCCGATCCTCGCCGCACTCGACCAAACTCACCCCACCCACCGAACCCACCCCTACGGTTCCGGTGATACCGCCGGTGGGTGCTGTTCAGACCGGCCCGGGCCCGGGGCGCTCATCGGTGTGCCGGTTACCGACACAGCCGGCAACAGGTTGTGGTTCACCCCCACCCAATGGGAACTGCTGGTATGCAACTCCCAGATCTCAGAGACCCTGCTGGATCACCTGGGCATGCCCGTAGCGGTACGTGAACGGCTCCGGTTGCCGAACCGGGCGATGCGCCGCGCACTCGTGGTACGCGACGGCGGATGTGTGTTCCCGGGATGTGACGCCCCACCCGGATGGTGTGACGCACACCACGTCATCGAATACGCCGACGACGGCCAAACCGTGATCGTGAACCTCGTGTTGTTGTGCCGACACCACCACGGCATCGTGCACCGCACCGGCTGGACCATGAACTTCAACCACACGAACAGGAACCACCCCGACCAGCCCGGTGATCACAGCCACTTCACGATCACCACCGCCACCGGGCTCGAACTACCCACCCAACACCGCCCACGACCACCCCGGCCACCGCCAACCCCCCGAACCACCGGAGCGACCACCCGCACCCGCCTGAGCGCGGGACCGCAGTGGGCCGACCAACCACAGCCCCGGCCCGGCCTCGATGAACACCCTCACGGCAAGCGCCGGGTTCACCCACGGATCAGGCAGAAGAGCTGGACAAGTGCACGCTCCGGCTCAAGTCAGGCGATGTGGTGCGGATGCTCACTCCCGGTGGCGGCGGCTGGGGTCCGCCGCCGAGCGGGTCGTGATGCCGGCTACTCGCTCAGCGGGTTCGCTACGTGCAGACCGCGCCTCTGCCGCCGCGCACAGCTCGCTGTCGGCGCTCGTGAACACCGTCGCCTCAACCGTGACCGCAGCGGCCAGGTGGACCGCGTCGTAGCCACGGAGCGCCTCGGCCTCCGCGATCCGCCGCGTCCACGATGAGCGCCTCCGTGACCTCCACGATCGAGAGCGCCTCAACGAGCGCCTCGAACGCTTGGCGGGCCCTTCGATGCTGGCGGGCGTCGAGGCGCGCCGCGGTGGGCCGCTGCGAGTGCGGCTCGCCCCTCGACCACCACCAGCGCAACCGATACCAACACGTCGGCGCTGTCCCAGATCAGCTCAGCTCGCTCAGAGCCGTCCTCGTCGATGAGGAGCTTCAGCATCGAGGAAGTGTCGACGTAGGTGATCACCGCCGCTGTTCCGCGACGAGGTCGCTCACAGAGCCCTTCGCCTTGATACGCCGGGCGGGGCGCTGGCGTTGCCGGGTCGTCGGTGGGCGGACTGCGCCTGACGCAACGAGTGCCGCGAGCCGATCGGTCGCTTCGTCAACGGCTGATAGCCGGGCAACGGGCTTCCCGTGCTCGGTGACGATGATCTCCTCGCCTTGCTGCACGCGGTCGAGGTATCGGCTCAGGTTGTTCTTGAGGTCGCGCACGCCGACCTCGCCACGATGTGTAGCTACTTTCATAGACATACTGTAGCTACTTTGTGAACGAGTTCAGTCCCTGGCATTTACCAGCGCCCGCGAGCGGTGGCGCCGGCGGCGAGCCCGGAGCGGTCGGGGAGAACCGGCTGCTGCCCGGTGGCGACAGAGCCGGAGCCGAGCGCCTCCCTGACAAGTGCACGATCCGGCTCGCGGCGGGTGATGACCTGCGGATGTTGACGCCCGGCGGTGGTGGTTGGGGAGATCCAGCCTGGTCGAACGCGGGAACGGCGGTAGGTCCACCCCGGGATCGCTGACCGCAGCACAGCTTCTCACCGTGATCCTTGTGGTTGCGAAGTGCCTGCATAATGCTAGCATTGTGCGACATGCGGACCCTGTACCTACGGAACGTGCCTGACGAGGTCGGCGAGCGGTTGGAGCGTCTCGCTGAGAGGGAGGGCCTGTCGCTCTCCGCGTTTGCCACGCGTGAGCTTGCTTCCATCTCACGCCGCGCAGACAATCCTGCGCTGCTGGCCGGGCTGCCGGACCTCGGAGTCGACGCCGATGTCGTCGTCGCGGATGTCGAGGCAGGGCGAACGTCGCGTTGATCGTGATCGACGCCTCGGCCGCGGTTCTCGGTCTGATGAACGACGGCGAGGCGAGGGCGATGTTGGCAGCACAAGCCGCCACCTGCCCCCATCTGGCCGATTCGGAGGTCGTCCACGCCCTTCGAGGCCAAGTGCTTCGGGGCGATCTCGACGTCGGGGCCGCGGAGCGGATGATCGATGTCTGGCAGCGGCTGGGCATCGAGCGCGCCGCTGTGTCGGGTCTCCTGGGTCGTGTATGGGAGCTGCGTGAGAACCTCAGTGCGTACGACGCGACGTACGTCGCACTCGCAGAGGCGCTCGAGAGCCCGCTCGTGACTGCTGATGGTCGCCTGGCTCGCGCACCGGGACCCCACTGCACGATCACCGTTGTACGCCGATGACCGGAGTACAGCGTGTTCGGTGGCGTCACCGACACTGTCGACGAAGGACACCCGTCGACGTCGGGTATCCCGGGTCGGGCCGAGTGCCTGCCGGACAGGTAGCACCTGCTTCTGCGCGTGGTGGCTGGCGCCGAGTTCAACGGTCTGCTGTGGAACGCGCCGCCTCCCACCGCCGATGATGTGTCGATCACGGCCGCTGCTAGGGCGCGCCGGCTGACTGCTCAGGTTCCGACGATCTCGACGGCGCAGCGAATCCCAGGCGCGCGAGATAGGCGACCGTCGGCGGTGAGGAGGACCCAGCCAAGGTGTTCGGCGAGAGCCACGTAGGAGGCGTCGTACGCGGTCACGTTGGCCCGGAGTTCATGCGCCCGACGCATGAGCGGCAGGGTGGGAATGCGAACCACGGCGAGATCGGCAAGGTCGTCGACGGCGATGGAGAAGCGGCGGGCGGTCAGGTCACCGGCCCTCCATCGACGCCGAAGGACCGAGACGGTCTCGACGTCGACGAGGTCGGGAGCAGCGAGTCTCGGCGCGTTCACCAGGTGCTGCCTGGCGAGGTCACCGTCGGCACCGTCGTCGGCCAGCGCGTTCGCGACGACCGAGGCATCGACGACGATCACCGGTCGGCGCGCCCTGCGTCGAGATCATCGACGGCTGTTCGGAGCCCCACCCGGCCGCCGCGACGACGGCCGATCCGATCGAACAGCTCCTCGACCGACGGCTGCGACGCAAGGCTGGTCAGCTCGGCGGCAAGGTATTGCTGGAGCGACTGGCCCCTTTTCCGAGCACGCCGCTGCAGGACGGCATGAACCTCGTCGGGGATGTCTCTTACGAGCAGGTTTGGCATGCTTGCGGCATGTAAGCGTTCGGGTGCGATGGCAACCCGCCCGAGTCGGGCTACCGCGGTGGTGTGCTGCGTTGTCGTGGTTCACCAACAGCCGGCGGTGAGCCGGGGGCGATGGGGGGGAGGGCCGGCTGCTCATCGAGAGCGGCGCGGATGGGCTGGTGGGAGGCAGGTCGAACACGAGGCGCGAACACGAGGCGCGAACATGAAGCGTGAGGAGTGCATCGAGCAGATCATCGCTGGGGGCTTTCCGATTCCTCTGGCTCGAATCCTATGGCGGTGCTCGAATCCTATGGCGGTGGGTGGGGGCGGCAACTGGGAACGAACTGGTAGGCTTCTCCCATGGAAGCCACCGTCGACGAGGTTGGTCGGATCGTCGTGCCGAAATCCTTGCGGGACCGGCTTCGTCTCACACCGGGCACGAAGGTCGATGTGAGCGAGTACGGGGATGGGCTGCATGTCACTCCGGTGAGCCGTACCGCCCACCTTGAGGAGCGGGACGGGCGACTCGTTGCCGTGGCGGAGACGCCGATCAGCGACGACGACGTGCTGGCGCTGGCAGACGCCGGCCGACGGTGACGGACCTGGTCCTGGACACCAGCGTGGCGGTCCCGTTGCTGGTGACGTCGCACGTCGCTCACCGGTCGGTGAGCTCGGCTCTCGGTGATCGGACGGCTGCGCTCGCAGGGCATGCAGTCCACGAGACGTACGCGGTCCTAACGCGGCTTCCGGGCGATGCTCGCGTCGCCCCGGCTGACGCGGTGCGATTGCTGGGTGAGCGATTCGAGCGAGCGGCAGTCCTCGACGCCAGGTCCATGCGTTCGGCTCCAGCGGTTCTCGCGGCCGCAGGCGTAGCCGGAGGTGCGACCTACGATGGGTTGGTCGCACTCGCCGCGAGGTCGGCGGGCCTTCCTCTCGCCACCCGGGATCGTCGGGCGCGGAGCACCTATCGCCTCCTGGGCGTGTCGGTCGAGATGATCGGCTGAGCCGGACAGGTGCCCACCGGTGTCCTTCCCGAACAGCGTTGAGGAACGCGAGGCACACACCGTTTGAGCACTGGAACGGGTGCTTCCGATACGGGTACTGCGCCACCGGATCCGCGGGGGAAGCGGTGGCGTCGGTTGTGAGGTCGCCCACGCCCATCGGCGCCGTAGGACCGAGACGGTCTCGACGTCGACGAGGTCAGGGGCGGCGAGTCTCCCCGCGTCGGCAGGCCGACAGCTCTCTCGATGAGCTCCTCGTTGGCCTCCACGATGCAGGGCTCCTGTAGCAGCGCGGCGAGCTCATCGCAGGCGCGCCGGTGTTGAGCATGGTCGAGCCGCCCCGGGTCGGGGCGGTCTTCGTAGCACGCACACTCAGGTGCGGGATCGGTACTCGTCGATCGCGGACTCGGGCACGTGTGCGATCCCGTTCACGACGATGGTGCGCAGCTCGTGGTCGTACATGAGCCTGAGCACTTCCTTCGTGGTCAGCCCGAGTCGACGGGCGGCTTCGGGGGCTCGCAGGGCGTGTTCGGTGTTCGTCATCGTGGGCCTCCGTCGTCGAGATCAAGCTAACGGTGCAGCGCAGCGACCTGGACCTCGACCTGCATGAGCAGGGTGAGTGCCTGTCCGTCGGCAAGCTCCTCACGAACGTCCTCGAGTGCTGCGAGCAGTCTGAGGGCTTCGTCGAGGTCGAACCAGACCTGCCGCGGTGGTTCGGATGGCTCTGCCATCATGATCCTCTCGTAGCGGATGATGCAGCAGACCGTCTACGGTCCCGCCGTCGACCCCACCGGGAGAGGTTCGTCTACCTGGAGAACCCCGCCGGGTCGGCTTCAGCGCAAGCAGGGGTGACCGACCTTGTTCCGGATGCGGCCCTGTGTATTGAGACGGCCGCCGTTGCGGCAGGGGTGTTCCCTGATGGATGCTGCGTAGCGCTCGGCATCGTCGGTCCGGTTGAGCCGTCCCCGGACCACTTCGAGCGTCAGGTCGGTGCTTTCCGCGTTGCAGGTAGCAGAACGCCCGAGGGTTGGGTCCCGGACCGAAGCTCAGTGGCCCTTGAACTCGGGCTTGCGCTTCTCCACGAACGCGCTTGTGCCTTCGCGCGCGTCGGCGGTGTGCGCCGACATGGTGGCGGCCACCGCCTCGTGGTCGAGCATCTCGTCGAGGGTGGAGGTGAGGGCCTTGTGCACGAAGCGACGGGCCAGGTCGACAGCCACGCTGGGACCGGCGGCCAGCTTCTTCGCGTACTTCATGGCCTCGGCGAGCGACTCGCCGTCGTCGACCATCTCGTCGATCAGACCCTCACGGAAGCACTCGTCGGCCTCCAGGATGCGCCCGGTCTCCACCATCATCAGCGCGGTCGACAACCGCGTGATGCGGGGCAGGAACCAGGTGATCCCCGTGTCGGGGGCGAAGCCGAGGCGCACCATCGCCGCGCTCATGCGCGTGGTGCTGTCGCCGAAGCGACGGTCACACGCCAGGGCGAACGACAGCCCGGCGCCCATCACCGGGCCGTGCAGGGCTGCGATCACCGGCTTGTCGACCTCGACGATCATCTTCGTGAGCTCCGCCACCGGTCCGGCGGGGTCTTGCGCTGGTAGCGCTCGAGGGGCACCTCGGACAGCCCCGGCATGCCGCGGTCGTCCGCTCCGCTCAGCCACTCGGCGTCGCCACCCGAGCAGAACCCGCGGCCGGCGCCGGTGAGCAGGATCACCCTGACCTCGTCGCGTTGGCGCAGATCCTCAACAGCTCGACCAGATCACGCGACAGGTCCCACGTGATGGCGTTGAGGCGGTCGGGCCGGTTCAGGGTGATCACGCCGACGCCTTCGTCGATCTCGAACAGGTACTCGCCTTCGGCCATGTCGTTTCTCCGTTTCGGTTGTGTCAGGTTGTCAGTCGTCCCGCTGCAGGGCGGCGACGGTCTCGGCCACCCAGTCGCCGTCACGGCGCAGGTCCGCGGGGAGGTCCAGCAGCACCGTGGAGAAGAGGCCCTCGGTGCGTGCGCTCAGCTCGGGCACGAGCCGGTCGAGCGTCGCGACGATCGCCCATTCGGCGACCATCTCGTCGGTGATGCACTCGGGCATCTCCTGCCAGCGGCCCTCCCGCGACATCTGGTGCAACCGGGTGCCGACGTCGTCCCAGCCGTGGTGGGTGAGCACCGCGTGGTAGGTGGGTGTGGAGCAGTAGAAAGCGATGTGCTGCTTGAGCCTGGTCCTGGCGGCTTCCACACCCTCGTCGGTCGCGGCGACCGCCAGGAACGGGGCGCCTATCAACTCGATCTCCCCGGGGAGCGCCCCGCGATGGTCGCCCCCTCCGCGACCGCGGGCAGCACCACCTCGCGCGCGTAGGTGAACGTGGCGACCGGGTGCAGGCGCAGGCCGTCGCACAGCTCGCCCGAAAGTCGCGCCATGTAGGGGTTCACCGCGGCGAGGTGGATCGGCACGTGGGGGTGCTCGATGGGTCGGGGTTGAAGAACGGGTTCATCAACGTGAAGCGGTAGAAGTCGCCTTCGTAACCGGGCTTGGTGCCGCTCTGGAACGTGTCGAACATCGCCTTGACGCAGCTCACGTAGTCGCGTAGCTGCGGCCCGGGCGGTCCCTGCCATGCCGAAGGCGATCCGTAGCGCCGGTCCACGTGCGCACGCACCTGGGTGCCGAGGCCGAGGTTGAAGCGACCTCCCGAGAGGTGCTGGAGGTCCCAGGCGAGCTGGGCGGTGATCATCGGGCTGCGGGGGAAGGCGATCGCCACGTTGGTGCCGAGCGCGATGCGCTCGGTGTGCTCGGCTGCGAGGGTGAGCGGCAGGAACGGGTCGTGGCCGGCTTCGGGCGTGGTTACCCCGTCGAAGCCCAGCTCCTCGGCCCTGCGCCCCGCAGCGGCGATGGCGGCGATGTCGACTGCCTGTTGCCCCTTGCCCGCGTACTGCTCGGTCTCTGGGGCGAACATCACGGTTTCCACTCGCACGGCCACGCCGACCTCCCGGTGCTGCACACGGCGGCGCCACGGTGACGCCGACCCCGGACTGAACAACTGGTCACAGATTACTACCACTTGGTGAGGAACTCCGGCAGTCTGTAGAGTCCGTCACCGCAGGCATCCCCAGGGGGACGACGATCTGACGAAGGAGCGTTGCGATGACGGCAGACGACGAGCGGGCAGCGACACCGCACCCGGCGCTGTGGGGCGTGCTCTACCGCAGCAGCATGCCCTTCTGGGATTCGGTCAAGCGCCACGAGCTGGAGCTGCAGCGCTGTAGCGGGTGTCAGCGTTGGCTGACCCCACCACGGCCGATGTGCCCCAACTGCCAGTCGGCGGAGTCCGAGTGGGTGAAGGTGTCGGGCAACGGCACCATCTACAGCTGGGTCACATACGCGGAGTCGCCTCACGAGGGCTTCGACTCGCCGCACACCGTCGTGCTCGTGGAGCTCGATGAAGGACCCCGCCTCGTGAGCATGCCGGTCGACATCCCCGAGGCCGACCTCGAGATCGGGATGCGGGTGTCGGTTCTCTACGAGGACATCGACGAGGACCTGACCCTGTTCAAGTTCGAACGGGCGGCGTAACCGGACCCCTCCGGCAACCGCGACAAGGAGGCCAAATGCTACAGGATTACATCGACCGGAAGTTCCGCACCGATCTGCGTCCCGGCGTCGAGTCCAACACCATCAGGGACAACGCCGCCATCGTAGGGGTCGGTCAGACGGAGTTCTCCCGCAACTCCGGGCGTGACGAGCTCGACATGGCCTGTGAGGCGATCAAGGCCGCGGTGGAGGACGCCGGGCTGACCATGGCCGACATCGACGGCCTGGAGGCGTTCACCCTCGAGCGCACCTCGATGCCGACGCTCGTCGGGGCGCTCGGCATTCCCAACCTGCGCTTCACCAGCGAGATCAGCTACGGCGGTGGGGCGAGTTGCGCCAACATCATGCAGGCCGCCGCGGCGGTCACCACCGGTGTGGCCAACTACGTGGTCTGCTACCGCTCGCTCAACGAGGCGTCGGGGCACCGCTACGGCCGTGGCGACGGGTACGCCACCTACCTGAGCGAGGCGCCGACGCTGCACTACGGCTACTACTTCCCCTTCGGCCTGCTCACGCCGCTGTCGTGGGCGAGCATGTACGCCCGCCGTTGGATGCACGAGTACGACGTCGACGTCGACCTGCTCGGATGGTACTCGGTGGTGCTGCGTGAGAACGCTGTGCGCAACCCCAAGGCGATCTTCCACGACAAGCCGATCACCTTCGATGACTACAAGCAGGCCCCGATGATCGTGGAGCCGTTGCGCCTGCTCGACTGCTGTGTCGACACCGACGGCGCCGCGGCGGTGATCGTCACCACCGCCGAGCGGGCCAAGGACCTCAAGCAGACCCCCCGCCTACATCCTCGCTGCCGCCCAGGCCGCAACGCCGGTCTCGGAGATCCAGACCTCCTACAACCGCACGCCGATGTCGGGCCTGCCCGACACCTGGCACGTCGGCCAGGAGCTCTACCGCCTCGCAGGCGTCGGTCCCTCCGACATCGACGTGGTGCAGCTCTACGATCCGTTCAGCTTCGGTGGGCTGCTTCAGCTCGAGGAGCTCGGGTTCTGTGAGCGCGGCGGGTCAGCGGAGTTCTGCGCCGGAGGCGACCGGATCCGCCCCGACGGCGAGATCCCCGTCAACACCTCCGGAGGGTTGCTCTCGGAGGCCTACATCCACGGCTACAACCTGATCATCGAAGCGGTCCGCCAGATCCGGGGGACCTCCACCAGCCAGGTCGACGACGTGGAGCTGTCGATGGTCACCGGTGGCCCCGGCCTGCCCACCAGCGGAATGATCCTGAGGAAGTGAGCTGAGATGACCATTGAATACGTACCCGGGATCCCGATCCTCAAGGCCTCGCTGGACGACGACAACCGTCCCTTCTGGGAGGCGGTGAACCGCCACGAACTCGTGTTGCAGCGCTGTGGCGCGTGCAAGCTGTACCTGCAGCCGCCCCGGCCCATGTGCCCCGAGTGCCACTCGATGGACACCCTCGAGTGGGTCGAGTCGCCGGGCCGTGGCGAGATCTACTCGTATGTGAACTTCACCACCGACCGGATGGCGTACCCCGCCATGAAGGTGCCGTACTCGGTGGTGCTGGTCGAGCTCGAAGAGGGCGTGAGGCTGGTTTCGAACATGATCGACCTCGAACCCGACGAGGTGAAGATCGGTATTCCGGTCGAAGTCGTCTTCGACGACATCTCCGACGACCTGACGCTGTTCAAGTTCAAGGTCCGGGAATCGTGAGTCGGGGAATCGAGTATCGGGGGAACAGTGAGGGAGTCGCGGTCATGAAGAGCATCAAGGACACAACCGCCATCGTGGGTGTCGCCACAACCGATTTCTCCACCGACTCGGGTCGCACCGAGTACTCACTGGCATGCGAGGTGATCAAGGCCGCGGTCGACGACGCGGGGCTCCGGCTGGATCAGATCGACGGCATGGTGAAGGACGTCGTCGACGGCATCGACGCCATGTACGTCCAGAAGGCCCTGGGCATGGAGACCCTCAGCTACTCGAGCGACTCGCACTGGGGCACGAGCCCGCTGCTGAACGCAGTCACCGCGATCGCCTCGGGCACCGCCAACTACGTGGTCTACTTCCGCTCCGCGAACAACGGCTCCGGCAAGCGTGCGGGTTCGGACTTCAGGGCGGCCAAGGAGACCAAGGACGAATCCCTCGACCTGATCCGCTACGACTTCTACTCACCCTTCGGCCTGCTCACCCCGGCGGGGATGATCGGCATGGGGGTGCGTCGCTACTACGACGACTACGGCATCGATCCGGCGCAGATCGGCTGGGTCCCGGTCGTGTGCAGCGAGCATGCCGCGGCCAACCCGCACGCGATCTTCTTCGACGCACCCATTGGCCACGACGACTACCTGGCCTCCGACGTGGTCGTCGATCCGCTTCGCCGACTCGACTGCGCGCCCGAGGTCGACGGCGCGATCGCGGTGGTGATCACCTCGGCAGAGCGCGCCAAGGACCTGGCCGACACGCCCGCAGTCGTCATGTCGGTGGCGCAGGGCACCTCAACCGAGGGCGAGAACCTCTCCAGCTACAACCGGGAGGTGCTCTCTCGGTTGCCCGAGATGGAGCTGATGGGTCGCGAGCTGTTCCGCGTGGCCGGCATCGGCCCTTCGGACATATCGGTGGCGCAGCTCGACGACCGCTTCGCACCGCTGGTGCCGATGCAGCTCGAGGCCCTCGGGTTCTGCGGCGAAGGCGAGGGCGCGGCGTTCTGCGAGGGAGGCGACGCCCTCCGGGTGGGTGGCCGGTTGGCGCTCAACACCAACGGCGGGTTCCTGGGAGAGGGGCTTCTCGCACGGCACGAACGTGATAGAGGCGGTCCGCCAGATCCGTGGCACCTCGACCAACCAGGTCGACGGCGTGGAGTCGGTGCTGGTGGCCACCGGTGCGGGTGGCCCTGCGGACGGTCTGATCCTGCGCCGGTAGCGATCACCGCGATCGCCACCGCCACCGCAGGGGCGGGCGGCGCCTCTCGATGGGCGGGGTTCATTGATCGGGCGTCGACGCCCGAGGTGGTGGCCGCCTGAGGTGGTGGGCGCCCGGGGACGCGCCTCCAGTGTGGTGGATCAGGTGGCGGAGGGCTCCTCGGCGCGATCGCTCCTCGATGGCCGCAACCAGGCTGTGAACCGAGTCGTTGATGGTCGCGAGGTCGGGCAGCGGACCGAGCAGGTCATGGGCCCGGCTCATGAAGCGCGTCGAAGACCTGCTCCTCCACGCGCTTGCCGGCAGCGGTGAGCCGCACGAGCTTGCTTCGCTTGTCCGCAGGGTTGTTCACCCGCCGCACCAGGCCCAGGTCCGCCAGGCGCTTGAGCATCTTCGTCATCCCACCCGAGGAACGTTCGAGACCGGTGTAGAGCTCGTTGGGCGCGAGGGTGTACGGCGGTCCCACGCGGCGCAGCGCCGCGAGAACGGCGTAGTCGCTCTGCATCAGGTTGAACGGATCGAGCGTCTCGCGCGAGCGCGTCGATCAGCACGCTCAGTCGTACCAGGCGTGTGATCAACAGCATTCCGGAAGTGTCGGCGTCCGGGTACTCTCGGGCCCACGCCTCACTGAAGTCGTCGACCCACTGCATGTCCTGCATGGTTTCCTCCGCCGGGCACGCTAGCGCCGCGCTCACTGGATCACCGACATCGGTCGCGGGCGATGTCACTCGATCCTCGTGACCGTGACATCGTTGGTGCCGCGGTGACCCAGACAGTATCGTAAAAACTGAAACGTGTTCTACTTCCAAAGGGGGCAGCATGGATACTTCGCAGGACCAGACCGCCGGTGGCGATGCAGTCACGGGGGAACTCAGGAGCACCCTGTGGCGCTGATCACCGGTGCGGCATCGGGAATCGGTAGGGCTGCGGCACTGCGGCTCGCGGCCGACGGCCTCCGGACAAGTTGCTTCGACCTCGACGCGGCCGGTGTGGCCGAGACCGTGGACGCGGTCGTCGGAGCCGGCGGCGAAGCACTGGCGATAGAGGGGAGCGTGACCGACGAGGTCGCGGCAAAGAACGCGGTTGCCGCCACCATCGACCACTTCGGATCGCTCGACGTGCTGGTGAACGTGGCCGGCATCGGTCACTACAGCCATGCCGACACCGAGACGCTCGAAGCATGGAACCGCACCATCGAGGTCAACCTCACCGGCATGTTCCTGATGTGCCGCAGCGCCTGCCGGAACTCGTGGAGCGCCGTGGCTCCATCGTGAACGTTGCCTCGATCGCCGGCCTTGCGGGCCATCCCTATGGAGCCGCCTACAGCGCGTCCAAGGGCGGTGCGGTCATGTTGTCCAAGACCCTCGCTGCGGAGTACGCCGCACGAGGCGTGCGCGTGAACCTGGTGTGCCCTGGCGGAGTCCTGACGCCGCTGCTGAGCAACTTCGTGCCACCCGACGACGCCGACCCGGACCTCGTGGCGCGAGCGGTTCCCCGGACCAAGACGCTGCTCGATCCGAGCGAGATCGCGGATGCCATAGCGTTCTTCGCCGCGGCCTCACCCAACACCACCGGAGCCACGCTGGTCATCGACGGTGGAACGATCGTCTGACGATCGAGGACCGACCGATCCCGGAAGGAAGTACGACGGATGGATCTCTGTGACTCGCCCTCCGAGGAGGCGTTCCGCAAGGAGGCCAGGGCCTTTCTCGAACAGCACGCCGAGGAGACGCCCGGCGAGCTGCTCGACGGCGAAGGCGAGTGGGAGGAGTCACTGGCTGCATCCAAGGCGTGGCAGCGCCTGCTGTACGACAACGGTTGGGCGGCCATCACCTGGCCGAAGGAGTACGGGGGGCAGGGGTGTGGGCCCCGTCGAGCAGATCATCTGGAACCAGGAGTGCGACCGCGCCAAGTCCCCGTCCTCGGTCAACATCGTGGGCATCGGGATGGCCGGACCGGCGCTCATCGGCCACGGCACCGACGAGCAACGTGAGAGGTTCCTGTCCCGCATCCTGAGCGGTGAGGAGATCTGGTGTCAGCTGTTCAGCGAGCCCGATGCGGGCTCCGACCTCGCAGGGCTGGCGAGCGCGCCGAGCGCGACGGTGACGAGTGGGTCGTCAACGGCCAGAAGGTGTGGTCCTCGGGAGCCCACTTCTCGCAGCGAGCGATCCTGCTCGCCCGCACCGACCCGTCGGCACCCAAGCACAAGGGCCTCACGTTCTTCGCGCTCGACATGGAGACGCCCGGGGTGACGGTCAGGCCGTTGCGTCAGATCAACGGCGAGGTGCACTTCAACGAGGTGTTCCTCGACGACGTGCGCATCCCCGACAGCGACCGCATCGACGAACCTGGAAACGGCTGGCAGGTCGCGCTCACCACCATCATGCACGAGCGCATGACCCTCGCCGGTGCGATCAACCTGTTCCGCACCGAGGACCTGTTCACCTTGGCGCGCGAAGGTGGGCACGTGGACGCGAACGACCGCGACCGGCTTGCGCGCGCCTACACCTACCAACGCTGCCTCGAGTTCCTGAACGCGCGGATCATGTCGAAGTTGGCCGCTGGGGAGATACCCACGGCCGAGGGTGCCATTGCCAAGCTCGCGATGACCAGGATGCTGAGCGCTGCGACCGACGCCGCGTTCGGGGTACTCGGTCCCAGGGCGGTGACCGAGCAGGGCCTGTGGCAGCACATCTTCCTGCTGAACCCCGGGATCCGTGTGGGTGGCGGAACCGACGAGGTGCAGAGGAACATGATCGCAGAGCGGGTGCTGGGCCTTCCCGGGAGCTGGACGAGACCCGCGAGGTGCCGTTCAACCGCATCGCCCGCGGGTAGCGCTGGTTCGTGGCAGCGCCTGCGCGCGGCAAACCCCGGGGGGTATCCTTGTGAGTGGCGGGCAGCACACCGCCACCACGAGGAGATCATGATGGAGTTGTCAGAGGAGACCACTGCGGCGCTGATCAAGAGGCTGCGTCGCATCGAGGGCCAGGTCCGGGGACTGCAGGCGATGCTGGCCGAGAACCGCGACTGCGCCGACATCGTCACGCAGGTCTCGGCAGCGTCCAGGGCACTCGACCAGGTCGGGTTCAAGCTGGTGGCATCGGGGCTCACATACTGCATGGAGCACCCACAGGAGGCAGCCGAGGAGCGGCTACGACGTGGAGCGCGTCGAGAAGATGTTCATGAAGATCAGCTGAGTCCACGGCCGCTGGCGTCCACGGCGAGGTTGCCGACCCGGCGGGCCGTGGACACATGGCAACGATCCCGCTGCAGCGGAACTACGGTGGCGCCAGGCGCGGGAGTACGACCATGAAGTTCACACTGGCGCTGGCAATGATCCCACCGGAGCGGGTGCTGCCCCTCGCACGCGCCGCCGATGCGGCCGGATGGGATTCGGTCACCTTCCCCGATTCGGTGTTCTATCCCGAGAAGGTCTCCGCGGACTATCCGTTCACCAGCGACGGTTCGCGCTTCTGGCCCGAGGACTCGCCGTTCGTGGATCCTCTGGTCGGCCTCCCGGCGGTGGCCGCCGCCACCGAGCGGATCAGCCTTTACACCAACGTCCTGAAGGCCCCGCTGCGTGAGCCGCTGCTGGTGGCCAAGTCGGTCGGATCGATCGCAGCGCTCTTCCCCGGCCGGGTGGGCCTGGGTGTCGGGTTGAGCTGGATTCCCGAGGAGTTCGAGTGGCTGCACCAGGACATGGCCACCCGGGGGCCGCCGGCTCGACGAGCAGATCACGATCATCCGCAACCTGCTGGCCGGCGGGTACGTGGACTTCCACGGCCAGTACTACGACTTCGAGCGTCTACGGATGGACCCGCATCCGCCCGCGGAGCACCCGGTGCCGATCTACGTGGGCGGCCACAGCGACGCCGGCCTCCGTCGCGCCGCCCGCCTCGGTGACGGTTGGATCGGCGCGCAGGTGCTCCCCGACGAGCTGTCGGTGCTGATCGGTGGCCTCCGTGACGCGCTCGACGAGGCCGGCCGCGCCGACGATGCCTTCGAGGTCAAGGCGACCCCGATGGTGGCCGCCACGCCCGATGAGATGGCTCGGCTCGCCGAGATGGGCCTCACCGACGTGATCACCGTGCCGTGGTACTTCTCGGGTGGGGATCCGAGGACGCCCAACACCAGCTCGACTCGGTGGCATGGTTCGCCGAGACCGTCATCCATCCCCTGCGCGACCTGGAGGTCAGCCCGTGACAGAGCACCTGGACCCGCCGTTGCCGGCCGACGACGACCGTTCGGCACGTGCCGCCTCGCTGCGGTCACGGGCGGCGGTTCACGCCGGTGACCGCAGTGCATGGCTGGCGCTGTTCCGCGACGACGCGGTGGTGCAGGATCCTGTGGGGCCGTCCCCGCTGGACGAGACCGGCGAGGGCCACCGTGGAAAGTGGATGCCATCGGTGGTTTCTGGGACAGCGTGATCGGGCCCAACGACGTGCGGATGAACCTGCGCGCGTCACATGCGGGTGGTGACGAGGTGGCCAACGAGCTCACGATCGTGACCGCCTTCCCCGACGGGTCGACCGCGAGCGTCGACGTGGTGGCGATCTACCTCGTCGACGAAGCCGGCCTGATCCGCAGCCTGCGGGCCTTCTGGGAGTTCGACGCGATCCGCATCACGCCTGCCGGCTGAGCGGGTGCAGGCGGGAACTGCGATCCGCGGCACGGGTCCGGTCGCGTCCGGGCGCCCCCGGCCGTTCGTTGCGGAGTCGCGACGAGTTTGTCTAGGGTCTGTTCGTCAGCAACAGTTGATTCCGCAAGGACTTCCACAGGACCGCTACCGAGAGGGCCCGATGGCTTCACGCGAGGACCAAGAACCCACCGGCGGGGCATTCAGTCGACGAAGGTTCCTGCAGTTCGGCTCCGGGGCGGTCGTGGCCGCGTCGGTGTACTCCGAGGTCGGGTTCAACTTCCTGTCCGCTCAGGAGGACATCGCGAACCCGTTGCTCAGCTACCCCAGCCGCGACTGGGAGCGCATATACCGCGACCAGTACGCCTACGACGACAGCTTCACCCTCGTGTGCGCGCCGAACGACACCCACATGTGCCGCCTACGCGCGTTCACCCGCAACGGAGTGGTCACCCGTCTGGAGCAGAACTACGACGGCGGTGACTACCACGATCCCCAGGGGAACTCCTCGACCGTGCACTGGAACCCGCGTGCGTGCGCGAAGGGCTTCACCCTGCACCGTCGTGTGTACGGTCCGTACCGCAGCAAGTACCCGATGGTCCGCTCGGGTTGGAAGCGCTGGGCCGACGCAGGGTTCCCGTCACTGTCCGACGACCCGTCGCTGCGAACCGAGTACCACTTCGACACCCGTGGCGACGACACCTTCGAGCGCCTGACCTGGGAGGAGATGAACACCTACGTGGCCGAGGGTCTGAGGGCGATCGCCGAGACCTACAGCGGTGAAGAGGGCAAAGCGCGCCTGGTCGACAAGGACGAGTATCCCGAGGAGATGCTCGAGTTCTGGGAGGAGTCCGGCGTCCGCACCATGAAGTTCGGTTCGTCGCTGCCGGTGCACGGGGTGGCAGGCAAGTTCAGCCTCGGGCGCTTCGCCACCATGCTGGCGCTGCTCGGCGCGGATGTCCGAGGGGTGGGCGAGGACGAGGCCGCCGGTGGCCGCGAGTGGTCCGAGTACACCTGGCGTGGTGACCAGGCCCCCGGTTCCCCTTCGTGCACGGCCTGCAGAGCACCGAAGTCGAGATGAACGACATGCGCAACAGCAAGCTCGTGGTCATGATCGGCAAGAACCTCGTCGAGAACAAGATGCCCGACAGCCACTGGTTCCACGAGGTGATGGAGCGCGACGGCAGGATCGTGTCGATCATCCCCGAGTACGGACCACCCTCGACCAAGTCCGACTACTGGATACCGGTCCGGGCCGGCCTGTCGGACACGGCCCTGATGCTGGGCATCGCCAAGGCGTTGATCGACCGTGACGCCATCGATCGCAACTTCCTCGTCCGCTTCACCGACATGCCCCTCCTGGTGCGTCTCGACACTTTGGAGCGCCTGCGCCCGGAAGACGTCTTCGCCGGGTACCAACCGTCGCTCGATCCGTCCGGGCCGAGCTTCGAGCTGCACGGCATGACCGCGGAGGCAATACGCGCAGATCGGCGACCGGGTCGTGTTCGACGGAGCGACCGGGAAGGTGCGGGCGATCAACCGCGAGGACGTCGGGGATCGCCTGGCTGAGAAGAACATCCAGCCGGCGCTCGAGTACAGCGGTGAGGTCACCCTTGCCGACGGCAAGAAGGTCGAGGTCGCCACCGCGTTCAACATGTACAAGGAGCACCTCGCGGACTACGACCTCGACACGGTGCTCGAGATCACCGAGTCGCCCCGTGACCTCGTGGAGCGCCTGATCGACGACATCGCGACGATCCGCCCGGTTGCGTTCCACATCGGCGAGGAGTGAACCACTACTTCCACGCAACCCTCCACAACCGCGCCACCTACCTGGTCGCCATGCTGGTCGGCAGCATCGGCGTACCGGGAGGGGGAGTGAGCACCTGGGCGGGCAACTACAAGGGCGGGATCTTCCAGGCTGCGAAGTGGTTCGGCCCAGGCGTCGGCGGGTTCGTCAACGAGAACCCGTTCAAGCCGTTGACGGATCCGGCCGCCCCCTACACCTTCGACACCACCGAGCACTTCATCCACGGCGAGGAGGTCGCCTACTGGGGCGACGGCGATCGCCCCTCATCCTCGACACGCCGGGTGAGGGACGCAGGTGTTCACAGGCAAGTCGCACATGCCCACGCCCACCAAGGTGCTCTGGTACAACAACGCCAACCTGATCAACCAGGCGAAGTGGGCCTACGACATAGTCCACAACGTCAACCCGAAGGTCGACATGATCGTCGACCAGCAGATCGAGTGGACCGGATCGGCCGAGTTCGCCGACATCGTCCTTCCGGTGAGCAGCTGGATGGAGTTGCAGACCAAGGAGATGGGCGGGTCGTGCTCGAACCCGTTCCTGCAGATCTGGCAGGGCGGCATCGAGCCGCTGCACGACACCCGCGACGACATCGCCATCTTCGCCGGCGTGGCCGATGCGCTCACCGAGCTCACCGGCGAGGACCGGTTCAGCGCGTACTTCCAGTTCTCCGACCGTCCCGAGGTGTACCTCGACCGGGTGCTGCGGGCGTCGTTCACCACCGAGGGCTACACCGTCGACGACATCGTGAAGGGACGCTACGGCGAACCGGGCGGGGCGCTCATGCAGTACCGCACCTACCCGCGCATCCCCTTCACCGAACAGGTGGAGGACAGCCTGCCCTTCTACACAGACACGGGCCGCATGAGCGCGTACGTCGACCTTCCCGAGGCGATCGAGTACGGCGAGAACCTGATCGTGCACCGCGAGGCGGTCGAGGCGACCTGGTACCTGCCCAACGTGATCGTGTCGAGCAGCCCGTACCTGCGGCCGAACGACTACGGGATACCGATCGACGAGAACGACCCGGACCTGCGTCAGGTGCGCAACCTGATGATGCCGTGGTCGGAGGTGCGTAAGACCGAGAACCCGCTGATCGCGGAGGGCTACCGCTTCCTGTGCCTGACGCCGAAGTCACGTCACAGCACGCATTCGTCGTGGGCGGTCACCGACTGGCACTGGATCTACAACAACAACTGGGGCGACCCCTACCGGGCCAACAATCGGATGCCCGGCGTTGGCGATCCGCAGATGCACATCAACCCCGACGACGCCCGCGAGCTCGACATCGCGGACGGCGACTACGTCTGGGTCGACGCCAACTCCGTCGACCGTCCCTACCGCGGCGCCAAGGAGGACGACGACTTCTACGACGTGGCCCGGCTGCAGGTGCGGGTCAGCTACAACCCGGGCTACCGCGGGGCGTCACGATGCTCAAGCACGCCTTCAACATGGCCACACCAAGGACGTACAAGGCGGCACGCTCACGCAAGGACGGCCGTGCCCTGGCCGCCGACACCGGATACCAGGCGAGCTTCCTGTCCGGTAGCCAGCAGAGCATCACCCGCGGCTGGTCGCCGCCACTGCACCAGACCGACACCCTGTTCCACAAGAAGGCCGGTGCCATGGCCTTCGTGTTCGGCTTCGATGTGGACAACCACGCGATCAACACCGTGCCCAAGGAGACCATCGTGCGCATCACCAAGGCCGCCGACGGCGGCGAGGGCGGCTCCGGGGTCTGGTGGCGCAGCAAGTCCGGCATGACCCCCGGCGAGGAGGATGCCGCCATGAAGCGCTACCTGGCGGGCTCGATGGTGGAGGTCAAGGGCCGATGAGCGACCACGCCCAACCCGTCACGATCACCCGCAAGCCCGGTGGCGCCTCTGTGGAGGCGGCTGCGAAGGCGCTCGAGGACGACGACCCCTACGCACTCATGGCCATGTCGTACCCCGTACCCGAGGGTGTCGATCCCGACCTCGAGCTCGCTCGCTGCCTCGTGGAGGAGTACGCCCTCATGGGCTGGTCTCCCGAACAGGTGCGTGGGCTCTTCGCGGACCCGCATCACGGGAAGGCCCACGAGATCCGCCAACAACGAGGCGCCGCCTTCATCGAGGAGCGGATCACGGAGGTGTTCGGTCATGGCTGAAGTACACAACTGGCATCTCGGCCGCAAGATGCAGTACCAGTACGAAGCCGGTCAGACCGACCGCCAGTTCGCGGCGGTGTTCAACATCAACCGGTGCATCGGCTGTCAGACCTGCACCATGGCCTGCAAGTCCACCTGGACGTTCTCACCGGGCCAGGAGCTGATGTGGTGGAACAACGTCGAGACGAAGCCCTACGGCGGCTATCCGGCCAACTGGGACGTCAAGACCCTCGAGCTCCTGGAGCAGAAGAACCCCGACGGCATGACCTGGGACGGCTCCGCCGACACCGCGGTGACCGCGCCCTACGGGCGCTACGACGGCAAGACGATCTTCGAGTCGGCGCCGTCCACCGAACGGGTCCTGGGGTACGAGCCGTCTCAGGCGGAATGGAAGGGCCCGAACGCCTTCGAGGACCATGCCACGAAGTTCGTCAAGGACGGCACCAGCCTGCCCGAGCACGACGGTTGGTTCTTCTACCTCCAACGCATCTGCAACCACTGCACATATCCGGGGTGTCTCGCGGCCTGTCCCCGCAACGCCATCTACAAGCGGCCGAGGGACGGCATCGTCCTTGTCGACCAGGAGCGCTGCCGGGGATACCGCAAGTGCGTCGAGGCCTGCCCGTACAAGAAGACGATGTACCGTCCGACCACCGACACCACCGAGAAGTGCATCGCCTGCTATCCGCGGGTCGAGGGGACCGACCCGCTCACCAACGGCCAACCGATGGAGACGCGCTGCATGACCGCGTGTGTGGGCAAGATCCGCATGCAGGGAACCGTGCAGACCAACCCCGACGGGACCTGGACCAAGGATCCCACACACCCCCTGTACTACCTGGTCCACGAGGAGAAGGTGGCGTTGCCGCTGTACCCCCAGTTCGGCACCCAGCCGAACGTCTACTACATACCACCCCGATGGGTGCCGCGTGACTACCTTCACCAGATGTTCGGTCCCGGTGCCGACCTCGCCATCGAGCGCTACACCCGGCCGTCGCGCAAGCTGCTGGCCGTGCTGCAGTTGTTCCGGACCTCCCAGACGATCATCTTCCGCTTCGACATCGAAGAGGGTCCGGCCTTCGCCGAGCTGAACATCGGCGGCGAGCCCATGACCCTCTACAACGACACCGCGGTCGGCTTCGACCGTGACGGCAAAGAGATCGTCCGTGTCACCGTCAAAGAACCGATCCACACGCGTCCAGCCAAGTTCAACTCGATCTGAGGTGATCCCATGACCTCCATGAGCCCGGAATGGGCGGAAGCCACAGCTCGTAGCGCCGTCTACTCGTTCCTCAGCCGCTCATTGGCGCTGCCCACCGACGCCCAGCGCGAGGTGATCCTCGGAGCCGTCCTGCCGCTGGTGGAGCGGATCGCGACAGGTGACGTCGAGCTCGGCGCGCTGCTTGCAGGTCGCAGTTGCCGAACAGCGTGCCGCAGGCGAGATCTGAGACGGGCACACCAGGCGGTGTTCACGCACATCGAGTCGCAGGACTGCCCGCCGTACGAGACGGCGTACGACCACCGCGACGTGTTCCGCCAGACCGCCGTCATGGCCGATGTGTCCGGGTTCTACCTGGCACACGGCGTCAAGATCGGTGGGGTGGAGCGGGAACGACCCGACCACATAGGCGCGGAGCTCGAGTTCATGGCATTCATGGCCCGCAAGGAGGCGCACGCGCTCGACAACCTCGGTCCCGACGAGGTGCGGAGTGCGCCCGGACCCAGGCCCACTTCCTGCGTGACCACCTGGGTCGCTGGGGGCCGTCGTTCGGTCGACGCATGGCCGAGGTCGCCGGCCACCCGGCGTTCGCCGCCATCGGGCACCTGCTGGCAGCCTGGATCGAAGCCGACATGGAAGCGTGGGGCGTGTCGCCTTCGGAGCGCCTCGACGAGCCACAGCCGATGGAACCGCCCGACGACGGGTTGTGCGGGGTCGAGTTCGGTGCCGAAGACTCGCTGGGCGCCCCGACCTCGGTACCTGTGACCATCGGAGAACGGGGGCGGTCATGAGCGTGCTGGTGCGTCCGGGCCGGCGTGAGAAGCTCCTCCTGCTCGCGTTGGTCGGCGTCGTCGCAGTGACCCTGCAGGTCCTCGGTGCGAACCCCGCGGTGCGCAGAACGCGGAGCTCACCGCGTACACCGCCGGGGGCGACGAGGACATCCTCGATCCGTGGGCCGACGACTGGGTGGTTGCGAACGAGGTGGACGTCCCGCTCACCGCTCAGCAGGTCTCCTATCCGATGGGCGGAGGGTCGATCCCGTCGGTGAAGGTCCGGGCCTTGCAGGCAGACGGAACCCTCTACATGCGAATCCAATGGGCTGACGAGACCGCTGACGACAGAGGTTCCCAGGTCGACGAGTACACCGACGCCGTGGCCGTGGAGTTCCCCTCGGTGGCGGGTTCGTCGGTGCCTGCGATCTGCATGGGACAGGCCGACGGTGGCGTGAACATCTGGCAGTGGCGGGCAACCAACCAGGACCAGTTGGGTGAGAGCGCGAACGACCTGTTCCCCGACGCCCAGGTCGACATGTACCCCTCCACCGACGATCTGTTCTTCACCGCCCGTGAGGCGGGCAACCCGGTGGCCGTCTCCGGCGCAGGGTCGACCGAGAACCTGGTGGCCAAGGGGTTCGGAACCCTCACCGACACCAAGCTGGGCCAGGTGCAGGGACGTGGTTCCTGGAGCGACGGCATGTGGACGGTGGTCGTCGCGAGGGACCTGACCGTGGAGGGCGAGGAGCAGATCGAGTTCACCGACGGCTCCCCGATAGACACCGCGTTCGCAGTGTGGAACGGCGCCGAGAAGGAGCGCAACGGCAAGAAATCCGTGTCCGCGTTCATCCAGCTGACCCTCGACCCCGAGATCGTGAAGTTCAATCCCGGCGCCTCGGTGACTGCGATCCTCGTCTTCTCGGCGGTGGCCCTCGGTTTCGGGGCCGTGCTGGTCTGGATCATGACCCGCAGATCCGTACCCACCCCGGCAATGGCGGGCCCCGACGGCACCTCGGGAGCCGGCGCGTCACCGCCTGAGGACGCCGTGGCTCCTGAGGACACCGCGGATCCCGGCACGTCACCGCCGGAAGACACGCCGTGACCCAGACACTGGGCCACGAAGGTCGACTCGTGTCCGACAGGCAGGAGTCGGATCTGGTCACGTGGCTCGGTGGTGTGCTCGCCCTGGTGGCGGTGATCGAGCTGACGGTGCTGCGCATCGGCACCCGCACCGTCATCCACATCCCGGGGATCGAAGCCTTCGAGACGCCGTACCGCGGCATCTCGACGCTCGGGCGGACCGCCTACTTCGTAGCGGTCGTCCTGCTGCTCGCCATGCTCGTGGCAGCGGTCGCGTCGCTGGTGTCGGCCCGCGCGGTCGGTGCCGCAGTGGCGGTGGCAGGCGTGTGCGTGGCCGCGATCGCAGCCCGCGCCGGTCTGGTCGGTGGTGAGGTCGTCGCCATGGTCACGGTGGTCTGCATAGCGGTGTCGTCGGCCCGCCTGGTTCGCCACACCGCCGGCCTTGCACGACTCGAGATGGCACTACTGGGCGCGGCTCCGGTCGTGGCGCTGTCGACCATGGTGATCGTCGAGGTCCCGGGCGTGGGGTCGGGATTCGAGCGGGTCGGGCTCACAGCCGGGAGGGTCTGGCCATCGTCGCGGCCATGTTGTCGCCGCTGCTCGTGTCCGGCCACAAACCCCGGCGCTCGGCGTGGTTCGCCGCGGGAGTGGCCGGGTCGGTCGTGCTGGCGACGATCCTGGGTGCGGGTTCGACCACCAAGATCCTCATGCTGTGGAACTTCGGGCTCAGCGGCTACTTCCCGGGCCCGCTCTATGCGCTCGCTGCGGCCGCTGTGGCCTACACGATCGCGGTGTTGTTCGCGGAAGGTCGCCGGGGGACCGCGGTGGGGCTGGGTCTTCTGCTCGTGGGTGGCATCGGGCTGCACAGCACATATCAGACGGGTCTCGTCGTGGCCGGCTTCGCGCTGCTCGACCTTGCCGGTACAAGCGACGCAGAGGTCACGGCCTCACCTGGGTAGCCGGCGCCAGAGAGCCTGGGGTACGAAGCGGGCGACGGCATAGGCCACACGCAACGCGCCGGGGACCCAGATGCGGCTCCGGCTCCCGTGCAGTCCCTTGACGACGGCAGCCGCGACCGCGTCGGGGGTGCTCGACAGCGGCGCCGGGGACATGCCCTCGGTCATGTGACCGATCACGAATCCGGGACGCACCAGCAACAGGCGCACGCCGGTGCCGGCCAGCGCGTCGGCGAGTCCGCTCGCGAACCCGTCCAGTCCGGCCTTGGCCGAGCCGTGACGTAGTTGGCCTTGCGGGCGCGGATGCCCGCCACAGAGGAGAACACGACGATCTGCCCCGAGCCCGCTTCGCGCATCACCTTGGCAAGCACGGTGAGGATGCTCACCTGGGCCACGAAGTCGGTGTGGATGATCGCCACCGCGTGGGTCGGGTCCACCTCGGCGAGGGCCTGGTCGCCGAGTATCCCGAAGGTGACCACGGCGACCCCGATGGGGCCGTGCCAGCGATCAGGTCGGAGATCAGGTTCTCGTGGCTTGCGAGGTCGTCGGCGTCGAAGTCGACCTGGTGCACCGCGGTTGCGCCCGAGTCCTCCAGGGTCGCGCTCTGCCCGCTCAGGTCGGTCCCCGGCCGTGCCGCGAGGATCACGACCCGACCGGGCGCGAGGCGTCGGGCCACCTCGAGGCCGATCTCACTTCGTCCGCCGAGGATCAGGACCGGGCCCTGGGGATTCGAGGACGCATTCACAGCACCGCAGTCTCGCATGTGCTTCGCTCCGGCAGGCCGAACCCGGGCGCAGGTCTACCGAGGTTCAGCTCCTACCGATCAGGAACAGCCTGGCGTGTCCCGACGGCGTGGCGGAGGAGTCGAGCACGTTCCAACCCGTTGCATCCAGGACCGCGTCGACTGCGTCGTGGAACTCCACAGCACCGGCATCGGTTACGACCACCACTCGATCCCGACCCACCGCGGCGGCACGCTGCAAGACCGGCGGGAGTCCCGCCAACGCGATGGCCGTCAGCACTTCCGCTGACTTGTTCGGCCTCCAGAACGCCCGTGAGTTGCCGCTCGGGGAGGCGCTCGCAACGATCGCAAAGGGGGTCCTCAGGGGATCCCCCTGCTCACGTACGCGAGTGTCCCATCGACGGTGTCGGCAGCCTTGGCGCGGATCTCGCCCTGCGCCCGCAGCCCACTGACTGACAACGCAGCGGTGACCACGAGGGTGCAGGCAATCGCAACCAGTCGCTGCGTCAGCACCCGGTCCGGAGGATCCGGGAACCCACGGACACCTCGCTGGAGTCCCAAGACCGCTGCGGGGGTGATGACCGGGATCAGCAGGTGGAAGAACCTCCCACCCCACTCGGCGGCACCACCGTTGCTGTAGAGCGTCGCCACGAGGCCGGCGGACGTGATCAAGGTGACCAGCACGATCCTCTGCAACGTTGCCGGCGCTGACGATGTTGCAGTGCCAGGCCAACCAGACAGATCCGATTGCCGCAATTGGAGCAACCCTGCTGCCAACAGGGAAAGGCGGCGAACATGCCGGTGATGAGCCATGGTGGGTCGACCAGCAGGACGAGGGCGGCAACCGCGGCGACCATCAGCAGCACGAGCGCCGGTGTCGACCTTGATGCGGTCGGCCGCGTGGCGACGTGGGACGGGGGTCCTTCCGGTCGGCTCGCCGGCAGAGCACCGGAACGGACCACCAGCGATGCCGCCACCAGCGCCACCGCGGCGATGCTCACCCACAGAGCGCCCGGAGTCCCACGACCTCGCGAAGGGGCGCAGCAGGCTGGCCCATGATCCGCTCACCGGGTTGGCGCTGTCGCGCATCGCGATGGTCCCGGGATTGAGCCCGTAGCCGTCACTGCCGGTCAAGGCATCGGTGATCCGCGTGTCGATCGCGTACGTTGCCACGACGACGCAGCCGAGCAGCACCGCAGAGAGGAACGAGCGCCGCTCGAAGCGACGACCTCCCCTGCGGGCAGCGACAGCAGTCCGATCGCTGCCGCCACACCGAGAGCGTACACGGTTCCTTCGCTGCGTAGCAGGACCGTGAGCATCAGAGCCGGGACTCCGATGGCGAGACCCGACCATGCCCGGTCGTCCAACCACCTGCTGACACCGAGGAAGGCGGTTCCCGCGGCTGCGGCAGCCAGGGAGTGGCCCATGGTCACGTACCCGTAGAACAGCAGGGGTGACCCCACGCCGACCAGCCACAGCGTGGGGATGGCCAGGCGGTGGTCCAGGCGCCGTGCGATGAACGCCCCGCTCACGGCCGCCCCCCAGAGCCCCATCAGCGACATCACGAGGGTTCCCGCATAGTCGCCCAACCAGAACCCAGGCGTGATCACCAGCGGGTAGGCGGCGTGACGGGCGTACGGGATCTCACGATCGCCCGTGATGGATTCCGGGAGCAGCCGTGAGTAGCCGCCGTCGTCATCGACGTCCACTCCTTGGCGCGGTGCCGACCAACTCCCCCTCGGCGAGTGCGTCGGCCTGGGCCATGTAGAGGCCCTCGTCGGGCACGACGATCGAACTCGGGTCAATGAGCACCAGGAGGGCGACCAGGACCGCCGCCAGAGCGGCGGAGTGCAACCACAGCCGAGTCGGTGGCTTCTGCGCGTCCTCGGGGTGTTCGGGACGTGGGTTGCCCAGGCGATCCACACTCCGAGGGTCGGCTCGACCTGTGGGGCCTCCGAAGCCTCCCGCACCCTCGCGTGCCTGCTTGCGCGTCTGCTCGACTCCTAGGCGGTGCAGCGAGTGCAAGGAGTGCTCCGGCATCGTGTGGCCATCCCATACCATCGGCACCCGCGGTGCTGCTCCTGAGTCGTCTGCCCCACCCCGCTCCTGCCCCGCCGCTGTCGCCATCATCATTGTTCTGTGTCGCGTGCGTGGCGCTGTGCGCCACGCACGCGACACAGAACGAGGGTGTGGGGTGGTGTGGGGTGGGGTGGGGCAGGAGCGGGTAACCTGGACGGCACGGACGGCGAGCACATCGTGGCGGAGGGGCTGAGCTCGGCGTCGGTCGCTCAGCGACTGCGTGAGGTGGGCCCCAATGTGCTGCCCAGCGCGGCGCTCGTGCCGGCGTGGCGTCAACTGCTGGCGCAGTTCATGCACTTCTTCGCGTTGATGCTCTGGGTGGCGGGCGCCCTGGCGATCCTCGGAGGGATGTTCGCGCTCGGTGTGGCCATCTTCGTTGTGATCGTCGTCAACGGGCTGTTCGCGTTCGCCCAGGAGTACCGGGCCGAGCGAGCAGCGGAGCGCCTGCGGGACCTGCTCCCACGGCTGGTCACCGTGGTGCGTGACGGCGCGCTGATGTCGATCGATGCGGTCGATGTCGTGCCCGATGACCTGGTCGTGCTCGGCGAGGGGATCACGTGAGCGCAGACCTGACCGTCATCGAGAGCCACGGCCTGTCGATCGACACCTCCACGCTGACCGGTGAGAGCGTGCCTGTCGTGGTGGGTGCCGGCGACACCGTGAACGCAGGCACGTTCGTGGTGGAGGGTGAAGGCACCGCGGTCGTGTTCGCCACCGGATCACGGACCGAGCTCGCCCGCATAGCGGTGCTCACTCAGCGGACCCACCGGCCCGACACACCTCTCACCCGTGAGCTGCACCGCCTGGTGCGCACCGTCGCGGTCATCGCGGCCAGTGCCGGTGCCCTCTTCTTCGCGACGACCCTGCTGCTCGACACCCCGCCGTCGGACGGGATCGTGTTCGCGATCGGTATCACCGTAGCGCTGGTCCCCGAGGGCCTGCTGCCGACGGTCACCCTGTCGCTCGCCATCGGTGCACAGCGCATGGCCGAAGAGCATGCTCTCGTGCGCCGGCTCGAGGCCGTGGAGACCCTCGGGTCGACCACCTTCATCTGCACCGACAAGACGGGCACGATCACCCAGAACCGGATGCGGATCGTGGAGGTGTGGACTCCGCGCGGCGTGGCTCACCTGGCCGGGGTGGGCTACGAGCCCGAGGGTTCCATCGACCCCGCCAACCCCGAGGTCATGGTGGCGCTTCGGGATGTCGCCTTCGTGGCGCGGGGTGCTCCAGCGGGCGTGTCATCCACACCGACGACGGCACCTGGATGCCCCAGGGTGATCCCATGGAGGCAGCGATCGACACCCTGGCACGCCAGGTGATCGGCGCGGAACACCTCGATGACGGCGCCGCGCGGGTGGTGGCCAGGTTCCCCCTTCGATCCGCGTCGACGACGGGCATCGGTTGTCACATCCGATCGTGTGCTGGTGAAAGGGGCGCCCGATTCCGTGCTGCCCCGCTGCGGCCTCCAGGCGAGCAGCGCGTCCGAGGCCGGCAACGCGTCCGAGGCGGCGGTCGCGATGTCATCGCGGGGCCTGCGGGTCATCGCCGTTGCCGCCCGCCCCAACGAAGGCCCGCTTCCCGAGAGCGCCGAGGAGGCCGAGTCCGCACTGGGGCTGATCGGCTTGATCGGCCTGCAGGACCCGCCCCGGCCGGAGGCCTGCGACGCCTTGGCGGCGTGTCGGACAGCGGGGATCAAGGTGGCCATGATCACCGGCGACCATCCGCGCACCGCGCAGAGCATCGCGGAGGAGGTCGGCCTGCGTGTCGGTGACGCCCCGGTGCTCGTCGGTGCCGATCTGCCCGAGAGCGACGCGGATCTCGGCACGCTGGTGGACCACGACGGTTTGATAGTCGCCCGGGTGGACCCCGAGACCAAGCTCCGGATCGCCAAGGCCCTGCAGGAACGCGGCCACGTGGTCGGCATGACCGGCGACGGCGTCAACGATGGTCCCGCGCTGCGCGAGGCGGATATCGGCATCGCGATGGGGGCCAGCGGCAGCGACGTGGCCCGTGAAGCTGCCGACCTGGTGCTGTTGGACGACAACTTCGCCACCATCGTGGCCGCGGTCCGCCAGGGTCGTGCGACGTTCGCCAATGCGCGTCGGTTCCTCACCTATCACCTCACCGACAACGTGGCGGAGCTCACACCCTTCGCCATCTGGGCGCTGTCGGGTGGCCGGTTCCCGCTCGCACTGAGCGTGTTGCAGGTGCTCGCCCTGGACATCGGAACCGACACGTTCTCGGCTGCGGCCCTCGGCGCGGAGCCGGCATCGGATCGTGTCATGCATCAGGCTCCGGTGTCGGGTCGACTTCTGAACCGCACCGTGGCGATCCGCGTTCGGAGTCCTCGGGCCGGTCGAGGCGACCATGGAGATGGTGGCGTTCGTGGTCGCGCTCACGGTTGCCGGCTGGAGCCTCGGCGGCAACCCTCCGGGCACGGCCGAGTTGACCGCGGCGTCGGGTGCGGCCTTCCTGGCGGTCGTTTCCGCGCAGAGCGCGAACGCGTTCGCATGCCGCAGCGTCCGGCGGCCGGCCTGGCGGGTGCCATGGCGCTCCAACCGGTTCCTATTCGGTGGAGTGGTGGTCGGACTGTGCCTGGCCGCGTCCACCTTCGTGATCCCGGCCGCAGCAGACCTGCTCGGCCAGGCCCTGCCGCCCGCCGCCGGATGGCTTGTCGTGGGCGCGTCGGTTCCGACGCTGCTGATCGCCGACGCACTGTGGAAGCGGTTCGCCACGCGACCGCGTGCTAGTGGCCTCGACCAGCTGTGGAGGGCAGGGAGTGGTTGAGGCGCTCAGGTTGGTTTGGTTTCGCGGGGCGTCCCGCATCAGCGGGAGACACGACCTTGAGCACCTTCGCTCCCGAGACGACGCAACCGTTGGCTAGGTTGCCGGGGATCACGCAGCGCCGGTCAGGCCGGTTGTGCGATCACCCGGTGTGGTTCGACCTGCACGCGGAGCCGCGGTGGCGCCCTTCGACTTGGAGGCCGACGCGGCGGCCTCGTGCGACACAGAGCGAAAGGACCTTTGATGAGACGAGTGGTGGTCGGTATCGACGGGAGTGCTCCTGATGGCCCGGCCCTCGGAGCGGCGGCCCGCGAGGCGCGGTTGCGTGGGGTGATGCTCGAGGTGGTCTCGGTTTGGACGTATCCGCCGATGTCGGCTGAGGAGCGGATGATGGTCTCGGCCCGCCAGGTCGAGGACGAGGCTCGGCGGGTGGCCATCGAGCATGTCGCGCATGCCTTCGGCCCCGAGGAGGAGCGTGACATCGAAGTCCGCCTGACCGTACTCGGTGGTGCACCCGTGTCCCAGGTCCTCGGGGTCGCCGAAGGCGCCGAGCTCCTCGTCGTCGGACGCCGGGACAAGTCGCGCTTCAGACACCTGCTGCTCGGGTCGGTGGCCGCCCAGTGCGTGCGTCATGCTCCGTGCCCGACGATGGTCGTGCCACGCACCGATGACCCCCGTGCCCCCGATGGTCCGATCGTCGCGGGAGTGGACGGTTCCGCCGACTCCTGCGCGCGCTGAGGTGGGCGGCTGCTGAGGCCGAGCTGCGCGGGGTGCCCCTGGTGGTGGTGTTCGCCTGGATGGACTCCACGATCGAACCGCCCGGTTCTACCGAGACCGTGCCCGACGCAGCGAGGCTCGAGGCCCACGCCACTGACCTGCTCGACGGTTGGATCGCGTCCTCGGTGCCCGACGGCGCCGCCGTCACGGCGATGCTGAAGCGGGGTGATCCCGCCGAGGCGCTGCTGTCGGAGGCGGAGGGGCCGCGATGGTCGTGACGGGATCGCGGGGCCGTGGCGGGTTCGCGGGACTGCTGTTGGGCTCTGTCAGCAGGCAGGTGCTGCACACCGCGCCCTGTCCCGTGGTCGTGCTCCCCCGCACGCAGGCCGAGGATGTGAGCGCTTGAGCCATCCGCCCGGCATGGCGTGACCGACGGCGTCAAGATGGTGCGGTGGCGGAGCTCCTCGTGTCACAGGTGACCAAGCGGTACGGGCGCACGACGATCCTGGACGCGGTCGACCTGGTGGTGCACGGAGGCGAGGTGGTCGCGCTCACCGGTGAGAACGGCGCGGGCAAGTCGACGCTCATGAAGATCTGCGCCGGGCTGATCCGCTGCGACGCCGGCGAGGTGAGGGTGGGCGGTCCGATCGGCTACTGCCCGCAGACCCCTGGGCTGTTCGAGCTGCTGACCGCGGACGACCACCTGGTGATGTTCGGTCGAGGCGCAGGCATCGGCCGCTCGGAGTCGCTCAGGCGAGGCCACGCGATCCTCGAGGAGTTCGGCTACCCGTTGCACGAGCGTTCGGTCACCCGGGACCTGTCCGGGGGACCCGCCAGAAGCTCAACCTGGCTCTGGCGCTGTTGGCCGACCCGGCGGTGCTGCTGCTCGACGAGCCGTACCAGGGGTTCGATCGGGGCACCTACGTCAACTTCTGGGACCACTGCCGCGTGTGGCGTGACCGAGGAAAGGCGGTCGTCGTCGTCACCCACATGCTGGCCGAGCTGGAGCGCGCCGACCGGGTGGTAGAGCTCGCCGCACACCCGTCACGTACGCCCGAGGACTCCCGCGGTGAGCTCGATGCGTCGCGTTGTGATCATGGCGGAGATGCACGGGAGGGACCTGACACGCCGCCATGTCGCGCTGGGTTTGCTGATAGCGCTTCCCGCCAGCTTCTACCTGGCGTCGATGAGCTCGGGTGACGAGTCGATCATCGCGGGCGGAGTGGGCATGGCCTTCGCGGTGTCGGGCGCGACGTTGTTCTCGATCCTCTCCTCATCGGAGGTGGACCAACGGCTCGTGCTCGGCGGTTACCGGCCCTTCGACCTGCTCATCGGCAGGCTGTTGTTCCTGGGACCGCTCGGCCTGGCCATCGCAGCGGGCTTCAGCGCCCTGATGATCACGGTGTCGCACCCGCAACGACCGTGGTTGACCCTCCTGGGAGTGGCCGCGGTGGCGCTGCAGTCGATCCCCTTCGGACTGGCGGTGGGTGCCGCGGTGCCACGCGAGCTCGAGGGGACCCTCGTGCTCATCGGCGTGGTGGGCATGCAGCTCGCAGTGGGCCCGGACTCGCCGGTGGCGAAGTTCCTCCCCTTCTACGGCCCACAGGAGATCATCACAGCGAGCCTGGTCCCGAGCGGAGCCGTGGCAGGCCCACTTCTGTTGACCGCGCTCTATGGGCTCGCGCTGTTGGTCGTCGCGAGGTTGTTCCTCGTTCGCCGCATCTCGGTGACCCGCCACCCGGGCGTCGCCTGAGTCCTCCGCGGGTTCCGCCAGGTGCGGGCGGCGTTTGCCGCGCAGATGTGGTGTTCAGGTTGTGCGGGCGACCAGGTAGCCGACCGCACCGTTGAGCGTGGCGAGCTGCTGGTAGTCGGACTCCGGCAGCTCCAGGCCCGTGCGCTCGTGCAGGGCTTCGTAGAGGCTCAACATGTCCATGGAGTCGAGGTCGAGCTCGTCGGCCATGGGGCTCGCGGGATCGGCGTCGTCGAGATCCACCTCGGGCGCGATGGTCCGTAGGCACTCGGCGATCAGGGCTCGTGCTTCGTCGCTTGTCATGGAGTGGCTCCCAGTAGTCGGTCGGGGTCTGACAGGGCACGTTCGAGCATGTGGAGGAACCGGCTGCCGGTGCGTCCGTCCGAGGCGCGGTGGTCCGCGGCCAGGGTGACGATCACGCTGCGGCGCACCCCGAGATCGTCACCGTCGGCCCAGGGTCGTGGTCGGACCCTGCCGAAGCCGACCAACGCCACCTGGGGTGGTCGGATCACGCCGTGCACCTCGTCGGCTCCCTGGTCGCCCAGGTTGGTCACCGTGATCGAGGCCTCCGCCATGTCGGAGCTGCGCAGCCCCCACTGCGTGCGGCCGCAACCAGGCGGCGGAGCGCCGTCATGGTCCCCCTCGATTCCCAGCTCCGCGGCATCCGCGATGGTGGGGGTGACGACTCCGCCCTTGCGGAGCGACACCACGGTACCGAGGGCCACCGCCTCGGCGGGCCTGACGGCGTCGTCGATCCACCAGCCGTTCAGCTCGGGTACCTCGGCGGCGGCCAGCGCGGTGGCGCGCAGGAGGGCGGCTGCCGGCAGGATCCGCATCTGTGGCGGCCGCTGTGCGTTCAGCGTGTCGAGCCAACCGAGCGTGGCTTCCAGATCGACCGTGGAGCTGAGCCGGTAGTGGGGGATCTCACGCCAGGCCCGCTCCATCGTGCGGGCGATCGCCGACCGGGCGGCCAGTTGGCGGTCCTGATCCGGTGTCGAGGCTGCCGGTGTCGAGGCCGTCGGCGTCGGCTGCCGGTGTCGAGGCTGCCGGTGTGGGGGCGGCCGGTTCGGGTTCGCGGCGCTCGGTTCCGCTGCGCCGGAGCACGACGCGTTCGATGTCCTCGGCACGGATCGTGCCTCGCCGGCCGGTGCCGGTGACCCCGTCGAGGTCCAGGCCGTGTTCGCGGGCGAGGCGTCGTGCTCGTGGTGTCCCACGGTGGCGGTTGCGACCGGCGCGCTCGATGTCGTCACGTGTGATGCGCCCTCCCGGTCCCGTGCCGTGCAGGAGACTGGTGTCGACTGCCAGGTCATCCGCGAGCCGTCGCACCAGGGGTGACAGCACCACCGAGGCGTGACTGCGACCGGCGCCGCCCACTGGCATCGGGACAGGCGGCGGCTGCCGGAACGGATCCGGTCGGTGTGCCGGTGCTGGCGTCTCCGGTTCCGGCTCGGCTCGGGTCACCGCATCGCCAAGAGGTGCCGTGGCGGGGGAGTCCTCCGACCCTGGGGTTACGTCGTCGTCGGAGGCGATCCTCGCCAGTGGGGTTCCCACCGGCACCCGGGTGCCTTCCTCAACCAGCAGTTCCGCCACCACACCCGTGGCGAAGACCTCGACGTCGATGGCGGCCTTGTCGGTGTCCACCACAGCCACCACGTCACCCCTGCGCACGTGGTCACCGACTGCGACGCGCCACTCCACGAGCGTCCCCTCGGTCATGTCGGCGCCGAGCGAGGGCATCACGAAGTCGCTCACTGCATCACCCGTCGTACCGCCTCGGTCACGTCCTGCACCGACGGAAGCGCAGCATCTTCGAGGTGCTTGGCATACGGGATCGGCACTTCGGCCGTGGCCACGCGCTCCACCGGGGCGTCCAGGTCCCAGAAGGCGTGCTCAGCCGCCCGCGCGGCCAGCTCTGCTCCGATCCCTCCGCTGCGCCAACCCTCCTCGACCACGACCAGCCGCCCGGTGCGGCCCACCGACCTCGAGCACCGTCGTCTCGTCCAGCGGACGCAGGGTGCGGAGGTCGATGACCTCCACGTCCACGGTGTCGGCCAGCGATGCTGCCACCTCCAAGCACGTGTGCACCCCTGCGCCATGGCTAACGAGGGTGACGTCGTCACCCGGTCGCATGACGGCTGCCTTGTCCAGGTCAACGGGCACGGGGCCATCGGGCAGCTCCCCGAAAGCGAGAACAGCCCGCCGTGTTCGAAGATCAGCACCGGATCGGGGTCCTCCAGCGCGGTCAGGAGCATCCCGGCGGCGTCTGCCACGGTGGCGGGGGTCACCACCCGCAGGCCTGGGATGTGCGCGTACCAGGCCTCCAGGCTGTGGCTGTGCTGGGCTGCGAGCTGGCGGCCGGCGCCCGTGGTCATGCGGATCACCAGCGGAACGTGGAACTGTCCGCCCGACATGTGCGACATGGTGGCGGCGTTGTTGAGGATCTGGTCTAGCGCCAGCAGGCTGAAGTTGACCGTCATGATCTCCACGATCGGGCGTTGTCCTGCCAGGGCCGCCCCGATCCCCGCGCCCACGAAGGCGGATTCGCTCAAGGGGGTGTCCAGTATGCGTTCGGGTCCGAACTCCTCGAGCAGGCCGAGGCTCACCGCGAAGCACCCGCCGTAGAGGCCGACGTCCTCGCCCATCAGGAACACCCGCTCGTCGGCCGCGAGGGCCGCTCGCATGCCCTCGCGCAGCGCTTCGCGGTAGGTGAGCGTACTCATCTCGACACCTGCGGTTGAATGGCGGCGCTCGAGCCCTCGGTGTACACGAACCTCTCCAGGTCCTCCACCGGTTCGAGGGTGCCTGCTTCGGCGTAGGTCACGGCGTCGTCGATCTCGGCTGACACCTCTGCCTCCATCGCGCCCAGCGCGTCGTCGTCCAGTTCGTCGCGCTCCCGCAGGTGCGCGACCAGTGCGTCGATGGGGTCGCGTTCGCGCCAGCGTTGCACCTCCTCGGAGTCGCGGTAGCGCTCGGGGTCGTACATCGAGTGCGCACGGAACCGGTAGGTACGCAACTCGAGCAGCACCGGTCCCTCACCCGCGCGCACGGTGGCGATCGCGCGGGCCGCTGCGTGGTGCACGGCCAGCACGTCCATGCCGTCCACCGGCCAGGCGGCCATTCCGTAGCCGGAGGCCTTGAGCGCGATGTCGGGGTCGGATTCGGAGCTCGCGAGCGGCGTGCCCATGGCGTAGAGGTTGTTCTCACAGCAGAACAGCACCGGCAGGTCCCACAGAGTGGCCAGGTTCAGCGATTCGTGGAACTCGCCTTCGGCCACCGCGCCTTCTCCGAAGAAGCAGGCGGTGAGGGCGTCCGATCCGGTGCGCTTCGCCGCGAGCGCCAGGCCGACCGCCACCGGAAGCCCGGCGGCCACGATGGCGTTGCCTCCGTAGAAGTTGGTCGCCGCGTCGAACAGGTGCATGGAACCGCCACGGCCCCGGCTACAGCCCTCCTGCCGTCCGTACATCTCGGCGAGGATCGATCGCATCGACAGGCCCCTGGCCAAGCCGTGGCCGTGCTCCCGGTAGGTGGCGACGACCGAGTCGTCGCTGCGGAGGTGGTCGATGACGCCGGTGGCGACCGCCTCCTCGCCGATGTAGAGGTGCAGGAATCCCCGTATCCGCCAGGTCGAGTACAGCTCCACGCAGCGTTCCTCGAATCGGCGGATGCGCAGCATCTGGTGCAGCAGACGCCGGGTTGTGTCCGGGTCCACCGCTGACAGCTCAGTGGTCATCGGGGCTCCTGGGTCGGTGTGTCGTCGGGGCCCTGGCCTGGTCGGGCTCCAAGGTCGGACAGGTCTCCCTCAGGTTCGCCCAGCTCGCGGGCACGCAGCACGCCGCATGATCTTGCCACTTCGGGTCTTCGGGAGGTGCGGTTCCTCCGCGATGTCCCGGGAAGCGACTGCGGCACCTAAGCGGCGCCGGGCATGGCCGATCAGCTCCAGGCGCAACTCGTCGTTCCATGTGGCGCCGGGGGCGAGGGTGACGAACGCCTTGACGATGTTGCCGGCCACCTCGTCGGGTACGCCGATCACGCCCGCTTCCGAGACCATCGGGTGCTCCATCAGCGCGGACTCCACCTCGAAGGGTCCGATCAGGTGCCCGGCGGTCTTGATGACGTCGTCGGCGCGGCCGACGAACCACAGGTACCCGTCGTCGTCGCGGCTTGCCAGGTCACCCGACAGGTACCAGCCGTCGACGAACGACCGCTCGTAGCGCTCCCGCTCGTGCAGGTAGTCGCGGAACATCGAAGGCCATCCCGTGCCGATGGCGAGCATGCCCTCGCCGCCGGCGTCGGTGACGAGGCTCAGCGTTCCGTCGTCGGCCACGACGGGCTCGTTGTTGGCGTCGACGGCTGCGATGGCGACCTCGATGCCCGGCAGCGGGCGACCCATGGAGCCGGGTTTCACCTCGCAGGCGGGGAAGTTGGCGACCATGATCCCGCCTGTCTCGGTCTGCCACCAGTTGTCGTGGATCGTGTGGCCGAGCACTTCGGCTTCCCCACACGACTGCTTCGGGGTTGAAGCGGTTCACCCACCGAGGCCACCACTGCGAGTGCGGAGAGATCGGCCTCGCGGGGAAGCTCGTCGCCGGCGCGCATGAGCATGCGTATGGCTGTGGGAGCGGTGTACCACACCGTGACGTCCTGTTCGGCGAGGATGCGGTACCACCGGCGGGCGTCGAAGTCGGCCTCGTCGATGACGACGGTCACCCCGTGGGTGAGCGGTGCGATGATCCCATAGGAGGTGCCGGTGACCCATCCGGGATCGGCGGTGCACCAGAACACGTCGTTCGGGTGCAGGTCCAGTGCGTAGGCGCCGGTGGCGTGGTGCGCGACCACGGCCTGGTGCACGTGCAGCGCGCCCTTGGGTGCTCCGGTGGAACCGGAGGTGAAGTGCAACAGCGCCGGGTCCCTGCGCGGTGGTAGCCACCGCGGGCATCTGCCCGGGCATCTCGTTCATCAGGCGTGCGAGGTCGTTACGCCGGACCCGGTCGTCGTCGCCGTCGATCAGCAGCACGTGACGCAGCTCGGGGGCCGATCCCGGATGCCGGCCACCTTGCGGCGGTACAGCGAGGTGGTGGTCACGAGCACCGCGACGTTGCCCTTCTCGAGGCGCTGGTGGATCGGTTCGGGTCCGAAGGCCGAGAACAGGGGGCAGAACACCGCTCCTGCTTTCAGGGTGCCGAGCGCTGCCACGTACAGCTCGGGGACGCGCCCGGCGAGGGTCACCACACGTTCGCCGCGGCCCACGCCGAGTGAGCCCAACGCTTCCGCGAACCTGCTGGTGCGCTCGGCGAGATCCGCATAGGTGAGCTCGGTGACCGTGTCGTCGCGGTGGAGGAACCGCAGCGCCACGCCCTGGCCCGTTCGCCGGCCGCGTGGCGGTCGACGGCTTCGTGGGCGATGTTGAGCCCACCGCCGGGGAGCCCGTCGAGGCGGGCCTCGGCGCCGGCCCATGTGAAGCCTGCGTGCTCGGAGGCATAGTCGCTGAGGTTGGGCACCCGACCCGGCCGGTTGGAAGGGGGGATGGTGTCGTAGCTCATGTCGGAAGACCCCCGTCGTTGCTCGTTCCTCTGTCCCTTGCCCACTCGGAAGCCGGTGTGTCGCTTGCCCGCTCAGCAGCCAGTGAAGTCCTCAGGTCGAGCGCATCGGATCAATGGTGGGCATCAGACTACGCAGCGTAGGGATCGCGGCGGTGGGCCCGCCTTCGGGGATGTCGTCTGCACGTACGGCCAGCACACGGCCGCCGGCGAGCAGCACCCGGCGGGCGATCTCGTCGACCACTCCGTAGTTGATCGCGTCGTCGGCCTCGTCGAAGGTCACCTCCGGCATCGTCGATCGATCCCGGCACGCTTGCGTCGATGTCGACCAGCACGGTGTCGACCGCGCCGAGCGTCGCGAGTCGGGCCACGTCGGAGACGTCCACCGCGGTGCGGCCCTGGGAGCGACGTTCGTCGAACAGCACCGCCAGCTCTGCGAGCTGCTCTGCGTATACGTCGTCGAGGATCCGCCGTGCGGCATCGGCCAGCTCGGCATCGGTGGACGTCTCCGGGTTGCCGTGCTCGCGCTCGGCGACCAGGTGGGGTAGGTGCTGACCGACCGGTACAGCGCGGCCATCGGTTGGGATGCGGCCAGGATCAGAGGGGAGATCCGGATCCTGTGAGCACCTCACGCAGCGCAGTGTCGACTTTGCGGGCATACGCGGTCTCACGGGCCTTGTGGATCTTGTTGCCGGAGGACTCGAAGGCATCCTTGGGCATCCCCTCCCACACGGACCTCCTCAGGCGCTCCCCCGACGGACCGATCTCGAGCAGCCGGACCGACCCCTGCGACAGGGCGAGGATCCAGGCGGCGTGGGGGAAGGTCACCGCGCGCATCAGCGGCCGATGTGGAATCGGTCCGACACCTCGACCATGGCGGTCAGGTGGTTCGGCAGGCGATGCGTCGTGAAGCGGTCGGGACTTGCGAAGATCGCGAGGCTGTCGGCTTGGTCGATCCAGAACTCGTCGTCGTCGTCCACGAGGTGCATGAGATGGGATTCGATGTCGGCCACGTCGTGCCTGTCGGCGCCGGCCGCCTCGAGTTGTTCGATGGCCTCCCGGGTGAGGTCACGCAGCAGCAGCCGGTCCTGTTGGGTCTGTGGGGGTGACCCGGTGCGTGGGCAGGTAGATCGACACGCAGAAGTCGGCAGTTGCGTTGATCAGCCGTTCGATCTCGCGGTGTGTCGGGATGTCGGTGTGCAGGGCCATGGGGGCGGTCCTTCGTCGGTCCAATGGGTATGTCGAAGGCGCAACGCTAGCTGCAAAGTGGCCGCCCTTTCCCAAGCCGGCGGCTTCCGCGAGTCGGGGTCAGCTCGAGATCAGCCCGAGGGCGGCTCCGACGGATCCGGCGGCCCCTCGGGTTCGTCTGGTTCGATGTCGAAGTCGTAGCGAAGCGTGCCCGTCAGGTCGTCCACGGCTGCGCCGACGGTCGGGTAGAAGCGGCTGTGGTCGAATCGTGAGTCGAGTCCGTAGCGCTGCAGCTGGTCCTTGACGGGGCCCTTCAGCTCGGCGAACAGCAGGCGGACACCCTTGGATCGGAGGTAGTCGTCGAGGTTGACGAGCTTCTCGACCGCGGTTGCGTCGATGGTGGTGATGGGTTCGGCGGCGAGGATCAACGAGTCGATGTGGGAGCCTGCGACGGTCTGCCGTGCGAGGCGCTCCAGCAGGTGCGCGTTGGCGAAGAACAGCGGGGCGTCGAAGCGGACGATGGCAACGTTGGGTATCCGGTCCCCTTCGGGGTGTCGGGTCACGTCGTGGTAGCCGCGCAGGCCCTCTACGCGCACCAGTTCGGTGCGGTAAGGGCGCCATGCGTTGATCACGAAGGCCACGAACGACAGCGCGATCGCCACCAGGATGCCTTCGAGCACACCCACGAGCGCCACGCCCCCGAACGCGGCCAGCGACAGCAGGCCCTCGATGCGATCCGCCCGCAGCAGAGCGATGACCGCCGGTATGTCCATCAGCGACGAAGCGGCCACGATCACCACTGCGGCCAGGGTGGACGACGGCAGGTACGCCGTCACCCCGGGGGCGAACACCATGAAGGCCATGATCAGGACCGCGCCGACGACCCCGACGAGCTGGGTCTTCGCTCCCGCCTGTTCGGCGACGGGGGTGCGGGTCGAGCTTCCACACGCAGGGAAGCCTCCGAACATCCCTGCTGCAGCGCACGAGATGCCCACCGCGGCCATCTCCTGGTTGTCGTCGACCGATTCGCCCCGGCGGGCGGCCAGCGAACGCGACAACACGGCGGTGTCGGTGAAGGCGATCAGCGCAGTGCCGAGCGCCGGGCCGATCATGGATGAGACGTCACTCCACTGCAGGCCTCCCAGGGCAGGTGAGGGAAGCCCTCGTGGAAGCGCTCCGACCACAGGAACCTGGTCGGCCCACCCGAACACCGCGGCGAAGACCATCGATCCGGCCACGGCCACCAGCAGGCCGGGGAAGCGGCTGTGGGTCGCCTTGACCGCCACGAGCAGCACCAGCGCGGCGGTTCCGATGGCGAGGGCCTGAGGGTCGGTTAGCCCATCGGCGAGTCCTTGCGCGGTCAGTTGCAGGCCGTGGGTGAGGGAGTCGCCGTTGGTCGCGAAGCCGAGCAGCTTCGGGAGCTGTCCGACGATCACCACCAGGGCGATTCCGTTCAAGTACCCGACCCTGATCGGTTTCGACAGCAGGTCGGTCACGAAACCCAGGCGCGTCACGGCTCCGATCACGAGCGTGGCGCCGGTGAGGATCGCGAGCAGCCCTGCCAGCGCGACCGCACGGTCGGCGTCACCGCCCGCGAGCGGCAGGATCGAGGCCGCGATGATCGGCGCCAGCGCCGAATCGGGGCCCAACACGAGGATCCGGGAGGGCCCGACCAACGCGTAGGTGAGCAGCGGCACGATCGTCGCGTACAGGCCGGCGGCGGGGGGCAGCCCCGACGCCTCGGCGTAGCCCATCCCGGCGGGGATGAGCAGAGCGGTCACCGCCAACCCCGCGTTCAGGTCGGGTCCCAGCCATTCGCGCCGGTAGTGGCGCGCCGTCCCGATGCCTGGAAGCACACCTGCGAGCCGGTCGAGGGTCACATCCAGTGGTCTAGTACCTGAGCAGAACGCTCGGCGGCGATCCTCTGGGGCGCCGGCGGCCTCGCCTGTCAGCTTCGCCGGATTCGCGAGGCCCGGCCTGTCGGAACCACGTGAACGCACGTTCTGTGGCGACTCCGAGATGCGGGACGGCGTCGCTCCGGCACCGCATAGGGTGTGGCGGTGGCTGGCGAACTGCGTCCTTCGGTGGTCGTGGACGACGGAGGCTTCGCTGCGCTGGTGGATCGCATCGTGGAAGGCCACCGGACGATCGCTCCCACCCTGCGGGACTCCACGGTCATGTTGGCTGAGATCACCTCGGTCGACGAGATCGCCTCGGGGGTCACCCTGGAGCAGGCCCCCGGGCGGTGTCGCGTGGTGGACCTGGCGCACGGTGATCATCGACGCTTCGCGTGGGCTGTCGGTCCGCAGTCGGCAAAGGGCCTCCAGCACCCCGCGGAGCGCACCGTGTTCAGCGTCGAGGTGACCGCCGAGGGGTTCTCGGTCACCACACCCGGTTCCCCGGCCGGGACGGCGCGGGACGGATCACCCGAGCGGCCCCTGGCGGTCATCGGGTTGCGGCCGTGCGATGTCGCGGCGGTGGGGGTGCTCGACCGGGTGCTGGGTGCCGGCGCGATGGGCGGGCTGGATCCGTTGGTGGTGGTGGTGAACTGCGCTGAACCGGGAGGCACGTGCTTCTGCGTGTCGATGGACACCGGGCCTGCGTTGAGCGCTGACCTTGCCCACAACGCAGACCTGGTGGTGTGGGAACGGGGCGCCGCGGCGGGCCCCGAGTACCTCCTGGTCGCGGTCAGCCCCGCGGCGAAGCCCTGGTGGAGGCCGTCGATTCGCGTCCGGTGACCCAGGGTGACCTCGACTGGGCCGAAGCCTCCACGGCCGACGCGGCGGCGCGCATGGGGCTTCGTTTGCACACCGAAGGGCTGCCCGGAGCGCTGATGGCGACGCTCGACTCGCAGCGTTGGTGCGAGGTGGGTTCACGCTGTTTGAGCTGTGGCAACTGCACGATGGTCTGCCCGACGTGCTTCTGCTCGTCGGTCCACGACGAGAGCTCGCTCTCGGGTTCCACGGTGTCGCGGGTGCAGCGCTGGGATTCGTGCTTCTCGCTCGACCATTCCTACATCCACGGCGGCAGCGTCAGGAGCGGCACCTCGGATCGCTACCGACAGTGGTTGACCCACAAGCTCTCCACGTGGTGGGGCCAGTTCGGCGAGTCGGGATGTGTCGGTTGTGGACGTTGCATCTCGTGGTGCCCGGTGGGCATCGATCTCGTCGAGGAGGCCAACGCGCTGCTCGGAAGAGGCGCACGGCGCAGGGAGGCCACATGAGTGATCAGCCGGAGCTGCGCAGCCTGCTCGAAGGCACCTTCGGCGCGGTCACCACGGGGGCGTGTGACCGCATGATCGAGTTTGCCCAGGTCGTCGAGGTTGCGCCGTCGGGCCGGGTGTTCTCCGAGGGAGGAACCGCCGATGCGCTCTACGTGGTGCTGTCGGGCACGATCCAGCTCGGTGTCAACCAGCGTGAGCGTGACCTTGCCGTCGCGTCGGTCGGCCCCGGTGAGCTGCTCGGATGGTCGTGGTTGGTTCCGCCGCACCGCTGGGGACTTCGACGCCGTGGCGGTCGAAGGCGCGCGGCTCGCTCGCATCCCCGCAGAGGTCCTGCGCTCTGTGATGCAGGACGACCCTCGCCGACGCCGCGGCCATCGCCACGGTGATGCTGGCGGTGGTGGGCCGCAGGTTGCGTGACACCCGGATCCAGCTGCTCGACCTGTTCGCCGCGTCGCCACCGAGGGGTGTGGACGGGTGAAGGTGGTGTCTCCGGGCGATGCGCCCGATGCGCTCTCGGAGGTGATGGTCCCGAGTGCCTACCGGGTGCTGCGTCGCCGTGTGGACATCGCGGGTGACCCCACCTCCGGCATCGACGAGGTGGTGACCCTGGAGCTGGAGCCGATCGATGCTGCGCTCGGCGAACCGTCACCGGGCCAGTTCATGATGGTGTGGGCTCCGGGGGTGGGGGGAGGTCCCGGTGTCGGTGTCGGCGTTCGAGCCCGGGGGTTCCCATGCTCATAGGGTCGGGCTCACGATCCGCTCGGTCGGTGCGGTCACCGCGGCGCTGTGCGTGTGCTCGCCGGGGGATCCGGTGGGCCTGCGGGGGTCCGTTCGGTCGCGGTTGGACGCGCCCCGATGACGATCGACCGACGGTGATCGTGGCCGGCGGGATCGGGTTGGCGCCCCTGCGCCTCCAGGTCGAGTCGCTCCTGGCGGCGAGACGGGACGGCTCCGGGGGAGCGCTGGTGCTGGTGGTGGGTGCCCGCAGCCCGGCGGAGCTGCTGTACCCCCGACCAGCTCGAGGAGTGGTCCGCTCACTTCGAGGTGCACCTGTGCGTGGATCGGCCATCGCCGGGTTGGCGTGGCGAGGTGGGTCTGGTCACCTCGACGCTGGGTCGCCTCCGGTTCGATCCCGACACCGCAGGGGCGCTGTGTGGGCCTGAGGTGATGATGCGCCTGGCCGCGTCGGACCTGGTGGCGGCGGGGGTCGCGGCGAAGGGCCTGGAGGTGTCCCTGGAGCGGTCGATGTCGTGCGCGGTCGCGCACTGTGGCCGCTGCCAGATCGGTCCTGTGATGCTGTGTCGTGACGGACCGGTGCTCTCCTGGCCTGAGGCCTCGGTGTTGATGGGGGTGCGCCGATGGTGAGCCCACGGCGGACCTCGTTGGCGGTGTGGAAGTTCGCGTCGTGTGACGGGTGCCAGCTCACGTTGCTGGACTGCGAGGACGAGCTGCTGGCCGTTGCAGGCGCGGTTCGCATCGCCAGCTTCCTGGAGGCGTCCAGCGCGGTCGTGGAGGGCCCCTATGACCTGTCGTTGGTCGAGGGTCGATCACCACCGCCGAGGATGCCGAACGGATCCGTGAGGTGCGGGCCCGCTCGCAGACCCTGGTGACGATCGGGGCGTGCGCCACCTCGGGTGGGATCCAGGCGTTGCGCAACGCCGCGGATGTCGGCGAGTTCCTGTCGGTGGTGTACGCGCAGCCCTCGTTCATCTCCACGCTGGAGACATCCACACCGATCGCCGCGCATGTGCCGGTGGACCTGGAGCTGCGCGGGTGCCCGATCGACAAGGGGCAGCTGCTCGAGGTGATCTCGGCCTTCCTCGCCGGGCGGCGACCGGCGGTGCCGACCCACAGCGTGTGCATCGAGTGCAAGGCGGCCGGGAACGTGTGCGTGTCGGTGGCGTCGGGCACGCCGTGTCTGGGGCCCGCCACCCAGGCCGGATGCGGGGCGCTGTGCCCGGCCTATCACCGTGGGTGCTACGGGTGCTTCGGGCCTTCGGAGGCCGCCAACACCGAGGCCCTCACGGCGCTGCTGCGCGAGTGGGTGTGCACGGCGACGACCTCGTGCGGATCTTCCGCTCGTTCAACACCGGGTCACCCGTGTTCGCCGAGGCGGCCGATCGCGCCCGCGGCAGCGTGGGCGTCGAGGTGCGTGGATCACACGGGGAGCTGCTCGGGTGACGCACCGCAGCTCGGCTTCACGCACGTTGCGGGTCGACCAGCTGGCACGCGTGGAGGGCGAGGTGCGCTGCACGTGGAGGTGACCGACGGTGCGGTGACCGATGTGCGCTTGCGCATCTTCGAGCCGCCGAGGTTCTTCGAGGGGTTCCTCGTGGGGCGTTCCTACACCGAGCCGCCCGACATCACCGCACGCATCTGCGGGATATGTCCCGTCGCCTACCAGATGAGCGCTTGCCTGGCGGTGGAGGACGCGTGTGGGGTGCATGTCGGCGGGTACCTGGAGGATCTGCGACGGCTCCTGTACTGCGGCGAGTGGATCGAGTCGCACACGCTGCACATCTCGATGCTGCACGCCCCGGACTTCGTGGGCGTGCCTTCCGCGATCGAGCTGGCGGAGATCGACCGGCCGACCGTGGAGCGGGCCCTGCGGCTCAAGAAGGCCGGGAACCGGGTCCTCGAGGTGATCGGTGGGCGTGCGATCCATCCGGTCAACGTGAAGGTGGGCGGCTTCCATCGTCTGCCGCGGCGTGACGAACTGGCGCAGCTCGCAGCGGTGCTCGAGGAGGCCCGCGAGGACGCTGTGGCGATCGTGGAGTGGGTGTGCGGGTTCGACTTCCCCGATGTGGAGATGGACTACCGCTTCATGGTCGCCGACGACCCGGGCCGGTATCCGGTGATGGGCAGTGGGTTCGTGGTGGAGGAGGGGCCCGGTCGTGCCGCCGTGCGGTATCTGAGCGGTGAGTTCCTCGATCAGGTGGTGGAGACACAGGTGGAGCACTCCACCGCGCTGCATGCCCATCTGCGTTCCGGCGACGGCTACCTCGTGGGTCCGCTGGCGCGGTTCGCGATGGCTTCGGAGCGGCTCCATCCTTCGGCCTCCGAGGCGGCGGCCCGTGTGGGCCTGAGCGCACCGGTTCGCAACCCGTTCCGCAGCATCGTGGTGCGGGCGGTCGAGGTCGTCCACGCGGTCGCGACCGCGCTGGAGCTGATCGGGTCGTTGGTGGGCGAGCACCCCGACGGTCCACCCGCCCTGGTGCTGGAGCCACCCCTGGATGCACCGGCGTTCGGTTCGGGCATCACCGAGGCCCCTCGGGGACTGCTCTATCACCGCTACCGCATCGACCCCGGAGGCGACATCGCCGAGGCGACGATCATCCCACCCACCTCGCAGAACCAGCCGACGATCGAACACGACCTGTGGCACGTGGCCGAGCACATGCTCGCCTCGGGAGGTGACGAGGTGACCGACGAGGAGCTGCAGCATCGCTGTGAGGTGGCGATCCGCAACCACGACCCGTGCATCAGCTGCGCCACGCACTTCCTGGACCTGACCGTCGACCGCAGGAGCACGCGGTGAGCGGAGGGGCCCGCGGGGACCGGGCGCGGCCGCTGGTGATCGCGGTGGGCAACCGCTTCCGCAGCGACGACGCGGTGGCGGCGGTGGTGCTCGACGTCCTCGCCGCCGACGCTGCGGTCACCGGGCAGGTGGACCTGGTCGAGCTCGACGGGGAGGCGACCCGCCTGGTGGACGCGTGGGAGCAGCGGGAGCGCGTCGTGGTGCTCGACGCCGTGGTCGACCCGCAGCGGTCACCCGGTGAGCTGGTCGTGCTCATCGGCGCGGAGGTGTCGGACCCCGACTGCGTCGCCCGGCGCGGCTCGGTGGTGTCGGGCCATTCGGCTGGTCTGGCGGAGGCGTTGCGGCTCGCAGCGGTGATGGAGCGCCTACCGGTCGAGCTGTCGGTCGTGGGTGTGGTGGCGGGGTCGTTCGAACACGGCACCGAGCTGAGCCCGCCGGTGGCCGCCGCGGTGCCCGCTGCACGCGCAGCGGTGGTCGAACTGCTCGGGTTGTCACAGGTCGGCCGGGAAGGGGGATCGGACCGTGTGCCTGTCTGACCTGGGGCCCGTGTCGGGCATCGACGAAGCCACTGGCACGGCCGAGGTGGACCTCGCGGGCCGCACGACGCGGGTCTCCCTCGCTCCGCTGGTGCTCGAGGGCGTCACGGTTGAACCGGGGGACTGGTTGTTGGTGCACACCGGCTTGGCGGTGAAGGTGCTGGATGCTGCCGAGGCGGCGGGGATCCTTGCCGGCCGCGAGGAGATGGTGACCCACCAGGAGCCGGCAGTCCATGAGACGGCAGCCCATGAGACGGCAGCCCATGAGGAGGACGAGGCAGATGAGCGTTGATGCGAACACACAGATGCGCGCGAACCGGACCGGGATCGTGCTTGCGCTCGGCGCGGCCACCGTGTCGGGCTTCTCGGTGTGGCTCAACTCCGAGGTGGTCCCCGGGCGGCCGACCTCGGCGATCCCGGCACCTACACCACGGCCAAGAACCTGGTTGCGGGCATCGTGGTGCTGGTGTTGGCCGTCGTGGCGACCGCCGCCGGGTCGCCCCATGGGTTCACACCGCCGAGGGCCGTGCGCACTGGTGGGGTCTCGCAGCGGTGGCCGTGGTGGGTGGGGCCGTGCCGTTCCTGTTGTTCTTCGAGGGTCTCGCCGCGTCCGGAGCCGCTGCCGACGCGCAGCTGGTCCACAAGGCCGGCCTGCTCGCGTTCGTGGCGCTGTTGGCTCCCGGTGTGCTGCGTGAACGGGTGGGCGCGCTCCAGTTGGCCGGGATGGGTGCGGTGCTGTTCGGCTACTGGATCCTCTCGTCCGACGTGGGTGGGTTGTCACTGGGTCGCGGCCTGTTGTTGGTGCTGGCGGCCGCGTTGTGCTGGTCGGTCGAATCGGTGCTCAACCGGTGGTTGCTGGGCGGGCTTTCCCCTGCGACGGTCGCAGTGGCGCGGCTCTGTGCCGGGTCGGTGGTGCTGCTGGGGATCGGTCTGCTCAACGGTGACACGGCACGCCTCGGCGGTCTGGGCGCCGGGGCGTGGGGGTGGGTGGTGCTCACCGGCTTGGTCCTGGCCTGCTATGTGGCGTTGTGGCTGTACGCGTTGGCCAACGCCGCGGCACTCGACGTGACCGCCGTGTTGGCTCTCGCCGCTCCGATCACGGCGATCGTCGTGGTGGTCGCCGAGGGCTCCGCGGTGCCGGACCCGCTCGGCTTGGGCCTGGTCGCCTGCGGAGCGTTGTCGGTGGCCGTCGCGGCCTCGCTGCCCCGAGCGACACCTACGATGGCGCCCCCATGACCGCAGTCGCCGCTGCCAACGGCGACGCTGCCGGTTTGCGCGGCGCGCTGCGTTTCGCTCGGTATGCGTTGGCGCCCAACCGCCTCGGGTACTGCGGTCCCAGCGACGACGGCGCCTGTTCGAATATGCCGTCGATGTGGCCACCGGTTGCGCTCCGGCCGGGGCGGGCGGTGCCGAGTCGGGCAGTGGTGACCGGCCGGGCGGTGAGGTCCGGACCGGCGGTGGTGCCAAGGCCGACGGTGGCGTCGAGTCCGGTGGTGGCGTCGAGTCCGCACGGGGCCTGCGCGCCCTCGCTCAGGGGGTTCGAGGGGCGTGGCCCTATCTGGAGCTGATCGCCGGGGCGAACGGCATCGCCGACCCGCTGGATGATCGTGTGGTGGCCGCCTACTGGCTGGGTGGCCCGCTGTTGGCGGCGGTGGGGCCGTTCGCGGCCGGCAACCACGTGCAGGAGCGCTTCGCTGCCCGGGCGGGCCGCTGGTGGACAGAGGTGGCGGCTGCTCTCGAGGACGGCTTCATCGCGAACCACGCCTGTCACGTGATGGTGGTTGGCCCGTGGGTCGGGATGTTGCGCGGCGGTCGCAGCGATGCGCCCCTGGAGGTGATCGACCGTTGCAGGATCCGCCGCGCGAGGGTGCTCGAGGTCCATTGCGACGAGGCCTGCGTGGTTACCGACAGGATCTCGTTCAGCTCGGGCGTGCTCGAGGTCAACTCGCCCGGCGGCGGTGTGACCCAGCGGGTGCGGTTGGGAGAGGGCGGCCGTCATCCGTGCGGGCCGGTGAAGGTGGGTGACACGGTCGCGGTCCACTGGGACTGGGTGTGCGAGGTACTCACACCCGCGGCCGGCGAGGCACTCGGCAGAGCCGAGATCGCCGCGATCCGTCGTGCGAACCGGGCTCTGGCGGTGCCGGGTGCCCCGGAGTTGGGCTGACACCGCCCCGCTGTACTGACATACCCCATCCGGGCTGACATGGCCCAGCCGGGCCGACACAGCCCCGCCGGCTGACACGGCCCCGCCGGCCGACACGGCCCGCCGTGCTGGTTCTGCCTGCTCGGGCCTACGCTGGACCGACAGGGCGGGTGGCCCTGGCCGCCCGATGGAGGTTTCGATGAACGACCCCGACCTGCCCACGACGCCCGCCTTGGGCGACTCGACGGCCCCGAGGCCCGACGTCGAGCAACTGGCTGAACAGGGCCGCGCGGTTCGTGCCGTGCTGCCCCGCAGCGCCCAGGGCGAATGGACTCCCGGCCCGTCGAGACGTGATCCGGTCACGCTGCTGGAGGAGCAGAACGAACAGCGACTCGCCTGGCTGGTTCCGGTGCGTCACCTGCGCATGCGTGAGTCGCCGTTCACCTTCTTTCGTGGTTCGGCGCGGATCATGGCCGCCGACCTGGCTTCGATGCCCCACACGCCGATCGAGGTGCAACTCGGTGGGGATGCGCACCTGTCGAACTTCGGCGCGCACGCGTCGCCCGAGCGCCAACTGGTGTTCGACCAGAACGACTTCGACGAGACGCTGCCGGGTCCCTTCGAGTGGGATCTGAAGCGGTTGGCGACCAGTGTGATGGTCGCGGCGCGTCACCTGGGGCATTCGCCGACCGAGGCCCGCGCTGCCACTGCGGCATCCGTGCGGGCATACCGCCAGGCCATGAAGCGCTACTCGCGAATCGGTCATCTGGATCTGTGGTACCAGTACGTGAGCACCGGTGACGTGCAGGCGACCAACGGCATCGACGCCGCGGAGCTGGCCGAGCGGGTGCAGCGCTTCACGCGGCGTGCCACCAAGCGCAACAGCCTCCAGGCGGTCCGCAAGCTCACCGAGGGTCCGGGTACGTACCGCATCCGCAGCGACCCGCCGGTGCTGTTCCCGCTGCGCGAGCTCCCCGACGAGTACGACCCGCAGGTGATCGAGTCCGTGGCTGTGGCGGCATTCGAGGCGTACAAGCCGACCCTCGACGAGGCGCGCCGCCGCCTGATCGGGCGCTACACGCTGATGGACATCGGGGTGAAGGTGGTCGGGGTTGGCAGCGTCGGCACCCGGGCGTTCGTGCTGTTGCTGCGCGGCAGGGACGACGAGGACCCGTTGTTCCTCCAGGCCAAGGAGGCCACGGCATCGGTCTTCGAGGAGTTCCTCCGCCCGAGCGACTATCCGAACCACGGCCAGCGTGTGGTCGAGGGTCAGCGGCTCGTCCAGGCCCAGTCCGACATCTTCCTCGGTTGGACCGCCGCGAGCGGCACGTACAAGCGCGACTACTACGTGCGTCAGCTCCGCGACTGGAAGGGATCGGTGGAGACCGACAACGCCACGCCGGCGCAGCTCGCGTTCTATGGCGGTCTGTGCGGCCTCACCCTCGCGCGAGGTCACGCCCGATCGGGTGATCCCGAGGTGATACATGGATATGTGGGTGGTGGGTCACGACTCGACGAGGCGATCGCCGAGTTCGCGCATTCCTATGCCCGGCAGAACGACGAGGACTACGAGCGGTTCCAGCAGGCGATCCGCGACGGCCGTCTCGAGGTCGCGCAGAGCGGCTGATGCCGCGATGGGACATGGGTCACACTCCTGCCGACGGGGTGGCCACCGTGGGATGATCAGCGGGTACGAGGCGGCGCATCGCTGCCGGTGAGACTGGGTGAGCATGGACGACCAGGTTGACGACGAGAATGGCGCTATGGCGGAGCGGCTCATCGGCTCGTTGCGCGACAACGAGCTGTCGGCTCTCGAGGCGGTGCGGCAGTTCGTCGACGCCGTCGACGGAGCGTTGCCGACCCTCGTCGACGACGGCCCGCGCCGCCGGATCATCGACGCTGCGTTCCGCATGACCGAGCAGCTCGTGAACACCTCGAACCAGGTGGCGCTCAACGTCGTGCAGCTCACCACCAGCGCGGTGGAGGGCGACGAAAAGGGCTGAACTGGCGCGAAGTTGCTACCGTGTTGCCATGAGGGGACGATCCGTTGGCTTGGCCGTGCTCGGGGTGCTCGCGGTGCTGGCCGCAGCGTGCGCTCCACCAGCGGAGGTGACCTGGTCCACCTTCCCCGACAGCGACCAGGCCTTGGTGGTGCCGGCACCGACGCCGGTGAACGGTCCGTTGCGCATCGACGGAGACTCGCTGGTCGATGCCGACGGCCGAGCGGTGGTGCTGCGTGGAACCAACCTCGTACACAAGTCAGAGCCCTATCTGGCGCCGACGACGTCGCAGCCCACCCCCGCGGGGTGGCCCGAGGTCTTCGACGGCGACGACTTCGCCTACCTGCACGAGATGGGCTTCAACGCGGTGCGCCTCGGGGTGTGGTATCGCGAGTTGGTTCCCGAGGTGGGTGTGATCGACACCGACTACCTGGACCGTGTGGACGAGGTCGTGTCTACCTTCGAGGACAACGGCATCTACGTGTTGTTGGACTTCCATCAGGACGTCTTCCACGGCATGCCCCCTTGGGCCACCACCGACGCCGCGGCCGCGCTGAGCGACGCTGCTCCGGAGTTCCTCGAGGCGATAGGTTGGGCGGCGGCGTACATGAGCCCGCGATCGCTTCGCCAGTGGGCCGACCTGCTCACCGATGTCGACACCGCCACCACCCCGGGGGTGTCGATGTGGGACGCGCTCGCTCAGGGTGTCACGGCGATGGCGCAACGCTTCGAGGGACGTGCGAACGTCGCTGGGATCGAGGTCCTCAACGAGCCGTTCCCCGGCATCGACTACGTGCGCTGCATACTCGGTGGGTGCCCTGACGTGGAGGCCAGGTTGTCCGCCGGCTACGACAAGGTGCTCGACGCGGTCCGGGTGGTCGCACCCACGATGCCGATCTGGCTGGAGCCGGTGATCTCGGCGCCGCACTACGGCGACACGTCGATGGCCGCACCCGATGACGACGGGGTCGGCTTCGCATGGCATGCCTACTGCAGCGGCACCGACGGCGGTGAGCTCGAGCCGGTCGGCGCGTTCGAGGAGGCTCGCTGCAACCTCATGATGGACACCGCGCATGACCGGGTTGCCCAGCGTGGTGCGGCCTGGGGAGCGCCGACGCTGATGACCGAGTTCGGCGCCTCGTTGAACCCCCTGGACGTGAACCTTGTGACCACCAAGGCTGACCGGCGTGTGGGTTCGTGGTTGTACTGGGCCTACGGCTACACCCGCACCGACCAGAGCGACAGCGCGCTGAGTCGGCTCTATCCGGAGGCAACCGCCGGCGTGCCTGTTTCGTTGCGATTCGACCGATTCACCGGCCATGGGACCTACCGCTACACGGCTTCGGACGACGGAGGCACCACGGTGTTGTCGATCCCCTCGAGGCACTATCCCGACGGCTACGACGTTGTCGTCACCGGTGGGACAGTGGTGTCGCCACCCGATGTGCCCGATCTGGTGATCGAGGCTCCGCCTGGGTCGGATGTGACCGTCACGGTGTCACGCCGCGCTGGTTGAGGCGGGGTATTCGAGGTGCCTGCCGACGATGCGGGCCTCGGCTGTGGGAACGTGCGCGGCCAACCGTCGGTCGTGGAACAGGTGCTGAACCCCTATGTGCTCGATGAGCATCAGGTGGTCGGCCACCAGGCGGCGGTGACAGCGCCACCAGAGCGATTCCGAGCACATGATCGCTGTCCGGGGAGGTCCGGTGGAGTCGGCTCGGGTGGTGTTGACGGATGGGTCGGCTTGATCGTTGTCGGCGGAGTTGGCGGCACGGGCCGCGCTGGTGAGCTCCGCGATGCCCGCCGCGAACTCATCGGTCGCCATGTGGTCCGCATAGGCGGCGAACTGCTCGTTGCGCCATGCGGTGTTGGGGGAGTGGCTCGAGGGCCGTCGCCTCCCTCCCAACGACTCGATACGTCGGTAGGCGATTCCGGTCTCGGGTAGCCAGCGGGCCATCTCCCCGGCGCCGAACCAGGGGTGCCGCCGGCTTCCGGGATAGCGGCGGATGTCGACGAGGCTCGCGACCTCCGCGCCCTTCAGCAGTGCGAGGAATTCCGTGGTCGTGAGGGTCCCGTGTCCGATCGTGAGGATCGTGTCCACGGTTCGCAACGTACCAGCTGGCTTCGTTGGATCCGTGAGTAAAACTAGGGAATACTAGAAATATGTCTGATGCGGATGATGCGGATGATGCGGACCCGGCACCGGAATGTGGTGTGCACGGATGGGGCGATCCTGTTGGTGAGCCGACCTACCTGGACCTGCTCGAACATGCCCGGGTGCTTCAGCAGTCCGCTTTCGAACACGACCTTCCGGCCATCCACGCGCAACTGAGCGACCTCCGTGAGGCGCTCGGCGACCGCCTGCGCCGCGGTGAAGACGACCTCGAGGGGATGTCCGATGCGGTGGCAGCGGTGGTGCGTGCGGGTCAGCAGAAGCTGACCGCCCAGATCGACGATCTCATCGGGCTGTCGTCGATGGAGCATCCCGATTGCCGTTGCATCGAGGGGACCTCGCGTGTCACCTCGTTGTTGCGCCGTCAGGCCCGCATCGAGTCCGGATTGCGGGGCTGAGGGTGTCACCCGATCGTGGCCGGGTGTCCGTGTACGCCACCGCCCATGGTGCCGCTCAGCGAACTCGGCAGACCCGCGAGCGGTGGTCGATGTGCACGACGTCGATCGTCGAGGTCGCCTCGTCGATCCTGTAGATGACGCGGTACGCCCCACGGCGCGCCGAGTGGTAGCTGGTCAGCTCACGTTGAAGTGGCTTGCCCACACGGTGTGGCTCGTCGCGCAGCGGACCCAGGATGAACTCCGCCACGGCCGTCGCGACGCGGTCGGGCAGTTGAGCCAGGTGCCGTTGTGCCGGGCCGGCGACCCTGAGTTGCCACTCGCTCACGTGGATCGATGACGCGCGCGGAGTTGGTCTGCGGTCACCAAGTCGCCGGCGTCGATCGCCCTTTCCGACTCCTCGATCCCACGCATTGCATCCGGATCCGAGAGGATGTCGAGGGTTTCCTCGAGCGACTCCAGGTCGTCGGGGCTCAGGATGACAGCGGCTTGCCGGCCGTTGCGTGTGAGCATCACCCGGTCATGACGTTGCTCCACGCCGTCGATCGGATCTGCAGGGGCAGAGGACCCGGAGTGGGCCGCTCAGCGGGTGGGGGAGAGGTCCTCGAGTTCGAGGGCGGAATCCTCGGTGAGTGTGGCCGGGCCGCTCAGGTCGAGGTTGCGCACCATGCGTACCGGCAACATGGCCTCGGTGAGCCACAGCTTCTCCGACCAGGTGCCGCTCAGGTCGCCGCTCACCCGGTAGTCGATCGCAAGTGGCGTGGTCTGGACCGTCTCGATGCCACCCGATGATCCGACTGTGATCTCCTCGGTCGGCAACGCCGTTGCGGTGCCGCTCAGCTCAGCGGAGATCGCAGCGGGACCACCACTGAGTTCGAGGGTGCACTCCAGGTTCGACTCGTCGGTCCCCGGTGCGACGAGAACGTCGGGGTCGCATTCGAGCGTGGCGGTGGGCGACAACGCCCCGATCTTCTGGTGCTTGGTGTGCGCGGCGATCCGCAGCCCCCTGGAGTCGTCCACGCACCAGGTGGTCTCCTCGGTGTGCTCGGCGAACAGGTTGAGCGTCCAGTCGAAGCACTCCGTTGCCTCGGCGGGGTCGTCGACCTCGGCTTTCGGTTCGGACACGGTGATCGACACGGTCTCGGGGAGCGGACGGTCCTCGGCGGGGAACGGTCCGAGCTTCACCTGTTCGCTGCCCTCGGCCCGGTAGGTGTAGACACCGGGTTCGGGTGTGGCGCTTCGAGACTCCTCGCCCGCTTCGGCGGAGCTCCCCGAGTCGCCGTCCGACGGTTGCGCGCGCCGGAAGTCCTCCACGGCCTGGTCTTCGCTGATCTCGGTCGTGCCTCTCGGCCATGTGACCCAGGCGACGACAGCCGCGATGATCACCACGATCGTCACGCCTGTGATGAGGAGCGCCTTGGTGCGCCGCGGCTTCTCAGCCGTCATCGGAGAGCCGGCCGGTGAGGCCGATCGCCTGGAGGTTGGCGGCGTTGGCACGCATCGAGGCACGCATGGCCTTGACCCGCTTGCGGGCCGCAGGGTTGCGGGCCACGTTGAAGACGAACTTCGTTGCGCCCAGCACACCTTCGTCGTTGAGCAGCCGGCGCGGCTCGAGCAGGTGCAACGGTGTCAGGTGCGGGTCGGAGGTGATGATCCCGTACTCGGCGAGCAGTTCGCGCCAGCCGTTCACGGTGATCGGGTTCACGCTCACCTTGATGCTCGAGGTCAAGGAGTCGGTGACGGCCTTCCGGCGGTCGTCGTCGATGTCGTTGGGTGCGAAGGCGATCTCGTGCAGCGCGAATCGCCCACCCGGACGCAGGATCCGTGCGAGCTCGGCGATCGTGCGGCGCTTCACCGACTCGGGCTGCATGGTGAGGTACGCCTCGCCGACCACCACGTCGACGCTGTTGTCGGGCAGGCCGGTCTCCGAAGCGGGGGCGTTCACGATGCGGCGGTTCCCACCGGCCAGCAGGTCGCCCACCAGCGCCGCGGCCTCGGGATCGCGGTCCACACCGGTGTAGCTCGCGGGGTTCGCGTCGAGCAGCAGCCGGGTGGTGGCTCCCATGCCCGGGGCGACCTCCACGATGTCGTCGTCGGGCCCGATGGCGAGTGAGTCGAGGAGCCACTGGGTGGTCTCCACGCCCCCCGGGCGCAGCACGCGCTTGCCCATGCGGGCCAGCAGCCAGTGCCCTGCCACGCGCGACTCGTCCACACCCGCCGCGGGGACGGCCTTGTCGTGTGCGTGGGAGCCATGAGCCGGGGCGGGTGTCACGTCTGATGCGGTAGCGGATGCTGAAGAATTGCTAATGGTCGACATAAGGGCAGCCTAACTACCATCCGGTGCCGGTTGTCAACCAATTCTTCTGTGTTCCGATGGAAATGATCCCGTGAGGAGCCGGTTGGCTGAACTCCATGGTTCGCGCCATGGTCGACGGGAGCTGCATGGGTGCGCCCACGATGTAGTGGACCGCTCCTGGGTATCGTGCGGTCATGCCGAGGATGGTGCAGATTCGCGATATCGATGACGACGTCCATCAGGAACTCGGGATTCGTGCCGCGGAGGTGGGCATGAGCGTGCCGGATCTGCTCAGACGCGAAGCGGTGCGGCTGGCCGGTCGTCCCTCGGTTGCACGCAGTCGCTCCTCTGCCACACAGTGGCCAGAGCGGACCTCGCGGGCGAGGGTGGAAGTCCCGGATCGCTCGGTCAGAGGTGCTCGAGGCCCTCGACGAGGTCCGTGGTGAGTGGCCTGATGGTGTTCGTTGAGCGCACCGCTACGGGTTGACCACCAGGGTGGAACCGGCGCCGTCGGGCAGGCGCCTCACCTCTATGCCCACGTGCAGTTGCTGCTTCATGGCATCCACATGGGTGATCGCACCGACCATCCGCCCCGACGCATGGAGTTGGTGAAGGGCTTCGATGGCGTCGTCGAGGCTCTGGGGATCCAACGAACCGAAGCCCTCGTCCACGAACAGCGCCTCGAAGCGCTTGCCGCTGGCCGAACCGCCGTGGCTGACCACGTCGGCCAGGCCGAGGGCGAGGGCGAGCGAGGCCTGGAACTGCTCACCACCTGACAGCGTGGAGGTGGATCGTGGCCGGCCCGTGGTGGAATCGAGCACCTCCAGGTCGAGCCCGAAGCTCCGGCGTCTGTCTCCCGTGTCGACCTTGCGCTGCAGCGAGTATCGGTGTGCGGTCATGCGGGCCAGATGGATGTTCGCGGCCGCGGTCACACGATCCAGCTCACGGGTCAGCACCCAACGCTTGAGTGACATCGCCAGGGCGCCGCCGCTGTTGCACACCACGTGGGCGCGTTCGGCCCAGTCATGCTGCGCTCGGAGGTCCTCAGAGCCAGACACGAGCTCGTCGTGGTTCCCCAGCGCGGTGTCGCAGTACCCGGCGTTGTCGGTGGCAGTTTGCAACGCAGCGGCATGTTTGCCGTGTTCCAGCTGCGCGGTCTCCTTTGGCGATTCGGGTCTGTTCCAGGTCGGGGCGCTGCTCAGGCACCTCTTGTTCGCTCAGGGTGACAAGGGCCGCCGCCGAAGCGGTGCGCTTGTCCCGGTGAGCATTGGCGCGGTTGATCAGTTCGGTCTCCTCGTGCTGGTCGAGCAGCGCCGCCTGGGCGGCTTCAGCGGTTTCGAAGTCGCTCGCTTCTAGGGCATCCGCCAGGCGCGTCCTGCAGTCCTTGACTGACGAGTCGGCTTGGGCCACCGAGATGAACAGGTCCTCGAGGCCCTCCATCTGATCGCCGAGGGTGGCGAGCACCGCTGCGTCGGCCTGCACGGTGTCGGCATCGATCCCCTCGGTCGCCTCGGTTGCTTCGGTGAATGCCTGCTTCGCAACACCGAGCTTCTCCTCGGTGTTGATCTTGGATTGTTCGAGCGCGGCGATCTGTGTCTCGGCGGTGTGGAGGCTCTCCCGTGTGTCGATCAGTTGTTGCTCCAGAGCAGCGATGCGTTCTTGCAGCTCGGTGTCCTCGGCGAGTTCCTTGTCCAACTCGACTCGCCTGGCTTCGAGCTCGCCGGAAGAGCGCTCGGCATCGTCACCGAGTTCGACTCGTAGCTTCTCCACCTTCGTCGTCGCCTTGCCGAGTGCATCGCCGGCCTTCTGTTGGGCTTCGGCGGCGCGTTCGAGGTCGGCCGAGGAGGTCGTGGATGCCTCGTCACCGGGCGCTGGTGCTGGATGGACATCGGAGCCGCACACCGGGCACGGCTCGCCGTCGACGAGCCTCTGTGCCAGCAGTGGCGCCTGGGAGGCGAGGAAGGATTCGAAGACGCGCTTGTGCTCCGCGGAAGCGGTCTGAGCGGCCTTCTCTGCCTTGTGGAACGAGGCCAGAGCCGCGTCCAGTCTCGTGCGCAACTCGACGCTGCGGGTCGTTGCGTCGATCTTCGAGCGGAGCTCGGCGGGGTCCGCCCGCCGTTCACGCAGCGGCGGCAGGTCCGATTGCTCGATACGGGTGACCAGTGCATCCGCGGTGCTCTTCCGCTCTTGTGCAGCTTCGAGCTCGGTGCAGGCGTCGGCGTGTGCGGCGGTTGCCCTTTGGTGTTCCTCGGCCGCGGCGAGCTCGGCTTTCAGCTTCGAGTCCTGCTCCTGGTTGGTTTGCCTGTGCTCCTCGTAGGCCTTGGTGATTGCGGCAGCGGACGACTGGTCGGGTGCCGCCCCCAGGGCACCCAGGTCGCCCATGATCCGCGTGACGCGTTCGTCGCGGGCGGAGGTGTTGGCGGCATGGATTGCGCGTGCCTTCACCAGAGCATCGGATTCGACCACGACAGGCCGCGCGCTCCTCGAGAGCAGAGCGGCCGCCTCGGCGGCCATGACGTCGCCCTGTTCGGCATCGAGGCGTTCGATCTGGTGGAGGTGCAGGAGCGCGTAGTCGAAGCGCTGTGCTGCCTGCTCAGCGGTGCTGTGGGTGCCGGCAGCGGCGTCGGCAAGGCCCTTGAGCTCCTGCACCTGCGTACCGGCCTTCTCCAGTGGTTCGACCACCGCTGCGCGGATCGAGCCGAGGTCGTCGCGATCCGCGAGCGCAACGGGTTCGGGGCTCGCCTCGGTTGTCGCTGCCTCGCCGTCGGGCTCCGCCGGGGTGTCGGGCTCCGCTGGGGTGTCGGGCTCCGCCGGGGGTGTCGGGCTCCCCGGTGGACTCCGATGGTTCGGCCCCGGGGTGCCCGAGCGACGCGGGACCTCGATACCGAGGGCCTCATGCACGCGAGCGAGGCTTTCGCGGGCGTTGTCGAGTTGTGCCTTGATGTCGGCGTCGGCGGTCTGCAGTCGTGAACGCAGGGTGTCGCGGTGGGCCTTGAGGTAGTCGACCATGTCGTCGAACACCCTGGCTCCGAAGAGCTTCCCGAGCAGATGCTCACGTTCGTTGGTTCCTGCCAGGAGGAACCTCGCGAACTCGCCTTGCGGTAGGAGCACGACCCGCTGGAACTGCGTGGCGTCGAGACCGACCAGCTCCTCGCACCGAGCAGAGGTCTCCCTGGTCTTGCTGGACAGCAACTCGGATCCGTCCGCGCCGATCTTCACGAGGCTGGCCGAGGCCTGCTCGGTCGCCGTACCTGAACCTCTCTTGGCGGGGCGCCCCTGGGTTGGCTTGCGTTCGACGACGTAGCGCACCCCGTCGCATTCGAAGGTGAGCTCCACCAGGGTCTCGGTGTCGACCGGGGCGTGATCGGAGCGCACATGGCCGGTGTCCTTGAGGGGCATCTCGCCGTAGAGACCCCAGCACATGGCATCGAAGATGGTGGTCTTGCCCGTTCCTGTATCGCCGCTGACCACGAACACGCCCCGTGGTGCGAGCGAGTCGAAGTCGACCTCCACGGAGCCCGGGAACGAACCGAACGCCTGCAACTTGAGCTTCAGCGGTTTCACAGCACACCTGCTTCGAGGTTGCCGGCGTGGGTGACGGCCTCGGTGAGCAGCTCGGTGATCTCGCTTGGAGCGGCGGATCCCTCCGCTGCGACCCAGAACTCCTCGGCCGCTTCGAGCGCGCCGAGAGCCGGGCTCTCGATGCTCGGGCCGTCGGTCGCGGCGGGTTGCCCGAGTGGTTGCAGCCTCACCTCCACGACGTGGGGGTAGAGCTCGGCGAGTCGTGCCTTGGCGTCGAGCACGGTGTCGCGGTCGGTCACCACCGCCCGCACGAAGCAGTCGCCGGCATCGGGCGCGAACCCGGGGTCGAGCAACTCGGCCATCTCACCGGTGATCGTGCGTGCTCCCCGGCCCACACCGACCGGCTCGACGGCAACCTCCACTGCGCCGGTGGGGTCCATCTCGAGGATCACCACCGACTTGGGGTGGTCCTCTGAGAAGGAGTACGCGAGCGGTGTGCCGGAGTAGCGGATGTGGGGTGCCGACACCGACTGGGGCGGTGCAGGTGACCGAGTGCGGTGTAGGAGAACTGCTCGAACAACGACACCGGGACTTCGCCCGGTGCCGCCGATCACCAGGGGACGTTCGGATTCGCTGGTCTGAGCGCCGGTGACGAACGCGTGGGCCACAGCCAGCGAACGTGGTGCTGTGAGCCGGGGGTCACCTCTGCGATCGCGTCCTCGATGACCGACTGGTGTGTGCGGCGGTGGCGTCGCTCCAACAGCTCGGCCTCATCGGAGTGGTGTGGATCCGCGCCCGCGAAGCCGTAGTCGTCGGGGCGCCCTGCGGGTCGAGGTACGGGATCAGCACCAGGTCCAAGGGGCCATCGGAGAACTCGTGGCGGATCACCTCGCCGGCATTCCGGTAGCCGCCTCTCAGGTAGAACCCGCTGCGATCCATCAGGTCGTCATATGGTGCGACCCGGCTTGGCCCGTCGTGGTTGCCGCTGATCGCGGCCACGACCGCACCGGTGTCCAACAGGCGCGCCACGGTGTCGGTGAACAGATCGATCGCCGAGGTAGGCGCGATGGCGCGGTCGTACAGGTCGCCCGCGATGACCACCAGGTCGCCGTGATGGTCCGCCACGAGGTCCACGAACCAGTCGGCGAAGGCCTGCTGGTCGGCTTCGAGCGACACGGGGCCGAACCGCCGCCCGAGGTGCCAGTCGCTGGTGTGGATGATCTTCACGGTTCCCCTCCGAAGTGCTGCCGGTTCGTCGCCGGTCCCGGTGGTCAGGCCCGGAAATGGCTGATAGGCCGTCAGGGGAGAAGGTACAACCCGCCTGTGACACGCCCCCCCAAGCGAACTGTCCGGCGTGGTGCGCGGATTCCGCGGCTGAGACCGGACAGTTCGCCTGGGGGTTCGCCTGGGGCCTGGGCGCCTGGGGCGGGGGAGAAGCTCGAGCAGACACGAACGCGGTCCGGTTGCATTGCTCAAGCACCGCTAATGCACGACCGATCAAAGCCACTGATCGACCCGCAATACAACACCCTTGCTGATCTGGGGGACCCGACGATGATCGAACACGCGGTGGGGCGCCTCACCACCGAGCTGGCCCGCATGCGCGAGGAGCTCGACGAGTCCATCCGCCTGGCGACCCACGACGCACTCACGGGCCTCCCGAACCGGCGCACGATCACCGATCGGCTGGCCGAGGCGATCGAAGGGTCGGCCCCCGGTGCTGTGGCGGCGATGTTCGTCGACGTGGACCGCTTCAAGGTGATCAACGACCTCTACGGCCACGAGGTGGGCGACCGGGTCCTGTGCGAGGTCGCGGACCGCCTGCGTGAGGCGGTCGGACTTGCCGGTGAGGTGGGCCGTCTCGGGGGCGACGAGTTCGTGGTCGTGGTGCGAGGGGCTACCGGTGAGAGGTTGTGCCGGATCGCAGCGCGGGTGTTGGAGTCCGTGGGTCCGACGGTGGACATCGGGCTGCGGGTGCTGCCGTTGAGTGTGAGCGTGGGCGTCGCGCCGGTCACCTCGGCGTGCGGGGCAGCCGACCTGTTGGGTCGTGCGGATGCCGCCATGTACCGCGCCAAACGCAGTGGCAGGGCGTCGGTGGTCCACTTCGACGAGGAGATGGAACGCGACCTGCGTGAGCGCGCGAGTTGGAGCGCGAGCTCACCTCCGCTCTCCAGGACGGCCAACTCGGTGTCCACTACCAGCCGACCTATGACATCCACACCGGTCACATCGTGGGCTTCGAGGCACTCGTGCGCTGGTTGCACCCCCGAGCGTGGTGTGCTGCCGGCATCACGGTTCGTCCCCCTCGCCGAGGACGTGGGCGAGGTGTGGGCGATCGACGCCTTCGTGCTCGGTGAGACCGGTCGTCGGGTGGCAGCGTGGCAGCGGATGGACCCGAGTGTGGCGAACCTGGTCATGTCGGTGAACCTGTCCGCTCAGCAGTTCCGCGACGACTCGGTGGTGGACACCATCGACCACGCGGTTGCGAACGCGGGGTGCACCCCTCCACCTTCCAGCTGGAGATCGCGGAGAGGACCGTGACCGACACCCGTGGTGGGGACCCCCTCGGCGTGCTTCGCCGCCTGCACGACCTGGGTGTGCGCCTCGCGATGGACAACTTCGGCACCGGCAGCTCGTCGCTCGCCTGCCTCAAGGCGTTGCCGCTGGATGTGTTGAACATCGACCGGCGCTTCATCTCGGGACTCGGCTCCTGTCGTGACGACGAGGTGATCGTGCGCACCGTGATCGGCCTCGCGGACGCGTTCGGCATCGAGGCGGTGGCCGAGGGCGTCGAGACCGACATCCAGCACCGGTGGCTGCTCGCCGAAGGATGTCGCTTCGCGCAGGGGTACCACTACTCACGGCCGTTGACCAACCAGGCGGCCGAGCTCCTGTTGAGGTCGCAGATCGACAGATGAGCACCCCCGGGCCACATCGCGGCACCCCCGCCGAACTGTCCGGTGTGGTGCGCGGATTCCGCGGATGAGACCGGACAGTTGGCGGTGGCGGTGGCGGTGGTGGTGGTGGTGGCGGTGGTGGTGAAGCGCTGCGTGAGTCGCAGGAGGCGCTGAGAGGCCACACTTGGCTGGGATCGAGAGATACCACCTCGGCCTGGCCGCCGCAGCTCTGGTCGGCGGGGTCGTGGTGCTCGTAGCGGTGGTGTCCGTTCCGTGGTTGAGGACGCGGGCGGTGGCGTCGACCGCGGCATGCGGGGCGCTGGTCGTCTGGATCGGTGGTGCGGCGGGTGACGGTGTGGTGGGCGACCGTGGCGCGGCGCTGTGGCCGGTCGCGGCTGCGCTTCTGGTGGTTCCCGCGGATGACGATCGGCGGCCACACCCGCTCGGCCGGTTCACGTTGGTGCTCACGGTGGTGGCGTTGGCGGGCATCTGGGCGGCGGTGCCGAACACCGAGGCCCCGCTCGCAGTTGCGCTCACTCACACCGCTCGCGCCGTGGCACCTCATCAAGGGCACCGTTCCTGGCCCGGTGGGGACCGCGGCAGTCGTGGTGGCCGTACTCGGTGCTGCCTGGGTGGGTTCGGCCGGCTGGGGGTCGGCCCTGGCGAGCATGGGTGCGGTCGGGTTGATCGCCACCGCGCCGCTGCTGAACGGGTTCCGCGAGGTCGCCGACCGCAGCGCGCTCTCGGTGCTGGTGGGCCTGCAGTCGGTGGTCGGCCTGTTGTTGCCTCGGCTCGTAATGTCGCGCGCTGTTCACGTCGCCAGCGGGCTGTCGATCGCGGTGAACGCGTTGTTGGTGCTGGTGTCGATCGTGATCCTCGGCCTCTCCCCGGGTCGCCCGAGGAACAGGCGCTGCGGTGAGACCCGACCGTCGTCGTTCTCGGAGACACGGCACCGTCGTCGCTGTCGGGCCGATCGGGGGCGACTCGATCCGACCGTCGGAGCGTCAGCGGCGTAACGTTGTCGGGTCGGCGGATTCCGAGCGGGAAGCGGGTGTTGGCATGACGGAATCGACGAGACCGGAGTCAGGGTCCCGGGTGCTTGTCACGGGCGTGGCGGGGATGCTCGGTTCGCATGTGGCCGAGGTCCTTCTTGCCAGGGGTGACCGGGTCGTCGGGCTCGACAACTTCCTCACGGGCAGGCGCGCCACGATCGATCGACTTCGCCTGGACGCACGATTCGAGTTCGTCGAAGCGGACGCGGCAGATGGGTCGACGGTGTCGGGCGATCTCGACGGAGTGCTGCACCTGGCTTCTCCTGCGTCGCCGCTGCACTTCCGCACGATGCCCCTGGAGATCCTCCGCGTAGGGCAGCGTCGCCACGTTGGCCATGCTGGAGCTCGCCGCACAGCGTGACGCGAGGTTCGTGCTGGCATCGAGCAGCGAGGTATACGGTGAGCCCCAGGTGCATCCCCAGCACGAGGGTTACACCGGAAATGTCGAGCTAGCGGGCGAACGTGCCTGCTACGACGAGGCGAAGCGGTTCGCGGAAGCAGCGGTCGATGCCTACCGGCGAACCAATGGGTTGCAGGGCCGCGTCGCTCGGATCTTCAACACCTACGGCCCCCGCATCAACCCCGACGACGGTCGGGTCGTACCCAACTTCGTCACGCAGGCTCTCGCGGGCGAGCCACTCACCATCTACGGTGACGGTACCCAGACCCGCAGCTACTGCTATGTGGAGGACATGGCCAGGGGTGTCGTAGCGCTGCTCGACGCCGAGGAGGACCTCGTGGTCAACCTCGGCAACCCCGAGGAGCACACCGTGTTGTACCTGGCACGCCAGGTGATAGCGCTGACGGGATCCGACTCGGGAATCGAGCACCACCCACTGCCCGAGAACGACCCCACGCGACGTCGTCCCGACATCACACGCGCGATCGAGCTGCTGGACTGGCATCCCGAGGTGGACCTGGAAGCCGGGCTCAAGTCGACCATCGAGTACTTCAGGGAGCTGACCGGTTGACCGTCGAGTCGGCCCAGGCGGCGGGTGGGGTGACTGGCTTGTGCCGCCGGCCGTTGTTCAAGGCAGATGTGTCCGTTTTGACCGATCCATCGGGTCTGACCTGGCGATCTGCGAACTGTCGTCGATGCGCCCCGGTAGGATTGGCCGATGGGCGAAGCACAGGCGGCTTCCGGCGAACTTGTGCTGAGGCGCGCCACTCCCGATGACCGACCGGCGATCATCGATCTGTGCCGCGCCTCGCTCGGGTGGGAGGAAGGTGATCCCAACGAGGCGTTCTTCGCGTGGAAGCACGACGAGAACCCCTTCGGCGTCTCACCGGCGTGGGTGGCCGAGGCTCCAGACGGGTCGCTTGCCGGATTGCGGGTCTTCCTGCGGTGGCGCTTCGGCCAGCCCGACGGCACGACGTTCACCGGTGTGCGAGCCGTCGACACCGCCACGCATCCCGAGTGGCAGGGCAAGGGGGATCTTCACCAAGCTCACCCTCGGCGCCATCCCGGATCTGCGTGCCGACGGCGTGGGCGCGATCTTCAACACCCCCAACGACAAGAGCCGTCCCGGATACCTCAAGATGGGTTGGTCGACGGTCGGCCGTGTGCCTGCGGCGATACGGCCGTGTGGCGTCGGTTCGGTCCTCACGATGGCGCGTTCTCGCACCGCTGCGGAACTGTGGTCCGAGCCCAGCAGCCTCGGTGTGCCTGCGACCGACCTGTTGGGCGACTTAGACGCCGTGGATCGCCTTCGAGGAGATGCGGGCGTCGCGTCGCGGTTGTGACCGACCTGTCTGCGGCGTACCTGCATTGGCGTTACGGCTTCGAGCCGTTGCGCTACCGGGCGGTGCCGGTCGGTGACCGGATCGAGGACGGCCTCGTGGTGGTGCGCATGCGGCGTAGGGGAGAGGCGCTCGAGTGCGCGGTGGTGGAGGTGGTCGTGCCTCGCGGGGCATCCACGCGAGGGTTTTCGGCTACATCTCGCGGCGCGCGGGAGCCGACTACCTGCTGCAGTGCACCGGTTCCGCTGGTCTGCTCGATGGGTTCATCCCCGCACCGCAGCTGGGCCCGATCCTGACATGGCGTCCCATCAACCGCCTCGGTGTGCCCCACTGTGCGACCTGTCGCTCACCCTCGGAGACATCGAGCTGTTCTGAGGATCACCTCGACCGTGCCGGCAGCCCGATGACCGTCCGGCCAGGAGCCACGTCGGACAACACGACTGCTCCGGCGCCCACCCGTGCCCGCTTCCAACGGTCACCCCGCGGGTGACTATCGCCCCGGAGCCCAGGAACACGTCGTCGCCGATGTCGCAGTCGCCGTTCACCAGCACCCCGGGGCTGAACTGCATGAAGGATCCGACGACTGAATCGTGTTGCACGGCGCAACCGACGTTCAGGTGGGGTGTGATCTCCGATCGTCACGTTCGTGGTGACGACGCTGCGTTCGAAGACCACCACGCCCTGGCCGATCCGGCAATCCGAACCGATTGAGGCGCCCGGGTGCACGATGCCGATCGGCGTGCAGGCGTCGCCTAGTCGTTCGACGACCCGTCTGCGCGTTGCCGAGGTACCGATACCCAGCACGTAGTCCCCGCCGAGATGTGCCAAGTGGTCCAAGTCGCCGAGCAGCGCCACCCCGAGGCGTTCGAGGCGATCGAGGTGGGACGGGTCGTCGTCCACGAACCCCTCCACGGGTCGCCGAGGGCGTGCCTTCGAGCGCCCGGAGCACATCGAGGACCTCCCGGCCGTGGCCACCGGAGCCGACGATGACCACCGGTGTCACGATCGGTTCGTCCCCTCTGCGCCGGCCGCGTCGCTGTGGCCCGGCGGATCTCCCACTGGTGGACCGTCGGGATCGGGAACCGCCAGAGGGTCATCGGTCGGGTGCCCTTCGACACCCTCGCCGGAGAGCATCGTTGTGAACGTGCGCGCGATGATGCGCAGGTCCTCGCGCATCGACTGGTTCTCCACGTAGTTGACGTCGAAGTCGATCCGCTCGGCCCAACCGGAGCGCGTTCCGGCCGTTGATCTGGGCAAGGCCGGTCAGACCCGGTCGCACTGCGAGGCGGCGTCGCTGGTGTTGGTCGTAGCGTTCGACTTGGTACGCGAGGGTGGGTCGTGGTCCCACGATGCTCATGGAGCCGTTCGCGACGTTGATCAACTGCGGCAGCTCGTCGAGCGAGAACCGGCGCAGCCATCGGCCGACGGTGGTGATCCGGGAATCGTCTGGGAACAGGGGGTTGTCGCCGTGGACCATGGTGCGGAACTTCCACACCATGAACGGTTGGCCGCCCATTCCGATGCGCTCCTGTCGGAAGAACACCGGTCCCGGCGAGGTGAGCCTGACACCGGCCGCGCAGAGCACGCCGAGGCAGAACGAGGGTACGGCCACGAGGGCGAGCACGAGTAGGTCCAGGACACGTTTGGCCCGGTATGGGCGGTCATCGCCGGGGTTCATCTGATCCGCAGGGTACCGCCGGTGTCGGGCTCGGGTGGGCGATTCGCCCTTGGCGCGCGTCGTAGATCGTGTCCTCGGCCAGGAGCACGAACCATCCGTCGTCGGCGGGAACCTGAACGGTTCGTACGGCCAGGCCCGTCGACCCGCGAACCGGCGCGTCCTGTGAGAGCGCCAGCGTACGGATCGTGGTGTCCCCGATCTGGTCCATGTCGATGATCCACGCTCGTCGTCCGTCGGCAGCCTCGATGCACGATGGCAGATCCTCGATGTGCCTGCCGATCACCGAGTCACCGTGGATGCCCAGTCGAGGGTTCGCGGACCTGACCTCGCTGATGAGCCCGGTCCGCTCCACGAAGACGACGGCCACATCGCCGCCGCAACTCCACCGGCGCAGCCTCTCGATCTCGTCCGCCAGGTGGTGTTCGGCGGCTCCTCCGACGCGACGGTGATCGAGGATCCGATCGCCGCCTGGTTGTGGCGGCCCCGGGATGGAGAACATGGACCGCTCCACCGCGATCGCCCGGCGTGGAGGTGGGGGGATGCCGCGCCTTCGCTCAGCGATGACAGAGTCGAGTTGCGCGCGCTGGGTGTCCCAGACCGGCCTGTTCGCGTCAAGGCGACTAGCAAGTCCGCGCTCGTCTTCTTCCCAGGCGCGTTGTACCTCCTCGAGTCGATCCAGCTCCCGATCGTGAAGAGCGAGCCCTTCGTCGACGACCAGATTGACGCTCGCTGGGATCGCGAACCGCTCTGCCCAGATGAGGAACTCCGCCAGTTCGTGCGCGTTCTGGTCGAGTAGGCAGTACGACACGTGCAGGCTGGTTCCCTTGGAGCGGGTTGCCTCGTCGAAGCGGTCGATGTTGACCATCAGTGCGTCGAAGTCGCCACCACGTCTCACCTCGGCGTAGGTCCCGGCAGAGGCGGCGTCCACTGAGATGCTGATGTCCACATCGAATCGATCGAGGACCTTCTCCACGGTGTCGGTCCAGACGGTTCCGTTGGTCGTGACGTGCATCTTCGGTGTGGCCCCGAGGGCCGCCAGGAGGTCCCAGATGCGCTTGTGCTCGGGCGCAAGGAAGGGCTCTCCCCTGTGAACTTGACGAGGTGAAGGTGTTCCAGGAACGGTGCCAGGTCATCGAAGAAGGGAATCCCCGTATGGCGATTCGAGCGGTTCCAGACCGGCGCCGGATCGCAGCGTGGAGGACAACTCCGGCGTGCACATGACGCATCCGAGGTTGCAGCGGTTCGACAGTGCGAAGAGCATCATGTGCGGCCACTGCGGGTCGGGTGATTCGACGGGCAACCGGTCGTACACGGCCGCGACCGGGTCCATGCGCCTGTGCTCCAGATGCCAGCGACAGGTTCCGCACGCAACGGTCAGGTCCGCCCGTCGAAGCGACTCACGCAGGACCGTTGCACGGTGGCCACCCCAAAGCTCGGCAAGTCGCTGCTCCCCGATCCTGCCCAACGGGTAGAGCTGACTGGCGCAGCAGGTGTACACCCAGCCTGACGGGTCGAACTCCATCGACACCCACGGCGCCACGCAGACCGTGTCGACCGGGTGATGCTGACCCGGCCGATGCTCGGCCCACGCCTGAGCGCGCGCTCATCCACCGGCGCAGGCTAAGACATGGTGCAACTCAAGGCAATGAAGTGGCACGGAACGTGCGCTCGTCGCTGTGGTCTTGGGGCCGCGGTGTCCTTCGCGCGGATTGGACGTTGCATGTCACCTGTAGCCTGTTTGTGGGAATCAGATCGAGGTCTTGACCCTCTGGAGCCTCGAGCGCGGATCGGTCTGGGTGGTGGTGTGGTGCGTTGCTGCGAAAGGGCCTGAGTTGTGAGAACGATCCTTGGCGTCAGCGCCGACTATCACGACTCGGCTGCCGCGATCCTCGTCGACGGCGAACTGGTTGCTGCGGTTCAAGAAGAGCGTTTCACGCGCATCAAACACGACTCGTCCATGCCCCGGAACGCGATCGCCTGGTGCCTGGATGCAGCCGGAACGCAGCGCGGAAGCCCTGTCGAGGTCGTGTTCTACGAGAAGCCGCTCACCTCTTACGAGCGGATCCTCGCGACCCACGCCCTGGTCGGCCCTCGCGGCTTTCGAACGCTGGCCGCGGCTGTGTCGAAGTGGTCTCGTTCGAGCCTCTGGGTGGAGGCACGAATCGAACAGATCCTGGCGGACATCGGCTTTCCGGATCCGCAGGTCCGCTTTGCCGAGCATCACGTGAGCCACGCGTGTTCCGCCTTCTATCCGTCTCCATTCGAGTCGGCGGCCGTGCTCACCTTCGACGCCGTCGGTGAGTGGGCGACCAGCAGCATCGCTCACGGGTCGGACGTCGGTGTCCGGATCATCGACGAGCTGATGTTCCCCGATTCGCTCGGGTTGTTCTACTCCGCGATGACAGCGCATTGCGGGTTCGAGGTCAACGACGGCGAGTACAAGATGATGGGTCTTGCCCCTTACGGAGAGCCGAGGTTCGTCGATGCCCTCCGCAGCGATGTCATCGACATCGCGCCCGATGGCTCCGTCCGCCTTGATCAGCGCTTCTTCGCGTACCGGAGTGGTACGGCAATGGCATCGCGGCGCTTGGCGGATCTGTTGGACGGACCTCCGTTGCCGAGGGATTCTCCTCCGGGTCAACGAGAGGCAGACATCGCAAGGTCGACACAGCTCATCTTGGAGGAAGCCATCCTGTCGATCGCAGGTCACGCTCATGACCTGACCGGTGAATCGCGTGCTTGCTTGGCTGGTGGTGTGGCCTTGAACTGCGTTGCCAATGCTCGACTGCTCGCCGAAGGCCCGTTCGACGAAATCTGGATCCAACCCGCCGCGGGTGACAGCGGGGCGGCGATTGGTGCGGCCTATTGGGCCTGGCACGAGCTCGGGGACCACCCGCGGGCGGTGACCTCCGGGAAGCGACGGGATGTCCGGTGGATTCCTGGGGCCAAGCTACGGAAACGACGAAATCACGCGGTGGCTCACCGATGTGGGGATCGAGCACAAGAAGATGGCGGGAGACGAGCTATCCGCTCTGGTGGCCGACCATCTGGTCGACGGTGCGGCTGTCGGCTGGTTTCGCGGAAGGGCCGAGTTCGGCCCCCGAGCCTTGGGGCACCGATCGATCCTTGCCGACCCGAGGGATCCGACGATGATCGGTCGCCTGAACAGATCCATCAAGAAGCGCGAGGATTTCGGCCGTTCGCTCCGGCGATCATGGCTGAACACGCAGGAGAGTGGTTTGAACCTGCTGGGCCTTCGCCATACATGGTGGTCACGAAGCAATTGAAGGCCGATCGGCGTATTGTCAGCAGAGAAGATGCGGAAAAGGTGGATGGGTCACGAGGGTTCTCTGCTCTGCTCTCGGTACCCAGGTCAGAGATGGGTGCATGTACGCATGTTGATTACTCTGCACGTGTTCAAACCGTCGATGAGTCCGATAACCCCTCCTTTCACAGGTTGCTTGACGCCTTTCATCGTCGAACTGGATGTCCTGCGTTGTTGAACACGTCGTTCAACCAATCGGGTGAGCCAATCGTGTTGACTCCCGCAGATGCCCTCCGGACATCTGCCGCTGTGGGCTCGATCTGCTTGTATTGGAGGACTGCGTTCGTCCATCCGGAGGCGATCCTCGAGTGGGCTACCCGATGAGGCACCACTTGCGCCATGCGCAGGCTCGCTGTCTCGCTGGTCTCCTATGGCTGGTACACAGGGAAGTGGTGGATGCCCCTGATCGTGGTGGTCCTGATTGGAGCGTTCCTGCTGATCGCAACCGCCAAGGTCGTCGCGCCCACAGCGGTCTACACGTTGTTCTGACCATGGGGACCGAATCCGTTCACAGGGCTGATCCCTGGGCGCCTTCCAGTTCATCCAATTCGAGCACACGATCGCCGATGCAGCCCTGGTTGGCGGTGTTCGTTCTGGTCATCCTCGGTGCCGGCGGTCCTGTCCTACGGCTGTTGGACGATGGACTCGGTGAGTGGGCGTTGGTCCTCGGGTTGCTGAGTGCGATGTGGGCGATCCTTCTGCGGCATCGGCCGCGGGGGTTTGCCGGTTGTTGCTCGTGATAGGGCTCGCTTCGGTCGCGCCGCTCGTCACGTGGTCGACGCTGGTCGAGCGCCGACGATCGTCGCGTTTGCCGGCGTATTCACGGCGTGGGCCGCGCCGACGGTAGGTGAGGGGATCGGCGAAGACGAGCCGGCAGTGGGCAGGGCTTGCCCTGGCGCCGCTCGTCGCGGCTCAGATGGTCTGGTTTCGCACGCAGAGCCACATGTTGAGCGCTGCGCTGCTGGTCCGCGATGCTGGCGGCGTGGGCGTCGCAGGTGGCCGACGGTGTCCACCGGTCTGGAGCAGGCTGTGCGGACGACCCTCGTTCGGATCGTCTCGGCGATCGGAATGGTGTTGCTGTTCGTGCTTTCGGCCCTCTTCCTGTACCTTCCGGGAGCTGTCGGGGCGGTCGTGCAGCGGCGAGCCGTCGCGGTCGCCGGCCCACATATTGGACGCGCCGGCCCGACGATGTCTGCCGGGTTGAATCCGCTGCCGACCGGCCCTTCATGTCCGCGTCACCGGAGGTGCGCCGCCGACGGCACCTCGTCGGTGTACTCGTGCTTACGCTGGTGGCCGTCGTGTCGATGACAGTGGTGTACAGGGTGCGGTCGTCCACACGGGAGCCGAGCGATTCGCCTCAGGTTCAGGGGAGTACCCCGACCGAACCGAATGTGTTCGAGCGTGGAAGGTCGGTGAGGTTCAGCAGCCTGCCTGCCTATCGTGACGTGCCTTTCGCCGGATGCACTCAAAGCCGAGCAGGACCGTTTCACCAGCGGATACCTGGTGCCGTCGACGGTGGGGGGCTACGACGTCTCGGACTTCTCTGGCGTCTACACCAATGTGCGCGGCGGCCGGCGAAGGACGGTGGATGCGGTTGGCTGTTCGACGTGCAGGGAGTACACGGTGTGGCTTGCCGGTGGTTCGGCGGCCTTCGGCCTGGGCCAGCGTGACACCCACACGATCGCCTCCGAGTTGGTTCGGGTTGCCGGCGCCGACGGGGGTGACGCTGCATGTGATGAACCTCGGAGGTGCCGGATGGACTCTCTCCATCAGGAGATCCAGAAGGTGCGGGCGCATCTGGAGGACGCCGAGTCGCCTGACCTCGTGGTGTTCTACGACGGCTTCAACGATGTGGTGGGAACGGTGGTCGACTCCGCAGTGAGTGGTGTGCGTCCAAGTGAGCCGGCATTGCTTCAGGGCGATCAGATACTCGAGTTCACTGAGCACGATGTCGATCCGAGCAGGGCCGGCACGCCTACCGAGATGGGGCTGCTCGCAGCTGGGAAGTACCGTGCGGCACAGGCTTCGGTACGTGACGAGCTGGCGGCCGCCGGAGTGGGCGTGCTCCATGTGTTCCAGCCGGACGCGCTCACCTCAGCGGATCAGCACGAGCAGATCGAAGCCGAGTACGGATATGAGTCATTGGACATCGATTTCTTCGATCACGCACTCGAGTCCGCATCGCGTGACCTGCAACCAGACGTGGTCAACCTGCGCCACGCCTTGGATTCCGGACCGCCGGTCTTCGCGGACCTGGTGCACACCAACGAGGTGGCGGCGGCGGACGGATTGCGGAGCTCCTCTACCCGATGGTCAAGGGTTTGCTCCAAGCCGAATGAGTCCGCAGCGAATCCGGCGTGAATTGGGTGGATGTCCGGGACTGTGCAACCGTTGTCCGCATGCCTGACGAGGTGGTGATCACGCCACAGGGTATCCAGCAGGGCTATCGCCCGAGACTGAGGGCGACGGTTCCGTTGGTCAGGCTGTGGGTGGAACGAGATCTGCGTGCTCGCTACCGTCACAGTGGGCTCAGGTCAGCCTGGACCATCATCCAACCCGTCGCCTTGCTGCTGACCTATGGCTGGGTCTTCACTGCGGTGTTGGACGTGCCGCAGGAGGGGGTTCCCTACCTGTCCTTTGCCTGGGCCGGCCTTGTGGGGTACAACTTCGCTGCTCAGTCGTTGGGCGTCGGAGTGGGATCGATCCTGGACGCCGGTGACATCGTGCAGAAGGCGTATTTCCGCGCGAGGTCCTTCCCTTGGCGGTGGTCGGGGTTGCGACCTTCGACCTCTTCGTTACGTTCGCCATACTGCTTGTGCTCGCATGGCTGCAGATCGGGCCACCGACGATTCATGTCCTTGGAGCGGTCCTGGGTCTTGCGGTACTCATCGTGTGGGTGGCTGCAACAACGATCGTGGTGGCGACGCTTGCGGTTAGGTTCCGTGATCTCAAGCACAGCATGCCGTTGATCCTTCGAGTGATGTTCATCCTCACACCAGTCATGTACTCGGCTGAGCTTCTGGCCGGAACCGGATCGCTGTTGCTCACTGTGAACCCGCTCGCAGTGTCGATCGATGCAATACGGGAGGGAGTCTTGAATCACACATGGCCGCCGTGGTGGTCATTGTTGATCCAGGCACTCGCAGGCTGTGCATTGCTGGTGGCCAGTGTGCCGCTCGTCAAGCGTGCCGAGCGTCTGATTAGCGATCGGTTGTAGAAGGCGATGCCCCTCTTGTCGATGCGTGGGGTGACCAAGACATTCGTGTCGTCGGCAGACGGTCGCGGGTCTCAGCGGCGTGGTCTCCTGGACGCTGATCTCGACGTTGGCGAAGGTGAGGCCGTCGGTGTGATCGGTCCGAACGGCGCCGGCAAGACGACGCTGCTGAAGCTGGCCGCCGGGGTCCTGGTTCCTTCGAGCGGTCAGATACGTCGGCAGGGGCGAGTGGCATCGATCCTCGAGCTCGGGATCGGGTTTCATCCCGAGCTGTCAGGTGCAGAGAACCTGGCGTTCTCTGCAGCTCTGATCGGATTGTCATCCACTGCATTCGCGCGACGCAGGTCGGTCATCGAGGAGTTCTCCGGCCTCCGTGACCATCTGGCGCGCCCGGTCAAGCACTACTCCTCCGGCATGAAGGCACGGCTTGCCTTCTCACTTGTAGCTCATTCCGATGCGGATCTCCTGTTGCTCGACGAAGTGCTGGCTGTGGGAGATGAGGAGTTCCGTTCGAGATCGATGGAGGTCCTCGGTCAACTGCACCGTAGAGGGAAGACACTGGTAGTCGTGTCCCACGACACATCCGCGCTCATGGAGATCTGCGGCAGGGCAGTTCACCTCGACGAGGGCAGGATCGTTGCGGACGGCGATTCCACCGACGTGGTACGTGCGTATGTAGGCGTGCCTTCACCGGGCATGACGGGTGGTGTGTTGCTGCACATCGAATCGGAATCCAAGCAGGTTGCCGTGGGACAACTCGCCAGGCTTCGATGCTCCATTCACACCGAGCGCTCACTGGCGGATTCCGAGCTCAGGCTCGAGTGCTACATCCAGTCACAGTCGTTGATGGTGGGGATCGCCACTCCGCTCGCCGGGTTCTGCATCGACTCCACGAAGATCGATGTCGGTGACTACGTGTTCGAGCTCGAGATCGATACGTCGACGTTTCCATCGTTCGCCATCGAAGGCTACCTGGTTCTCGAGGATGATGTTGTCGGCGTGCTGCGATCCGCCGGTGCACCCTTCAGGATGACTGGAGGTCCCCATGCCCGCAGCCAGCTCGTGATCGACGCCGACTGGGATGCAAACCCGAGCGGAGTCGACCCATGACCGGTGGTCCGCTGCTGAGATTCGAAGGGGTGTCCAAGACCTACAGGGGTACCGGGGCATCGGAGTTGACAGTTCTCCAGGACATTGCGCTGGAGGTGGAACCCGGTTCCTCCATCTCTCTGATCGGCCCCAATGGGGCGGGAAAGTCGACGCTGCTGCGTGTGGCTGCAGGCGTCTCGGTTCCTTCACTTGGCCGCGTCACTCGCCCGGTCAGGACGACGGTTGTGTTGGAGCTCGGGCCGGCGTTCGACCCCGAGCTGACTGGCCGCGAGAACCTCGAGCTCGGGTTGGCGCTGCACGGCATTGGCGGTCGTCGCCGAAGGGCGGTGATCGACGAGATCGTTGAGTTCGCGGACATCGGCAGCGCGCTCACGGAGCCTGTCAAGCACTACTCCACCGGAATGAGGGCACGCCTCGGACTCTCCATTGCGTTGCACTCCGATCCCGAGTTGCTCCTGATCGACGAGGTCCTCACGGTTGGGGACTTCGTGTTCCAGCGGGCCGTCCTGCAGCGAACCTCCGAGATGGTCTCCCAGGGTGTCGCGATGATCCTCGTGACACACGATCCACAGGTCGCCATGCTTGCGGCGCAGCGGGGTCTGTGGATCGACGGTGGCCGGATCGCCGCCGACGGTCGGGTGGTGGAAGTGGTCACCGCGTATGTGCGGTCGGTGAGCGGTGCTCGGGTACCGTCGGAGTGGGCGCACACGACGATCCGTAGCGTCGATCTCGTGCCCGACCGACTTGCTGCGGGAGAACCTGCAGTCATGCATGCAGAGGTGTTCCGTGAAGCGGGGGCCGAGGGGGCCTCGTTCGTTCTCGAGTTGTTGCCTCCGGTCGGAGACCGGTGGTGGATGCGTGAGCCCGACCAGAGTCCTTCGCTGCGCGCGGTGAACGTCGTCGCCAGCAGCGCGCCTTGGAACATATCGGCCGGTTCCATGACCGAAGGGTTGAACCATCTGAGGATTGCGATCGATCACCTGCCGCGCACGCCGCCAGGTGGTGAGCTGGTGCTGGTTGCCTTCGACGAGAGCGGTGCGGTGATGTCGGAGTGCCCATGCGCGGTGCAGTTCACCGGGACACCGTCCGATCGTCCTGTCGAGTTCGATGTGACGGTCAAGGAGACCTGAGGTACTGCGGCTGGGGAATTCGCACAGTGGGTTGCAGATGTATCCGGTGCCAATAGGATTCGCGAGATGGTTGGTGCAGCGGGCCGAGACCGGGGCGATGGATCCATGCCCCGGTTGGTCTTTCGTACCGCTGAGGAGTGGTACGTCGGGGACCCACTGGGGGTGGATCGACAGCAGCCGCTCTGCGGGGGAGGTTCTCGCGTCCCGTTGCGTCATCTCCGATCGCTCGTGTCGTGCCTTCGGCACGCTTCGGCCTGGCTGTGACGGCGCGGCCGAGCGTGTCGAGCTCACGCCGGAAGTGGTTGTGTCGCCGGTCCCTGTGTGGGCAGGGGTCGCGACGGTGGACGCGTGCTGATCGAGGATCGACACGGGGTCGGTGCTCCTGCTCGACGGAGACGACCATACGTCTGCTCGACCTGCTGGATCGACCCATGTGCGTTGCCGACCTCCCCGGCGCGAGTTCCACTTGGCTTCCGAGTCGGCCCGCCAGCGCTCGGCCTCCCGAGCGCCTCGCATCGGCGGGCTGTGTGCGCATCGGTCAGGCGTCCATCATCAGAGCGGGGTCCGGACAAGGACCTGTTGTCCGAGCCCGGAGGGAATCGGCGCCGGGGAGTTGCCGTCCGCGCCGCAACGGTGTCGCAGAGGGTACTCACCGCGCTACCGCCTCAGCAGCAAGTGCAGCCTGTTCGCGAACTGCTTGGTCGCATGTCTGGTGGACGGCCACCTACCTCTCCTCGCAGCCTCGGGTTCGCCCGCTCGGTCAGGTGGGCGCGGACGTGGGCCTCGGCAGATCCCAGGTGCCGCGGAAGCCGGATCGAGACGGGCCGACGCGCCATCTGGAGGCGGGCGCGGATCCCGGTCTACGCGCCGTGGCAGCAACCCTGGCCCGCAGCTCTCACTCGGGATGCTAATGGCGTCTGCTCGAAACCACGATGGTGGATCGCTGAGCAAATCCTTCGAGTTGCACCGCCCGGAGACGGCGGAAACGGTACTGGACGCCTTGTTGCATCGCCCCGGTCCTGCGATCCTTCTGTGCTCGAACTACCTGTGGTCGACGGAACGGAACCTGGCACTTGCAGGTGAGGCTGCGCGCCCAATCCGCAACTGCTCGTTGTCCACGGCGGTCCGGACACCCCGAAGTACGAAGCGGACGCCGGAGTCGTTTCTGAGGCGACATCCTGACGCGGCCCACCTCCCGGTACGTGGAGAAGGCGAGCAGATCCTGGTGCAACTGCTCCGAGCATCTTGCCGACGGCCGACGGGGTCCGGTCTCATGGGCCTCGAAGGCATACCGGGCCTGACCTACCTGGATCCGACGACCGATGAAGTCGTCCGCACTCCTGACGGCAATCGCGTGGCCGATCTGGATTCCCTTCCATCGCCCTACCTCACTGGCGAGTTCGACCATGTCGATCCGGCTGATTGGTCGAGGTCGTTGCCGTGGAGACCAATCGCGGTTGCCCGTACGGGTGTACTTTCTGCGACTGGGGATCCGCCACGCTTGCGGATCCGACAGTTCGACCTTGATCGTGTCCGGGCGGAGCTGGAGTGGATTGCGGACCGAAAGGTCGCTTGCCCCACACTGTATCTGACAGACGCCAACTTCGGAATAGTTTCGCGATGTCGAAACAGCTCACATTATTGGAGAGCTGAACAGGTCACGGGGTTGGCCTGCTGAGGTGATCATCAATGTCGCAAAGAACACCACCAAGCATCTTGTCAAGATCATGGATGTGCTTTCTGATGCAGGCATTCGGGTCTTCATGTCGATCTCACTTCAGACGACGGATGAACGCACCCTGGGGAGCATCCACCGTTCCAAGATCTCGACTGATCACTACAGGAGGTTGGCTGCTGCATTGCGTCGGCGTGGTCATCCGTTGATCGGTGAACTCATGATCGGCCTGCCCGGTCAGACAGTGGATTCAGCCCACGGCGACCTCCAGTTCGTATTTGGACTTCGAAGTGCAACAGCGAACATAGGAGACACGGATGCTTCCGAACAGTCCGATGAACGAGCCCTCTCATCGTGAGAAGTATGAACTCGAGGTTGGCGACGGGATTGATTACTTCGGTCTTCCTCGTTCACGCCGGAGGATTTGGATCGGATGAAATCCCTCAGGCGAACGGGACACGATCAGCGAGCGTCTGGGGCTTCTTCGCCACGTAGTGCGGTTCGTATGCAATGGCAGGAAGGGGTGTCCAGGCTCGGTCAACCTATGGAGAGACTCCTCGATGTCTTTACATATTCACCGGCGGAATACCCCTTGTGGTCGACCGTCTACCACAACCCCGATCGTTTCCCGGTTGTACCGAAGTCAGTGGGAGTCGTTCTACGCGATCCGGCGATTCGTCGAGAGGAATACTCCATACAGGTTGATGATGAGTTCGAATGTGTATTCCAAGTCCAGCAGTTCCTCATGCCGCAGCCAGGTCGTAGGTTTTCCGGAGACCTTGTCCGTGCGTCACGACTATCAAGCCTACTATTCCGATGCACGGCAGTACCTGCTCACAGGAGATCACGTCCCGCAGATGGTGCGCGAGTTGAGCTACTATGGACCATCGGAGATCACGATTGAGGGTGATCCGCTCGGCGGGGATGTGAGTCTGGCCTCGATTTACCGTCGATACCAGGATGGGGTTGATGAGTTCAACATCGGATTCGACTCGTCGAACGAGCTCGTCAGTCCGGGCTCAGGAGGATGCAGTTCCCCCTGAAGGCGGCCGGATCAAGCTCCCTGTGGTTGATGACGCATCGGGTGAGTGGATCGACGGTGAGGCGGAGGGAGGATCGGCCCGGCCTGGGTGCGCCAGTCGCTGAGGATCCGGCTGTGACCGGTGTTTCGATTGTCCGCCGTCCAAGTACCGATGAGCTAAGGCGGACATACTCGGGCTGGAATGGTGGGAATGGGAGCCACCGTCGACGCCTGCATCTACTCCGCTCTATCTGCCGACGTTGATTCGCGACCACAGGTGCTGGAGTCTTGTGTCCCAGTTACCAAGTTAACTTTAGTTG
>JAOSKI010000042.1 GCA_027493675.1 Microthrixaceae bacterium | reverse complement strand
GGGGTTACGTATTGCTAAGGTTAACCTGGTAACTGGGACAATAAGACTCCAGCACCTAGCCGGAGTCCAGTGAGCGAGTTCACTGGGATCGCGTGCTCCAGTGTCGCCGGGAGGTCGCGTTGGACTGTTCGCCGGCCATCGAGGCGATCACCGAACACCCTGCCGTATGCCGCGTCGATCGCCTGTTGGGCCTGTGGGGGTTGGAGATCACCCCGAGGGCCTCCTGGATGACGTCGGCGCCCGAGTCGAGCGCTAACAACAACGACGCCGGGGTAGAGCGCCCGCCCTGGGCGATGAACGAATCGCTCACTCTGTACGGGCAGGTGGCTGCACTCCGGACAGGTCCTGGCCGCGTCCGCCGCCGCTGTGCGAAGCGGTGGAGCCGCGCGCTCACCGGTTCTCGTGGCCGTATTCGACGTCGTCGAGCGGGTTGTTGTCCCTGCTGAGCATGTCCCATCCCGAGATGTCGTCCACGTAGCTGTTGGCGTCGGCACGAAGGCGTCGGAGAACGCAAAGATGAGGTCTTCGGATCGATCATCTCGTTGCTGTTGCGGTCACCTACCCCGTGGGTCGGTCACGTAGTCGATGGCGTTCAACCGGCCGTCACCGTTGGAGTCGTAGGGGGTCCGCCCCGGTGCCGGCGGGCTGTGGAACCGGCAGCTCGCCCTGGTTCACGTAGGTGTTCGCATCAGGTCCGGCATCTTCTACCGCGCCACTCGATGCCCGAGTCGATCACCGCGATGAGCACGTCCGGGGATCCGAGGCTCACGTTCCAGGAGAGGTCCGACGCGCGCCGAGTTGTCCGCACAACCGGTGCGGTGACGCCGCGGACCCTGGATCACGCCAGGAGCCGAAGCGGTAGTCGTCGTCGTTCCACTCGCCGAAGATGCTCGTGCGAGTCCGTCGTAGCGCCACCGGGGAGCAGCCGAGATGTGCCGGTAATAGGGCGTCACCGGGAGGTGGGGGTCTGGGGAACATGTATCGGCGGTCTGGGCACCTGCACGCCGCGCGACCAGCACGGCAACGACGGCGATGAGGACGATCCTTTGATGCCCTCAAACGTGAACGGTCGCCTGCTCATGGACACCTCCGCCTTCGTAACGCACGCCCTCAGGCAGTGGCGACGTTAGCCGCGCAAGCGCACTGGTCGCCCGGAGTTCGCTCGTTCCCTACCGTCCGAGGGATGACCGGCCCTGCCTGGGGCGTCTGCGAGGCGGTCTGAGACGGATCCCCATCGATCTGAGGAACCCGGTGAGATGTCCGCGGCTCAGTGAACCGGTGGGAGTGCATCCCCACTGTCGCGGCTCCCTCGACGTTCACTGCCAGGTCGTCCACGAATGCCGTGCGCGTTGGTGTAGTGCCCAGGTCGGACGCGACGTGGCGGAACACCGCCTCGTCGGGTTTGGCGATGCCGATCTCCGCGGTGTTGAAGATCACGTCGAACTCGTCGGTGAGGCCGAGCACGGAAGGTCACGGCGTAGCCGGGTGGTGCCGTTGGACAGCAGTGCCACCGGCACCTGTGCGCGCACGACCCTCAGCAGCTCGACCATCTGGCGGTCGACCTCGCTTACGTTGGCCTCCCAACGGTCGAGTGCAGGCGTGGCAGTCTGTCCCCAGGTTCCGATGACCTCCGCGCGCACACGGTCCATCCACTCGCGGTAGGTGAGTAGACCGGTGACCGCGGCATGGCCCAGCTCCTCGGAGAAGCCGACGTCCAGGATGGCGCGGGGCGGAAGGCCGTGGAGGGCTCCGTGGACGTCGAGCTCGTCGTCGTTCCAGTGCCTGATGACGCCGTCGAGATCGAACACGACGGCGTCCAACCCGCGGGCGGGTGATCCTTCATGTCGGCTCGCCAGCCCCCCGCAGTTCACGCACTGCTGTGTCGAGCGCCGAGACAGCGGCATCGACGTCGCCGTCGGATGTCGACCAGCCGACCGAGATGCGCAACGACCGTTGGGCGTCGACGCCTATGGCTGCCAGCACGGGTGAGGGCTCGAAGGCCTCCGAGGAACATGAGGACCCTGAGTGCACGGCGATGCCCGCTTGGTCGAGCCTGAGCAGCACGGGCTGGGGTTCGAGGCCTTCGAGCTGCAGGCAGACTAGGTGTGGTGCCCGGTGGACGCGGTCGCCGAGCAACGCGATCCCGTCGGCCCCGTCGGCCCATCGGATGATCCGCCCTGCGAGTGAGCGCATGTGCTCGGTCTCGGCGGCACCGTGGGTTGCCAGGTGGTCGGCGACCGCGGCCAGGCCCACCACTGCGGCGATGTTCTCCATGCCGGCTCGTCGGGCACGTTCCTGGTCGCCACCCGGAAGCAGCGGGGAATTCTGAGGTTGCGGCGGATCACGAGGACGCCAGCGCCCGGCGGTCCCGCCGAGCTTGAGGCCCGAGATCGACACAAGGTCGGCTCCGGCGGCGACGGCATCGGGTGCCTGGGTGCCGGCCTGCGCAGCGTCCACGTGCACCAGCGGCGCACCCTCGTCGTCACCTGCGCTGTCGCGCAGTGCTCGGATCGTCTCGTGCACTGGCTGGGTGACCCCCGACTCGTGGTTCGCCCACTGGATGTGCACCAGGGCGGTCGCGGCATCGACAGCACGGACCACGTCATCGGGTGTGACCCGACCCGAGGCGTCGACCGGGACGATCCTGTGGGGGCAGAGCAGCGAGTTGCGTGTGACCGAGGAGTGCTCCACGGCGGTGAGCACGACGCCCTCGCGGCCAGACGAGGCCGCCCGTGCTCGGGCGCCGTGATGCGCTGCCGTGATGGACTCGGTGGCGCCCGAGGTGAACACGATCTGGCGGGGCCGTACCCCGAGCCAGGATGCAATACGGGTGCGCGCGTCCTCGAGGATGGTCCGAGACGCCATTCCTTCGGCGTGTATCCGGGCAGGGTCGCCCAACCGGCCCGACGCCATGGCGTCGAGGTGGTCGGACGTGGCCCGGTGCGCCTCGGGGCGAAGGACCGAGGTTGACGCATGGTCGAGGTAGATGCGGGTCATCGTCGGTGTTCCTGTGGACCTCTGGTCGCGGACCGTGGTGTGCAACGCCGTCGCGGCCGTGGTGCGGAGGAGGTTGCGTCGACGGCCGTCTCACGGTAGAGCCCTCACAGCATTCCACGTGCCGTCGCCGGTCTCGGCGCGCCGGCATCGGGGTAGAGGTGCGTCGGCACCGCGTGCGCCGAGGCCGGTATCCTGCCGGCGATGAAGGATCGGGGCACGCCACAGGACTGCGTGTTCTGCCGGATCGTACGCGGTGACGTGGCGGCTCACGAGGTGTGGCGTGACGGCACGGTGGTCGCATTCCTCGATCACCATCCCTTGTTCGAGGGTCACGTGCTCGTGGTGCCTGCCGCTCACCACGTCACACTGGCGGACCTGCCGGCGGGGAGTTGGAAGGCTACTTCGCCACGGTGCAGCGCGTCTCGGCCGCGCTGCCCGAGGCGCTCGGCTGCCGCGGGACGCTGGTTGCCATGAACAACCTCGTGTCGCAGTCGGTCCCGCATCTGCACACACATGTGGTCCCGCGTACGAAGGGTGACGGGCTCCGTGGGTTCTTCTGGCCCCGCGTCCGCTACGCGGATGACGCCGCTGCCGAGGCGGTGGCTGTTCGGATCGCCACATCGATCGTCTGATCCCGGCCAGGCAGGCGGGACGGGCCGGTCGGCTCCTGTTGGATTTATCACAGCGATTTCATGAATAATTGGACTCATGGCCTCCACAGTCACCCCCGAACAAGTCGTCGATGCGCTCAGAGCTGTGCAGGATCCCGAGTTGCGCCGTTCGGTGGTCGAGCTGGGGATGATCCGGGACGTGTCGGTGGACGGCACCACCGTGTCGTTGCAGGTGCTCCTCACGGTCCCCGATCACCCCATGCGAGAGGAGATCCATTCACGGGTCGACGCTGCGGTCACTGCACTCGCGGGGATCGAGCGCGTCGAGGTCACCTGGGGTGCGATGACCGATGAGGAGCGGGCCTCGCTGCGCGAGAGCCTTCACGGCACCCCGGGTGCGACCGCTGGGTCCCAGGCGGCGCACGGCCATGCCGAAGGTCGCAGGATCCCGTTCGCGGAACCGGGCTCGCGCACCCGTGTGCTGCTGATCGCTTCCGGCAAGGGTGGTGTGGGCAAGTCGTCGGTGACCACGAACCTCGCGATCGCGCTTGCCGAGCAGGGCCGGAGCGTCGCGGTGGTGGATGCCGACGTGTGGGGTTTCTCGATCCCGCGGATGCTCGGGGTGGACCGGCCGCCGACGGTGATCGATGAGATGATCGTCCCCCTGAGGCATACGGCGTGCGTTGCATCTCGATGGGGTTCTTCGTCGAGGAGGACCAGCCCGTGATCTGGCGTGGCCCCATGCTCCACAAGGCGCTCGAGCAGTTCCTCACCGACGTCTTCTGGGACGACCCCGACTACCTGGTGATCGACCTGCCACCCGGCACCGGTGACATCTCGCTGTCGCTCGCGCAGTTCCTGCCGCGTTCGGAGCTGTACGTGGTGACCACTCCGCAGCCCGCCGCTCAGCGGGTCGCCCAACGCTCTGCGTTCATGGCCCAAGGTGAACCTCGAGGTCAAGGGCGTGATCGAGAACATGTCGTGGTTCACCGGAGACGATGGTAGGCGCTATGAGCTGTTCGGCGCCGGGGGAGGGGAGGATCTCGCCAGGCGCCTCGAAGTCCCACTGCTTGCGCAGGTACCGCTGGTGCCGGAGCTGCGCGAGGGCGGCGACGCCGGCCGTCCGATCATGGTCACCGATCCCGGTGGGGAGGCGGCCTCTGCGTTCAGGTCGCTGGCGAAGAGCATCGACACCGAGTTGGCCCCGACCAGGCGGACCCACCCGGAGCTCAAGATCATCTGAGCCCCCCACGGGCCTGCGTCGCATGGGCCTACCCGCCATGGCGAACTGAAGGCTGTGGTGCACCGTATAGGTGGTTGTCGCCCTTCAGTTCGCTGACTGGGCGAGGTTGACGGCGTCAGTGGCGTTGACGGCGCAGCACCTTCCGCGAGGGTCGCCCGTGCAGGCGGTACAGCTCGGCAAGCCGCGACCGGAAGACGCTGCGGTCGAAGCGGTCACCGGCGAGCTCGCGATTGGCCGCAGACACCGACCGTCGCCGCGCCGGGTCGGCGAGCAGGTCCCCGATGGCTGCTGCGAAACCGCTCGAGTCACCCGGAGCGACCAGGATGCCGTTGACGCCGTCATCGATCATGTTCGTGATCGCCTGGATGTCGCTCGCGACGATCGGTACCCCAGCTGCGAGGGATTCGATCACGGTGAACGGCTGCCCCTCGGTGTAGGTCGGGAACACATACACGTCGGCCTCCGAGAGATGCCGGTACACCTCGTCACGGGCCAGGGGACCGGTCATGCGCATCGGCGCGACCCCGCTCACGGATCAGCTCGACCATGGCGTCCTTGTCGGGCTCCAGCCCGGGGCGGTTGTCACCGATGATCCGAAGCTCGTAGTCGGTGCCGCCTTGAGCGTCGAGGATGTCGAGTGCATCCAGTAGCACCACGATGCCCTTCCGCTCGAGCATCTCGCCCACGAACAACACCACAGGTGGTTCGTGGACGGCCGTCGTGGTCGCCATCTCGGACACCACGACCGAGTTGGCGATTACCGGGAGATCGGTCGTCGGCATGTACTGGCCGATGTTGGGCAGTCCTGCCTCGGCGATGAGGATGTTCGCGTCGACGAGGCGGTCGAGCACCGCGAAGCCCCATCGGTGCGCCCGTGAGACCTTGTACCCGCCAGGAGGTTCCATGTAGGGGGGCTGGCAGTGGTTGTGACCGAGTACCCGTGCTCCTCGCAACCGTGCGGCTGTGGCGATCGCCACTTGTCGCCAGACGACGAACACCGGATCCTGCACCGAATGGGTGTGCACGACCGCACCCCGTCGGGCGCGCATGAAGGTCCCCCATGCATGGGACAGCGCGCGGGTCACGTTGCGGATGCCGAACTCACCTCGGGCGGCGTCGTTCTGCGACGTGTTGAAGAAGACCACCTCGAACTCGTCGTTGAGCAGGTCGTCCTCGACGATGTCGAGGGCGACGGTGGCTATTCCACCGCGCATGGGAGGTCCGTGGGAGACCACGACGACCCGGATCCCGCTCGGGGCCGGCACCGGTGCTCCATCCGGAGGCGTCGAGGTTCCCTGCGTCTCGCCGGGCTCGAGGGCCGTGCCCGCTCGTTCGGGGCCCGTGGAGCAGTCCGCGCCGGCCTCGACCGTGACGGCGTCGCGTGCCTTCGATGATCGACCGGGCATGCGGGATATATAGCATGAGGCCCGTGGATGTACGCATAGGAGTTACCTACTCGGCACGTGAGGTGGATGTTCAGCTCGCGAACGACACCGACGCCGACGAACTGCGCGAGACGATCGATTCGACCCTCGGCGGTGACGGTGCGGTTCTGTGGCTGACCGACAAGCGCGGCCGGATCGTCGGAGTGCCCACGGACAAGGTGGCGTACGTCGAGATCGGCTCCGACAGCGACGGCCGCGCAATCGGCTTCTCGTCCTAGGCCCACCGGATGTCCTCTGTCCCGCTCCTGGACCGGAGGCTGCTGTTCGTCACCGGCAAGGGCGGTGTGGGCAAGACGTCGGTCGCATCCGCGCTGGGGGTGCTGGCCGCAGGTGAAGGTCGTCGCACGCTCGTCTGCGAGGTCGACGCCAAGGGCAACCTCGCGGACTTCTACGGAGTGGGGCCTCTGTCTTTCGCGGGCGTGCGCGTGCGTGACGGACTCACCGCGATGGCCATGGACACCGAGGCTTCGCTGAAGGAGTACATGAGCCTCCAACTCCGGATCCCGCTGCTGGCGCGCCTCGGCCCACTCGCGCGGACCTTCGACTTCGTGGCCAATGCGGCACCGGGGGTCAAGGAGATCCTCACGGTCGGAAAGCTCACATACGAGGTCAAGGAGGACAACTACGACCTCGTGGTGGTGGACGCGGCGGCGACCGGGCACGTCGTCGGGCAACTCGCGTCACCGGTGGCCATATCGGAGCTCGTGAGCGTGGGGGTGGTGCGGTCCCAGACCGAGTGGATGACCGACATCCTCACGGATCCGGCCCAGACCGGCGTCGTGCTGGTGACCGCGCCCGAGGAGATGCCGGTCACCGAGTCCCTCGAGCTGATCGAGCGCCTGAGCGACGAGACCGACATCGACGTTGCCACGGTGGTCGTGAACCGGGTCCTCCCGGAGCTCTTCAGCCACGGTGAGGAGGCGATCTTCGAACGTCTTGGAGCCGACGAGGTGCGAGGTTCGCTGGTCGACGCGGTGGGTCCCGGGGTGCGCCACGTTCTCGACGGTGCACAGCTCGCGGTGGACATGCGCCGTGGCAGCGTTCCCCACCTGGAGCGCCTGCGTGACGGACTGCCCGCGGGCATGCCCGTGCTCTACGTGCCGTACCTGTTCCACCGGTCGCACGGCACGCGTGCCACTCAACGCATTGCCGAGGCGCTCGGGGAGGAACTGCTGTGAGCAGGGCGACCAGCCGCGCGCGGACCCTCGAACAGCTGTGCATGGCCAAGGAGGTCGTCATCTCCACCGGGTCCGGTGGGGTCGGCAAGACCACCACAGCGGCGGCGATCGGGGCCGTGGCGGCTGCGAACCTGGATGTGAAGGTGCTGGTGCTCACGGTCGACCCGGCTCGCAGGCTGGCGAGTGCGCTCGGCCTGGAGCGGTTCGGCAACACCGAGGTGGAGGTGCCCGCCGAGGCGTTCACCGACGCAGGAGTCGAGCCCGAGGGTGAGCTGTGGGTGGCGATGCTCGACACCAAGGCTTCCTGGGACGAGCTCATCGGCCTGCACGCCCCAGATGCAGAGACCCGTGACGCCATACTCGCCAACCCGCTGTATCAGAACATCACCGGCAAGTTCGTCCAGAGCCACGACTACGTGGCGATGGAGCGGCTCTACGAGATCCACGCCTCGGGGCGCTACGACCTGATCGTCGTGGACACCCCTCCCCGCGCAACGCCTTGGACTTCCTCGACGCACCCGAGAGGATGGCCGACTTCTTCTCTTCGCGGCTGTTGCGCTGGTTGATCACGCCGTACCGGTCGCGGGTGATGAGCCTCGCGTCCAAGCCGTTCTACTCCGTGGCCGACCGGATCCTGGGCAGCCAGTTCCTGGAGGACATCGCGGAGTTCTTCATGCTGTTCCAGACCATGTACGACGGGTTCGTGGAACGCGCGAGGGCGGTGACGGCGCTGCTGGGCAGTCCGCAGAGCACCTTCGTGGTCGTGTCCACGCTGGAGGTGACACCGTCGCGCGAGGCGCAGTTCTTCTGTGAGTTGCTGGCTGATCGCGAGTACCACCTCGGTGCGCTCGTGCTCAACAAGGTGTTGCCGGAATACATGCTCGACCGGGCCGGGACCGAGTCGGCCAAGGCGCTCGAGCGCGACGCCTCGAAGTTGGCTGCGGACCTGGTGGACGAGCTCGGCGAGCCGGAGGTTCCCAAGGCCCACCTTTCGCATGTGCTGACCGAGGCGGCCTCCAGCTACCTCGACTACCAGGTGGTTGCACACCGCGAGGCCGAGCAGCGCAGCGAGCTGTCGTCGGTGCCCGACCTTGTCCTCACCGTGCCGTACGAGACCGAGGACATCCATTCGCTGAGAGGGTTGCTCGCGCTGGGTGAGAGGATCTGGACGTGAACGAGTCACCTGGCACAGGTGGGGACCCGACACGCTTCCTGCCCCCGCTGCGTGGTGACCTTGCGGCGGCCAAGGAGGTCGAGTTGGACGAGGAGGAGGACTTCACCGCCGAGCACGTGGCGCTGGTGGTGCCTCCGGTCGACCATGACGCCTCACGGCACCTGAAGCGCCTCGTGATCAGCTGGGCGATGCTCGCTGACCTGTCGTTCTCGGACCTGCTGTTGTACGTGCCGCTTCCGGTGCAACCGGGTTCGCGGCCGCGCTACCTGGTGGTGAACCAGATCCGTCCGAACACCGGCCAGACGCTCTTCACCGAGGACGTCGTGGGGCGCACAGTGGACGACTTGCAGCGTCCCCTCGTCGCACAGGCCGCATCCGAGCGCCGCATCACCGAGGACGTGGTGGAATCCGAATGGCTCGGGCAGCCCGTGAAGGTGACCGCCGTGCCGGTCACCCACAACGGTGTCGTGGTCGCCGTGATGGCGCGGAGTCACCGCTTGCACTCGCCCGACCGCCAGGGGATCTGGCGCGCACCTATCTGGAGATCTTCGACCGCCTGGCCACGATGGTTGCCGCCGGCGACTTCCCCTTCCACGACGAGGAGGTCCTCTCGGCGGGTGGTCCCAGGGTCGGTGACGGTGTGCTGCTGGTGGACTCCACCGGTCGCGTCACGTTCGCATCACCCAACGCGGTCTCCGCCCTGCGGCGCCTCGGCGTGTCGGGTGCGGTCCTGGGGGAGTTGGCGTCCAACCTGGGTGCTGCGAGTGACGGCGTGTTCCGCTCGTTCCTGTCGCGTCGCCCTGCGATCCACGACATCGAGCACGGTGAGACCACAGTGGTCTCCCTGCAGCATCCCGCTGCTCGCTGCCGGAGAGGTCGACGGAGCCGTTGTGCTCATGCGTGACGTGTCGGAGCTTCGCAGCCGGGACCGCCTGCTCATATCCAAGGACGCGACGATCCGTGAGATCCACCATCGGGTGAAGAACAACCTTCAGACGATCTCGTCGCTCCTGCGCCTGCAGGGTCGGAGGTTGTCCGAGCCGAGTGCCAAGGCTGCCATCGACGAGTCGGTCCGGCGCATCGGCTCGATCGCGCTGGTGCACGAGACGCTGTCGCGGGGCTCGGCGGCGGACGAGGTGGACCTGGACGAGATAGTGCGGCCCCTGGTGCGGATGGTGGAGGACGGGCTCACGTCGCCCGAGAAGCCGGTCAGCTTCGAGATCCTGGGTAGTGGTGGCAACGTGGGCTCACCGGAGGCGACGTCACTTGCGGTGGTGCTCACGGAGCTGCTGCAGAACGTCATGGACCACGCCTACCCCCGGAGGTGCTGGGCGGGGATCGACGGGGAAGGTGTCGATCTCGCTGTCCCACGATGATTCCGGTGTGGGGATCACCGTGCGTGACGACGGTGTCGGTTTGGAGGGTGGGGAGTTCGATCTCTCGGAGGGCACCAGCCTGGGCATGTCGATCGTGCGCGGTTTGGTCGATGATCTGGGTGGTCACATCGAGTTCCGCTCGGGGGTGGACCCCCGCCGCGACCAGGCACGCTCGTGGAACTGCGTGTGCCCCGCAGCTCCGATGACTGAGTTCTCCAGGCTGATGATCGAGTTGCCCGAGCCGCGCTCGGCGCAAGCGCTTCAGGAGGCGTTGCGGCGTGCCGCGGCCGCACGGGCCTGGCGGCGGATCTGTCGGCGCTCCTCCTCGGAGAGCCCACCCCACACGCCGGAGTCCTGGTTCGTCTCGAGAGCGAAGCGCAGGCACTCCTCTGCCACCTCGCAGGTGCCGCATACGGCCTTCGCCGACGCGATCTGGTCCAGGGCCGGGCCAGTGGTGCCAACGGGGAAGAAGAGCGAGGGATCGGTGTCGCGGCAAGCGGACGTCGCCCGCCAGTCGTCGCTCGCAATGTCCAGGCTCCGGCTCGAGATCAGGGCCACTGGGGTCCTCCGTTGGATATCGGGCACGCAGCGGGGCGCGCCCGGATGTTGGTTCGGGTCTTCATCACGTGGATCCGGTTGGTTTCCCGCACGGAGCGTGGATCCGAGGAGCCGCACTGCTGGCTGGGAACTTGTGAATCCGTGAACAAACAGAACCTACCGGCGGTCACTGTCGGTGTAAAGGGAAAAGTTGCGAGAAGATGTCGGACATCGAAGGCACACTCACCATCGCCCATAGGGGCGCATCCGCGGATCACCCTGAAAACACACGGGATGCGTTCGTCGGCGCGGCCGATCAGGATGCCGACTGGGTGGAACTTGACGTTCGTCACACTTCCGATGGATCGCTGATCGTCAACCACGATCCGTGGTATCACGATAAGCGATTGGTCTGGTCCACCCCCATCGCAGGAGCGGCCTGAGGAGGTGCTCGACCTGGTCGCGGCGCTCGATGCCTGCGCCGAGAGACCGAATGCGCGTGCTGCACACATGGGTGTGAACGTGGAGATCAAGAACTCCCCGGGCGATCTCGGTGGCGATGATGTTCCGCGGAGCTTGGATGTGGTGGATGCCGTGTTGGACCTGCTCGCTGCGCGCGAGCGCAGCGGCATCGTCCAGGAGATACTCATCTCCAGCTTCGATCCCGAAACGGTCGATCGGGTGCGGACCCTGGGAGGGCCACCCACCGCGCAGTTGGTCCTGGATGTGAACTCCTGGCCCGATGTGATCGCCTCCACGGTGGGCCGGGGTCACGCCTGCGTCCATCCGTGGGATCCCTTTGTGGACGAGGCGTTCGTCGAGAGCGCCCATGCGGCGGGACTTCGGGTGAACACCTGGACCGTCGACGATCCTGGGCGTATCGAGGTGCTCGTATCGATGGGGATCGACGGAGTGGTCACCAACGTGCCGGCCCTCGCCCGCGCGGCGATTCGCGGCTGAGCGGACCCTTCGCTTCACGGATCGGCGACCTCGACCCCGGGGTTCCCCAGTCCGATGGGGCTCGACTGCTTCGAGCCGTCACGTCGGGAGCGGTTTTGTTACCTGCGGGTAGCCTGCGGCAGAATCCGGAGCATGAACGTCGTCGTATGCGTGAAGCAGATCCCCGACCCGGCCGATCCGGGCGAGCTCGATCCCAACACAAAGACCCTCAAGCGGGACGTGAAGCTCATCCTCGATGAGTCGGACTCCTATGGCGTCGAGATGGCGCTGCAACTGGTGGACAACGCCGGAGGCGGCGAGGTGACCCTCGTGTCGATGGCTCCCAACAGCGAGGTCGGCGGGCTCCGCACGGCCCTGGCCATGGGTGCCGCCAAGGCGGTCTTGGTCTCCGACGACGCCCTCAGCGGATCCGACGCCCTCGGAACCGCGAAGGTGTTGGCCAAGGCCATCGGGCGTGCCGGCGAAGCCGATCTGATCATCACCGCGACCGAGTCCTCCGACGGCTACACGGGCACGGTCCCGGAGCAGATCGCCGAACTGCTCGGCCTGCCCTCGATCACCTTCGCCAAGGAGATCGCGTTGGATGCGGGAACCGTGAAGGTGAAGCGTCAGACCGAGGCCGGCTACGACGACGTCGAGAGCCCCACCCCGGCTGTGGTTTCGGTGACCGCAGGCGTGGTGGAACCCCGCTACCCGTCGTTCAAGGGCATCATGGCCGCCAAGTCCAAGCCGGTCGACGAGGTGACCATCGCGGACCTCGGGGTGGACGCGGGATCGGTTGGCTGGGCGGGAGCCGGACAGGAGATCGTGGAGATCGCCCCCGCCGAGGAGCGCGAAGCCGGCACCGTCGTCGAGGACGAAGGTGACGGATTCCAGAAGATCGTCGACTACCTGGCCGAGCTCAAGGTCATCTGAGCGAGCAGCACACACCACGGCCACGCGCGGGCAGGGACCCGCATCGTGGAGGAGGTGGGTGTCCGACCAACCGCAGCAACCGAGCTGCCGGGGGCACGGGGCCCGCCGGGAAGAACAACCAAGGAACAACTGACATGACTGTTTCCAAGATCTGGGTATTCGCAGAGGCGAGCGACGGCAGCGTCTCGAGCACGACCCTCGAGATGCTCGCCAAGGCATCCGAGTTGGCCGACACCGTCGAGTGCGTGACGGCCGCGGGTGCGGATGTGGCCGGTGAGCTCGGGGCTCACGGAGCCTCCAAGGTGTTCACCGTCGCCGGCACAGAAGGCAAGCTCCTCGGCCCGGTCGTGTCGGGTGCCATCGCCGCGGCGGTCGAGGCAGGCAACGTGCCCGACGCGATCCTCCTGGCCACGAGCTACGACGGCCGTGACGTCGCCGGGCGGCTCTCGGTGAAGCTCGATGCCCCGGTCATCACCAACGTGGCCGACCTGGCCGAGCGCGACGGCGCCCTGGTCGGCACCGAGCCGGTGTTCGGTGGCACCACCAACGTGCTCACCAAGTTCACAGGCACCGGGGTCGGCATCTTCCTGGTGCGTCCCAAGTCCTTCGCCGCGGCCGAGGAACCCTCCGGCTCCGCTGCCGCCACCGAGGAGCTGACAGCGGGCGACCTCGGCAACACCGCGAGTGCGACTGTCACGAACCGCTTCGTGGAGGAGCAGACCGGTCCGTCCCTCGCCGATGCAGCGGTGGTCGTCGCCGGTGGACGCGGACTCGGCGAGTCAGAGAAGTTCCAGATGATCGAGGACCTGGCCAAGGCGCTTGGCGGCGCTCCAGGAGCCTCACGGGCGATCGTCGACGCCGGCTGGGTGCCCTACTCCTACCAGGTCGGCCAGACCGGCAAGGTCGTGAAGCCGACGGTGTACATCGCGGCAGGGATCTCCGGTGCCACTCAGCACCTGGTCGGCATGAAGGGCTCGAAGAACATCATCGCGGTGAACAAGGATGCCGAGGCACCGATCTTCTCTATTGCCGACCTCGGAATCGTCGGCGACGTGAACAAGGTCCTGCCGGCGCTGCTGGAAGCACTTCAGAGCCGCTGAACCGGATCCTGGCGCCGCTCGGGTCCCGAACAACGAGATGGGCCCCCTTGCCGTGTGCGGGGGGCCCTGTTCGTTCCCCATCGTCGGGTGGTGGGGATCCGCGGCTGCGGGGTTGGTCCCTGCATGCTCCGAGGTGACCGGTGGCTGAGCTGTGGCGCAACCGTGCAGGCAACCAGCGGGCGCTCGTGGGGGTGGTGCGCCCGACAACCGAACACGAGGTGTGTCGGATCGTCTCCGAGGTGGCCGAACGTGGGGGACACGTGAAAGCCGCCGGGGCAGGCCACTCCTTCAGCGATGTGGGTCTCACCGACGGCACAATGGTGTCGCTCCAGGACTACGGGAGGGTGCTCACGTTCGATCCCGATGCTGCCCTGGTCACGGTCCAGGCCGGCGCAAGGCTCCACGAGCTGTCGCGGTATCTGTGGACCCGCGGCTTCGCGCTGGCGGGCCTCGATGACCTCGGCTCTCGGAGCATCGCCGGAGCAACCTCGACGGCGAGCCACGGTACCGGCGCGTCGTTCCCCAACATCTCGGCGGGGATCGCAGCGATGCGCATCGTGGATGGTGCCGGTGAGGTCCACGACGCGAGCCCCGAGGGGGATCGCGAGCTGTTCGATGTGGGGCGCGTGGGATTGGGTGCGCTCGGAATCGTCTCCACGGTGACCCTGAAGGTCGTGCCGGCGTTCAACCTGCGCACCGCCGAGGAACAGCGACGCTTCGTCGACGTGGCGGGGTCCTTCCCCGACCTGGTTGGGAACAACGACCATTTCGAGTTCGTGCACATGCCTCACCCCCCTGGGTGCTGACACGGACCCGTCAACGCAGCCATGAGCCGTTGCGGCGGCCACACAGGCGGTTCGCCATACCTGGGGCCGATCGGCTTGCCGGCCGTCCGGCGTCGAAGCGAAGGCGTGATTTCGACCAGGCGGCCCACGAGGCATTCGCAACACCGCAGCGCATCGGGTACATCGAGATGGAGCACGCGGTGCCGCTCGAAGCGACGATGGAGGCCCTGGAGGGGGTACGCGGGTGGATCGAACGCAACGGCGTGCGTTCGATCCTGCAGATCGCGGTGCGGAGCAGTGCAGCCGACGACATCGCGCTCTCGAACGCCGCCGCGCGCCCGAGTGGCCACATATCGGTACGCCACGGAGGCGCTCCGCGTACGAAGCCTGCTTCCGGGAAGTCGAGCAGATCCTGCTCGGCCACGACGGGCGGCCGCACTGGGGTGGGATCCACTTCCGCAGCGCAGCGGACCTGGCTGCCGCGTATCCGCGCTGGGATTCCTTCCAGGCCGTGCGCGCCCGGATGGACCCCACAGGTGTGTTCGAGAACGCCTACACGCGCCGCTGTCTCGGCCCCGTCACCTGAGGTGCCCTGGGATTGCCGCGGGCTGTCGGCGTGTGCTCACACCAGCGGCCACGGATAGCGCTGTCCAGTCAGGTCGTGTGGGAACCGCCCGGAGCGGACGACGGCCATGGCGCGGGCCATGGTGGCCGCCACCTCGGCATCGGAGAGCCATCGCGACAGACGTACCGGTACCGGGGCCGAGGTCAACTCGACAAGGGGGGTCAACATCGATTCGGGGATGTCCTCGCCTGCGAAGTCCCAGATGACCGTACGCAGCTTGGATTGGGCGTGGAAGCTGAGTCCGTTGTCGATCGCCCAGAGGCGGTTGTCGTCGTCCACCAGGCAGTGGCCGCCCTTGCGGTCGGTCGAGTTGGCCACCAGGTCGAGCACGCACAACCGTCGAAGGGCGGTGGCCAGGGAGTCGTCGTCGGTGTCGCGCAAGGTGAAGTAGTTCTCCTCGAAGCGGGCCGGCACGAACGCCTGAAGCGAACCCACGCCCATCGGGGCGTCGCTGCGCTCAACCGTCGGCGGAACCACCGAGAACCCCAGGATCTCCGACAGTTCCCAGGTGGCGATCTCGCGCTTCCAGAGGTCCCCGGGGAAGTCCCAGAGAGGACGTTCGGCGCTGGAGGGCTTGTAGACCGCGGGGGCGTGGTCGCCGTCGTTGTCGACCTGCACGAGGTATGTGCCATTGGAGGACCATGGCATCAACCCGAGCACCTCGATCGAGCCCGATCCGAGGAGTTGCACCATGGAATCGGTGTCCGCCGGTACGACAGTCGCGTCGTAGGCGAACGCCTCGGTCCCGGTGGTGGTCGCCGGTTCAGGGTCCCCGCTTCGGTCCGGAACGCCGTCGCCCGACATCTCAGTTCCAGCGGGGACAGTCGTGGCCATCGGGGGTCAATGGACGCCCCACAGAGCCTGCACGCTGGCCGTCCGGCAGCGATGAGCTCCTCGGCACGCTCTCCGAACGCGAGCGCCTGTGGGGCGCTGAGCACGAAGCTGGCTGCGGCGTGATCTCCTCGTCCTCGCCCACGATTCGAAGCAGGCTTGAGACTGATCCGGGATCGGCGTGGTCGACCTCGAGCTCGTCGACGGTCAACTCGTCGGCGGTAACCATGATCAGGCCGTTCTCCTCGTCCACCCCGACAGACAGTTGCCCCACGGTCCACTGCTCGGTCACGGGTTCCACCAGGCCCACGATGTCGCGGTCGGGTTCGACGGGTCCGATGGCTTCTGCAAGCTGGGTGAGGTAGCGCCCAAGCATGCCCACCTGCTGCTTCTCGCAGCGCAGCGAGACGACCTGTTCACCTGCTCGCTCCTGGAGGTAGAACACGCGTTGCCCCGGCTCGCCCAGTGCGCCCGGAACGAAGGCGTCGACCCGGTCGAACTCGAACGACCTTCCTGTGCTCATGACGGCACCAGCGTGGTGAGGTCGTCACCTGTGTTGTTCACACCCAACACGATGGGCGCTCCGTCACCGAAGAGCAACGCGGTCACCGAACAGGGTGACACCACCACCCGCTGGAACCCGTCGAGGTGGCTTCCGATGGCCATGGTGACAGCCGCCTTGATCGGATCCGCGTGGCTGACCAACGATCGTCTCACCACGATGGCGTCGCACAAGCACCAGGAGCTGGTCCCACATCCGCTCCGACATCTCGGCGAACGACTCCCCGCCCGGAAAGCGGAACACCGACGGCGAGGTCTGCACTGTCGCCCATTCCCTGCGCCGTCGCAACGACGCCAGCGAGCTGCCCGTCCAGTCCCCGAAGTCGCATTCGATGAGGCCCTTGGCCGTCCGGGTGCGCAGACCCGCAGCGCGGGCGATGGGTGCTGCGGTCTCTCGTGTGCGTTCCATCGGCGAGGCGTAGACGGCGCCCGGCTTCAATGGTGAGATCCGTGTTGCCGCCGAGCGGGCCTGCTCGAGCCCTTCGGGTGTGAGGTGCAGGCCGGGTGCCCGGCCGGGCAGCACCGAACCTGTGGTGGAGGTGCGCCCGTGTCGCACCAGGAGCAGCGTGGTGGGACCCTTCGGTGAGCGGAGTGGTCTGGTGGTGGAGGGCGCGCTCCCGGCTGCCATCACCTGATCCTAGGTAGGGTCCGGCGGCTACCCCGAAAGAGCTGCCCGTGTGCCCGGTGAGGGACCTGGCGCGCATGGCCGCGTCTCGGTGGGGAGCGGGAGGGCGTCCTGAGGTCTGAGCCTCGGCCCCGGGTGGGAGACTCCCGGGATGGACGAAGCCGACACCACCAGGAGCGTGGCGTTGCAGGACCTTCGTGCGCGGGTCATCGGGTGCAGGAGGTGCCCGCGGCTGGTGGCGTGGCGTGAGAAGGTCGCGATCGAGAAGCGCGCGGCGTTCCGTGACCAGGAGTACTGGGGCCTGCCGGTGCCGGGGTTCGGAGACCCGGACGCGAGGATCGTGGTGGTGGGGCTGGCGCCGGCGGCACACGGCGCGAACCGCACCGGGCGCATGTTCACGGGCGACCGGTCAGGGGACTGGCTCTACGGGTCGATGCACCGGCTGGGGCTCGCGAGCCAACCGGAGTCGTATTCGATCGATGATGGCTTGAAGTTGCACGGAGTCTGGGTCACCGCACCGGTCAAGTGCGCACCACCTGCGAACAAGCCGACGACCCTTGAACGCGACACGTGTGCCCCGTTCCTCATCGAGGAGCTGGAGCTGTTGGCGCGCGCCCGGGTGGTGGTGGCACTTGGAGGATTCGGGCACGCGCAGGTTGCCCGCCTGTTGGGCATCACACCGAGACCCCGTTTCGGTCACGGCTCCGAACACGTCGCGGTCGGTGGAACGATCCTCCTCGGGTGCTACCACGTGAGCCAGCAGAACACGTTCACCGGGCGGCTCACCGAGGAGATGCTCGACTCGGTCTTCGCCCGTGCAATCGAGCTTGCACACGAAGGGCTGTGACCCCGCGGTGGACCGACCTGGCAGTTCGGTTGTCGTCGACGCGCGTCCTCCGCCTGGGCCGGTCCGTCGTGTTCGGGCGCTGCGGGCCCAATGGGTGCGGACCGTCTCGCTTGCCGCGGTGGGTGAGGATGGTTCCGAGCCGCCAACCGGTCGGCACTGCGTTGGCCCGGGACTTCGAGCCCTAACGCTGGATCGTGCGCCGGCTGGTCGCTGAGGAGACCTCGGACGGCTGGTGGGATGACGTACCCCGAGCACTGAGCCATGAGGGAGCTGCTGGTCGCCTCGGGCTCGAACCGTGACCAACGGGAGGTGCGTTTGGGCAAGGTGTTCGTGGGGCATGACTGGGCCGAGGCCCACCATGACGTCTTCGTTGAGGACTGCGACGGTCGCCGCCTCGGCAGTGGTCGACTCCCCGAGGGTGTTGAGGGCGTGGCCCGGTTCCATGCCCTCGTCGGTGAACATGTCGACGACACCGCCGAGGTGGTGATAGCGACGGAGACCGATCGAGGGCTCTTCGTCGGGGCAATGATCGCTGCCGGCTACACGGTCCTGGCGGTCAACCCGCTCTCGACGTCCCGCGATCGGGAGCGGCTCTCGATCTCGGGGGCGAAGCCCGACCCCGGTGACGCCAGGGTGTTGGCCGAGCTTGCCCGACTCGACGGCCACAACCATCGTCCTGTCGCTGGCGACAGTGAGCCGGTCGAGTCGATCAGGGTCTTGGCTCGGCGTCACCAGGGGTTGATCCGGACCCTGCAGCGGTAGCTCAACCAGCTCGGGTCCACTCTGCGGGAGTTCCACCCCGCCGCGCTCGAAGCGTTTCCGGAGCTGAACCACAGCGACGTACTCGCCGTCGTCACGGTCGCCCCGACATCGTCGCTGGGTCGCCGGCTCTCGATCTCCAAGATCGCTGCAGCGTTGCGGCGCGGTGGTCGGCAACGCCGAGTCGACGAACGCGCCGGGGAGATCCAGGCGGTGCTACAGACCGAGCAGCTGGCAGCGCCAGCCCTCGTGTCGGAGTCGATGGGCTCGCTGACCCGGGCCCTCGTTTCGGTCGCTGCCGAGCTCACCACACAGATCGCCGCCCTCGAGGCCGAGCCGGCCGACCGTTTCGAACAGTACCCGGCGCGCCAAGGTCATCCGTTCCCTGCCAGGACTGGGGATGACGCTCGGCGCCCGGATGCTCGGCGAGTTCGGGATGACCTGAACCGCTGTGCCAACGCCAAGTATCGCAAGAACTACGCCGGCACGTCACCGATCACCAAGGCCTCTGGACGCACCCACGTCGTCCTCGCCCGCTACGCCCGCAACAAACGCCTCGCCGACGCCTGCCGGATGTGGGCCATCGCCGCCATCAAGGCCGGCCCCGGCGCCCGAGCCTTCTACGACCAACACCGCGCCGCCGGCGACACTCACCAACGGGCACTCCGATCTCTCGCGAACCGTCTGGTCGGCATCCTCCACGGCTGCCTCCGCCCGACATGCGCTACGACGAGCACACCGCCTGGGGGCATCGTGCAGTCGCCGCTTGACGCGCTACGAGCGTGGGATGTCTAGCGTGTGGTCGTGAGTTCCGATACGTCCACCGCTCCCGGAGCGGATGGCGGTTCCCCACGCCTCAGGCCGCACCGGGCGTTCCTGTCGGTCCGATGATCGACCGTCGCAAGCAGGTGGTGGCGGGCCTGTTGACGCTGGCGGTGCTGATTGTCGTGTTCGTCGGCCTGTTCCCGAAGATCGCGGACTACGGCGCGGCCTGGGAGTCGATCCAGGACATGTCGCTCGGATCGGTCGCGGCGCTGGTGGCGGTAATGGTGCTGAACGTGATCGTCTATGTGTTCCCCTACCAGGCCGCCCTCCCGGGAATTCCCTACAGCCAGGCCTTCGTCGTTCGTCAGACCTCGTTCATGATCTCCAACGCCATTCCTGCCGGCGGTGCCTTCGGCCTCGGGGTCCAGTACGCGATGCTCAGTGGGTACGGGTTCCCTCCGGCGGCCACCAGCTCGGCGATCGCGGCGACCAGCGTTTGGAACCTGCTGGTAACCCTCGCCTTGCCTGCGGTCGGTGTGGCGGCGATCGTGTTCACGGGCGACGCGGGAACGGCCGAGATCGTCGGAGCCGTGGTCGGCCTGGTGGCGGTCGGGCTGCTGGTGGCGCTGTTGGTGCTGGTCCTACGCAGCGAGTCGACGGCGCTTCGCGTCGGTCACCTCGGTGATCGACTTGCCGCGCCGGTCATGCGCCGGATCAATCGCGCCAAGAACGGTGCCTCATCCGATGCGACCCCGGATATGGCCTCTGGCGTGGGCGGTTCCGGTTCGTCCGATGAGCCGGTCACTGCCGCGGTGATCAACTTCAGGGACAATCTGCGCACGGTCGTCGAGGACCGGTGGGGACTGCTGACCATAACCAGTGTCGCCCAGCAGTTCTGCCAGTTCCTGATCCTGGCGGTGGCCTTCTTCGGGATCACCGGGTCGCACGGCGGGATCAACCCGGTTCAGCTGTTCGCTGCGTTCTCCATCGCCAGGCTCGCCGGGTTCATTCCGATCACCCCGGGGGGCCTTGGGACCGTCGATGCCGCCATGGTCGCACTGATGGTGTCGATGGGCGCCGATCGTGACACTGCGCTCGCCGCGTCGCTGTTGTGGCGGGCGGCGTCGTTCGTGCCGCAGGTCGTGTTGGGCATCGTCACCTTCGTCGTGTGGCGTCACAACGCAGGCTCCGGGAAGGCGAAGGGGTCGGCCGATCCTGCGAAGGCCTGAACGACATGGCCCACGATCTACCTGGGGGCTAGCGTGGGTCCGCAACCCCCGACGCCCCAGGAGTACCGGACCACCCATGAGTTCTTCGGCAGAAACGACGCGCGTGGCGTCATCACGCAAGGGCCTGGTCGTGATCGGCTTGGTGGCGGCACTGGCGTTTCTTGGCGCATCATGTGGCGCCAACACCCAGCCCACTGGCTACGGAGACGACTACAAGGACAACTTCATGCTGGGATGCACCGGGGTCGACACCGACGGCCAGTCGCCCGAGGGCTACGAGAAGCTGGCGTCGGAGAAGCAGTGCACCTGCGTCTATGACGGCCTCGAGGAGAAGGTGCCCTTCGAGGAGGCCAAGGAGTTCGAGGAGGCCCAGGCTGAGGCGGACTCGGGTGCCGAGATCGACGTGCCGGACAACATCGCGAAGATCTTCGAGGACTGTGGGATGTCCTGACTGCACTCGCCACGGGGTGCATCCCACGGCGTGACGGTGTGCCAGGGTGCCTGGGCGCCTCTGGGAACCCGCCCGGCACGCTCGTCGGTTGATCGGATCCTCGCACAATGGGTCGTTTGGCCCTTGAGCCGGGCGACCAACCGGCCGATCGTATGTTCATGGCATCCCCGCTACTGGAGGCTCCTGACGGTTCCGGAGAGCGCAAGCGTGCCGCGCCGGCGGATGGGTCTGCAGGAGATCCTCACTCACCGGCTCTGCCCCGCCGAGGGCCTGCCGGTGGTGGCGATCGCCGACATCATGCCTGTGCGGTCGATGTTCGACTACGACGGTGAGACAGCCGTAGCCGTGAGCGACCTGGACTAGAGCGTCGGTCGGTCGGCGTGCCGGGCGGGCCATGCGGGCTGTCATCCCGGGCCTGTGAGCCTTCTCGTGGATGAGCGGATCGGGGACTGCGGGTCCGATTCGGGTGTCGCACCCCGTGTCTATCATCGAACGTATGTACGAGGATGGGTTGGGTCGGTCGGGGAGAGCTTCGGGAGAGCCGTTCGGGGGAGAGCGGGTCGGGGAGAGCGGGTCTGGGGATGCTCTTGCGCGGTGGCGGGTGTGGGCCGCTGAGCAGTGGGTCAACGAGTGCCTGATCGATGATGGGGCACCGGATGCGGTGCGTGATGTCGAGGGGTTGATGGCCGATCTGGTGTCGACGCTGGGTGGGGTCGAGGTCGGGGGCTTTGGATGGTGAGGCTTTGATGGGCACGGTGTTGGCTCTGGAGGGTCTGCAACGCCGCTTGACGCGGTGAAAGCCGTCACGATCGGCCGGTTGGATTCGCTGGGGGTCACCGAAACCGAAACAGGGTTGTCAACCAAACGCTGGAAAGCACATCGCACACACAGCAGTGACACGACGGTGGGTCGTGAACTCAAGGTTGCTCGGACATTGCAACGTTTCGACGGTTTCGCTGTGGCGCTCGCAGCCGGGGTGGTGTCAGTCGATCATGTGTTGGCGCTCGCCGGGGTGTGCAACGAGCGGATCACCGACACCCTCGTTCAGGCCCAGGACGATTTGGTGCGGTTCGCAAGTATCACCGGTACAGCGTCTTCGTTGCTCATCTCTGTCAGGTTGCAGCGATGTTGGATGCCGATGGTGTCGAACCTGATTGCGGTGACCGGGACACCGCAGCCATGGGACACGATTTCGAAAGGTCATCTGCGTCACCCTGGAGCTCTCCAGGGCACAACGCGGTGGAGATCGAAGCGATCATCTGTGCTGAAACGGATCGTCAGTACCGTGGCGCTGCACGCGAACACGACACCACTGGGATCCCGATACCCCTATGGGGGTGCTACGGGCCAGAGCAGTGGTCGAACTGATACGCCGTGGCGGTGATCAACCCGAACACCCCGAAACCGGTGGTGTCGGTCAATGTGACCATCACAGCAGAGCCGTGACGGCAACCCGACCCGGGTGCACACACCAGATGGAACCAGCCTGGACGCAGCCACCACAGCGGTGTTGATCTGTGAAGCACACCTCCAACCAGTGATCACAGACACCAGCGGGAACCCACTCAACCTGGGACGCACCGTGCGGTTGTTCACCCCTGCCCAGAAACAGGCACTCGTGGTTCGTGACGGCGGGTGTGTGTTCCCAGGATGTGACTAACCCGCCTCACGTTGTGATGCACACCACGAAACCCCCCTGGACCCAAGGCGGGCGAACCGACATCGACGACGGTGCCCTGTTGTGTCGACGCCACCACGGGTTGATGCACTGTGACCGGCCATGGACCCTGTTGCGCTACGACATCGCAGACCTGCCGGCACACCTCGCGGAGGCACACCGGCAACGAGCCACATCCGCCAACCTCGACCCCCGCCACCCAAGTCAAAGTGTTCCGTGACCCCACGGCAAACTGCTACTCGCCCAGAACACCACCGACCACCAAGGCCCCGCACCCCCTGAATGGAGCGAGGTTGGGTCTCAGTGCGCGGTGGTGCCGTCGGGTACCCCACGCGGATGCTCACCTCGGCGGTGTTGGGCCAGCGGCTGCGAGAGCGTTGCGCGAGCTTGCGCATCAGGGTGATCGCCTCCGGATCCGAGTCACCGGGCTTGGCTCGATCACCCCTTGGTCGATCATGTGGCCGATGATCTCGTGGCCCAGTTCGGTCCGTACGATCGTGAGCGTCCAGTCGGCGTTCTCGCCGATGCCGCCACAGGGAGATGTCCGCATGTTCGGCTGCGAAGTCGGGGCAGTAGATGCAGCCCTGACGTGTCCATGCGTGACACTCCTTCAGGTTGATCTCACGGTAGGTGCCGTCGTGGGTCCAGATCTGGAAGACGCCCTTGATGTTCATCTTCTCGATGTCGGACCGGCGCAGCCGTACTTGGCTCGAAGAGCTCCTCGAAGATCGCGTCGTCGAGGTCTTGGAGGCACAGAAGACCGATGTTGAACACGAACGGTTTGCCGACCTTGCCGACCTTGCGGCTCCACACGGCCGGTGGGGATGAGCTCTGGCAGCCCGTTCCCACCAGTGCAAGGCGCTCGTGGCCGGCCTCGACGGCTTCGTCGTAGGCCAGGGTGTTCGCCGAATAGGTGTATCGGCTGCCTGCTGCGTCGAGGATCTCCTTGCGGGTTGCAGCCACTCCCGGCCGGGTCTTCCATGAGTCCTTGCCGCCTTCGAGGTAGCTGACGAGCGACGCGTCGATGAAGTCGTTCTCGAGCGCCCAGATCAGGATCGCCGACACGAGCCCGCCGTCCGACCCTGCTCCAACACGGTCTGCTCACTCGCACGGGTCAACAGGATGTCGTGGTAGATCCCGGCCACCTCGGCTTGGTGCGGGTGCGGGCGAAGAGGTGGTCGTCCGCCTGGGCCTCCCAGATGCCGAAGCGGGGACATGCCCGGGTGCAACTCATTGCAGCCTTTCTGGCCGTGTATGCAGTCGTTCGGTCCGAGCTCCTCCATGAGGTGGAAGGGCCTGTAGCCGCCCTGCTCGTGGTTGTACCCGATCACGTCGTGGGGGCATGCGATGACACATCCCGCGCAACCGGTGCACAGGCCCGTGTCTATGACCTGTTCCTTGAGCTCCTTCCATTGGTTGCGCCACCGGGCGACTGCACTGCGTCGAGGCGAGCCGGATCGACAGTCATGGTCGGCATGGTAGGCGAGCGGCTGTTCCGCACAAATGCGATAGCCGGCGTGGGGGCGGCGGCACCTCCTTGTCCGATCCTGACGGCCCGGTCAGGATTGGTGGATGGACCTGACGTATCCACCCGAAGCAGAGGAGTTCCGCGGCGAGATCCGGGCGTGGCTCGAGGAGAACCTGCCCGACGGCTGGTTCGACGACGGCTTCGAGATGACCCCGGAGCAGAAGGCGGCGTTCAACGAGCAGTGGACCACCAGGCTCCACGAAGGCGGGTGGATCTGTGCCACCTGGCCCGAGGAGTACGGCGGTAAGGGGCTCTCGACCATGCAGGGCGTCGTGCTCTCCGAGGAGTTCGCCCGCGGAAGGCGCCAATGCGAGCCGACTTCTTCGGCGACACGCTCGTGGGGCCGACCATCCTGGCCAACGGGACCGAGGAACAGAAGAAGTACTTCCTGCCCAGGATCCTCGACGGCTCCATGCGATGGTGCCAGGGGTTCTCAGAGCCGGACTCGGGTTCAGACCTCGCCTCCCGAAGACCACGGCGGTGCAGGACGGCGACGAGTGGGTGATCAACGGACAGAAGGTCTGGACCACCCAGGCCCAGTTCGCCGACTACTGCTTCCTGCTGGCACGCACCGACCCGGAGGTGAAGAAGCAGGCGGGAATCTCGTATCTGTTGGTGCCGATGAAGCAGGACGGCATCGAGGTACGTGGGATCGTCCAACCCGATGGCACCGCGGAGTTCAACGAGGTGTTCTTCTCCGATGCCCGTTGTCCGATCGACAACGTCGTGGGTGGCGTCAACAACGGCTGGAAGGTGGCCAACGACACACTCGGGTTCGAACGCGGCATGTCGGCCACCACCGGATACCGGCGCTTCGAGGAGGAGTACCGGCTGATGGAGGCCAAGGCGATCGCGAACGGGGTGATATCGGACCAACGGATCCGTCAGGGTCTGATGCGCTTCTACACCAAGACCCAGATTCTGCGGATCAACGGGCTGCGATCACTCACCGCGACGGTCGAGGGACGCAAAGACATGGGCGTGACCGTGCTCGGAGTGACCAACAAGATGTTCTGGTCCGAGATGCATCGCGACGCGATGGAGCTTGCGCTGGAGATCTGGGGTACCGAGAGCTTCCTGTCCACCGCGGGTGACGAGGTCTCTGGCCTGCCACGATGCGCGCCACAGGTCGTGACGGCTACCCCGTCAGCCAGATGATGTCGGCGTTCTTCTTCTCGCGTTCGGAGACGATCTGGGGCGGAACCGCGGAGATCCAACGCAACATCGTCGGTGAGAGGGTGCTCGGCCTGCCTCGTGAGCCGAAGGTGGAGCAGAAGGGCTGACAGCGCCTGGAAACCGGTCTGTGCGGAGTGCCAGGGACCGGGGGCATTGCCTACCCCGGTGTCTACGGGGGCGGGGCGGTCTCGCATTACGCTTGCGTGTCAGTGGCCTCCGACGACGACCCCGACGAACTCACGCGCCCGAGGCGGCTACGTGAAACCGGTTCGCGTCCGCCCTCGGGCTCCGGCCGTCGCGGGCGTCCCGACGGCGGCACGCAGGCTGTCGATGGCGCCGGTGTCGTGCGGCGCCCCCGGAAGCGACGGTCGACCACCACCCGGCGGCGGCGTCGGATCCTCGTGGGGATCCTTGCCTTCGTCGTCGTCGCAGCGCTGTTGGTGGCGGGCTACGGATGGTGGACCTACCAGCGGGTCGATCGCGTCGACGTCGACCTCGCGGAGGTGGCCCACGGTCGACCCCGCAACTACCTGGTCGTCGGTTCCGACAGCAGGGAGTCGGTGGATGCCGACGACCCCAACGCCCGCTGTTCCTGGGCGAGGACGCCCCGGGCGGCCGGCGTTCCGACAGCATGGCGATCCTGCGGATCTCCCCGGATGAGGAACGCATCGACGTGCTGTCCATCCCGCGTGACCTGTGGGTGACCCTTCCCGATGGCTCCGAGGATCGCATCAACGCCGCCTATGCCGAGTCCACCCAGACGCTGATCGACGCGATCGAGGAGAACCTGGGCATTCCGGTCCACCACTTCGCGGAGGTCGACTTCGTCGGGTTCCAGAAGCTGATCGACGCTCTCGGTGGCGTGCCGATGTACTTCGATTCCCCGGTGCGCGACCGCAACTCCGGGCTGTCGATCTCCGAACCTGGATGCGTTGTGTTGAACGGTCCCCAGGGGGCTTGCCTTCGCCCGGTCGCGGCACCTCCAATGGAAGGACTCCGAGGGTTGGCACACCGACGGCTCGGGTGATCTGGGACGTATGACGCGCCAGCAGCTCCTGATGCGCGCAGCGATCGCAAGGACGAGCTCGATGGGGCTCGACGACCTGCCACGTCTGAAGGGACTGGTGGATGCGGCTCTCGGCGCGACAACCCTCGATTCGGGGTTGGGCTTCGGGGACATCCTCGCTCTGGGCCGTCGCTTCTCGCACTTGGATCCTCAGCGGCTTCAGACCCACTCCCTCACCGTGGAGGGGATCGCACCAGCGGGGGTGCGTCCATCGTGCGCATGGATGAGGACGTCTCGGCCGCGACGCTCGCTCTGTTCGCCGGCACGAATCCCCCAACGGAAGTGACCACGACAACGACCCCACCGCCTGCGCCCGGCGATGTGAGAGTGTCGATCTTCAACGCCGGAGGCGTCACCGGTGAGGCCCGACGGGTGAGCTACGTGTACTCCGAAGGTGGATTCGAGATCGGTACGGTGGACACGGCCGCCAAGGAGCAGGCTCGTACCACCGTCACCCATGCTCCCGGGGCGGAGTCGATGGGAGAGCTGGTGGCGGCCTGGCTGGGCCCCGATCCCATCGTGGAGGAAGGCGCGTCCCTCGAGGGTGGAGAGGTGGTGGTCACCCTCGGTGGTGACTTCGAGACCGTCGCTGAGCCGTCCGAGGATTCCGGGGGCGGCGGCTCCGATGCCGCCTCTGAGGATCTGCCCGGGAGCTCCGGTGAGGGAGTGCCTCCCCCGGCTCGAACGCCACCGCGGGATCTTCGACGTCCACTACCACGACCACCACACCAGGGTGGACTCCGGGGGTCGCCCCCCGCCGGGTTGGAGTGCGACTGACCCGCCCCGCGCCGCCCCCGCCACACCCCCGGCGAACTGAAGGGTGTGGGCGACCGCATAGGTGGCTGAGAGCCTTCAGTTCGCCGGGGGTGTGGCAGGAAACGCGCCCCCGGCAGGATTCGAACCTGCGCACATGGCTCCGGAGGCCACTGCTCTATCCCCTGAGCTACGGGGGCTCGGGAGGTGCATCGTAGTGTGCGCCCGTCCCCGGTTTACAGACGCATCACGGCGCGAGGCCCGCCAACCAGCTATGGGCCGCATCGACTCACCGGTAGCATCGGCTCTCCATGACTGCCGACAGCACCCCTGCAGACGCCGCCCTTCGGGGTGACGCGCGCCCTCAGGGCATCGAGGACCGCATCCGCTCGGCCATAGCCGGCGGTCTCTGGCGATGGAGCTCGACGGCGCCCCGAGCGACCCGTCGGAGGTGCACTTGGAGCGGCCGGCGAACCCCGACCATGGCGAGTTCTCCACCAACGTGGCTCTTGCATTGGCCAAGCGCAACGGCCGCAATCCGAGGGAGCTGGCCGAGTCCCTCGTGGGCGCGCTGTCGGACGCCGGCCTGGAGCACCTGGAGTCCGTCGAGACCGCCGGACCCGGATTCGTGAACTTCCGGTTGTCACCGGCGTGGTTGCACGACGTCATCGGTGCGGTGACAGGGGCAGGTACGGACTACGGGCGTTCGCAGACCGGGGAGGGAACCCGCGTGCTGGTGGAGTTCGTGTCGGCGAATCCGACCGGACCCGTGCACGCCGGGCATGCGCGGGGTGCCGCCTACGGCGACGCCCTCGCCCGGCTGCTGGCCTTCTGTGGGTACGAGGTCGGGCGCGAGTTCTACATCAACGACCGTGGCGTGCAGATGGAGGTGTTCGCGGACAGCCTCGCAGCGCGCCCGCGGCGAGGAGCCACCCGAAGGCGGCTACCAGGGTGGCTACGTCTCGGATTGGGCTGCGCTGATGCCCGAGGGCGCCGAGCCCGGCGAGTGGGGGTACGCGTACGCGTTGGACCACCAGCGCCGGGTGCTCGGCGCGCTCAACGTCACATTCGACCGCTGGTTCTCCGAACGTGAGATGGTTGCAACGGGCGCGATCGACACCGCACTCGCGGACCTGCGTGAGCGTGGTGTCGTGGAGGACCGCGACGGTGCGGTCTGGCTGCGCTCGAGCATGTATGGAGACGACAAGGATCGGGTGCTCGTCAAGTCCGACGGGGAGTACACCTATCTCCTTCCCGATATCGCCTACCACCGTGACAAGTTCGCCCGCGGGTGGCAACTGCTGGTGGATGTCTGGGGCGCCGACCACCATGGTTACGTGGCGCGCATGAAGGCAGCCGTGGAGTCGTTGGGGCACGACGCGGATGATCTGGAGGTGGTCATCACGCAACTGGTACGCCTCGAACGCCACGGCCAGGAGGTGAGGATCTCCAAGCGCTCGGGGGATCTTGTCACCCTCGAGGAGCTGATCGACGAGGTGGGGGCGGACGCGGTGCGCCTCACCTACCTGTTGCAGTCGGTGGATACGCCTCAGACCGTGGACCTGGACCTCATCGTGGCGCAGTCCAACGAGAACCCGGTGTTCTACGTGCAGATGGCGAACGCCCGACTCAACTCGATCGGCCGGGTCGCGGCCGAGCGCGGTTTCGAGCGAGCGCCGCTGGACGCGGTGGAGCTATCGCTGCTCACCCACGAGCGCGAGCTCGCGGTGCTGAGGGTGCTGCACGAACTCCCCGCGATCGTCGAGTTGGCCGCCCGCGAACGTGCGCCACACAAGGTCACGACCTGGGTCCGCGAGTTGGCCGGGGCGGTCCATGGCTTCTACCACGACTGCCCGATCCTGTCACCCGACACCCCCGAGGAGCTGCGTCAGGCCAGGTGGTGGCTCGCAGTGGCCGCCCGCACCGGCCTGAGAGTGGGCCTCGACCTGCTCGGCGTCACCGCTCCCGAGTCGATGTGAGGCCGTGATGAGCGCACTGCCCTTCGGGCTGCTGCCCGACACTGCGAGCGAGGACGCCCACGGTGGACTCCTCATCGGCGGTGTCGCACTGGTCGATCTAGCCTCCGATTTCGGCACCCCGCTGTTCGTCTACGACGAGGTGCACCTGCGTGCCCGTGCCGCGGAGGCCGTCGACGCACTCGGTCCCGACGGCGCGATCTACGCCACCAAGGCGTTTCTGTGTCGTGCGATGGCCCGCCTCGCGCACGAGGAGGGCATGCGACTGGATGTGGCCACCGGCGGAGAGCTCGCGGTGTCGCTCGCTGCGGGCGTACCGGCCGACCGTCTCGTGATGCACGGCAACAACAAGGCACTGTGGGAGTTGCGTGCCGCCATGGATGCCGGTGTCGGTAGGATCGTGGTCGACTCGGACGCCGAGCTGGACCGGATCGAGGCCCTCGTGGCGGACGGCATGGACGCACCGACGGTGCTGTTGCGGATCAACCCCGGAATCGAGGTCCACACCCACGAGCACGTGCAGACCGGCAACCTGGACTCGAAGTTCGGGTTCCCGCTCGCCACCGGCCAGGCGCATGCAGCGGTGGAGCGGGCGCGGGGGTCCGCGGCGATGGATCTGGTGGGCCTTCACATGCACATCGGGTCCCAGGTCTTCAGCGTGGAGAACTTCCTCGAGGGTCTGCGCAGCGTGGCCCCGTTCGTGGTCGCCGAGGACCTGCCCGGAGCTGATCGTGGGCGGTGGGTTGGGCGTCGCGCATGTGGAGGGCGAGGAGGCCCCGACTCTCGCATCGTGGGCCTGGGCGATCGTCCGTGCCTGCCGCGACGCCGGCATTTCCCGCCTCGATCGCGGCTGAGCCCGGTCGAGCGATAGTCGCCCAGGCCGGTATCACCCTCTACGAGGTCGGCACCATCAAGTTCATCCCCGGGGTGCGCACCTACGTCGCGGTCGACGGGGGCATGAGCGACAATCCGCGCCCGGTCCTGTACGGCTCGGGCTACGAGACGTTCCTACCGAGGGCCGTGCGTGCCGAACGGGAGATGCCGATCAGGCTGGTCGGGAAGCACTGCGAGTCGGGTGACCTGATCGTGCGCGAGGGTTGGGTGCCCGGGGACCTCGCCATCGGCGACGTCCTCGCCACACCGGTCACCGGTGCCTATGGTCACTCGATGGGCAGCAACTACAACAAGGTGCTTCGCCCGCCCGTGGTGTTCGCGCGCGATGGCGAGGCCCGCATGGTGGTTCGGCGCGAGACGGTCAGCGACCTGTTGGCCACAGACCTCGCCTGAGGCGGTCGCTGCGCAGGGCGTCCGAGGATCGTCGTGGCCGACGCGCGGACTTCGTACCGGGGCGCCCGACCCGTGGACCGAGGGCTCGGTCCGGGCGACGATCGGCACATGACCACTACACCCATCGACACTGCGATCGCGGCGACTGCGGAGCGCCAGTTGGGACGCTTCACCCGCGCTCAGGTCCGCGCGTGCGGACCCGACGGCTCGTCACTCATCACATCGAGGTTGCGAACAGGTCGCTGGGTGCGATTGACCAGCAGGGTGCTGTGCCTGCCGGATGCGCACAGGAACTGGATGGGGGATCTGTGGACGGCTCATCTTCACGTCGGACACGACAGCGTGGTCAGCCACCGGTCCGCCGCCCGGTTGCACGGATTGCCGGGAGTCGCTCCGAGCACGCCGTGTCTCACGGTGCCTTCGGGCAGCAACCGCAGGTACGGCGCCGGGCGCCTGTTCCAGCGGGGCGACCTGGCACCGGGACAGCTCGTGCGGATCGGTGGGCTCACCGTCACATCGGTTGCTCGCACGATCGTCGACCTGGCACCGGGCTCGACGAAGCGAGTTCTCGAGACCTGGCTCGACCAGGCTACTGCGGAACGTCTGGTCACCCCTGACGAACTGCTCGCGGTGATGAGGCTCTGTGGCTGCCGAGGCAAGGCGTCCCTCGGAATCCTCGAGGAGCTGGTGTCCTGCTATCTGCCCCGGTTCGGTCCGTGCGCAGCGGACTTGGAGCGATCGTTCCGGCACGTCATCAGGCTCGCCGGGTTGCCTCCGGAGTGCCCCAGTACCGCCGCCCCGGTGACGATGGACCTGCGGAGCTCTGTGACCGCGCGTGGTTGCAGCCGCGCCTGATCGTCGAATGCGATGGTCGCGGGTTGCGTGAGCGGGCAATCGCGCCGTGTCGACGGGCGCCGCGATGCTCAGGCAGCCGCAGAGGGCTGGCAGACGATCCGCTACCCGCACGAGCAGTTCCTCGCTGCTCCCGTCGAGACAGCCACGGAGATCCGGAGGATCTACGAGCAGCGGATGCTGCACGCCCTGGACGAGGCCGTCGGGTGAAGACACCGGGTGGGAGACACAAGGTGGGAGACACCGGGGGAGGGCGATCGGGTCTTCACCGGGGTGAGAGAGCGGTTCCCCCTGGGCGCGCTTCGCCGGGTCGGGCGGGTGCCCGATACCGTGGCGGAGGTGAAACGATCGGTGAACATCGGGGTGCTCGGTTGCGGCAACGTGGGTGCGGCGCTCATCGGCCTGGTGGAGGAACGCGCTGACGACATCGAGGCACGGACGGGACTGCGTCTGGAGGTGACCCGGGTCGCGGTGCGCTCGCTGTCCAAGGAGCGTGGAGTGGCTCTGCCGGCCAAGGTGTTCACCACTGACGCGGGCGAGGTGGTCGGCGACGACGACGTCGACCTGGTCGTGGAGGTGATCGGTGGGATCGAGCCTGCCCGTGAGCTGATCCTGGACTCACTCGCATCGGGAAAGGCGGTGGTCACCGCCAACAAGGAACTGCTGGCCAACCATGGCGCCGAGTTGTTCGCGGCGTCCGACGACGCCGGTGTGGACCTGCTCTTCGAGGCTGCCGTGGCGGGCGGGATACCCCTCATCCGTCCCTTGCGCGAGTCCCTGGTGGGCGAGGATGTCTCGCGGGTGCTGGGAATCGTGAACGGGACCACCAACTACATCCTCACCAAGATGACCGAGGAGGGTTGGAGCTACAGCGAGGCGCTGGCCGAGGCACAGAGCCTCGGTTACGCGGAGCGGGATCCGACAGCCGATGTCGAGGGCTTCGATGCCGGCGCCAAGGCAGCCATCATCGCGACCATCGCGTTCGGTCGGCGGGTTGTCGCCGGTGATGTCAGCCACGAGGGGATCTCCGGGATCACCTCGACAGACATCGACTTCGCTCGTCGCCTCGGTTACCGGATCAAGCTGCTGGCCCTGTGTGACCACATGGCCGACGGCTCGATCGCGGTGCGGGTGCACCCCGATGGTGCCCGACCAGCACCCCCTCGCTTCGGTTCGCGACAGCTTCAACGCGGTGTTCGTGGAGGTGACGCGGTCGGGGAGTTGATGTTCTTCGGACGGGGAGCCGGCGGCCTTCCCACTGCCTCGGCGGTGTTGGGCGACGTCGTCGATGCGGCGGCGAACCTGGCCAAGGCCACCCACGCCTCCCTCGGAAGCTTCGCCAAGGCGAAGGTGCGCCCCATCGACGACCTCCACTACCGCTACTACATCAACCTGGAGGCCGACCGCCCGGGTGTGCTGGCATCTGTCGCCGGCCTGTTCGGCACCAACGGAGTGTCGATCCGCTCCATGGAGCAGCAGTCGCTCGACGAGCGCTCCGAGGGCGGTCAGGCGAGGTTGATCTTCATCACCCACGATGCCCGGGAGTCCGACGTGCGTGCCACGCTCGCCGAGTTGCGTGGGCTCGACACCGTCACCGCCGTCGGATCGGTGCTGCGGGTCATCGGAACCGACTGATGCGCTATGTGTCCACCCGCGGCGGCGCCGCCGCTCGCGTTCGCCGACGTTCTCCTGAGGGCCTCGCCCGACGGGGGCCTGTACGTTCCCGAGACCTGGCCGCAGCTGCCTCCGCTGGAGGAACTGGGGACTTGGACTACCCGGAGCTGGCCGTGAAGGTCATGTGGCCCTTCGTTGTCGGGGGGTGGGGCCGAGATCACCCTCGGCGATTTCGAGTCGATCGTCTCGGCGGCCTACGGCGGCTTCGACGTGCCCGAGGTGTGCCCCATTCGACGGGTGGGTGATCTGTGGCTGATGGAGCTGTTCCACGGCCCCACGCTCGCCTTCAAGGACGTGGCACTGCAGCTGGTCGGCCGTCTGTTCGACCATGTCCTCACCGAACGGGGTTCGACGGCGACGATCCTCGGCGCCACCCCTCGGGCGACACGGGCTCGGCCGCCATGAGCGCCTTCGGCGGTCTTGGGCACAGCGAGTGCGTGATCCTGTTCCCCCGACGGTCGGACCTCGGAGGTGCAGCGCCGCCAGATGACCACCATCGGGGAAGCGAACTGCCATGCCGTGGCGGTCTCAGGCACCTTCGACGACTGCCAGGACCTCGTGAAGGCGGCGTTCGGGGACACAGGCTTCCGGGACGAGGTGCACCTGAGCGCAGTCAACTCCGATCAACTGGGGACGCGTGATGGCCCAGATCGTGTACTACGTGTGGGCGCACCTGCGGGTCTCGCCACGGGGCTCACCCGTGAGCTTCTGTGTGCCAACGGGCAACTTCGGCAACATGCTGGCCGGATGGGCGGCCAAGCAGATGGGCCTTCCGGTGGACCGCCTCATCGTGGCCTCCAACCGCAACGACATCCTCACCCGTGCTCTGACCCGCGGCGACCTGTCCGTGCGCGAGGTGGTTCCCACCACGTCCCCGTCGATGGACATCCAGGTGTCGTCCAACTTCGAGCGGCTGCTGTTCGAGGTGCTTGGACGTGACGGCGCGGCGGTGACCGAGATGTTGCACCGGTTCCGGTCCGAGGGTCGCGTCGATGTGCCCCCGGCCCTGTTGGCGGCTCTGCAGGCCGACTTCGACGCCGGCTGCCTGGACGACGCCCGGGTGGCTACGGTGATCGATCGCGTCCACGAAGACCACGATCTGCTGGTCGATCCCCATACCGCGGTCGGCCTGGGTGTGGCGGGCCCGTTTGCCGAGCAGCTCGAATCACCGGTGGTGTGCCTCGCCACCGCGCATCCGGCGAAGTTCCCTGATGCCGTGTTCGACGCGACCGGTGTCAGGCCCGTCCTTCAGAGCGCCTTCAAGGCATCTTCGAGCGGCCCGAGCGGATGGGTCATGTGTCGGCTGACCTCGAGGCAGTCAAGGCTTTCGTGAGGCAGGTGCTTGCGGGGAGGTGGCTGACCGCCGGTACATTGGGCCTTGTCGTCTCCGGCGGGGGCCAGGATGGCGAGCCGATCAGCACCGGCACAACGGCTGGACATCAGATTGCGTTCCTGCAACCTGTCGGCCGATCGGATCTCTCCCTTGCCCGAATGAGCACAGGTGCTCCTCAACCACGATCCCGTGTGTTGCGCCCGCCGGAACCCCCGACGACTCGGCCGGGCGCGCGAGGCCCGGGACCGTCAACTCCGAAGAACGGAGATCAACAGTGAGTGTCGATCTGCAGAGCCTCGAGCGCAAGGACCGCGCCGAGCTCGCCACCATCGCCCAGGCCCTGGGCGGAAAGACCACCAGTCGTACCAAGAAGGCCGACATGGTGAAGATGATCCTGGAGCTGTCGGGCGTCACCGGTGCTTCGGACGGAAGTGGTGACGCCGGTGGCGGTCATGGCGCCTCCGTCACGGACGGAACCTCCACGGCGGCGGCTTCGGCTCTACGAGGTGGCTCCGTCCCTGAATCCACCAGTTCGGTGAGTGCGGCATCCGCCGGGGGACGTCCAGGTGCGCCTGGATCCACCGATGGCGGTGCACCCAGCGGCGATGGCCACGTCGGTGAGGCTTCGGTCTCCCCCTTCCGAGCGTGCCCAGCCCGAGACCAGCCAGGACGGCCGGGGCCCCCGCTCGGATCGAGGCTCCCAGGCCGGTTCGGACCGGAACCAGGGTGACCGGAACCAGGGTGGGCGGAGCCAGGATGGGCGGAGCCAGGATGGGCGGAGCCAGGGTGGCGACGACCAGACCGCGAACCGCAACAACGGCAACAACCAGGGGCAACAACCAGGGAGGTGGGGGGCGGAGAGACCCCGGAGCCCGGTAACCGCAAGGGACGCAGGCGCCGGGGGCGCAACCGGAACCAACGTGACGACGTGGCGGAGCAGTGGGACGGCGAACCTGTGCCGGTGGCGGGCCTGCTCGACCTCCGCGACGACGGCTGCGGCTTCCTTCGGGTCAAGGGCTACCTCCCGAGCAACGAGGACGCCTACGTCTCGGTGAAGCAGGTTCGCCAGCTCGGCCTGCGAAAGGGCGACGAGATCGTGGGTGCTGCCCGCCCGGCCAATCGACAGGAGAAGAACCCGGCGCTGTTGCGTATCGACACGATCAACGGTGCGGAGCCGGAGTCCCAGCGCAACCGCGCGAACTTCGAGGATCTGACCCCGCTGTTCCCCGACCAGAAGCTCACCCTCGAGCGCGCGGACCAGCCTCTCGACATGACGTCGCGGATCATCGACCTGATCTCGCCCATCGGCAAGGGGCAACGCGGGCTCATCGTGTCACCCCCAAGGCCGGCAAGACCACGGTGATGAAGACGATCGCCAAGTCCATCGAGGCCAACAACCCCGAGGTGCACCTGATGGTGCTGCTCGTTGACGAGCGTCCCGAGGAGGTCACCGACATGCGTCGCTCCGTCAAGGGGGACGTGATCGCCTCCACCTTCGACCGCCCATCGGAGGAGCACACCCAGGTTGCGGAGCTGGTGATCGAACGTGCCAAGCGCATGGTCGAGGGCGGCAAGGACGTCGTGGTGATACTGGATGGCATCACACGTCTGTCGCGGGCGTACAACCTCGCGGCACCGGCCACGGGTCGGATCATGTCGGGTGGCATCGACACCGGTGCGCTGTACCCGCCGAAGCGGTTCTTCGGTGCTGCCCGCAACGTGGAGGAGGGTGGATCGCTCACGATCCTCGCGACGGCACTCGTGGAGACCGGCTCCAAGATGGACGAGGTCATCTTCGAGGAGTTCAAGGGTACCGGCAACATGGAGTTGCGACTGGACCGCAAGGCGGCCGAGAAGCGCATCTATCCGGCGATCGACGTGGATGCGTCGTCCACCCGCCACGAGGAGTTGCTGTTCGAGCGGACCCAGCTCCAGCAGGTCTGGAAGCTCCGCCGGGTCCTGTCCGGCCTGGCCGCCGAGAGCGGATCGGGGGCCGGTCTGGGTTGCTCATCGACCGGATGCGCACCTTCCCCGACAACGCCCAGTTCCTTGCCGAGATCGCCAAGGCCCCGGGAGTCACCGGTTGACGGACGCGCCATCGTCGGGCTTCGCCGTCGGTGTCGCTTGCTGACATACTGGACAGCCACCCATTCGGTCCCGCTCGGAAACCGGGTCTGTGAGATGGAGGAAATGAGATACCCATGAAGGCCGACACCCACCCCGACTACCGCTACGTGGTGTTCCAGGACACATCCTCGGGCGACAAGATCCTCACCCGCTCCACGATCGAGACCTCTGAGACGATCACCTGGGACGACGGCACCGAGTATCCGCTGGCGAAGGTCGAGATCTCGGCGTTCACCCATCCGTTCTTCACAGGCCAGATGAAGATCGTCGACACCGCGGGTCGCGTGGAGCGATTCGAACGCCGGTACGGCTCGCGCAAGAAGAAGGCCAAGGCGACCTCCAGCGAGGCCGACAGCTGAGACCCGAGCGCCGCGCTGAGCTGCTCAGGGCGAAGCTCGCGGCCCTGGCAATCGACTCCGATCACGTCGAGCCGGCACCGGCGTCGCTCGGTTCGTCGGCGGTCGCGGTCTGCGACGGAACTGCGTTCATGCTGCAGGAGGACGTGACTCCGGGGTCCTTCGCTGCGGCGCTGGTGCATGCATCGCGGCAGCAGGTGGACCGGTTGGTGCTCTATGCCGACAAGGGTGCTGCGCTGGCCGCACGCCTTGAGCAGTGGTTCCGCCCCGAGGAAGGCTCCGCATCCTCACCCTCGGTCGAGGTGCGATTCGTCGACGGCTCGGGATCCGAACCGGCGGCGCCCGAGCCCATGCCGGTGGTTCTACCCGGACCCGCCGGCGCGGATCCGCTGCTCGAGCGACTGCGCTCGGCAGGCCTCGAGGTCGTCCTGGAACAGGGTGAGTGGCGCGGCGAGTTGCTGGGCCTGGAGGTGGCGAGGGTTGTCCGGTGGCCACCTGAGACCGGGGGCGACGGAGAGCTCCACATCGAGCCCGGAGTGGGTCGGTTCGACCGGGATGCCGCGGCGGCCATGCACCAGGGCGAGTCACCCGACGAAGGCCTGAGGCGCGCATCCGCATGGTGTCGGAGCACCGCTTCCCGGGCGCTCCGATCCATCCCCTCAGCGTGCTCGCGAGGTCACGCTGGATGCGCTCGGTGGCGTTGGCGTCGCCAGAGTCGGTCGGCGCGACCGACCTGGCGCCGGTTGAGACCACCTTCGCTTCCGACAGCGTCCGTGACGAACGCCCGGCCGGGAGCGCTCGGTCGCACGACCGCGGGGGTCCCGGTGTTGGTGGTGTTCGGTGCCGGATCGGCCCTCGAGTTGCTTGCCGTGGCTGCCGACACACGAGAGCTGCATCTGCCGGCCGGGTTGCTGCGGGTCGTGTTGGCGCCCAAGGACCGCCTGGCGATCGTCGACGAGCTCGCGCAACGTGCGGAGGCGTCGGGTCGTGGGCCGGTGGAGTTGATCGAGATGGAACCACCATGGGCAGCGTGATCGACCGCCTGGAACGGTGCGCTGAGGGAGTACCGCAACTGCGAAGCACGCTCGTGGACCCCGAGGTGGCCGCCGATCGTGAGCGCTTCGTGGCGGTGAGCCGGCGCTACAAGGAGCTGGAACCGCTGGTGGAGGCCTACGGCCGGCTGCGAGACGTAGATGGCGACATCGAAGCGGCCACCGAGCTCCTGACCGGAGCCGAGGGTGACGAGCGGAGCGTTGGCGAGCGAGCTGCGGCGCGCGCAGGCGCTGCGCGGCGAGCTCCTGGAGGAGATCAACGTGCTGTTGTTGCCTCGGGATCCCAACGACGACCGCGCGGTCATCCTCGAGATCCGTGGAGCGGAGGGTGGCGAGGAGGCCAACCTCTGGGCGGGTGACCTGCTGGAGATGTACCGGTCGTTCGCCCAGCGGATGGGCTGGTCGTTCGAGGTGCTCTCGGTGAGCCCGTCGGATCTCGGAGGCATTGCCGAGGTGACGGTGCGCGTCGGCGGTGAGGGTGTGTGGGGTCGGCTCAAGTTCGAGGCCGGCCCGCACCGGGTGCAGCGTGTGCCGGTCACCGAATCGCAGGGCCGGGTCCACACCTCGTCGGCCACGGTCGTTGTGCTGCCCGAGGCCGAGGAGGTGGAGGTCGAGCTCGACGACAACGATCTCCAGGTGGACGTGTACCGCTCGTCGGGACCAGGCGGCCAATCGGTGAACACCACCGACTCGGCGGTGCGCATCACCCACCTGCCGACTGGGCTGGTCGTGTCGATGCAGGACCAGAAGTCCCAGCTCCAGAACAAGGCCAAGGCCCTGGCGGTGCTGCGGACGCGCCTGTTGAAGGCGGAACAGGATCGCGCTGCATCGGCCGCAGGGGCCGCCAAGAAGGCTCAGATCGGTGGCGGAGGCAGGGGTGAGAAGATCCGCACCTACAACTTCAAGGACAACCGGGTGACCGACCACCGCATCGGGTTCACGAGTCACAACCTCGACCGGGTGCTGGCGGGCGAGCTGATCGAGATCGGCGATGCGCTCCTCACCGACGAGCGGGCCCGGCTGCTGTCGGAGGCCGCCGAGGTCGAGCGACGTTGAGGTCGTCCACACCTCCGGGAGGCGACGACGGTTCGGGTCCCGCCGGCACCGTCAGATGGCGCGAGTTGTTGGACGAGGCCACAGTGCGGTTGCGTGGACGCCTGGGTTGCCCCGATGCATCCCCGGGTCGGATGCCCGCCGGATCGTGGAGGAGGCATCGGGTGTGCCCCCGTCGGAGCTGGCTCTGGTGCTCGACGACCCGGTGACCACAGGCGCGATGGCGCGCTTCGAGCGGATGTTGGCCCGCCGTGTCACCGGTGAGCCGCTGCAGTACGTGTTGGGTCACTGGGGGGTTCCGCCAACTCGACCTCATGGTCGACAGTCGGGTCCTCATACCCCGGCCCGAGACCGAGTCGGTCGTGGATGTCTGCCTGGCCGAGCTCGACCGCCTGGGTGGGAGGGACCTGCCCACCACCGTTGTGGACCTGGGTACCGGTTCCGGCGCGATCGCCCTCGCGGTCGCCACCGAACGGGTACGCACGACGGTCTGGGCGACCGATGAGAGCGAGGACGCGCTCGGCGTTGCACGGGCAAACCTGGCGGGAGTGGGTCGTGCCGCTGCGAGGGTCAGGATGGTCGCCGGTGACTGGTACACAGCCCTGCCGACCGACCTGGCGGGGTCGGTGCAGGTGCTCGTGTCGAACCCTCCCTATGTGGCCGAAACCGCCGAGCTGCCCGCCGAGGTCGCCGATTGGGAGCCATCGGGCGCGCTACGCTCAGGCCCCGACGGGCTCGACGACCTGCGCCGGATCATCGCCGGCGCCCTGGATGGCTCGAAGCCGACGGCGCGCTGGTGTGCGAGATCTCACCCGAGCAGGCCGGCACGGTCGCCGAGCTTGCGTCGCGCCGCTTCGGCGAAGTGCGTGTCGAGGAGTGACCTGACGGGTCGGTCCCGTGCGCTTGTGGCGCGCCGTCCGATCGATTGACCCGATGGTGGACTCGGTGTCGTCGTGTTCTGCACGCGAACGTGACTTGGGCGACCTACAGCGGCTGGTCGGGCCCTATTACACCGAGGCCGGCGTTGTCGGGGACCGGTACCAGGAGTCCTCGAAGCACGTGTACCCGTCGATGTCGTCGTCATCGCCGTCGATCTGTGGTGACAGCCGCTCGAACTTCCCTTCGGCATCGACCACCAGCATCATCTCGCATCCGACCGGGGTACCGCCGTTGGGGCCCGGATCCGTCGGTGCGTGGAGTCCGCCGCCCGTCCAGTCCTGAACGTCGGCAGCCGCCTCGAGCACACATGCCCTGGTGAGCACGCCGTCGTTGTCGGCGGCGCAGTCGTTGGCAGCGGTTGCGAACAGCAGCCATGCCGAGAAGCTCTGCACACCCAGGGTCGCGATCTTCGCATCGTCGACGTACTCGTCGACGATCTCCATGTACCGCCCGGTGGCAGGCCACATGTCGGCCTCCTCGAAGGGGTGGACCACCATGCGGATGATGGTCCCGGCGGCGTTCTCGACCCCGGCAGCGTCGATGTACTGCTGGTCGTAGATGTTGGTCTCGGAGTACGGGGTCGCCCTCCCAGCCCTGTTCACGCAGCGTCTTGACGAAGCTGCCCAGGAACGTCGGCTCGCCCACCCAGTGCATCGAGCCTGCTCCGCTGCCGATGACCTCACGGGCAAGCGGGGTCCAGTCGGTCAGGCCCGCGACCGGATAGTCGAAGTCCCCGGCGATCTCCGACGTCCTGGTCCTCCATCACCGCGAGTGCCGAGTTGCGGATCGTCTTCATGGCGGGTAGGTCGCCCCACACCTCCGCCATCGACTCGGAGTTCTCGGGTTCCAGGGTCTTGTAGATCCGCATCCATCCGGTGCTGACCTCTGCCGAAAGGGTGCGGGATCGGTTGCACCTGGCCGTTGGAATCGGTCTTCTCGGGTGAGACCGCGAACGCAGGGATGTCGACAAGACCGCATTCGTGGAAGTCCGAGTTCGGCTTGCCGGAGAACTCCGAGGTTATCCTGCACGAAACCGCCGCCGACCATCATGAACACGCTGTGACAGGCCTTGGTCATCGCCGCCTGGACATCCAGGAGCTTGCCGTCGAGATCCACGATCTCGATCGGGAGGCCCCCGATCCCACCCTGTTCGTTGCACCAGGCCGCGAAGGCCTTGGATGCGTCCCACACCTCCTTGTTGAGGCCCGGGCGGATCTGTGAGGACCGGTCGTTCGCAACCCCGATGCGCAACACGTCGGGTGACCCGGCAGCCTCGTCGGGTTCGACGCTGAAGTCACCCTCACCACACGGGGACTCGAGGTCGCCGAAGGAACCACTGTCACCCTGCGGGGTCGTGCTGGGAGCGTTCCCGCCGTTCGTCTCGGACGCGGCAGGCTCGTCGCCCTTGGCCGAACAGGCGGCACCCAGGGTCACCGCCACCAGGAGTGGTGCCAACAGGCTCCGTGGTGATGTTGCCTTGCACGATCGTGGACCTCGCAGTGTCGCCCAGTCGGAGTTGTCGGAGGCCGGAGGGCCGCCAGTGACGCGGGTGGGTCAGATCGGCTGGTCGGGTCCGATCACGCCGAGGCCCTCGTTCTCGGGCACCTCGATGGTGGAACCCTCGAAGCACTGGAACCCCTCGCCGTCGTCGGTGTCGCTGCCGATCTCGGGTGCGAGGCGCTCGAAGGTGCCGTCCTCGGTCACGGTGACCTGCATCTCGCACTCCGCGGGGAGCCACCCTCAGGGCCGGGATCCATCGTGGCGTGGAGCCCTCCGGCGGTCCACTCGTCGACCGCTGCGGCCGCCTCGAGCACGCACGCCCTGGTCAGCACGTTGTCGTTGTCGGCGGCGCAGTCGTTGGCAGCGGTGGCGAACAGCAGCCATGCGGAGAAGCTCTGCATGCCGAGGGTCGCGATCTTGCCGTCGTCGACGTACTCGTCGACGATGTCCATGTACTGCTTGACGGCCGGCCACTCGTCGGCTTCCTCGAAGGGATGGAACCAGGTCCGGATGATCGTGCCGGCGGCGTTCTTGCCACCGGCAGCGTCGATGTACTGCTGGTCGTAGATGTTGGTCTCCACGATCGGGGTTCCCTCCCATCCCTGTTCACGCAACGTCTTCACGAAGTTGCCCAGGTGGGTGGGTTCGCCTACGTAGTGGAACGCCCCGGCACCCGACCTGATCACCTGCTGGGCCAGCGGTGTCCAGTCGTCCAGCCCCACGACAGGATGGTTGAACACCCCGGCGTTGTCGATGTCAAGGTCCTCGAGGATCTCGACGGTCTGGTTCTTGATCGTCTCCATGGAGGGGAGGTCGCCCCAGACGATGGCGATGGATTCGGTGTTCTCGGGTTCGAGTGCCTGGGCCATCTGCATCTGAGAGGTGGTGATGAGAGGTGACGGATGCGGCACCGGCTGTATCTGCCCGTTGGATCCGGCCTTTTCGGGCGATACCGCGAAGCCGGGGATGTCGGCCAGGGCGCATTTGTGGAAATCGGAGTCGGGTTTGCCGGAGAACTCGAGGTTGTCCTGCACGAAACCGCCGCCGACCATCATGAACACGTTGTGGCAGGCCTTGGCCATGGCGGCTTCGACCTCGAGCACCTTGCCGTCGAGGTCGACGATCTCGATCGGGAGGCCCCCGATCCCACCCTGCTCGTTGCACCATGCCGCGAACGCGTTGGATGCGTCCCACATCTCCTTGTTGAGCCCGGGGCGGATCTGCGATGTGCGGTCGTTGGCAACGCCGATGCGCAGCACGTCGGCGGATCCGGCCGCTTCGTCGGCCTCGACGGTGAAGTCACCCTCGCCGCACGGCGAGTCCATGTCGCCGAACCCGCCGGTCGGCGTTCCGGTGTTGGATTCCGATCCACCCGCTGCCGTGGTCTCGGGCGTGGCGTTCTCGTCGCCCTTCGCAGCGCATGCACCGGCCAGCAGTGCAGCCACTGCGACGATCAGGATCCAGGTCCTGGTGGTTGTCCTAGGCAAGGTCTTGCCCCCGTGTCAGTCGCCCCGATTGTGATGCGGGCGTCACCGTAGCCGACTTCGGCGCCCCGGAGCTCCAAAGCCGTCACCTCCGGCTCGTCCGGCCGGCCAACGCGTGCGCTGTGAGCTGACTTCGGCGCTGTGCCGGAGTTCGCGAGTGGTTCAGGGGACGACGAGGACCTTCGCGTGGCGCTCGGGGTCGCGGAGGTCCTCGAAGGCGTCGGCTACGCCGGAGAGCGGAACCGAACCGGTGATCATCGGGCCGACGTCGATCTCACCTTCGGAGATGCGCCGCAGGGTCCGGCCGAACTGCCCGGGGTCGTAGCCGAACACGAACTGGTAGTCGAGCTCCCGCAGCACCGCCGCCATCGGGTGGAAGCTGTCCTGTTGCATGCACACCCCCGCCACGACCACCTGCGACCCGCGTGGGGCGGCGTTGGTGGCGGTGTCGATCATCCCCGGGATCCCGACGGCCTCGAACACGACCAGGTCGTGACGTCCTGCTACACGGCGCCACGCATCCAGAGCGGGTTCCTCGCCGGGGTCGACCACGTGGCTCGCTCCCATGACCGTGGCCAGCCCTCGGCGGCGGGGGGACGGGTCTGCGGCGATGATCGTCTCGGTTCCGGCGAGGCGCAGGGCCGCCACGATCGCGAGCCCCACCGGACCCGCTCCGAGCACCACCGCATCGTGCCGCGGGGTGATGCGGCTCATCTCCACCGCGTGCAACCCCACCGCCATGGGCTCGGTGAGAGCCGCGTGTCGGGGATCGAGACCGTTGGGGACCTTCACACAGAGACCCTCGGAGAGCACGATCCTCTCCGAATAGCCGCCCGGGTACACCGATGAGTAGCCGACCGGGTGGACCCCTGTGGCATCCAGGACGATCGGCATCGACACCACCACGTCACCGGGTGCGCAAGCGCCGGTGTCGTCTCCGAGCTCGGTCACCCGGGCGCAGAACTCATGGCCCATCACCACGTCGGCGGCGGGATCGAGGACCTCGGTCGGGAAGTCGGTGATCGCCGCCGCCGCTGCCGACATGGAGGCGAACTCGTCGGTGTTGTCGAGGGTGTGGATGTCGGAGCCGCAGATCCCACAGGCGAGGACCTCGGCGATCAGCTGACCCGGCCCGGGTGTGGGATCCACGAGCTCATCGAGGGACAACCGGCCATTGCTCATCACCACGGCCTGCATGGTTGCACGGTAGCCTCCGTGTGATGACAGGGGTCCGCAACACGACGATGGCGTTGGATGGTTGAGGTCGATCCCGCTCTTCGAGGGCATGTCGTCCCCGGAGTTGGAGCGCCTCGGCAGGTTGGGTGCGCGGTGGAGGTGCCCGCCGGGGAGGTCCTGGTCGACCAGGGCGACCCAGGCACGTACTGCTATGCCATCGCCGAGGGAACCGCCGGGGTGTTCGTGAGCGGCGAGCACATCGCAACGGTTGGACCCGGTTCGACGATCGGGGAGATGGCACTCATCGACCACCGCCCACGCACGGCGACCGTGGTGGCCAACGATCCCATGATCCTGCTGCGCTTCGACACGCACGGGTTCAACAGGCTGTTGGATGACATGCCCAAGGCAGCGGAGCGCATCCATGCGATCCTTGCGTCGCGTCTGGGTTCCTGACCGCTCCGGTGGTGCGTCAGCGGCAGCTGATGTTCATTCCATGAGGTCGATGGTGCCCCCGGGCCTACTTGAACCCGCTTGCCGCCGATGTCGGTGCTCACCGCAGCGGCCATGAGGTCGGCGTCGGTGCCGGCCGTCCACGTCCGATCGCCCTGTGGGGTGAGGGCAGCTTCCCAGGTAGCGCTCCGGCTCGTTCGAACGGTCGTGCATCACGGTCCACGTTTCCCACCGTTGCCGGCCCGCTGTAGTCCTGGAGCACCTTGCGCGGCGTGGCAGCGGCTTCGATCTCAGCCTGAGGGCAATCGTGGCGGAAGCCGTTCGGCGGGGGAGCGGTTCCGAGCACGCCGAAAGCGTGCTTGTCCACGTTGCCGCCGTTGGCGGTGACCAGCCCGAACGCATCGTCGGACCCTCGCAGGCGGTCGACCATGGTTGCCAGGGCGTGACCGACCGGGTTGTTCCACGGGCCTCCTGCGAACGCTAAGCCCCCGTACACGGTGAGCGGGCGACTCAGCGGGTCGAGGTCGAACTCCTCGCAGAAGAGCTGCACCGCCGAGGGAAGCAGGAATAGACGTCCAGGTGGTCGATCTGTTCGAGGGTGAGCCCGGCCAATTCGAGGGCCCGTCGGCCCGCGGTTCCGATCGAAGGGGACCGCACGAAGCTCTCGCGCTCCGACATCACCAGGTCCGTTCCGTCGGTGCCGCTCCACGGGAAGATCCAACGGTCACGGGGCACGCCTGCCGACGTCGCGGCCTGCGCGCTCGTCACGACCAGCGCCGAGGCCATGTCGACATCCGGGTACGACACCATGCGCTTGGTGTAGGGCCAGCCGACGTAGCGGTTCGAGTCGGTCGCGGTCGTGATCTCAGGTCCGCTCAACTCCGAGCGGTTCCACGCATAGGGGTTATGGGCGGCCGCGCGAGAAGCCCGCCCACATCTCGCCCACGATGTCGATCTGGTCGCGTAGGGTGCGGTCGGGGTGCTCGGCGGGCTCCTTGTGCATGATCGCTGTCTCGAACAGCGGATAGGACTGCACGGGAGCGACGATCCCCATGGCGTGCTCGGCCGGATGGCCGAGATCGAAGGTCTCCTCGCTGCCCCAGTCGGGCACGACGGAGGGTCCTGGGACTCCCATTCCGCACGTGTGCCGGCCCGCTTGGCATTCGTCCGCGTGTTCCAGGCCTCTGCTCCGCACAGCAGTGCCACGTCGAGTTGTCCCTCGGTGATCTGGGTGCAGATCCGGTTGAGCATCATCTGCGGCGTGTTGCCGCCCATCGGCGGATACCAGGTCTGTGCGCTCGTGGCGCCGAGCCGTTCGGCGACGATCCGGCCAGGGTCGTTGTAACGCCATGACAGCATCCGGACCACTGCGACGACCTCGGCCCGGCGGGCGACTTCCATGCCCACCCCTGAGTCCGTGGCAGCAGCGCTGATCGCCTCCAGGGCGAGATCAGTGGGGAAATGGGCGCGGCACCCTCGTCCACCCGGTTGAGGAACTGCCCAGCTCCGACGATCACTGGTGTCTTGGGGTCGACGCTCATCCGGGGAAAGGTACCGGCCCTCGGGTCGGGGTGCACGGGAGCGGGTCGTCGCTTCAGGTCGGGCGGGTACTGGGAGTCGCGCCGTCGGCGTAGCCTGTTCGGGTGAGCAGCATCACCATCGCCGTGGGCGCCGACCACGCCGGGTTCGGCCTGAAGGACGTCATCGCAGCACATCTGCGCGAACAGGGGTTCGAGGTGCTCGACCTGGGCACGCACTCCGGGGAGTCGGTCGACTATCCCGATTTCGGCGCAGCGGTGGGTCGGGCGGTGGCAGGCGGCGACGCCGAACTGGGTGTCGCCGTGTGCGGTTCGGGCATCGGCATCTGCATGGCCGCCGACAAGATCCCCGGCGTGCGCGCCGGTACGGTCCACGACGAGACCTCGGCACGACTCGCCCGCGAGCACAACGATGCCAACGTAATCTGCCTGGGCCAACGCCTGGTGGGCGAGACCGTCGCGCTGGCTGCAGTGGGCGCGTGGCTGGCCGCCTCGTTCGAAGGTGGCAGGCATGCCCGCAGAACCGCCAAGCTTGACGACCTCACGCCGACCGACTGACCCTCGGCGCGTCGCCGGACCCCTACGCCGAACCCTCACGCCGAACCATCTGCACCACCTAGGAGCGAGACATGCCCTGGCCAACGGAACGAGACACAGAGCTGTTCGCGGTCATCGACCGAGAACAGCAGCGCCAGAACACGGGGCTGCAACTCATCGCGTCGGAGAACTTCACCTCACCGGCTGTCATGGAGGCGGTCGGTTCGGTGCTGACCAACAAGTACTCCGAGGGCTATCCGGGAAAGCGCTACTACGGGGGCAACGAGTTCATCGACGAGGCCGAGGACCTGGCACGTAGGCGGGTCTGCTCGCTGTTCGGTGCCGAACACGCCAACGTGCAGCCCCACTCGGGGGCGAATGCCAACGTGGCGGTCTACCTGGCGCTGCTGGAGCCGGGCGACACGGTGCTGGGGCTGAGCCTCGACCACGGTGGCCACCTCACCCACGGGTCGCCGGTCAACATCTCGGGGCGCATCTACGACTTCGTGAGCTACGGCCTCACCCCGTCGGACGAACGGATGGACCTCGAACAGCTCCGCGACCTGGCGTTGAAGCACCGACCGAAGATGATCGTGGCAGGCGCTACCGCCTATTCGAGGGTGATCGACCTGAGCCGATCCGCGCCATCTGCGACGAGGTGGGTGCACTGTTCATGTTCGATGCGGCACACATCGCCGGGCTGATCGCGGGTGGTGCACATCCGAACCCGGTGGGGATCGCGGACGTGGTCACGTTCACCACCCACAAGACCCTGCGTGGGCCGCGAGGTGGAGCGATCCTGAGCACCGCGGATCTCGGTCCCGCGATCGACAAGGCGATCTTCCCGGGCCTGCAGGGCGGTCCTTTGGAGCATGTGATCGCAGGCAAGGCCGTGGCGTTCCACGAGGCGGCGGACCCGAGCTTCTCGGAGTACGCCCATCAGATCGTCGCCAACGCCCAGGCCCTCGCCGAAGCGCTCGGCGGTCACGGGTTCCGGTTGGTCTCCGGTGGCACCGACAACCACCTGATGCTGATCGACCTGCGTTCCTTCGATTCCGAGCTCACAGGTAAGGACGCCCAGAACGCGTTGGACCGGGCAGGGATCACCCTCAACAAGAACACGGTGCCCGACGACCCGCGCAGCCCTTTCGTGACCTCCGGCCTGCGGATCGGAACCCCATCGGTGACCACCCAGGGGATGGGGACCGTCGAGATGGGCACCATCGCGGACCTCATCGCACGGGTGCTCGGATCGCCTGGCGACGACGCAGTGGCGGCTTCGGTGCGCTCAGATGTGGTGGACCTGTGCGCGCTTCAGGCCGTATCCCTGATTCGGCTGGTCGCCCAGGCCCCTCCCGACCCCGGCTCGGTCTCTCCGCGGCCGTTCTGTGGGGTGTGCGTGGCGCTGTGCGCCACGCACACCCCACAGAACGGATCGCCTTGCGCAGGCCCGGTCACCGGTAGGTTGAGGTCGTGGGCAGCTACATCGCGGTGATGATCATCTCGGCCGCGGCGACCGCCCTCGCGGTGGTGCCTCTCCGGGTGCTCTCGCGCCGAGCCGACGCGATGGCGTATCCGAGCGACCGCAGCGTGCACGCAGAGGCCACGCCCATCCTGGGTGGCACAGCGCTGCTCATCGGTGTGCTCGCGGGCCTCGGCTCGGCGTGGTTCTTCGGGGCGCTCGACGATGTGTTCACGACCCCGGGGAATGTGCTGGGGGTCGTGACGGCTGCGGTGGTCATGTGGCTGATCGGCCTCATCGACGACCTGCGCGACATCTCACCACCCGCCAAGGTGGCGGGCCAGGTGCTCTCGGGCTCGGTGCTGACGTTCGTGGGGCTCACGATCATCTACTTCCGCGTCCCCTTCGTGGGCTTCACCGTGCTACCACCCGACCTCTCCGGCGTTGGTGACGGTGATCTGGGTGGTCGGCATGGCAAACGTGGTCAACCTGATCGACGGTCTGGACGGCCTCGCAGCGGGCATCGTGGCGATCGCCTCCGGTGCCTTCTTCCTGTACGGGTGGGCACTGCTCGACGAAGGGGTGCTCGACCCGTCCAACGTCGGTCCGCTGGTGGCCATCGTGACGGCCGGAGCGTGCCTGGGTTTCCTTCCGTTCAACTTCAACCCGGCGAGCATCTTCATGGGCGACAGCGGTGCGCTGATGCTCGGTGTGCTGCTTGCCTCCTCGACGATCGCCGTCGGCGGCCAGTCAGACGACCCGTTCTCCGGTCAGGCGTGGTTCTTCTTCGCCCCGCTGATCCTGCCGCTGGTGATCCTTGCGGTGCCCCTGATCGACACGGTGTTCGCGATTCTCAGGCGTGCCACCAAGCGCACAGGCGTTGCCACCGCCGACAAGGCCCACCTGCATCACAGGCTGATGGACCTCGGTCACGGGCATCGCCGGGCGGTGATCATCATGTGGGCATGGACCGCGGTCCTCTCGGGATTCGTGCTCATCCCCGTGTACACGGGGCGGGGTGATGCGATGGTGCCGATCGGCCTCGCCGCACTGGGGCTGTTGCTGTTCACCCCGTTCGCACCCACGATCATCCGGCGCGCGACCGCGCGCGGTTGAGCGTTTCGCCGCGCTCGGTCCGCCGGGGCGAGCCGGCTCGGTGGGGAGCCGGTGGGGCAGGCCGGATTTGCAGGAAAACCGGCGGTCCGTCAGCATTTTCCCGCACGCGGCGGACGTCCCGACAGGACACGACCTGGCCGTGATTTGCCCAACGCATCGGGTGCGTGTCCGCGACGTCGCCACCGGGTGCCAAGCAGTACCTGCAACCCTGTGAGGGGGATTCGGACATGTCGTCGAGGTATCGGAGTCGGCTCGGGTGCCACCCGGTGAGGGTGGTCGTCCTGGGTCTGGCCGCAGTTCTGCTGGCGACTTCGTGTGCCGCTCGCAACAAGGTCGAAGGAGCCGAACAGGAGCAGGAATCGACCTCTGGCGACGCCGGAGCCCCTTCCGGTCCGAGCAGCGCCACCTTCGGCGAGATCGACTCCCCCGTGTGGTGAGGGTGAGTACAGCATCGACGCCGACGAGGCGGCCGGGTCGACCGACGTGCTGCGACTCGGGGTGGCCAGCGACCGCTCGAGCCAGATCCGCCCGGGACTGAACAAGGAGCTCTGGGACACCTCGGTGGCCTTCGCCGACTGGTGCAACGACCAGGGCGGCATCGGAGGGCTGCAGATCGAGCTGGTCGACCTCGACGGCAAGCTCCTCGAGGTCTCCAACGCCATGGCCAAGGCGTGCAACGGCGTGTTCATGATGGTCGGTGGCGGTTTCGTCCAGGACGACCTGGAGTTCTCCGGCAAAGAGGGATCGGACTTCCACCTCTGTGGGCTCGCCGCCATCCCGGGCTTCACCACCTCTCCGGAGAAGGCCGAGTCGAACGGCCAGGTGCAGCCCATCCCTCACCCGGCGTCGGAGTCGACTTCGCTGTGGATGCGCGACTTCAGGAAGCTGCACCCCGAGGAAGGCGAGTCGATGGCGGTCGTGTGGGGCGACCTCCCTTCGATGGAGACGATCAGGAACCAGGCCGTCGCCGTGGTGGAAGGAGAAGGGGCGGAGTTGGCAGGTGACTTCAGCTACCTGCCGACCGGTGAGTCCGACTGGACCCCGCTCGCGCAGAAGGTGGTGCGCAGCGGAGCGGGGTCCATGCACTTCGTGGGGGAGCCGACGAACCTGGGTTCGTACGTGAAGGCGTTGCGGGAACAGGGTTGGAAGGGCTACCCGGTCCTGGAGACCAACGTGTACGACAAGGTGTTCGTCGAGTCCGCGGGCGTCAAGAACGCGAAGGGGTCGATCGTGCGGTCGGTCTTCCATCCCTTCGAGGAGGCCGACAAGTGGCCTGCGGTGCGCCAGTACGTCGAGATCATGGAGCAGCACACCGACGACGGGAAGGTTGCGGTGCTGGGTATGCAGAGCTTCTCGGCGTGGCTTCTGTTCGCCACCGCAGCCAACGACTGTGCTGCGGACAACGAAGGCGTGCTCACGCGTGCGTGCGTCCTGACCGCCGCCGACGCGATCGACGACTGGACCGGGGTGGCCTGCACGGGCCCACCGATCCCGGCCCCGAGGGCGGCCCCTCACCCGAGTGCGCCATGCTCCTGACCGTCAACGACGACGGCGAGTTCGAGCGCCTCCACCCCGAGATCGGTGGCGCCGATGACGCGGTCGACGGGTTCTCGTGCGCCGACGACGCCGTGGTCGAGGTGCCCGTGAACGAGGGCAAGGGTGTCATCGGTGAGAACCAACCGCTGTAGGTGCGGAGAACGTATCGGCGAAACAGTCGCCCGCGCGGCTTTCCGTCGAATAGTGTCATCGGCTCGGGCGACGGAAACGACCAAGCGGCCCTGCCGGTGGCAGGACCTTCGATGACGGACACCATGCACTTCCGAGGCGGACCCCGCGAAGCGAACACTCGATGATCGGCTCCGCGAGGTCGGCTGTAGGCCGTCGAGGGTCCTGAACCAGGGGGATTGATGTTGAAGGGGAAATGACACGGTGGACAAGTTCCTGACCTTCACCGTGCTCGGGTTGTCGCAGGCGGCGATCTTCGCGATCGCTGCCAGCGGCCTGGTGGTCACCTACACGACCTCGGGCATCTTCAACTTCGCCCACGGAGCGTTCGGCATGATGGCGGCGTTCACCTACTGGCAGGTGCACGTCGCATGGGGTGTGCCGACCTGGCCGGCGTTCTTCCTGGTGGTGCTCGTGATCGCGCCGTTGTTCGGTGCCGCAATCGAGGCGCTTCATCATGCGCGGCATCGAGGGGGCCCAGGAGGTGGTGAAGATCGTCGTCACGGTGTCGTTGATGGTGGCGCTCATCTTCGTGGCCCTGTGGATCTGGCCCGAGGACCAGGCTCATCCCCTCGGCAACCTGGTGAGCACCGGCGAGTTGAAGGTGGCCGGGGTGACGTTGACCGGACAGCGCCTGCTCACCATCGGAACCGCGATCGTGGTCGCGATCGTGTTGCGCTTCATCCTGCGTGGTACCCGGCTGGGCATCGCGATGCGCGCCGTGGTCGACGACCGCTCGTTGCTCAAGCTCAACGGGGGACGCCCGGACCGCACCTCGATGCTCTCGTGGGCCCTCGGGGCATCGCTCGCAGCGGTGTCCGGAGTGCTGCTCGCCTCCGAGCAGGCTCCGTCGGTCATTCCACTCACCTTGCTGGTGGTCAACGCGTATGCGGCGGCGGTGGTCGGGCGGCTGCGGAGCATCCCCGGGGCATTCGCCGGGTCGATCGTGCTCGGGCTCGCCATCTCCTACGTGGGGGCCTACACGCCGGCCGATGCGGCGTGGGGTCCGATCGCTCTCGACAACCTCCAGCGGGCGGTGCCCGCGATCATGTTGTTCCTGGTGATCCTCGCCCAACCGCAGGTCCGGCTGCGTGCTCACAGCCTCCAGCGGGCGCGTCGACCCATGCCGGTGCCGAACCAGCGCCTGGCGGCGATCGGTGGTCTGGTGCTGGTCGCCACCGTGGTGGGGATCGGGTCTCTCATGTCCGGGCCCGACCAGAACACCCTGCTCAAGGGGTTCGGCTTCGCCATCGCCACCCTGTCGCTGGTGCCGCTCACCGGGTACTCGGGCCAGATCTCCCTCGCACAGCTCACCTTCACAGGCATCGGCGCGGTGGTGATGGCCAGTTGGGGTGCTTCGGGCGACGTCTTCTGGGTGTTCGTGGCAGTAGCCGTCTGCTCCGCGGTCGGTGCCCTGGTGGCGCTGCCGGCGCTGCGCCTCAGCGGCATCTACCTTGCGCTCGCCACCGCGGCGTTCGCGATCTTCTGCTACTGGATGGTCTTCCAGCAACAGGATGTGATGCCGGGCAGCACGGCATCGGTTCCGTACCTGAAGATCGGACCACTGGAGGTCGGATCCGACTTCGGGCAGCTGGTCGTCCTCGCCGTGGCCTTCGCCGTCATAGCCAACGTCCTCGTGGCCCTGCGGCGAAGTGCATGGGGTCGTCGCCTCACCGCGATGCGTGATTCCCCGGTTGCGTGCGCGACCCTCGGGCTGAACCTCATGTCGACCAAGGTCGGTGTGTTCGCCCTGTCGGCCGCGATCGCCGGCGCCGGCGGTGCACTGGCAGGGCGTACCTTCGTGGTCGACGACTTCGGCCTCGACCAGTCGCTGCCGATCACGATGCTGGCAGTCGTCGGTGGCATCGGTTCGGTGGGTGGGGCCCTGCTGGGCGGTCTCCTGTTGGGTGTAGCGCCCATAGCGACCACCGCACTTGCGGCCAACGCGATCGGTGTGTTCCGGGTTCTTCAGCGCCTCGGTCACCCAGGTGATCTCGGTCATGCCGGGCTTCATGGGGATCGGCCTCGGGCGCACCCCCGACGGTGCCGCAGCCGACATCGGGGACGCCTACCGGGACTTCTCCCGCTCCGGGAGGCGATCGCCGCTGCGATCGTGGCGGCCGCCGCGCTGTGGCTCGCTGCACGCACCGAGCTGATCGCGAACTGGGGCCTGTTCGCAGCGGTGGTCGTGCTCGCCTTCGCGGTCCTGCCCGTGCTTCCGGCGATCCTGCCCCCACCCGGAGAGAACCGTCGTGGCCGTGTCGGTCCCACTGCGGTGTGGTTGGTCGTCCTGCTCGCCGTCACGGCGCTGATCCCATGGGAGAATGCCATCGGCTCCACCGGGTTCCGCCTGATCGCGATCCTGGGATGGACCGTCCTGGGGGCCTTGACGACCCTCGGGATCCTCGGGTTGGACCCCACCGGTCGCCTGAACGTGAGCGGGGCGTCGCCGGACCACATCGGGTTGGATTCCTCCCTCGGTGATGCCGAGGCGATGGTCGCCGCGGCGGAGGTGGGCGTCGACGAGGAGTTGCTGAGCGTGCCGACACCGGTTGCGCTCGAGGTGCTCCGTGGGGGCGGTGACCGGTGAGCGCCCTGGAGGTGAGCGGGGTGACCGTGAGATTCGGAGGTCACCAGGCGCTGACCGACGTGTCCCTGGGAGTCGACGAGGGCCAGATCGTGGGATTGATCGGCCCCAACGGAGCGGGCAAGACGACGCTGTTCAACGCGGTGTGCGGTGTCGTCACCCCGAGTGCCGGGTCGGTGCGCATCATGGGCCGTGACGTGTCGAACCTGAACACCCACCGTCGCGCGCGGCTGGGCCTGGGCCGCACCTTCCAGCGCCTCGAGGTGTTCTCGTCGTTGACCGTGTCCGACAACGTGCGTGTCGGTGTGGAGATACGTCAAACCTGGGAGCGCCGGGGTACCACCGCCCGTCAGTTCCTGGCGACCGACGGCAACCTGCCCGTCGATGCGGAGGTGGACCTGATCCTGGAGCGCCTCGGCCTGGGTGGTCTGGCCGATGTTCCGGTCGGGTCGCTGCCCACGGGCCAGGCGCGTCTGGTCGAGCTCGGGCGGGCGCTCGGTGCACGACCCTCTGTGCTGTTGCTGGACGAGCCCGCATCCGGCCTGGACGACCCCGAGACCGCCGACTTCGGTCGCCTCCTCACCGATCTGGCCGGAGCGGGTCTGGGAATCCTGTTGGTCGAGCACGACGTCGGTCTGGTGATGGATGTGTGCGAGCACATCTGCGTGCTGGATTTCGGTTCGGTGATCGCATCCGGAGACCCCGAAGTGGTCCGCGCCAACGAGGCAGTTGTGGCCGCCTACCTCGGAGCGGGTACATGAGCGCCCAGATCCCTGGTTCCCGTTCAGGGGCCGCCTCCTCGTCCAAGCCGCTGCTGGAGCTGCGTGGGGTGACCGCCGCCTACGGTGGGATCCAGGTGCTCCACGGGGTGGACCTGGAGGTGCCCGAGGGTGCCGTGCTGGCGTTGCTGGGGCCCAACGGGGCGGGCAAGACCACCACGATCTCGGTGGCCTGCGGGCTCATGGAACCGACCGCGGGCAAGGTCTACATGGCTGGGGCGGACGTCACCGGCGTGGGAGCCGAGGAGTTGGCGCGTCGCGGAGTGGTCACCGTCCCCGAAGGCAAGGGGATCTTCCCGAACCTGACGGTCAAGGAGAACCTCCTCATGGCCACCTACGCGGGTGTGGACATGGACCACGTGGAGGCGGTCGCCTACGAGCAGTTCCCGCGCCTCGGTGAGCGGCGCACCCAGGTCGCAGGAACGCTCTCCGGTGGTGAGCAACAGATGCTCGCCATGGCCCGGGGCCTGGCGGTCAATCCGGCGGTGTTGCTGCTGGACGAGCTGTCGATGGGTCTCGCGCCCCTCGTGGTCGAGGAGCTCTACGGGATCGTCGCGCGGATCGCGCGGACCGGCACGTCCATCCTCGTGGTGGAGCAGTTCGCGCGTACGGTGCTCGGCGTGGCGGATCTTGCCGCGGTGATGGTGAACGGCCGGGTTCGCGCCGTCGGTCGACCATCGGAGATCGAGAACGAATTGTCAGCTGCCTACTTTGGAGTGTGATGAGAGTGAGTGATGACCCGACCCAGAACGCACAGGCCGTCCCGGAGTCGGCCCGCGTCGCCGAGTTCCGTGAGGAGATGGGCCGAATCGGCCTGAAAGGTGCCGGCGCCGCGACAGAACGATGGATGCTCATAGTGGGCACGGCGTTGGTCGTGGCGGGTGTGGTGCTCGGAGTGATGGGAGCCGTGCAGACCATCAACGCAGGTGACTCGCCCGCGGATCAGCGCGCCTTCACAGCCTCCGGGGTGCTGTTGGGCATCCTGTTGGCCGTGGCCGGCGCGGCGCTGTTCACGCGGTACTCGATCTCGCGGTTCATGCGGTTCTGGTTCCTGCGGTTGGTCTACGAGCAGCGTGCGGAGACCGACCGGATCGTGGACGCGATCGAACGTGCATCAGGGCTGGAACCGAGCGCCACGCCCATCCAGGACGTGCCGAAGGTGGAGAGCACCGCCGATTTGCCCTTCCGGTGACGCCCCTCCCTAGATTGCGAACGCTTTCACAAGCAGTCCTTTCACATGCGCCCGGTGACTGACACCGGTCCTGTACCCGAGCTTCGACGGTTCCGAATGACGACGGACAATCCCGTATCACCAGCACTGACAGACGCGGCCCACCGCAGTGCGGGTTCCTTCGAGTTGGTGCTCGGCCCTGTCGTCATGGCGCTCGTGGGGCTGCTGCTCGACGGTGCGTTCGGCACCCGCCCATTGCTCACAGTGCTGTTCACGATCTGGGGTGCCCTCGGAGCCGGCGCGTCGATCTACTTCCGCTACCGCCGGCAGTACGCCACTGTGACCGCTGGGTCCGCTTCGCGGTGCTCGGGTGGCGAGCCGCGGGTGTCGAAGCGATGAGCACCACGGTGGACCCGATGACGGTCGGGTGCAGGGCCCGTCGCCGGCCATGGCCGTGGCGGTCGACCTCGCCAAGCGGAGCCTGTGGCTACTCCCCGTGGCCGTGTTGGTGAGCGCTGCGGGGTGGGGGATCGACGGTGTCGTCTCCACGCTCTACGCGATCGCGATCGTCGTAGTGAACTTCCTGCTCGCCGGCTGGATGCTCAAGGTGTCCGGGCAGATCTCCGCCGCGGCCATGGGTGCAGCCGCCATGTTCGGCTTCCTGTTGCGCCTCGGCCTCATCTTCCTGGCCGTCCTGCTCGTCAAGGACGCCGGATGGCTCGAGCTCGTGCCCTTCGGTGTCACGCTCGTCGCTACGCACCTGGCGCTGCTCTTCTGGGAGATGCGCCACATCTCGTCGTCGCTGGCCTTCCCCGGGTTGAAGCCCGGCGTGGAGCCCAACCCGTACCTGCCCGAGAAACAGGAGCCCGCGTAGATGCTCTCAGCGCTCACCAACCCTGCGATCCTGCTGGCCTCCGAGGAGGGCGGCGGGGGTGTGGAGTTCCCGCCGATCAACCTGATCGTGAAATGGCCTTCCGCCTTCGGCGAGGGCCAGTGGTACGGCTTCAACAAGATCGCTCTGATCTCGCTCATCGCCATGGCGGTGCCTGTGCTGCTGTTCTGGTTGGCCGGTCGCAAGGCCTCCCTGGTTCCCACCGGGATCCAGAACGTCATGGAGAGCTCCATCGACTTCGTCGAGAAGCAGGTCGTGTTGCCTGCCATCGGACCCGACGGCATGCGCTACCTGCCGATGCTCGTGTCGATGTTCTTCTTCATCTGGATCGGCAACCTGTTCGAGGTGATCCCGACTGCCCACATGCCCGCCAACGCCCGCATGGCCAACCCGGTGATGCTCGCAGTCGTGGCATGGGCCATGTTCATCGGCGTCGGTGTCAAGCACCACGGGCTGAGGTACTTCAAGGATGCTCTGTTCCCGCCCGGGGTACCCAAGGCGCTCTACCTGCTGGTGACCCCGATCGAGTTCCTCTCGACGTTCCTCATCCGCCCGTTCTCGCTCGCAGTGAGGCTCTTCGCCAACATGCTGGCGGGCCACATCCTCCTCGTCACCTTCAGCGTGCTCACCATCACGCTCGTCGCCGAGGGCATCCTCGCGGTGGTGGGAGGGCTCTCGTTCGCGATGCTCGTGGCGTTCACCGGTTTCGAGTTCATGGTGGCGTTCCTGCAGGCGTTCATCTTCAGCCTGCTCACCGCCGTGTACATCGGTGGCGCCCTTCACCCCGCCCACTGACCCCACCGGCCAGACATACCCGCAGACCCGCTGCACAGTCCGACAAACAAGACAAGTCCTGATCAAGGAAACCGGTCCGGTACCGGCTCCAGACCAGCAACAAAGTAGGCGAGCCGGCCGCTGAACAGGAGAGACACAGACAATGAGCGCACTCACCAACGCCGCAGCCGAGATCCTGGCCCAGGCCGAGCCCCTCTCGGCCGCCGACCAGAAGGGCATCGCAGGTGCCTCCGGTGCCGGTATGGCCTACGGTCTCGCCGCCATCGGCCCGGGCATCGGCATCGGGTACCTGGTGGGCCAGGCCGTCCAGGCCATGGCTCGTCAGCCCGAATCAGCGGGCCAGGTCCAGACCACGATGTTCCTCGGCATCGCCTTCACCGAGGCGCTGGCCCTCATCGGCTTCGTGGTGTTCATCCTCCTCAAGTTCGTCTGATGCTGGCCTCGCTTCTCGTCCTCGCGGCCGAGGAGGACCCGAGCGCCATCAACCCGGTGATCCCCGACGAGATCGGGGAGATCCTCTGGGGGGCGCTCACGTTCTTCACGCTGTGGATCCTCATGCGCTACTGGCTTCTGCCACCGCTGATGAAGGTGCGCGAGCAGCGGCGCGCCAAGGAGATCGAGGATCTCCAGGCCGCCGAGGACGCCAAGGTGGCCGCCGAGCAGGTGCGCAGGGACTACGACGCCACCATCGCCGAGGCGCGCACCCGCGCAGTCGAGGTGCTCGAGGAGGCGCGTTCGGCTGCTGAAGCCGAGCGCTCCGCAGTGGTCGGTGCCGCCGAGACGGAGGTGGCCGAGCAACGGCAGGCCTCGATGGCCGAACTGGAGTCGGCTCGTGCTGCCGTCATCGCACAGATGGGACCGGACGTCACGGACCTGGCGGTCGCCGCGGCATCCAAGGTGGTCGACGCTCCGCTGGAAGCGTCGGCTCACCGGGGAACCGTGGAGAGCTACGTGGAGGGCAAACCGATGAACACGCTCCCAGCGCTGCTGGCTTCCACCGAGGGCGCCGAGAACGCCTTCTGGCTGCCCCATGACATCTGGGAGGTGTTCTGGGGCACCCTCGCGTTCCTGATCGTGATGGGACTGCTGTGGAAGTTCGCCAAGAAGCCGGGCAGTGACTACTTCGCCAAGCGCAGCGCCGGGATCGCCGAGAGCCTCGACCAAGCCGCTGAGGCGCGCGGGGCGGCCGAGGCGGAGCGTGACGAGGTCAAGGCGGCCCTGGCGGATTCGGATGCCGAAGCGGCGCGCATACTCGAAGAGGCCCGTCGTTCCGCCGATGCCCTGACCACGGACATCGCAGCCCGGGCGGAGCGTGATGTTGCATCGGTGCACGAGCGGGCCGCGATCGACCTCGCAGCGACCCGCGCGAGACCGAAGCCGAGCTGTCGGGCGAGCTCTCCCGCCTGGCACTGGGTGCGGCCGAGCGGGTCGTGACCGAGGAGCTCGACGAGTCCTCCCAGCAGCGCCTGATCGACACCTACATCAACAACATCGGTGGGCGGAACTGACCTCCCTGCTGAACCAGCCAACCCTGCTGAACCAGCCAACCCTGTTGAACCAGACCACAACCACCCGAACAACACACGGATCGACATGACCGAAACCCGTACAACAGCATTCGCCGAAGGGCTGGTAGCGCTTCGCGGCCGCCGAGCAGGCACTCGAGGTGGTCACCGAGGAGCTCCAGACGCTCGGCGATGCCGTGGCAACCGATGACAATCTCCGCAGCACGCTGTCTGGACTCCAAGCTGCCCGCCGCGCGCCGGGCGCAGGTCGTCGAGGACCTGCTCACCGAAAAGGCATCGCCTGTGACGGTGGCCCTTGCGTCCATGGCCGTGGCCATGGGCCGTGGTGGGGAACTGCCCGAGCTGACCAAGGAGATGGGTCGGATCGTGGCAAGTGGGCAGGGTGCCGTAGTGGCCGAGGCGCGTTCCGCCGTGGCGCTCACCGACGAGCAGGTCTCACGATTGGCCGAGGCGCTCAGCGCCAAGCTCGAGCGCACGGTGACGGTGCGCAACGTCGTCGACCCGTCCGTGGTCGGCGGGGTCGTGACCCAGATCGGTGACGAGGTCATCGACGGCACGGTCCGTCCCGCCTCCAACCAGCTTCGTGAAGTCTTCTGAGGAGTACCTGTGGCTGAGCTAACGATCAACACCGGCGAGATCACCGCCGCAATCCGCAAGAACCTCGAGGGCTTCAGCCCCGAGGGCGAGCCTGACCCAGGTCGGCCGCGTGGTAGAGGTGGGAGACGGCATCGCCCGTGTGTCGGGCCTGCCCGACGCAGCGGTGAACGAGCTGCTCGAGTTCGAGTCGGGAGTGGTCGGTCTCGCGCTCAACCTCGACGAGGAGTCGATCGGCGCCGTGGTGCTCGGTGAGGTGGACACCATCGAGGAGGGCCAGACTGTTCGTGCCACCGGGGAGATCCTCTCGGTGCCCGTCGGCGACGGCGTGCTCGGTCGCGTCGTCAACACCCTGGGTGAGCCGATAGACGGCAAGGGTGCGCTGGCCAACACCGAGCCCCGCCGCATGGAGATCCAGGCGCCGGGCATCATGGGCCGCAAGCCCGTGCACGAGCCGATGCAGACCGGCATCAAGTCGATCGACTCGTTGATCCCGATCGGTCGTGGTCAGCGTGAGCTGATCATCGGCGACCGCAAGACCGGCAAGACCACGATCGCAGTCGACACGATCCTCAACCAGCGTGGCCTCGGCGTGAAGTGCATCTACGTGGCCATCGGCCAGAAGGCCTCCACCGTCGCGCAGACCGTCGCGACCCTCGCCGAGAAGGGCGCCATGGACTACACCGTGGTCGTGGTCGCCCCGGCGTCGGATCCGGCACCGTTCAAGTACCTGGCGCCGTACGCCGGCTGCGCGATGGGCCAGCACTGGATGGAGAACGGCGAGCACGCGCTCATCGTGTACGACGACCTCTCCAAGCAGGCCGAGGCATACCGGCAGGTGAGCCTGCTGCTGCGTCGGCCGCCGGGTCGTGAGGCCTACCCCGGTGACGTCTTCTACCTGCACAGCCGCCTGCTGGAGCGTGCCGCCAAGCTCTCCGACGAGAACGGGGCGGGCTCGCTCACCGCCCTCCCGATCATCGAGACCAAGGCCGGCGACGTGTCCGCGTTCATCCCGACCAACGTGATCTCGATCACCGACGGCCAGATCTTCCTGCAGGACGACCTGTTCAAGTCGGGCGTCCGACCCGCGGTCGACGTGGGCATCTCGGTGTCACGAGTCGGCTCCGCAGCGCAGATCAAGGCCATGAAGACCGCGGTGGGCACCCTCAAGTCGGACCTCCAGCAGTTCCGTGAGCTCGAGGCCTTCGCCGCTTTCGGCTCAGACCTCGACGCAGTGTCCAAGGCCCAGCTCGAACGCGGCTACCGGCTCACCGAGCTTCTCAAGCAGGGGATCAACTCCCCGATGCCGGTGGAGCACCAGTGCGTGGTGATCTTCGCCGGAACCCGTGGCTACCTCGACGGGATCACCACCGAGGACGTCGGCCGCTTCGCGGACGGGTTGCTCGAGTGGTTCACCACACGCCATGCGGTCGTGCTCGATCAGATCCGCGAGGCGGGGAAGATCGACGACGAGGATGCCTTCGAGGCGGTAGTCAAGGACTACGCCCAGCAGTTCGTGTCCTCTGCGCCCGACGAGTCCACACCTGAGGCCGAGGCCCAGGCCGAGGCGGACTCCACTGTGCGCCGCTCGTCGCGCCACCTACCCGAGGAGGAGCTCGATCGTGACGGTCCCTCCGGGAGGAAGCCTGACCGATGGCGGGTGCACAGGAACGGGTGCTGCGTCGCCGCATCGGCGCCACGCAGAACATGAAGAAGATCACGCGTGCCATGGAGCTCGATCTCTCCGCTACGCGTGACCAAGGCCCAACAGGCCGCCAACGAAGCCCGTCCATACGCCGAGCACATCACCACGGTCATCCAGGATCTCGCCGCCGGCGGAGCCGATGCGGATCATCCGCTGCTGCGTGAGGTAGTCGAACCGACCAGGGTCGGCGTCGTGGTCGTCTCGGCCGATCGTGGTCTCGCCGGTGCGTTCAACTCGGCGGTGATCAAGGCGGCCGAGCGGGAGGTGCAGGCGGCACGTTCCGAGGGACGTGAGTACGCCCTGGTCACCCTCGGGCGCAAGGCGGCGGACTACTTCCGCTTCCGCAACTACCCGATCGAGGCCGCGTATTCGCGGTTCTCCGACAAGCCCACCTTCGAGGACGCCGCGACGGTCGCCGCGCGGGTGAGCGATCTGTTCGTCAACGGGGGTTGCGACCGGATCCTGTTGGTCTACACCCGCTTCATCTCGCTCGGCTCCCAGGAGCCGGTGGTCCGGCGCTTCCTGCCGCTCGAATCCTCCGAGAAGGTCGCCGAGGAGGGCGACGCGGGGGCGTCCGCGGGGTTCGAGTTCGAACCAGGGCCGTCACAGGTGCTCGAGTCGCTGCTGCCCGATACGTCGAGGCCCGCATCCTCTCGGCGTTGCTGGAGTCGGCAGCGTCGGAGCACGCTTCACGGCAGCGGGCGATGAAGGCCGCTACCGACAACGCGGAGGAGCTCATCACGAAGCTCACCCGCAAGATCAACCAGGTCCGCCAGGACGCCATCACCACTGAGATCATGGAGATCATCGGTGGTGCCGAGGCGCTCGCCGAGGACCGTGGAGACCCCGAGGACCTGATCCTCGACCACATGTTCTCGGACCCGTTCCCGAAGCACTTCGGGGGAGCACGTCCGCCACGTGATTGGTCACGATTCGTTCTGACGAGACACCCCTGCCGGCTCCAGCCGGTCACAAGGAGAAACTGCGATGACGGTCACCGACACCGAGCAAAGCGCAACTGAACGGAGCACCGGGCGCATCGTCGCCATCGCCGGCCCCGTGGTCGACGTGGAGTTCCCTCCCCTCGGCGCTCCCAGAGATCAACACGGCTCTGGAGTTCACCATCACGGTCGACGGGTGGACAACCTGGTCACCGCGGAGGTGGCCCAGCAGATCGGCGACAGCCGGGTTCGTGCCATCTCGATGAAGCCGACCGACGGGCTCGTGCGGGGTGCCGAGGTGCGCAACACCGGCGTGGGCATCACCGTGCCTGTGGGCGACGTCACCCTGGGTCACGTGTTCAACGTGCTCGGGCAGCCCCTCGATGTCGACGAGGTGGATGTGAGCGAGCGCTGGGAGATCCACCGCCAGGCTCCGGCGTTCGACACCCTCGAGCCGAAGGCGCAGATGTTCGCCACGGGCATCAAGGTCATCGACCTGCTGACCCCCTACCTGCAGGGTGGCAAGATCGGCCTCTTCGGTGGCGCGGGGGTGGGCAAGACCGTTCTCATCACCGAGATGATCAACCGCGATCGCCAGCCAGTTCGGCGGCGTGTCGGTGTTCGCCGGGGTGGGCGAGCGCACCCGTGAGGGCACCGACCTGTTCATCGAGATGGGCGAGACGGCTCTGGGCGAGTCGGGCTCGGTGCTCGACAAGGCGGCCCTCGTGTTCGGCCAGATGGACGAGCCTCCGGGAGTGCGCCTGCGGGTGGCTCTCTCCGCGCTGACGATGGCTGAGTACTTCCGGGACGTCCAGGGTCAGGACGTGCTGTTGTTCATCGACAACATCTTCCGGTTCACCCAGGCCGGTTCCGAGGTCTCCACCCTGCTCGGGCGCATGCCCGCGGCGGTGGGATACCAGCCCACGCTGGCCGACGAGATGGGTGAGCTCCAGGAGCGCATCACCTCCACCGGCGGCCGTTCGATCACCTCGTTGCAGGCGGTGTACGTGCCTGCCGACGACTACACCGACCCGGCACCGTTCACGGCCTTCACCCACTTCGACGGCACCACCGAGCTGTCGCGTGACATCGCGGCGCTGGGGATCTACCCGGCGGTGGACCCGCTGGCGTCCAGCTCCACCATCCTCACACCCGAGGTGGTGGGGGACCGCCACTACGCGGTGGCCCGTCGGGTGCAGGAGATGTTGCAGCGCTACAAGGAGCTCCAGGACATCATCTCGATCCTCGGCATCGACGAGCTCTCCGAGGAGGACCGCGTCACGGTGAATCGGGCGCGGCGGATCCAGAAGTTCCTCGCTCAGCCGATGTTCGTCGCCGAGGTGTTCACCGGCCTGCCGGGCGTGTTCACCTCCGTCGAGGAGACCGTGGAGAGCTTCGAGCTGCTCATCAACGGCGAGCTCGACCACCTGCCTGAGCAGGCCTTCTACAACGTCGGCGGTGCCGAGGACGTCATGCGCAAGGGCAAGGAACTCGAGGCGAAGGCCTGATGTCGCTCACCGTCGAGCTCGTATCCCCGAGCGGGTTGCCTTCTCGGGCGAGGCGAAGATGGTCGTGTGCCGCACCACGGCGGGCGATATCGCCTTCCAGGCCGGCCACATACCGTTCATCGGCGTGTTGCAGACCCATCCCGTCAAGGTCATCGGAGACGACGGTGAGACCGTCATCGCGGTACACCAGGGCTTCGTGGAGGTCTCCCCGACCGATGCCGAGGGCAACACCGCGCCACGGTCCTGTCGGACGTGGCCGAGCTGGCCGACTCGATCGACGTCGAGCGGGCCAGGGCGGCCAAGAGCGTGCCGAGGAGGCCCTACGGGCCGACGCGGACGATCCCGAGGCCGCTTCCGCCCTGCAGCGCGCCGAGGTGCGCCTCAGCGTCGCCGAAGCCGCCTGACCCCCAGCTCCACCCCCAGCGCCACCCCACCCAGCGAACTGAAGGGCGTGGTCCACCGTATAGGTGGGTGACGCCATTCAGTTCGCCTGAGGTTAGGGCCCGCGGGTGGGGGTCAGTGCCCCCGGGGAACACGTCGGTCTCGGACTCGTGCCAGACGGGGTCGTCGCCGGCGTTCTCCACGTTGAAGCCGTGCTCGAACACCAGGCTGCCGCCGAAGGTCGCCCCCAGAGCGGTCGTTGCGGCGGTGAGTACCGACAGCACCATGATCCCCACAGGCGCGGAGGCCTCGGTGTCGTGGACCGAGAGGCGCCACACGATGTCGATAACGGCCAGCACGGTGGCGATGACCATCACCAGGGCATGGGTGTTGATGGTCCGACGTGCCTGAGTGCCCGCCTGCGAGGACCCGTTGCGGTCGGCGAGGCCTGTCAGCGCCGCCGGCACCGACACGATGAACCCGCCGATGATCACGTAGGTACCGGCACGCCAGAAGTCGTGAGCCCACTCGTTGGTGCTCCCCACCAATGACCGAGATCACGTCGAACGCCGCAGCGAGCACGTAGGCACCTATCGGCAAGTCGGTGAGCGGTGGGTGGCTCGGCTTGCCCGACCAACCACGCAGTCCCTTGAAGGTGCGTCCCTTCATGGTGAGCACCGGCCTGACGGAGAACTTCCTCATGGCTGCCTCGCTTCTGTGCCTGTGCCCATCACCTCGCTGCAGGCGACCTGGATCGGTGTCGTGGCCGTCCAGGCGAGATACCACCGTCGGCCGCCTGTGGCTGGTGATCGGCATTCTAAAATCTGTCGATGCTTGCGATACTGCTTGCCTGCGGTCGCTCTATGTCAAGCAACAATTGGTGATAGAAGTCCGTCGGGTTCCACGACCGGAGGTCGAAGATGGATGACGAGCCACCAACGACCGTCGAGGAACCACACGCGGGGCAAGGTGTCGACGGTGGATCAAGTGGTGGCCTGGACGCCCTTCGTGCCCTGGGTGAACCGACCAGGCGGGCGCTGTACGACCATGTGGTGGCAGTAGGGGACTGGGTGGGTCGGGACGCCGCAGCGGATGCGGTCGGGATAGAGCGACCGAACGCAGCGCACCACTTGGACCGTCTGGCTGCCGACGGTCTACTCGAGGTGGACTACCGCAGGATCTCCGGTCGCCGGGGCCCCGGCGCCGGTCGTCCCGCGAAGCTCTACCGCCGTGCGCTCACCGAGATCGGGGTCACGCTGCCCCCCGCGACTACGAGCTCGCCGCGAGGTTGCTCGCCGAGGCGATCGACATGTCGCGATGTGACGGTGTGCACATCAGCGACGCCCTGGATCGCGCAGCCGGGGTCGAGGGCCGGCGCATCGCTGATGTGATCCGCGATGGACAGGCGGACTGGGGCAGCCGGGATGCTTCCGAGCGACGCGAGTCCCTGTTCGGTGCCTTGGCAGCCCGGGGTTACGAGCCGTCCCGGGACGACCACGGAACGGTCGTGCTCCGGAACTGCCCGTTCCACCACCTGGCCCGGGAACACGCCGAGTTGGTCTGCGGGATGAACCTGCGCCTGTTGGCAGCGGTGGTGGACCACCTCGACGGAGTGGGCGTGGAACCACGCCTGGAGCCCACCGAGGATGCCTGTTGTGTCAGGCTCCACCTGATGGATGGCACTTGAACGAAGATGACCGTTGTAGGGCAGCCGGTTGCATGGAAACGGAGGAGACGATGCAGCAGCGTCTGAACATGTACGAGCTCGCCCCTGACGCCTACGAGGCGATCCTGGGACTCGAGAACTACGCCAGGTCCAAGGTCGATCCGACCCTGTTCGAGCTGATCAAGACCCGCGCTTCGATGATCAACGGCTGCGCCTTCTGCGTGGACATGCACACCACCGACGCACTCGCCCAGGGTGAGGACATCCGCCGGATCGTGGCTCTGTCGGCGTGGAGGGAGTCGTCGTTCTTCACAGATGTGGAGCGGTCGGTGCTGGCGCTCACCGACGCGGTCACCCGCCTGGGCGAGGAGGGCGTGACCGACGACGTGTGGAACACCGCCAGGATGCACTTCGGTGATTCCGAGCTCACCGACCTGGTCATGGCGATCGTGGCGATCAACGTGTGGAACCGCCTGGCGGTCACCTCACACCAGGCCACGCCCCCGTTGAAGCCCCGGGACTGATCCCACCCGACGAACCCGGTGAAGGTGAGCATTCGATGAACAAGTTGGTCGTGGTCGTTGCTGCGGTGCTGGTGGTGGCCGTGGGGGCACTTGTCACCCTGGTGGTCTGGCCCCGCGGAGCGGATCCCGTCAGCGAGCAGGACGCCCTTCAGTCGTTCCGGGAGGAGGGTCGCACTGATCCGACCCCCGGGCGCACCGATGAGGGAGGCGGAGAAGGCGGAGGGTGCGACACCGACACCCGGCGTGTACCGGTATGCGGGGTCAGGCTCCGAGACCGTGCAACTCGGTCCGATCCCCGAGGAGACCCGTACGCTGCCGTCCGGGATCAACGGAGTCGTCACCCATGCCGAGGCGGTGTCGGACCAGGCGTGCTTCGTGACCACGCTCAACCTGATCGAGCAGCACACCGAGGACAGCACCTATTGCCGCACCGACCAGGGGTGGCCTGCGCCTCGAGCACTATGAGAAGCACCAGCAGGTCTCGGTGTTCAAGCCCACAGTCGACATCCGCTGCGATCCGGGTGTGCTGTGGGAGCCGGGCACCGCCGAGCTCGACCTCGAATGCTCTCTGGAGCTGCTCGGAGGTCCCAAGACCGTCACCGTCGGGTTCTCGGGTACCTCGAAGGCCATCGAGGGCGGCACACGGGTGCTCGACGGCGTCGAGCGTGAGGTGGTGACCCTCGATGTGCACTTCGATCTGGAGGGAGTGTCAACGGCACCTGGGACGAGAAGCTGGCCTTCACCACCGACGATGCGCTGTTGGTCGGAGTCGACCGGCGCTTCGACCTGGATGGGTTCGCATCGTTCCTGGAGGTCTTCGACTACGAACTGACCTCCGCGGAGCCCACCCGCTGACCCTCCCCCACCGCCAACTGTCCGGTGTGGTGGCGGTTTCCGCGGCTGAGACCGGACAGTTCGCTGGGGGGAGGGGGTTACTCGCCGACGCTGGAGGGCTTCCAGGGGAGCTTGTCGGCACGGTGGCGGGCGTCGATCTGGCGGACCGTCCCCGAGCTCGAGCGCATGACCAGCGACTGGGTGGTCGCACCGCCGCGGATGAAGTGGACTCCCTGCAACAGGTTGCCGTCGGTGATCCCGGTCGCGGCGAAGAAGCAGTTGTCGCCGGCGACCAGGTCGTCGGTGTCGAGCACCTTGTCGAGCACGTATCCGGCATCCTCTGCGGCCTTGCGCTCGTCGTCGTTGCGCGGCCACAGGCGGCCCAGCTGCTCACCGCCCATGCACCTGAGGGCGGCGGCCGCGATGACGCCCTCAGGGGTACCCCCGATACCGAACAGCACGTCCACACCCGAGTCCGGCCATGCGGTTGCGATCGCCGCGGCCACGTCGCCGTCGCCGATCAGGCGGATTCGTGATCCGGCTTCGCGGATCTCCGCCACCAGGCCCTCGTGGCGTGGCCGGTCGAGCACGGTGGCGGTCACCTCGGTGACCTCTATCCCCTTGGCACGGGCTATCGCCCGCAGGTTGTCGCCCACCGAGGCGTTGAGGTCGATGGTCCCCTTCTGCCTCCGGGCCGACCGCGATCTTGTCCATGTACACACACGGCCCCGGATCGAACATCGTGCCCTTCTCGGAGACCGCGATCACCGCCACGGCGCCTCCACGGCCCAACGATGTGAGCGTGGTCCCGTCGATGGGGTCGACCGCGATGTCCACCTCGGGCCCGGTGCCGTCGCCGACCACCTCGCCGTTGTAGAGCATCGGCGCCTCGTCCTTCTCGCCCTCGCCGATGATGACGGTTCCGGTCATCGACACGGTGCCGAGGATCAGGCGCATCGCATCCACCGCTGCGCCGTCGGCTCCTTCTTTGTCTCCACGGCCCACCCAGCGGGCCGAAGCGAGTGCGGCGGCCTCGGTGGTGCGGGCGAGCTCGAGGGCCAGATTCCGGTCGGGGACGCTTGTCATGGGCGCAAGCTAGCCGGTCGAGCGCCGGGTGGGCGAGCTGATGCGAGCCGCCCGGAGAGGTGGAGGGTGGGCGAGCTGATGCGAGCCGCCCGGAGAGGCGGAGGGTGTGCCCGTGAGAGCCGCAACCCCGGTAGGAGCGGGTGGGTGCATGTGTGTGCTCGCATGAGCACATGTAACGGGCACCGCAGACGTGCAACCATTGCGCCGTGAGCGAAGAACCCACAGACGAGCCCACCGAAACGACTTCCGACGAGCCGCCGTGAGCTCACCGATGAGCTCACCGATGAACCCATTGACGAGCCCATTGACGAAGTGGCCGCCGGAGAGATCGAATACGAGTGCAGCCCGTGGGCACAGGGAGACCCCGTCAGGTGCTGCGGAGCCTGCTGGTCGACAGCGAGGTTCCACACGCCTGGGAGGGCACCGTGCTGGTGGTGCCGGCCGCGTTCGAGGACCAGGTCGACGAGCTGGTCGACGGAGCGCGATCCACCGCCAGGTCGTCGCTCGGGCGCACTCGCGCCACGATCTCCTTCGAGGTGTCGCCGTGGTCAGCCGCTTCGCAGAACGCACTCGTGGACGATCTCGTCGAAGCCCACATCCCCCACGAATGGGACAGCGAAGGCGACCTCGTGGTGCACCAAGAGGATGCCGAGGCCGTCGAGGAGCTGCTCGATGCGCTCGGCGAGCCCGACGGCGGAGACGAGTTGGACGGCCTCGAGCTGAACGAGCGGCTGAGCGAGCTGTTCGTGATGGTCGACCGGCTGTGCCGTGACGGCGCCGACGTCAAGGGCCGCAAGGGTGTCAAGCGCGTCTACCGGGAGGTGGCCAACGCGGCGGTGCCCTTCGGAGTGGAGCCTGCCATGTGGCTGCGCCTGCACCGTCTGGTGACCGGGCTCATCGATGCGATCGACGGCAAGGCCGGTGAACCAGGCGACGGCGCCATGGGCGACGATGGTGATGGCGAGGGTGCCGGCGTCGGGAGCTCGGATCACACCGGGGAATCCGCCGGGGTCGAATCCAGGGCGGCTGCTCTGCGCGACCTGCTGCGTCGTTTCGTTTGACGTAGGTTTGCCCGATGGTCCTGGCCGAGTTCGAGGCCTTCTTCTCCCGTCCGGTCGCGCCCTACCGCCGCATTGCTGTCGGACGGCTTCGCCTGGGTGAGCCCGGAGGTACAGCTGCGGCCACCTCCGCTGCCGCGATGCTCCTGGGCGGTGTGCTGGGAACCTTCGCCGGCACCCTTGACGACGACGACCTCGTCGACCTGCACCGCCTGATCGACGACATCGAGCACGACCGACGGATCCCCCAGCCCCGCATGCGCCACCGCCTCCAGACCGACCGCGTGGGGTTGAAGCGCAGCACCAGCCAACTCGTCGGCGACCCATCGGGGGTCCTGAGGTTGCGTCTCGACTGGACAAACGGCACCCGGGCACAACACGCACTCGCAGCCGTGTACAGCGCGGCGGCACTCGAGGGGGATCAGCGCCACAAGGTGGCCGCGGCCATGCGGTTGGGCCTAGGGTGGGCCGGCTCCCCGAAGAGGACCTGCTGGCGGTGTTGGGCGGAAGGCGCCGCCCCGAGCACCGCGTGACGGGCCTTCTCGGCGGTGATCCGGTCGGATGGGCCTTGGATGTGCTCGCTCTTGCCACAGCCGACGGTCGACCGGCGCGAAGGGAGGTTCAGCGGGCGTTCCGATCCGCGCTGCGAGACGCCCACCCGGACCACGGCGCTCCGCTTGACGGCGCGGCTGCGCGGATCTCCGAGCTCGACACGGCCCGGAGGATCCTGCTGGGCTGAGCAGGTGGGAACACGACGACGCCCCAAGGGATCCTGCGGCCGTGCTCCTGTGGCCGGGAGCCGGCACCGGGGCCGACCACCCCTCGTTGGTGGCGATCAGGGACGCCATCACCGAGTTGCCGGTGCACCTGATCGACTTCCCGTACCGTCGCGAGGGGCGTCGTGCACCGGATCGGGCCCCGGAAGCTGATCGCTTCGATCGTCGAGGAGGTCGGGCGGGTGGCGGGGGGAGGCCGGGGTGGACCCGAAGCGCCTGGTGTTGGGCGGAAGGTCGATGGGCGGCCGCATGTGCTCCATGGCCGTCGCCGAGGGCCTGCCGGCCGCCGGCGTGGTTCTGATCGCCTACCCGTTGCACCCGCCCGGTAGGCCCGAGAACCTTCGCACCGAACACCTGGGTTCGCTCCGCGTGCCCAGCGTCTGGTTGTGCGGTGACCGTGACCCATTCGGGACACCCGACGAGCTGGCTCTGGCACAGGCGCTCGTGGAAGGTCCGGTGACGTCGCGCACCCTCGATGGTCGTCACGACCTCAAGGGTTGCGATGCCGTGGTGGCAGCGGAGCTCTGGGACTGGCTGGGACTGCGCCGGAGGCCCTCTCCTCGTTGAGCGCCTCCAGTTCGAGCCCGGATGTCTCCGGCACCCTCAGCGCCAGGACCGCGGCGGTGAGCGGTGCCAGCGCCAACCACGTGAATGCGCTCCCGTAGCCGAGGTGGTCCACGAGCGTCCCCGCCCCGAGTAGCCCCATCACCGAACCGGCGGTCGCGACGGCGCTCAACGCGCCCCTCGCGGTTCCGCGACGCGCGGTCGGGAACATCTCGGGCGCCAACACGCCCAGTGCCGGTATCGACAGCGAGCCCAGCCCTGCAGCGAGCGCGGCGGCGATCCACATGGGGACTCCGTCGGTGGCGAAGAACGCCGCCCCGAACACAGCGGTGGCCACGAAGCCGGGCACGATCACCACGCGCCTGCCCCGACGGTCCGCCATGCGCCCACCCAGGAGGATCCCGAAGAGCCCCAGGATGCTCGTCACCGCTATGAACAGTGTTATCCGACTGCCCGCGAAACCCTGATCGGTGCGCAGGAAGTCGTTCTGCAGCTGGGAAGCAGGGGCCACGAACACGTTGAGCAGCAGCAGGAGCGCACCGACGAACACGAAGCGCCGGGGGTTCATCCTGCGGGCGGTGCCCTCGTAGCGGTGCCGGGTGACGAAGCGATGGCTCTCGGGGAGGTGACGTGCAGCGATCCACAGCAACGGCACGCACACGAGGGCGACCAGGAACACGAACCTCCATCCGTTCGTGTCGAGGTCGGCGAGCGGGAGTGTGAGGATCACGATGCCCGGAACCGAGGCCGTAGCTGAGTGCTCCGAGGCCCTGGGCCGCTGCTCTGGATCCGGCGGGCAACTCCTCGACGCTGAGGGTGTCCGAGGAGAGCATGGCCGCGATCGCGAGGCTGCGTGCAAGCGTCTGGAGCACTGTGAGCACGGCGAGGTTCGGCGCCAGGCCGCCCAGCACGGTGAGCCCTACTGCCACGCCTGCGGACCACACCGCCACGCGGCGGCGCCCTATGCGGTCCGCGGCGGCCACTGACCACGATCGTCAGCACCACCCCCAAGCGGGCCACCGCCAGCACCACCGACTGTTCACCGGCACTCCCGTCACCGAGGTCCGCGGCGATGAACGTGAGCACATTGGTGAGGAACGAGAACAGGATCCCCCGATCACGTGGAACAGGCACATGACCGCCACGACAGTGGACTGATGGGCGCTCAGGCGATCCGGCATCGCCCAGATCGGGTTTCGTCGGATTGGCCGGCCGTCGCGCAGCGAATTGCGCATCAACACGAAGAACATCGGAGAGAAGACCGGGACAGCGGGCCAGAACCTCACTCGCTGGCGGTAGCGGAAGCGCCCCGGAGCGATCGCATTCCAGGTGGCGACCCGCTCATAGGTCCGAAACGGGCCCTGGGTGCACGCGAAGCGTGCCCTCGCCGGCGCCCGCATCGACGGATCCACTCAGTGCCGGTTGGGATTCGGCCACCAGCACGTCGTCACGCGGGGTGAGCCGTGCCCGCAGGGCCGCCTCGTCGATATCGATCTGAAGGGGTCGACCCACGAGCGCTGATCCTAGGTAGGGGGAGCGCCATACTTGTCCGATGAGCCGCTACGTGGTCAGCAGATCCGGACCCCTCGAGGGTGAGGTCTCGATCAGCGGTGCCAAGAACTCGGCTCTCAAGCTCATGGCGGCGTGCCTGCTCGCAGAAGGAACCCACACGCTTTCCAACGTGCCCGACATCGCGGACGTGACCCTGATGGCGGGGGTTCTCGAGGCGATCGGGGTGAAGGTGCGTCCGCTCGGTGGCAATCGCGTGGAGGTCACCAGGGGGCGGGACCTGCAACCTGAGGCCCCCTACGAGTTGGTGGAACGGATGCGGGCCTCGACCGCGGTGCTTGGGCCGTTGCTCGCCACCGTAGGCGAGGCCCGCGTGGCCATGCCCGGTGGTGACGATTTCGGTGCCCGCCCGATCGACATGCACCTGGCCGGCCTGGAGGCACTGGGTGCGACCTTCGAGTTGTCCCACGGCGACATCCTCGGGCGTACCGACGGCCTGGTGGGCGCCGAGATCGCGCTCGACTACCCGAGCGTCGGTGCCACCGAGAACCTGTTGATGGCCGCGGTGCTGGCCGAGGGTCACACCTCGATCCTCAACGCGCACGCGAACCCGAGATAGCGGATCTGGCGGCGTTGCTGAACAGGATGGGTGCGACGGTGGTGGGTGCGGGCACCTCCCGGATCGACATCGACGGCACGGATCGCCTGGAGGCCGTCACCCATTCGGTGGTCCCCGACCGCCTCGAGGTGGCCACGTTCCTCGCGGCGTTGGGGGTGACCGGCGGCGAACTGACCCTGCGCCGTACCCGCCCCGACCACATCGAGTTGTTGATCGACCGCATGGGTGCGATGGGCATGAGGATCTCACCCGAAGGCGACAGCATCTGGGCGATGAGCCGTACGCGGCCTCGCGCCACGGCGTTGGCGACCCTGCCGTATCCCGGTCTGGCAACCGACTTCCTGCCGCTGTTGGTGGCGGTGCTGTGCTTCGCGGAGGGAACCAGCTTTCGCGACCGAGAACGTCTTCGCCGGGCGCTTCGGATACGTCGGTGAGCTGGCACGGATGGGGGCGCAGGTGCGCGTCGAGGACCATCACCTGATCATCCACGGTGTGGAATCGCTCTCAGGTGCACCGGTGCGCGCGCCCGACATCCGTGCCGGTGCCGCACTGCTGGTGGCGGGGGCTCGGTGCCGAGGATGTACCGAGATCCGTGGTGGAGAGCACATCGACCGTGGGTACGAGGCGATTCATGAGAAGCTCGGCGCCCTCGGCGCGAACGTCGAGCGCATCGGAGGATTGACAGCCCCGAAGTGCCCCAGCCGGAGGTCAAATGGATTCCGAACCGATCGAGCGTGCAGAGGTGGAGGATGTGGTGGCGATCCTGCGTCCCGCCATCCAGGCCGACGGCGGCGACATCGAACTGCTCGACGTGGACGGGGCGACCGGGCGTGGTGACCGTGCAGCTCCACGGTGCCTGCGTGGGTTGCCCGGCCGCCACGATCACCATGAAGGCAGGCATCGAGCGGATCATGAAGGATCGTGTGCCCGGGGTGACCTCGGTGGTGCAACCGGGTGATCTCGACAACCAACTCGACCGGGCGGGTTCGCTCTGAACATCGTGGAGGTCGTGGGTGAGCTGCTCGATCGCGGCGACGGGTGGTGACCGTGGCGCGCGCTTCGCCAGACTGATCACGATGGCCGAACGGGGGAGGTTCCGCTGCTGCAGCAGTGTCGGCTGCGACCTGGCCGGTGGCAGGATCGGCCCACATGGTCGGCCTCCCACCGGTGCCCCCGGCGCAGGGAAGTCGACCCTGACCAACGCCCTGTGCAGCGAGCTGCGTCGACGGGACCTCACCGTGGGGGTGCTGGCGGTGGATCCGTCCTCGCCGTTCAGCGGTGGTGCGATCCTCGGCGATCGGATCCGGCATGGGCGATCAGTCGACCGGACGACGGGGTGTTCATCCGCTCGATGGCGACGCGGGGCAACCTCGGCGGCCTGGCCCTCGCCACCCCGGAGGCAGCGCGGGTGCTCGACGTGGTGGGATACGACACCGTGGTGGTGGAGACCGTGGGTGTGGGTCAGGTGGAGGTGGAGGTGGCAGGTGCAGCCGACACCACCGTGGTGGTGGTCAACCCCGGGTGGGGTGACGAGGTGCAGGCGGCCAAGGCCGGGTTGATGGAGGTGGCCGACATCTTCGTGGTCAACAAGGCAGACCGTCCCGGAACCGACGATACGCGGCGGGATCTGGAGTGGATGCTGGACATGCGCACCGGGGAGATGTCGTACCGCCCACCCTGTGCTGAGCGTCGTTGCCACCGCCGGCGAAGGGGTGGAGGAGCTTGCCGACGCGCTCGGGGAGCATCGGTCGTGGTTGGATGCATCAGGGGAGGGTTCGCGGCGACGTGACCGCCGTGCCCGCGACGAACTTCATGCTGTGCTGGTGGCGGAACTACACCGCCGTGCGGACGCCATGGTGGGTGGTGAGCGCTGGGAGGCCGCCCTGGCCGATGTGCTCGCGCTGCGTCGTGACCCCTGGGCGGCCGCGAGGATCCTGCTGGATGGGACCGACGCGCTGGATGGAGCCGACGTGCTGGACGGGACCGAGCGTCGGATGGAACAGACGTGGCGCACGAGGACTGAGGCAGGTCCATGGTCATCGAGGGGGATGCCCGATACGAGTTGCTTGCTCTGGCTCTCACGGACGATGTCGAGCTGGGGGAGATGCTCACGGTGACGCGCAATGCCCGGTTGTATTCCGGGTGGGACCGTCGTCGTGGTGTCGAGGTGGTCGTCAAGGCCTACGGGCCCGAGGCGCGGGCGACGTGCGAGGCCGAGGCCGGGCGCTGGCCCGCCTGGGTGCTCACCCCCATGTCCTGACCGCAGTGATGGTCGGTCACAGCGGCGGGGAGTCGGGGATCGGTTGGATCGTGACCGACCGCGCTCTGGGAGGTTCGATCGAACAGCGCATCGGTGCGCCGGCCGAGCAGGTGGTGCGATGGGCCGCGCAGCTCGCAGAGGCGCTGGCTCACGTGCACGCCAACGGTGTCGTGCACGGCGATGTGACGCCGTCGAACGTCCTCCTCGACATCGACGACGTGGTTCTGGTTGGCGACTTCGGTTCGGCGGTCCTCCTGGGTGACGCACCCGGCAGTGGGCGGGTCACCGGGCACACTCCCGCCTATTCGACGCCCGAACGTCGCAGAAGCGCTCCGCCGACGCCGGCGGACGATGTCTTCGGCCTCGCCTCGACGATGTTCGCGGTCTGCGGTGACCTCGATGGGCTGACCGGTGGTGCGCGGCGTCTGCTGCGACGTTGTCTCGGTGAGCCCGGATCGCGGCCGGACTCGTCGACCCTGGCACGCAGGCTCGCAAGGTAGGAGTCGCACCTGACGGGGGGCGCCGACGGGTGACCCGGTGGCCAATCCCGACTTGTTGAGTCAACATTCGGCGCATAGCTTCGATGTACCACCGGCAACCGAACAGGAAGTGTCACCACAATGGCCAGGATCTTCGACGACATCACCCAACTGGTTGGCAACACGCCCCTGGTCCGGATCAACCGGCTCACCGGGGGTTCCGGCGCAAGTGGTGGCCAAGCTCGAGTACTACAACCCCGCGCACAGCGTGAAGGACCGCATCGGGCTCGCCATGATCGACGCGGCCGAGAAGGCCGGGCTTCTCACGGAGGACTCCGTGATCTGCGAGCCCACGAGCGGCAACACGGGGATCGCGCTGGCCATGGTGGCTGCCGCACGTGGGTACCGCGCGGTGTTCGTCATGCCCGAGACCATGAGCAGGAGCGCAGGGCCCTCCTGCGGGCCTACGGTGCGGAGCTCGTGCTCACACCCGGACCCGAGGGCATGACCGGAGCGATCGCCAAGGCCGAGGAGTTGGCGGCGAACGACCCGCGCTACTTCATCCCCCAGCAGTTCGACAACCCCGCCAACCCCGAGATCCATCGCAGGACCACCGCTGAGGAGATCTGGAACGACACCGACGGAGCGGTCGACATCGTGGTCGCGGGTGTCGGCACAGGTGGCACGATCAGCGGTGTGGGCCAGGCTCTCAAGGAGCGCAAGCCGGAGGTGCAGATGATCGCCGTGGAACCCGCCGATTCGGCGGTGCTCTCGGGCGGTGACAAAGGACCGCACCCCATCCAGGGCCTCGGAGCGGGATTCATCCCGACCAACTACGACCCGGAGGTGGTCGACGAGGTGATCGCCGTCCAGAACGACGACGCCTTCGAGACAGCGAGGCGTGCCACCCGGGAGGAGGGCCTGCTGGTCGGGATCTCCTCGGGAGCGGCCCTGTGGGCGGCGCTCGAGGTTGCGGCGCGTCCCGAGAACGACGGCAGGCTCCTGGTGGTCGTGATCCCCAGCTACGGCGAGCGGTACCTGAGCACGCCGTTGTTCGCAGGTCTGGCCGACTGATCGTGTTCAGCGCGTCACGCCGCGATCTGCGTGCGGCCCGTGAGCGGGATCCGGCCGCCCGCACGGTCCGGGAGGTGGTGCTCACGTACCCGGGTGTGCACGCGGTGTGGGGCCACCGCGTGAACCACTGGCTGTGGATCCACGGTCTCCGACTGGCCGCCAGGATCGGTGCCGCGCTCGTCCGCTTCGTCACCGGGGTGGAGATACATCCCGGCGCCCGACTCGGCCCGGGGTTCTTCATCGACCACGGCGCCGGCGTCGTCATCGGTGAGACCGCCGTGGTAGGTGCCGACGTGACCATCTTCCACGGTGTGACCCTCGGCGGCACCAGCACCGATACGGGCAAGCGCCATCCGAGCGTCGGGGACCGTGTCACCATCGGTGCCGGAGCGAAGGTCCTCGGGGCCATCGACATCGGCCACGACAGCCGTATCGGGGCCAACGCGGTGGTGGTACGTGACGTCCCGTCCAACTCCGTGGTCGTGGGTGTGCCCGGGCAGGTCATCGCCCGCAGCAGGCCCAGAACGGCCGATTCCGGAGTGGACCTCGACCCCGTCGTCCCCGATCTGGTGGGCACGAGCCTCCACTCGCTGCTCGCGGGTGGACCGCCTGGAGCTGACCCTGACCGGCGGGTCGTCCGATCCGGGTGCCGGCCACGGCGACAGCGGCCCCTCGGTCGACGGTGTCTGGCGGGGTGACGACTTCTCGATCTGAGTCCCATCACCGCGACGGTCGGCCTCTAGAGTGCCCGCGATGATCCGAACCGAACTGCTCGACAACGGTGTGCACGTCATCACCCTGGAGCGACCGAAGGTGAACGCGCTTTGTGTGGAGCTGCTGACGGTGCTGCGCGAAGCAGCGGAGCGCATAGCGGCGGAATCACCCCGCGCCGTGGTGCTGACAGGCGGCTTCAAGGTGTTCGCGGCCGGTGCGGACATCACCGAGTTCACGCGCAACGGCGGTGGGGAACCGTTCGAACTCGCGGAGGCGGCCGACGTGAGACGCATCGGACGGGCGTTCCTCGACGGCCTCGGCGGGTGGCGGCGCTGCCGTGTCCGACCATCGCGGCGGTCAACGGCTTCGCTCTGGGCGGTGGCTGCGAGCTGGCCATGTCGTGTGACCTCAGGGTCGCCTCGGCGGGCGCCAGGTTCGGTCAACCCGAGATCCTGCTCGGGATCATCCCCGGTGGCGGAGGCACTCAACGTCTCACACGACTCGTCGGGTCCTCACGCGCCAAGGACCTCGTGTTCAGCGGACGCACCGTGGGTGCCGACGAGGCGCTGTCGATCGGCCTGGTCGACCGAGTCGTCGACGACGACGCCACCGGCGCCGCTATCGAGTGGGCAGGTGAGTTCGCCGCAGGCCCTCGTGCCGCTCTCGAGGCTCGCGAAGTGGGCCATCGACGGAGGGCTCGGCATGCTTCTGGATGAAGGCCTGGAGCTGGAGCAGGCCCTCTTCGTGGACAGCTTCACCACGCGGATGCCGAGGTCGGGGTTCGTAGCTTCCTGAGATCAGGTCCGGGTCACGCCAACTTCGAGAGCTGAAGCCGGCCGAGGTCCGCAGCGGGAGATCCGGCCTGCTCAATCGGCCCAGGTGACCAGACCCAGGTCGACCTGGGTGTGCAGCAGCGGCTCGCTCGGAAGGACTCGCACTGTGAGTCCCATGCGGCCGGGCACCGACAGCCTCGCCGAACCTGAGTACGTCACGTTGCGCTCGGGGCCATCCGGACCCGACGCGGCCGACATGGTTGTCACCTCCGGGTCGACGAGCCCTCCACCGGGGCCCAGGTGGCCCACCAGGAGCTGAACCTCAACGTCGTCCACGTCGAGGCGGCCGAGCATCACCGAGGCGCTCACGGATCTGGTGCTCCCGAGATCGCCCGTTGTCTCGTCGACCTCCACCGACGCGATCCGCACGTCGTCCCAGTTGGCGACCACTCGTCGCCTGAAGGCTGCGAGCCTCCTGGCTCCGGCGTGCCCGTCGGCGTTCAGGGCGGCGCTCGTTGCGACGGCCGGCGCATAGACGCCCTCGGTGTACTGGCGCACCATGCGGTGTGCGTCCACGAGCGGCCCGAGGGTCGTGAGGCTCCGCCGGACCCATTCCCACCAGGGTCTGCGGCCTCGCCGTGGGGCGGTCTGCGACCAGAGGTCGAGCACCTGGTTCTCGATCAACTCGTAGAGCGCATCGCAGTCGAGCCTCGACCGGCGTGCCGGATCGGCGTCGCCGCCTCCGTTGGCACGTGTGGCGGCTATCGCCCAGCCGTTGGGCACGACGTCGGGTCTCGAGCCGATGTCGAAGCCTTCGGCCCACCAGCCGTCCAGGACCGACAGGTTCAACGCCCCGTTCAGAGCGGCCTTCATTCCGCTGGTTCCCGATGCCTCGAGCGGGTGCAACGGCGTGTTCAGCCAAACGTCGGCGCCCTGCACCATTGCCCGGGCCAGGGCCATGTCGTAGTCCTCGACGAACACGAACCGTCCTCTCATGGCGGGCTCCGAAGCGAAGGCCACCAGAGAGCGGATGGTCTCCTTTCCCGCATCGTCGCCGGGATGTGCCTTCCCGGCGAACACGAACTGCACGGGTCGTTCGGCTACCAGCGCACGCAGGCGATCGGGTTGTTCCAGCAACAACGAAGCCCGTTTGTGTGCAGCCATGCGGCGGGCGAAGCAGATGGTGAGGGTTCCAGGGTCCAGGGCGAGCTCGGTCCATGCCGACTCCGAGGGAGAGCGACCCGCCGCCAGGCCTCCGTGGGTGAGTCGCCGCCGTACGACCTCCACGAGATGGGTTCGGTCCGATTGCGCAACCCTGGATAGGTCCTCGTCGGGGATCGACCGGATGGCATCCCAGTCGCCTTCGTGCCACGTCGGCGGGGGGACCGAGCACGGATTCGAGGAGCTCCAACATCGCCGGGCTCGTCCAGGTCTGAGGGTGCACACCGTTGGTGACGTGCCCGATCGGAACCTCCTGTGTGGGAACTCCCGGCCAGAGGCTCGAGAACATGGCACGGCTGGTCTCTCCGTGCGCCTCGGACACCCCGTTGCGGTGCTGCGACAGGCGCATGCCCATGACCGCCATGTTGAACGGACGGTCGGCGGTGTCGGCCGGACCGTGCCCGAGGGCGATCAGGGTGTCGATGGCGACTCCGCATGCCCGTGCCCAGCCGGCGAAGTAACGCTCGATGAGGGGACGTGGGAACTGGTCGATGCCCGCAGGCACGGGTGTGTGCGTGGTGAACACCGACCCTGCCCGCACGGCGTCGAACGCCTCGTCGAAGCCGAGGCCGGATCGTTCGATGAGCATCCGGATCCGCTCCAGGCCCATGAACCCGGCATGACCTTCGTTGGTGTGGAACACCGTTGCGGGTTCCCCGAGGCGTCGAGGCCTGATCCCGCCCACGCCGAGCACGATCTCCTGTCGGAGTCGATGCTCCACGTCGCCGCCGTAGAGCCGATCGGTGACGAGGCGCAGGTCCTCGGGGTTGTCGGGGAGGTCGGCGTCCAACAGGTAGATGCGTGTCGGTCCTAGCTGGGCACGCCAGATCCGCAACAGCAGGGAGCGCCCGTCCAGGTCCACCTCCACGGTGGGGTCCATCTGCGTCAGCGGCAGGGTGTGGGGATCCACGTCGTCGAAACGCTCGGTCTGCCAGCCGTCGACGGTGAGCTCCTGGTGGAAGTAGCCGTGACGGTAGAAGAGGCCGACTGCAACCAATGGCACACCGAGGTCCCCGCGGCCTTGAGGTGGTCTCCCGCGAGCACTCCCAATCCGCCGGAATACTGGTTGATCGCCTCGGTCACCCCGAACTCGGGCGAGAAGTACGCGACCAGTTGGCCGAAGCCCAACCGGTTGCCGGTGTCGCGTCCTGCCGAAGCCGGTCGCCGGTGAGACGTGTCGTCCTCGGGTGCTTCGGCTGTCGTCTCGAGGGTGGCGCGAAGCGATCCGGCTGCGGAGGCGAGTGCCTTCAGGTATGCGGTATCGGTCCCCAGGTGGTCCAGGTGGGACTTGTCGGCCTCCGCGAGCAGTCGGGCGGGGTCTCTGATCCCAGTGCTCCAACCATGCGGGTTCACCTGTGCGAACAGCCTCTGGGTGTCACGGTCATAGGACCACCGGAGGTTCTGGGCGAGCTCGCGCAGCGCCGACAGTGCAGGCGGCAGGTGTGGGCGCACCGTGAAGCTGCGCTTCGCCGCTATTCCGACGGGTTCCATCGTGTCCGAGGGTATCGGTGCTCGTGGTGAGATCGGGGGTCGACGACCGCCGGCCTGCTTTCGGGCCTGCCGGATTGGTCTCAGGGGTGATTGCCCATCGTGGGCGCTGCCGTGGAGCCAAGCGGGTGCGGGTACCCTCGCGAGTGTGGCAACGCGTAGTGACAACCGCGCCCGTCGTGGGATCGTGTTGCTGGCGGTGCTCGTGATCGCTTCGGTGGTCGTGGTTCCCCACGGCTCGCAGGCCCAGGAGCCCGACGAGCCCGGTGACGGACGTGCACTCGACGAGGAACAGGCCCGCACCGGTGCGCGCAGTCAGCCAGGTGGGGCGGTCGCGTACGTGAGCGCCGACCGGCGGGTCTGGTTGGGAACGGGTTCCTCTGAGCCGGTGGAGGTCGGCGCCTTGGCGGCGTTCGGGCCCAACGGCCAGGCAGCGGTCGCGATCTCCTCGACCGGGGAATCGGTGGCGTATGTCCGCGCGGACGGATCTCTCGCGGTGGTCGGCTCTGACGGCAGCGGCATGCGTGTTGTGGCGACCGATGTGGCGATCGATGCCATTGGTGAAGCCCCCGTGCTCGCTTGGGACGGTACCGGGGACCAGATCGCATACGTCGCACGAGGGACCGAGGACCAGGTCGAGGATTCCAGCACTCGTCCGCCCTGAGCGCTCCGGGTTCCCACTTGGCCCCGTTGCCCGACGGGCCGCTCGGCAACGTGCTGGCCACCGTCGATGTGACCAGTGGCAAGATCCAGACGGCCGGGGATCCTTCGCTGCGCTCGGTGTTCGGGATCGCCACCTCGCTGACCGATCCGCTGATCGTCGTGCAGACCGCGATCCCGGGTTCCACCGACCGGTACACCCTCGCGCTTGCTGCGGCCGGTGCTGACGACTTCTGCTCCGACGCCCTTCTCGGCCGACGATCCGGACTTCTCGCCCGACGGCGCCTACGTGGTGTATTCGGGCCCCTCGAAGGGCCGTCGTGAGCTCACGAGGCTCGATCTCGCGACGATATCGAGGGAGATCCTGACCACCGACGAGTCGATCTGCTCGCCCATCGTGTCGCCTGACTCCAGCCGGATCGTCTACGGCGGTGGACCCGGATGCAGTCGCCTGATGCTCGTGTCCGCCGAAGGAGGTCGATCCTTCGACATCACTCCGCTGGATGCACCTGACACGGCGAGCTTCGGCGAGGCGGCCCTCGGGTGGACCAGCGACGGGAAGTTCGTGACCTACCCGGACTGCACGCGATCGGGTGGGGAGCTCCCGCTGTGGGGGGCCCTCGGTGTTCCTCGAACCGGACTCCGGACGCGTGCTGAACGGACCCGATGCGGTGACCGTCGCACCGATCCGGCGGGCGCTCATCCAGGACATCTGGGCCGACTTCACCATGGGCGGGCCGATCGAGATGAAGCAGTCGTTCCCGATCACACCCGGAGATCGAAGGAGCGCTGACCGACACCGAGTCCGCAGAGGTCCTGGAAGCCACGCTCAACAACGGCACAGCGGTGTTGGACACCCGCCTGACCGCGTCGGAGGAGGGCTTCGTCACCGGGACGATCACGGTCGACGACCCCACCGCCGGTGTCGACCGGACCTTCGCCGTGCTGGGCCGCGTCTCCCTGTTGGGCCTGCGGATCGTCTCGATGACGGGCATCTGGATGAGCACCAGCGAGCTGCCATTCGCCACAGGTGAGTTCACCCTGGCGATCCGGAGACGCTGAGGCCTTCCTGCGGGGACCTTCCGCGCGGATCGCGGGGTCCGCGCGCACAACCGTCGGATATCGCAAGCGGGGTCGCTGCGCGCCAGAATGGTCTGCCCGGGGCACGCCCCTGCCCTGGATCGTCCACGCCCCGAGCCAGCTAGGAGCCGTCGTCGAACGGGTCACATTCATCAACGAACTGAGCGTTCTGCTGGCTCCGTTCCTTGCAGCTCAGCGCTGGTACACCCCGGTGCCCGATCCTGTGATGGCGGTTCGAAAGGTGGATACCCTGCTCGACGGTTGGCCGTCGCTGATGTGGGTGCTCGCCGAGGTCCGCGGCAACGGAGGTTCCGGGCGCCCGATGTGGTACCAGCTGGTTCTGGGAGCCGCTGACGAGGACCCTGTGGAGCTGCCACCTGTGAGCAGGCTCGGTTCCATGCCGACCCGCGTGGCCGGGCGTGGCTGTTCGACGCGCTCGCCGACGAGGAGTTGGCGCTCGAGTTCTGCCGGGTGGTGGATCCCGAGGGGACCTACGCGTCGGTGCGCGCCATCGGCGGTGTGCACACGAACACCTCGCTGGTCATCGACGAGACCTGGGTCCTCAGGTCTTCCGGAGGGGTTGCGGATGGCCCGAACCCGGATGTGGAGGTGACCGAGGCGCTGGGTGGTGTCGGCTACGGCAACGTTTCGGTTCCGGTGCACGTGTGGCGCAAGGGAAGGGCCGACCTTGCCGTGATGCGTCGCATGGAGCGATCCAGAGGCGAGGGTCGGGAGCTGGCCCTCGACTCGCTGCGAGAGGTCTTCAACCTGCGGCGCCCTCCGAGGGACTGCCGGTTGGACTTCAGCGACGATGCCGAGGACCTGGGTGCCGAGGTCGCCCGGTTGCACGTGGCCTTGGCGGATGCGTTCGGCGCCCACGCGGCACAAGGCGCGACCTGGGCCGACGACATGGTCGCGCAGCTGCGTCGTATCACCGACGGGCACCTCGACACCGAGCGAATCGAAGCGGTCTACCAACGCCTGCGTTCGGCCGACGACCTCGGCATGGCGATCAGGGTGCACGGTGATCTGCGCCTCGACAAGACGCTGCGGGTGCGGCGCTCCTGGATGCTGTTCGACTTCGAGGGGGAACCGGCGCGGTTGGTCGCAGAGCGGCGCCGCCCTCCTCGCCGTTGCGTGACGTCGCCGGCATGACCCGGTCGTTCCACCAGGTCGCGGGCGCCGCGTTGGCGGAGGTTGCGTCCCCGATGCGAGCTGCGCCTGCTGGCGGACGTCTGGGCCGAGAGGAACCTGAACGCCTTCCTCTCGGGGTATGCCACGGTGGACGAGGTGCACCGGCTCCTACCACGGGCACGGTCGAGCCGGGGACGCGTTGCTGAGCGTGTTCGAGTTGGATGCAGCCGTCCACGAGGTCGCGTACGAGCTGTCACATCATCCCGAGGTGGCCGATCGCCCCACCAAGGCCGTCCAGCGTCTTCTGGAGGAGGACGGCGGGGCCGGGCCGATGCCGGGCTGAACGCGGCCGACGGTAGCTTCTCGACGTGGATCCCATCACCACTCCTGCGTGCGCCAACCACCCCGATCGGGTGGCCGGTGTGCGGTGCCAACGGTGTGAGAAGCCGATCTGCCCGTCCTGCATGGTGCAGGCATCGGTGGGGTTCCAGTGCCCGCAGTGCGCGGGGGCGCGCTCCACGAGGGTCGTGTCGGGTCGATCCGCCTTCGGCAGGGCGTCCGACCTGGTGGCCACCAAGGCGCTGATCGGGGGTGAACGTGGTGGTCTACGTGGTGATGGTGGCCACCGGAGGGTCCATCTCCGGAGCGTCGGGACCACTGTCCACATGGGGGGCTACCTACGGTCCGCTGGTGGCGCAGGGGGAGTGGTTCCGGCTTGTGACCGGCGGGTTCCTGCACGCGGGGCCGCTTCACCTCGCCATGAACATGTTCCTGCTGTGGCTGCTCGGGCAGGCCCTCGAACCGGCTCTCGGGCGCAGCCAGTTCGTGGCGCTGTACGTGGTGTCGCTCCTGGGTGGTTCGCTGGGGGTGATGCTGGTCGACCCGCGGCGCCCACGGTGGGCGCATCCGGCGCCGTGTTCGGTCTGATGGGCGCGCTCACGGTCCTGCAGATGCGAGGCCGGCCACAACCCGTGGCGTTCCGGTATCGGCACCCTGATCGTGTTGAACCTGGTGATCACCTTCATGGTTCCGGGCATCTCGATCGGTGGGCACGTGGGGGGACTCGTTGCCGGCGCGCTTGCGGCCTGGGGGCTGTCGGTGGCCTCTGAACGTGACCACCGGGGTGAGCCGAGGACCTCGGTGGCGGCACGCGTGGTGGGGCTGGCGGGGTTCGGACTGGTCCTGGCTGTGGCAGCGATAGCCGTGGTGGGCCGCGAGCAGTTCCTCATCCTGCCGGGCTGAGCTTCCATGGGGTCACCTACCGGGTGGGTGGGTCACCTACCGGGGGAGTGCGCCTGGGGGTCTGATCGAGGGCACCCGATTCCACCAGGTCAGCCAGGCGGGCGAGGTTCCCTCTCCAGATCATCCACAGCATGGGCGTAGCCGCGTAGGCGGTGAGGCCGCCGCCGAGCCACCACGGCAGGCGCAGACGCTCGGACCAGGTGAACCGTGTCCGCTGTCGGCGAAGGCCCCTGGCTCGCAACCTGAAGGTGCCGGTGCCGCTCACCACGCCGTCATGCAGGACCCCATCGCGCGATGCGGATCCCACCGTGTGACCTCCATGCGGTCCACGGTGGCGAAGGGTCCCGCACGTGTCATGCACTCGAAGGTGGTGCCGCGGCCGGTACGCCGGGCGGAGGTGAAGGTGATGGAGTGGGCGTCGGTCATCCAGCGCACATGCGAGGAGATGTCCTCCAGCGCCGCCCACACCTGCGCCGGGGGCGCCTTGATCGTCCGTGACACCCGGATCCGAGCCATCGCAGAACCGTATCGGGTCGGCTCGCCGAGTGCGGGCTGAGCATGGAGCTCAGGCTTCGGTTTGCCGACCCAGGGGGTTGTCCACAAGGGTCTCGGTCGTGTTGGAGACTCCATGGACCGAGGCCCACGACGTTCCCCGGGACATCTCCACCGATACCACGCCGCATCCGGTTCCGGGGATGCCCGGCAGGTACACGGGGTTCATCCCTGAGGCATGGCGTGTGATGTACGCGTTCGGCGGCACGACGATGGCGCTCGCCATCCGTGCCGCGGTCGTGCATGTGGGACGTGACGACCTTGACCCGGTCGGGGCGGAAGCCACCTTCTGCGCTGCGATTCCGTGCGGGCCGGTCGCTGCAGGTGGAGGAGCTCCGCGACGGGCGCAACGGTGCGCAGGCACTGGTCCGCTGCTGGGCTCTCGAACCCGGTGACGGCGGCACTGGAGCGGTCGGCAACGACCTGCTGGTCGCGGTGGTGCTCGGTCGCCGCAGGACCACCGAGTTGACCTTTCCGGCCAGTAGGCCGCCGGAGGTGCCCACAGCACTGGAGTGCCCGGAGCGTGAGACGACGGGTGACAGCCCCTTTGCGAGGATCCCGTACCATCACCAGACCGACTTCCGAGTCGCCATGGGGAGACCTGCGTTCCGGCGAGGACCGCGGTCCGGGTGAGCCCGAAGCGGCGTCGTGGTTCCGCTTCAACCGCTCACCGATGGTCCAAGGAGTGTGGGAACCCGCGGTGCTGGCGGTTCCCGGTGACATCCTGGGCGCAGCGGTCCACGCAGGCATCGGGGATCGAAACGGGTACTTCTTCGTCATCTCCCTGCAGATCGGCCTCAAGTTCATCGAGGACGTGCGAAGCGAATGGGTGTTGCAGCACTCACGTGCGCAGTCCGCGGTGCACGGGTTCACCTCGGGTACCGCCGAGATCTACGACGAGGACCACACGTTGGTCGCCGTTGCCACCCAGACCGCCATGCTGCGGCCGGTGCCGAGCGATCCGGGAGCCACCGGCGCGTAGGTGTTGATGCTACCCGTGCCCACGGTCGAAGCCCGTATCATGGTGTTATGATGCGCATATGCGCACCACTCTGTCGATCCGGGACGAGCTGTACGAGGAGGCTCGGCGCCGTGCGTTCGAGGAGCGACGGACGCTGGGTGATGTCGTGAACGAGTTGATCGAGCGCGGCTTGACGCTGTCGGCTACTCCTCGGCGTCGCGCGCTGGGAGCGTTCACCGGCCGGATCCTCATCGGTGACGACTTCCGATGCACCACTGTCCGAGTTGGCGGTTTCCTTGGAACGTGACGTCGAACCGTGACCGGCTACTTGCTCGACACACACGTGTTGCTCTGGGCCAACGCCGCGCCGGAACGGCTGGGGCCCCACGCAACCTCCCGGCTTCTCGACGAGGGCAGTCGCCTGATTGTGTCAGCGGTCGCAGCTGCCGAGATCGCGATCAAGCGTTCGATCGGCAGGCTCGAGATGTCGGTCGAGACCGATGCACTCATCGACGCCATCGGCGCAGAGGCACTCCCGCTCACGATACAGCAGGCGGGATTCGTCGCTGGTCTGCCGTTCCTGCACCGCGACCCCTTCGACCGGCTGCTGGTAGCGCAGGCGCTGACCGAGGGCCTTTCGATCGTCACAGCGGATGACCAGGTTCTGGCCTACCCGGTCGATACCCTCGACGCCCGGAGCTGACCGGGTCGGCCGGGCTCGTGGCGACGGTGTCCGCTGTTCTGGGGGTCGTGATCTAGCTAGGTTCTGCGACCATGTCGGAGCACGCTGAATCCGTCGACTTCGTGAGGCAGAAGGTTCGCGACGACCTGGCGACGGGGCGTTTCGGAGGTCGCGTGCAGACCCGGTTCCCGCCTGAGCCCAACGGGTTCCTCCACATCGGCCACGCCAAGTCCGTCTATCTGAACTTCGGGATCGCGGAGGAGTTCGGTGGGACCTGTCACCTCCGCTTCGACGACACCAACCCCCTCGCCGAGGACGTCTCGTACGTCGACGCCATCATCGAGGACCTGGAGTGGCTGGGTGTGACCCCTGCGGGTCCTCCCAGGTTCACCTCGGATTCCTTCGAGCAGCTCTACGAGTGGGCCGAGGATCTCATCAGGGCCGGCCTCGCCTATGTCGACGACCAGGATCAGGCGACCATCTCGTCCCAACGCGGCGGATTCGGGCAGCCCGGAATCGAGAGCCCTCACCGTGACCGCAGCGTCGAGGACAACCTGGAGCGCTTCCGCGCGATGCGCGACGGGCGCTACGCCGACGGCGAATGCGTGCTGCGGGCCAGGATCGACATGCGCTCGGAGAACATGTGGCTGCGCGACCCGGTGCTGTACCGGATCCGCAGGGCCCATCACCACCGCAGCGGTGACCGCTGGGTGATCTACCCGACCTACGACTGGGCCCACGGGCAGGTGGACGCGATCGAGGGCACGACCCATTCGATCTGCACGCTCGAGTTCGCCGAGCACCGGCCGCTCTACGACTGGTGCCTGGACCACATCGAGCTGCCGACCGATCGCCCCGAGCAGACCGAGTTCGCGCGGCTCGAGTTGACCCACACGGTGTTGTCCAAGCGGGTGCTCCGCACCCTGGTCGAGCGGGGACTGGTCGACGGCTGGGACGATGCCCGGATGCCAACGGTGCGCGGGCTGCGCCGCAGGGGCTATCCGCCGGCCGCTCTGGCGGCGTTCTGCGAGCACATCTCGGTGGCCAGGACGAACTCGGTGGTCGACATCGAGTTGCTGGAGAGCTTCGTGCGAGCCCACCACAACCGTCACGCCCAACGGCGCATGGCGGTGCTGGAGCCGTTGCGACTGACGATCACCAACTGGCCCGAGGGTCACGTCGAGTGGATGGACGTGGTCAACAACCCCGAGGACCCGTCCGACGGCGCCCGCCCGGTGCCCTTCACCGGCGAGCTGTGGATCGAGCGTGACGACTTCAAGCTCGACGCCCCGCCCAAGTACTACCGGCTGACTCCCGGGCGCGAGGTCCGTCTGCGCAACGCCTTCTTCGTGACCGCAACCGACGCGGTGCTCGACGACGAGGGCAACGTGACCGAGGTGCTCGCCACCTACGACCTGGCCACCAAGGGTGGAGCTGCGCCCGATGGCCGCAAGGTCAAGTCCACCCTTCACTGGGTGTCGCGGCCCCACGCGGCGGACGCGACGGTGCACGTCTACGAGCGGCTCTTCCGCTCACCGCGTCCGGGCGAGGACGGTGCGGATCCTCTCGATGATCTTGACCCCCACTCGCGATCCACGAGCTCGGCGAAGGTCGAACCCGCGCTTGCCGACATCGAAGCGGGGCAGGTGGTGCAGTTCGAGCGCCTGGGCTACTTCGCGGCCGACCTGGACGACCCGTCGGTGTTCCACCGCACCGTCGGCCTGCGTGACGAATGGGCCAGGATCGAAAAAGCAGCGCGGAGGCTGACCCCGAGCACCCGAGCCGGGGAGCGGTTCACGTTCCCGGTGTGACCAGTTCGAGGGTAGGGAAGTAGGTGTGGTGCGGCCGACGTCGCGGGTGAGCAACCGGAGGTCGGCGACCGCTGCATGGGTGCCGATGAAGAAGTCCGGGAGGGTCGCGGTCATGGCGCCGCGGTTGCGCCGGTAGTCGAGGATCACCTTGCCGGCCAGGAACGCGGCCGACCATGGGATCGGATCACGGCTGTAGTCGTCGGCGCGCGGAGCCTCATCGACTGCTTCGATGGTCGAGAAGCCGATCGACACCTCGGAGATGTTGATCGTGTTCACGATCAACGGTCCGGCCTCGGCGGCCGCGACCATGGCACTGCTCGACCAGTTCGAGCTCGACCTCGGTTCCCGCGCCGATGCCGAGGGTGTCTCGCAGCTCCTTGGGGATGGTGACCTGTCCCTTCTCCGTCACTCGCATGGTTGGAATCCTGCCAGTTGGAGCCGTACCAGGGAAGGGCGTGTGGGTCTGGTGCCGCGACCCGTGATGTCCCACGGGTGGGGACGGTGCGGTATCGAGGCGCCGGCGACTCTCCGGATCGGCAGGCCGGTGCGACGGATCCGAGACGTCGGAGACGTCAGCCGGCGCAGGCCCCGACGAGCAGCTGCTGCGTCGGTTCGGTCACCTCGATGCCCCCGCCCGTCATGACGATCACTCCCTGGGTGCGGTCGAAGTAGTCGCCCAGGAAACGGAACTCACCCGTGTAGGTCGCATACTCGGGGTTCCTGCGAGCGTGGCGTTCGCGCATTCCGCCAACTCGCCTGTCGGAGGGCTCGCGCCGGCTGAGAAGCTGACCGGATCTGCCACGCACTCCGACACCGCCGCGGCGTTCTGCTCCACCGAGGCCGCCTCACCGTCCTCGGCCAGACTCTGGGTGAGCTGCGAGATCTCGCCCGGGCGCAGGGGGTCCTCGGGGTTCGCGCCGGTGATCACCTCGGCAAGATCTCCCAGGCTCGTGATGACCACCTCGGCCACACGGTGGCCTCTTCGTCGCTGAGCGCAGGCAGAGTGGCCTTCAGGTGGTTGACCACTCGCACGGTGCCTGCACCGCCGGTGTCGCCCGCCTGCTCGTCGGGGTCGGCTGTCGTGGTAGTCGACTTGTCGGCAGCTTTCGGCTCGGTGGTCGTCGTGCTGGCCTCGGTGCCACCATCGGTGGGACTCTCAGAGGAGGTGGAGTCCTCCGACGAACAGCCGATGGTCGCCGTCAGGGTCAGCACCCCAACCGCCAGCCGGGTCCAACGCCGAGTCGCTCGGTCGATTTCCATCGCGCACCCCTCTCACGGGCTGTCCCCGCAATCGTCGCACCCGACCGGCCTTCCGGCAACCTGTATGTGCTCCATGGTTCTTGTTTGCTGCGGCGGCGACTCGGTAACGGCAGCGCCCCAGACCCCAGGGTAGGTGGTCGATTCGGCAACAGCTTCGGGTCCTGAGGTCGCGCCAGCGCCAGGGCGACCCTTCGACGAGTAGTTCGGGGTCGGCGGTCTGGAGTGTGGCGTTCGCTGAGACGCCGAGCGCCGCAGCGAAGGCGTCTGCGAACGCCATCGGGGTGACGGCTCCGATCGTGGCGGCATCCAGCACGAGACGCTCGTCTGGAAGCCGCTCGTCGAGCACGTGGCGCGATCCCGGACCGTTTCGGTTGCAGCGTCCTCGCCGTGGATTCGCTGGAGGACGTAGTGGACCTCTCCGAGGTTGATCCACGAGATCAGCGGCCTGTCGGTCGCGAGTAGGTCGCCGACAGCCTTGGCTGCTGCACCGGAGCCTTCGAGAAGCCGAAGTACAGCCCACGAGTCGAGTGCAACGGTCATCTCGTGGACTCGCGGATGTGATCGGCAGCCCTTGCCGATTCGAGTTCGCGAACCAACGCCGAGCCACCGAAGCGTCCACGGATCGCTTCGGCGTGCCCTGGATGATCGATGCCGAGCACCGCGAGGAAGCCACGCCCTGGGCATCCCTGGGCGTCCGGTTCCGGCCCAAGTCCCGCGTCGAACTCAGATCCACGTGCCGCGCTTGTTGGTCGTGGTCGCAGCAGCGCGGGCGCTTGCGTTCGGAACATCAGTACTTGACATGACTAGTTACCCGGTATGTACTTACCGGGTAACTAGTCGGACGGATGCTGGATCAGGAGGACGGCGATGTCGGTACGCAACGGGCTGCTGGCTCTGCTGAGCTCCCGCAGCCGTCACGGCTACGAGCTCAAGAAGGAGCTCGAGGAGCGCACCGGGTCGCTGTGGGAGCTCAACGTCGGGCAGGTCTACACGACGCTGTCGCGCCTCGAGCGTGACGGTCTGGTCACACAGGTTGGGACCGAGCCAGTGGAACATGGCTCGCAGGACCAGCGGCAGTATGCCTTGACCGATGCCGGGCGCCGCGAGATCGAGGGTTGGTTCGCCCAGCCGCGCACCAGGCCGGCTCCCGATCGCGACGAGCTCGTGATCAAGTTGACGCTTGCAGCGTCGCTCGATCAGGTCGACCTGGACGCGGTGATCGACGCCCAGCGGGGGGCGACCACCGAGGAGCTGCAGCGCTACCACGCCTCAAGGCAGCCGCAGACCCCGCCGACCTGGCCCGGCTGTTCGCGCTCGACGCGGTCATCGCGCAGATCGACGCCGAGCTGCGCTGGCTGGAGCAGTGCCGCCAGCGTCACGACATGCTCCGGGGCGGGGGTGCGGACCGCCCTCGCCGGCGGGGCACCGATGGAACGAGCACGGACACACCGAGAGGGAGACGATGACCGACACGATTGAACCCGGCCGGGACACCGGCATACCTGAAGATGCGGCGAGCAGCGGTGATGTGCGCACCGGTGACGCCGCGGCGACACAGCCCGCGACGGTGCTCCGCCTGGTCGACGTGGCGCAGTCGGTGCCCGACGGCCGCTACCGCCGCATGGTCCTCGACGGCGTGGACCTGGAGGTGCGCCGAGGCGAGCTCGTGGCGCTGATGGGGCCCTCGGGGTCGGGCAAGACGACCCTGCTGCGCATCGCAGCCGGGCTCGACCGCCCCGAGCGTGGCATGCCGGTCATCGACGGAGAGCACCTCTGGGTCCTCTCCGCGAACGACCTCGCCGACCTCCGGCGTCGCTGCGTCGGCTACGTCGAGCAGCGGTGGAACCTGCTCGACTCGCTCACGGTCCTCGAGAACGTCTCGCTGCCACTCGAGCTCGACGGCGTCGTGCGCCGCGAAGCGATGCGGCTCGCAATGGAGGCCCTCGAAGACGTCGGCATCACCGAGCTCTCGCACGTCGGTTCCCCTCCGACCTCTCAGGTGGTGAGCAGCAGCGGGGCGCGATCGCCCGGTCGCTTGTCGGCTCACGTCACCTGCTGGTGGCCGACGAGCCGACGGGCGCCCTCGACGCGCTCACCGCCGAGGCGGTGATGCGCCTGATCCGGCGCCGCTGCGACGAGGGGGGTGCGGCGGTGCTGCTCGCCACCCACGATCCGGCCGTGGCGGGTTGGGCCGATCGCGTCGTGCACCTGCGTGAGGGCCGCCTCGACTGCCGTGCCACCCGGGTGATGCCGTGAGGGCGCGGTGGGCTCCGTGGTCGGCGTTGCTGCGCCGGGCGCGGCGCCTCGCGTGGCGATCGCCGTTGCGCACCGCCTGGACGGGACTGCTGGTCGTGGTCGCGGTCGCCGTTGCAGGGACCGTCATGTCGACGGTGTGGGGGAGCCACGTGACGGCGAGCTCGACCCGGTGGCTCATGGGCGCAGCCGACGCGCTCTACCACGGAAGGTCGCCGGTCGACGTCGCCTCCGGGGTCACCGACATGCTGGCCTCGGAGCTCCCCGCCGGCAGCGAGCTCGCGGTGGAGCAGACCGTCGACGGGCTCGTGTTGATGCCCGGTGGATCCGAGGATGGTCCCGATGGGGAGGGCCGGTGGTGTCTACGGCAGCGTGCGGATGGCGGACTGGGGCGATCCCCTGCTCGACGGGGTGATCCGGCTGGTCGACGGCCACATGCCGAGGCGCGGCGAGGTGGTACTCGCCCCCGATCTGGCCGAGACGCTCGGGATGGAGGTGGGCGACCGGCTCCGCGTGGATGCATCCGAGGACTCTGTGAGGGTGGTGGGGATCGCCACCATCGGTGGTCCCGGATCGCTCACCGCAGCGATGGCACCGGGCGAGCTCGTCTCCCCGGGGGCCACCGCTGACGCGCCCCGAGGTAGGTGTGACGGTGTACGTGGGGTTGCCCACAGGAGCGGCCGCGCCGAGTGTCGAGACGTTCCCGTGGACCGGTGAGGAGGGGCCCGAGGGCCCCCTGTGGGGTCCCTACGTGCTTCCGGGGGATGCCCCCTACGCGGACGGCTCGTCGATCGGTGGCCCGAGGAATCCCATGCTCGGAGCGACCGCGGTGATGTTCGTGCTCGTGGTGGCGTTCGTGGGCCTCCTGGTGGGAGCCGCCTCGAGCATCGGCGCCCGGCGGCGTATGCGGGCGAACGGGCTCCTGGCAGCCACAGGTGCCGATCGCGGCCAGCTGGCGATCGCATCCGCGGCCGAGGCGATCGTCGTCGCCCTGCCCGCCACGCTGGTGGGCCTGGTCGTGTCGTGGTTGGGCACCGACGTGTGGGTGCGGCTGCGGCTCCAGGGATGGCCGGGCCTCGTGGACGCCACCATGAGCTGGGTGTGGGTGGTGCCGCTCGTCGTAGCGGCAGTCGGTGCGGCCGCTGCCGGCTCGGTGGTGTTCAGCAGGTCGTCGCGCCGCATGGGAGTTTCGGCGTTGCTCGACTCCCGGGACCGAAGGGCGCGCCGCCCAGGTGCCGGCGCCACCCCGGAGGTGGCTGGTTGGATCCTGCTGGGCGTTCTCATCTGGGTCCCCGTGAGCGCCCTCGCAGTGGTGGTCGGCAGGGGTGGTGGGTCGGTGGCGGTGACAGCGATCGCGGTGCTCTTCCTGGTGTGGATCGCGTTTGCCCCGGTCGTGATGAGGCTCGGTGGGCGCTACCTGGATCGGGATCCGGTCGGGAGGGTGGTGGGGGCGGGACCTGCGGCACCGTCGTCTCGGGTCGATCGCCACCGTCGTGGTCGTCGCCACCTGGGTCTTCGTCGCCGTGGTCGGAACGGCCACCGATGGATTCGGTGGGTCCGACCGCAGCGATCAGGAGGAGACCGCGCCGGAGCCGACGGCCGTCCCCGACGATGCGGGGTCACCCGAGGTGGGATCGAGCGTGGTGATCCAGGCGGGCGCCGGGACCGGTCCGAGCTGGGCGGGTGCGCAGTGGGTGTTCAGGGATTCCGACGCCGCATCCGGGCACGGCTCCGAACCGGTGGACCTGTCGGGACCGTTGCCGGACGGGCTGCGGCGGACCTCGCCCGGGCCGGCCTGGTCACGTCCCCTGCCACGGTGGGGACCTGGGAGGGACCCTGCCCCGCCTGCCCTTCGGGGTTCACCCCGACGGTGCTCGTGCTCGATCGTGCCGAAGGCGTCGGCCTGGCGCCCGCCACGGTCGAGCTCCTGCGCTCCGGCAACGCGGTCACTCCCTTCGACATGGAGGGTGTCGAGGGATCCACGGTCGCGGGCATACCGGTACGGGTGGGCGGCGTCCCGGCGGGTGTCCACGCCGTGGTCCTGTCGTCGTCCGCCGGTGGAGGTGGCGAACGCATGGTGCTGACCGATCCGCATCCCGTGCTGGTCGGCTCCACCTCAGGGCTCCGCGACGCGCAGGTCGCCAGGATCATCCGCATCTCGGAGGATGCGGGGATGTCGATCGGGTTCGATGAGTTGAGGTTCGACAAGCTGCGTGCCGGTGCGTCCACGGAGCACGTCGTGGTGCTGGAACGGAGGTTCTGGATCGTGTGGCCGTCGCTGGTCGTGCTGCTGGTCGTCGCGCTGGCCGCGACCGCTGCGCACCGCCGGGAGCACGGCGACGCTGCGCGGGTCCTGCAGGTCCTCGGTGCGCGGCCCCGCTCGGCCAGGCGCCTCGCATCGCTCACCGCGGGAGCGCTCACCGGTACTGGGGTGGTGCTCGGGCTGACCGCCGCGCTGATGATCGTGTCGGTGGTTGCGCTGCAACGCAGCCCCGGTGCACCGGCTCCCTGGAGCCGCGACGCGACGCTGGTGCTGGCCGTGTCGCTCGCCCTGCCGGCCGTGGTCGGGTCGGCCGCGCGGCTGATTCCGCCGCGCCGGTCGCTGCACGGTCCGCATGGTCCCGAGGAACCCATGCCCGCCTGAACCATGCCCGCCTGAACCCATGCCCGCCTGAACCCATGCGAACCGTCCGGTGTGGTGCGTGGAACTGCGCACCACACCGGACAGTTCGCAGGTGGGTGGCAGGTGGGGGGGTGGCAGGTGGGTGGCAGGTGGGGGGGTGCTGAGGCACTGGCAGCGGGCATCACGACGGAGGTGCTAGGCCATCGTGGATGCGCAACGTGGATCCGGGGTCGGAGCACACGCGGGAAGTCCGTATGGGGAACGGGGACGCCCCGCCGGGCGGTGATGCCCGCAAGCGGGCTCCCGTCGGCGCTCCGCAAGGATGGACCGTCGAGTCGGCCAGCGGGTTCGGTCCCTTCACCACGCTGGTCGAGTTCCGCTCGGCCGACGGCACCAAGCGGGTCTGGCGATCACGGGATCATCGCAAGGGGCTGGGCCGGCACGCGGTGCCCGCTCGCACCTGGTGGATCGCGGTCCTGTTCTGCGTCGGCTCGACGTGCTTCACCGTCAGGCCGCTGCCCGCCTACGAGGACCTGGTCGGCGGCAACTGGGTGGGCATCACCTTCTTCGTGGGTTCGATCTTCTTCACCTCAGCGTCGTATCTCTGCTTCCTCGAAGCAGCCAACGCCCCCGAGACGGCGAACACCCCCGCAGTGGGGAGCGGATGCCGCCGGTCGCCGGCGACGGGTGCTGCGGTGGGTGCGGTGGCAGCCACGGTCGATCGACTGGTGGTCCACCGGCATCCAGTTGGTCGGCACCCTCTACTTCAACGTGATGACGTTCCTGGCCCTACACGATGGTTGGGACGTCGCCCAGGCCAACCGACTCGTCTGGCGACCCGATGCAATCGGTTCGATCTGCTTCCTGGTGGCGAGCTACCTGGCCTGGGCGGAGGTGTGCCACTCGGCTGGCCGGCTCCGTGTGCGTGACGTGTCGTGGTGGATCGTGGTGTTGAACCTCGCCGGTTCGGTCTTCTTCGGCTTGTCAGCCGTCGGGGCCTACACGCTCCCTCGGGCGACGTCGTCAGCCTGTGGCTCGACGATGCCGGAACGGTCGCCGGCGGGATCTGCTTCTTCGTTGCCTCGGTCTTGTTGGTGCCCGAAGCGCGAACCCGCCGTGCGTCGCTCTCATGAGCGCGCAGGCCCAGACCTAGACTCCCAGCCATGGAGGCACAGGACAAGAAGGTCGCCTTGCGGGCGATCACCTACGGGCTGTACGTGATGACCTCAAGACACGGGGATCTGGTCGGCGGCGGCGGGGTCAACTGGCTCACGCAGGCGTCGTTCGAGCCTCCGCTGGTCGCTGCGGCGGTCAGGGCCGACAGCGGGCTGTGCGCGACGATCACCGCGGGTGGAACCTTCGCGGTGAACGTGCTCGCCGAGGACCAGGTAGAGATCGCCAAGGCGTTCTTCGGCTCGACCGAGCTCGACGGTGAGCGGATCAACGGCCGGAGCTTCACACCTGGGGAGGAGACCGGCGCCCCGATCCTCGACGAGGTTCCATGCTGGTTCGAGTGCCGTGTTACCGATGTGGTCGAGCGTGGGGATCACACGGTGTTCGTGGCCGAGGTCGTCGGAGCAGGGGTCCGTGACGCCGAGCAGGCTCCGCTGAGCTTGCGCAGCACCGGAATGAGCTATGGAGGCTGAAGCGGAGGGTCCTGGCGTGAGCCCGGCAGTGGAGCGGACCGCGCAGGCGTTCATCACCGGGTGCGGCTTCCTCGCTGGTGGCCGCCAGCAGCGCGTCGCATTGGCGATCTATGAGCTCCTGATGCGTGGCAAGCCCGCTCCGGTGCTCGACATCGCCGAACGGTCCGCAGTTGACGAGGCGGTCGTCGATCGTTGGATGGCACGGTGGCCGGCGGTCCTCCGTGACGACCACGGAGCCGTCACCGGGTTCTTCGGTCTCACCTGCGATGAGGGGTTTCCACACCGCTTCGACGCGGGCGACATGGGTACCGCGTGGACCTGGTGCACCTACGATCCGTTGTTCATCGCCCGTGTCCTGGGCGTCGAGGCGCGCTCACCTCGCACTGTCCCATCACGGGCACCGAGGTGACCCTCCGAGCGGGCCCCGACGGTGTGTCGGAGGTCCAGCCGGGCACCGCTGCGATGTCGATGATGCCACCCGATGTGGCGTCCTTCGAGGACATCATCACCACGCTGTGCCACTACATCTGGCTCTTCGAGACCCGGGAGGCAGCCGAGTACTGGACCGCGGAGAACCCCGACACGTTCGTGGTGTCCGTCGCCGAGGGCTTCGAGATCGCACGCCGCATGACCGACACCGTCTTCGCGGAGGTGCTCGGCGCCGACCGAGCACATGCAATAGGGAGCAACCGATGACCGACCGGTCCGCCTTCTCCGACGAGCGCCACATGGAGACCGTCGCGTGGATCAAGGCCGAGCGCGGACTCGGCCACGGCCACGCGAACGCCATCGTTGCCTACGTCCGGGCCGAACAGAGCTGATCCGGGGCACCCTGGACACGGCTCGTCGATGCCGCTCGCTGACGACCGCAGCGGATCCCCGCTCACCCGCTCGAGGAGGGCGAGGCTGAGCTTCCGAAGTGATCGGCGCCCGAAGATGACGATGGCGCGGAGGCGCAAGATGGGGATTGGGTCAAGGGAGGCTGTCCAGGAGTGGGTCTCTCAAGGTCATCGGGGCGATGTGACGAAGCGCTTCGGCGCCCGTCGCCCGAACCGCGGCTGTCGTCGGCTATTCCATCGAGGGCCGAAGGAGGGTTGCGGTGAGCCGTCGGATCGTCGCCGTGCCACCCTCGGAGAACAGCGCAAGTCCCCGTGATGCACGATCGGGAAATATCAACTCGGTGATCGTGCGTGTGCCCCCGGCGGCGAAGAGCTCCACCGACGCACGGTCCACATACACACGCAGATCGACCAGCGCCGTGTTGTCTCGCGAAACCGTGTTGTCCGGTGGAACCGGGGCAGACGACATGGTGGCGAACGCCGGGTGGAACCCCACCTCGCCCGACCGGGTGCGGTCGACGAACACCTGCTTTGCCGCCGCGTCGTAGCCCACCAACGTGCCCTGTGCCCCGGCCGCAGATCCGGTCTCGTCCGCGGTGAAGCCCTCCGAGGCGCACGATGAGGCCGGCGCGCTCGGCATCGCCGATCTCGATGCTCGCATCGATCACCAACATGTCGCCGCAGGCCGTGAGCGGGTGGGTTCCATCGGCGACCACCACATCGGCGACGGAGAACGCCTGGTCGTCCAGGCGGTAGTCGTCGATCTCAGCAACCGCTCGCTGGCTCAGCTCGATCCGTCCGCCGACTTCCGGTGAGCGTCACCTCTCTTGGCAGCGTCATGTTGGAGCGCCATCCCGAGGTGGGTAGGGAGCCGGCATAGGTCCAGTCGTTCATCCATCCGGTCATGATGCGCTTGGAACCGGGGGCGTTGTCGTAGGACACGGCGGCGTAGTGGTCGCGGCCCCAGTCGAGCCACAGGTAGTCGTCGCTCCCGGCGCCGGTGTTCTCGGATGTGAAGGTGACACCGTCGAAGGCGCCCACGAAGTACTGGGCACCGCTGCCCCCGGCGATCGACCCCGGGTTGAGGCTCACCACCAGCACCCAGCGTGTGTCGCCGGGGTTGTCGCCGACCGGTAGCTCGAAGAGGTCGGGGCACTCCCAGACCCCCGCGACCGCGTTCGCCGGCCCGAACGTGGAGAGGTACCGCCATGTCCTCAGGTCCTCCGAGCGGTAGATCACGACCTGGCGCTCCACCGCCTCCACGGCCACCATCACCCAGTAGCGCTCACCACTTGTGTCGCTTCGATACCGGAACACCTTCGGGTCCCGGAAGTCCGTCGAGTCGCGGTCCACCACCGGGTTCCGGTCGTACTTGGTCCAGCGGTATCCGCCGTCGGTCGAGTACGCGAGTGACTGTGCCTGCTTCAACGCACGGCGCGGGTGATCCAGCGTGTAGGCGCTGGTGTACACCGCCACGAGTGGCGGGTCCTCGGCAGTGCCGAAGCCGCTCGTGTTGTCATGGTCGACCACGACCGACCCCGAGAAGACGTCTTCGATCGAGCGCCCGTGGTCGTCGAAGGTCTGCGGGATGGCCAGCGGCTGCTCGGTCCAGCTCAGCAGATCGTCGCTGGTGGCGTGGCCCCACGACATGTTGCCCCACTGGTCACCGTGAGGGTTGTGCTGGAAGAACAGGTGATAGGTGCCGGCGTGGTACACGAGGCCGTTGGGGTCGTTCATCCAGTTCCGTGTGGGGGAGAAGTGATACCCCGGGCGGTACGGCTCGTCGCCCTGGGTGAGCCGGCCGGGGGTGGGCCGCAGCGGTGAGGTGTTCGTCATCGGTGTCCTCGATCGCCTGTCTCCCCGAGGCTACCGCGGACCCTGCGGTGATGACCGTGCCTAGGATCGCCTCCGGGTCGCGGAATCCCAGTGGTCGCGACGCCCAGCCCGTCAGAAAAGGAGCACCCCATGGGACAGCCCGACAGGCAGCATTCCGCTGCGCGCCAGGACACCAACGTGGAGCAGACCATCTCGCTCAACGAGGTGTTCCTCCGCCCCGGGGGAGGCCTCGACCTTGCCCAAGTTCACGATCCCCGACGGCCAGCGGCTCCCCGAGACGGCCTATCAGATCGTCCACGACGAGGCGATGCTCGACGGCAACGCCCGATTGAACCTGGCCACGTTCGTGACCACTTGGATGGAGGACGAAGCCAGGCGGTTGTACTCCGAGACCGTCGACAAGAACATGATCGACAAGGACGAGTACCCGGCGACCGCGGCGATCGAGGACCGCTGCTGGCGGATCATCGCGGACCTGTGGAACTGCCCCGACGTCGACAACGCGATCGGCACCTCGACCATCGGCTCCTCGGAGGCGTGCATGTTGGGCGGCCTCGCGCTGAAGCGCCGTTGGCAGGCCCGCCGCAAGGAGCAGGGTCTTCCGACCGACCGTCCGAACCTGGTGCTGTCGAGCGCTGTGCAGGTGTGCTGGGAGAAGTTCCTCAACTACTTCGAGGTGGAGCCCCGCTGGGTGCCCTGCAGCGAGGAGCACTTCGTGTTCGACGGCCACGACCTCGACCGCTACGTCGACGAGAACACCATCGGTGTCGTGGCGATCATGGGGTGTCACCTACAACGGCCTGTACGAGCCCGTCGCAGCGATCTCCGCGGCGCTCGATGAGATCGAACGGAACACCGGCCTGGACGTGAAGATCCACGTCGACGGTGCCTCGGGTGCGATGGTGGCACCGTTCTGCCAGCCCGAGTTGGAATGGGACTTCCGCGTCGACCGGGTCGTGTCGATCAACACCTCGGGACACAAGTACGGGCTGGTCTATCCCGGCCTGGGGTGGATCGTATGGCGTGATCGTGATGCGCTGCCCGAGAGCATGGTGTTCTACGCGAGCTACCTGGGCGGTGACATGCCGACCCTCGCGCTCAACTTCTCACGTCCCGGAGCGCAGGTGCTGTTGCAGTACTACAACTTCCTGCGCCTCGGTCGCGACGGCTACCGGGCGGTGCAGCAGGGGTCGATCGACGTGGCCAAGTACCTGTCCGAGGAGATCGGGCGGATGGGCCCCTTCGAGTTGGTGAGCGACGGCTCCACCATCCCGGTGTTCGCGTGGCGCCTGCGCGAGGGTCACACCGACAAGTGGACCCTGTACGACCTGGCCGACAGGCTGCGCATGAAGGGCTGGCTGGTGCCGGCGTACCCGATGGCCGACGACCTCGCCGAGGTGACCTTGCAGCGCATCGTTGTGAGGCTCGGCCTGAGCCGCGACCTTGCCACCTCGCTGCTCACCGACATGGCCGGCGAGGTCGCGTTCCTGGACGGCCTCGACGCACCGCTGCCGCGACCCACCGAGACCGGATCGCATTTCCACCACTGATACCGCTTGGCAACCGTGGAACTGATGAGACCGTGGAACTGATGAGACCGTGGAACTGACGAGACTGTGGAGCAGATGAGGTGTCCGGGGAGTGGCGGGGCGACGCCCGGACATGCCCGTTGGCCCGGGTCAGGAATTCACTGGTGCTATTGCGCATGAGTCGGCGGCGGAGTCGGGCATCATGTAGACAGGTGTTCAAGTCGGAGTTCGACCGGAGCCCGACCGGAGCGGCCAGGTGACCAAGCCAGTGGAGAGACTCGATCACTACAAGCCGGACGGATCCCGGCGGTTCTCAGCCGCGATGGCGCTGGTCCTGCTGCTCGCGGCAGTCGTGGCGTTGGTCGTCGGCGCCGTCGACTCGTTCCCCGACGGGCTGGTGCTGGTACTCATCGTGTTCGTTGCCGCGGTGGTCCTCGTCGACGGTCTCCGTAGGCGCGGTCCTGTCCGCACCGTCGAACTGGTCGCCGGTGTGGTTCTCCTGGTCGCCGTGGTGGTGTTGTTCGTCCGGTGGGAACACGGCGCAGGTGCACTCGTCGCCGCAGCGTTCATAGTGCTGGGTGCGATGGCGGCGCGCCGGGCCTTCGCGGCGCGCGCCGTCCTCGCGCCTGCACCGGCGCCGAGGCGCCCCGTGGTGGTGTGGAACCCCCGTTCGGGTGGGGAAAGGCCGCCAAGGCGAACCTGGATGCCGAGGCCTCGAAGCGGGGCATAGAGGCGATCGAACTGCGCCCGGGGTGACGACCTGGTCGAGTTGGTCGAGGCTGCCGTCGCCGGCGGCGCCGATGCCCTGGCTGCGGCCGGCGGTGACGGGACACAGGCGCTGGTCGCGACCATCGCGGCGCGCGAGGGCCTGCCCTCCGCGTGCATCCCCGCCGGCACCCGGAACCACTTCGCGCTCGACCTCGGAGTGGACCGCGACGATGTCGTGGGTGCGCTGGATGCGTTCGTCGACGGCGGTGAGCGCGTGGTCGACCTGGCCGAGGTCAACGACCGGGTGTTCGTCAACAACGCATCGCTCGGCGTCTACGCCGCCGCAGTGCAGCGCGACGCCTACCGCAACGCGAAGGTGTCGACGCTGCTCGACACGGTGCCCGATGCGTTCGGCAAGGGCGACGAGGGCACATCGGAGCTCAGGTGGACCGGCCCCGACGGGCGGCAGGGGGATGCCGTCGCGGCGTTGCTCGTTTCGAACAATCCGTACCGCCTTGGAACGATCGTCGGGTCCGGTACCCGGCCGCGCATGGACGGCGCCACCCTGGGTGTCGTGGCCGCAGGAACCCGCCTTCGGCGCTTCACCACCGAGGAGTTCGTCGTCGACGCCAACGGCCCCGTGCCCATCGGGATCGACGGTGAAGCGCTGCTGATGGACCCGCCATTGGTGTTCAGGAGCCGACCGGCCGCGTTGCGCGTGCGGATCGCCCGTGCACACCCCGGGGCCTCGCCTTCGTCGGACGCGCCGCTGTCGGTCAGGGGCGCGGTCCCGGCGCTGTTTCGCATCGCGACCGGCCGCCCGGGTGTGCGATGACGGCGACCATGCGCGGCGGGCGGCCGGAAACCCGGTAGTACAGGCACGAACACCCGGCGGGGCCCGGGACCTTGGAGGATCAGATGGATGACACGACCAACGGTGAGGGCTCCGTCGAGGAGTTGACCGCCGAACTTGCACGGGTGCGTGCCGAGCGCGACGCGGCACGCGCCGAGTTGGAGCGCGCCGAGGCGGCTCGTGACGCGGCGCGGACCGAGGCGGGCAAACCCTCCAAGCACCGTGTGCGGCGTGTCGTCGCGGTGGTGCTGGTGATCGCTTCGTGTGCGTCGTTCCTGACCGGGGGAGTCGGGTTGTGGGCCAGTCGCAACCTCCTCAACACCGACGTCTGGCTTCAACGGACCGATCCGCTCATCGAGGACCCGGCGGTGCAGCAGGCGGTGAGCCGGGGAGATCACCGACTCTGTGATGCAGGTGGTGGACCCCGAAGCGCTGTTCAAGGAGGTGCTGCCCGAGCGCGGGCAGATGCTCGCGGGCCCGCTGTCGGGTGCGGTCGAGGGCTTCGTGGGCGATCAGGTGACCAAGGTGGTCGAGAGCGACAAGTTCGCGCAGCTGTGGGATGAGGTGAACGAGCGGGCGCACACCGCTGCGGTGAAGGTCCTGCGAGGCGAATCCGAAGTGGTCACGGCCAACGACGACAGCATCACGGTCAACCTGCTGCCGATCATCAACCAGGTCCTGGCACGCCTCACGAGCATCTCCCCGGAGCTGTTCGGCCGTACCGTCGACATCCCCGACGTGCAGATCGACGAGATCCCGACCTCGGTGATCGACACGCTCAACGAGCGTCTCGGTACGGATCTGCCCCCGGACTTCGGGCAGATAACCATCGATGACAACGGCCAGCTCAAGGAGGTCCAGGACGCGGTCGCGATGTTCGACAAGATCGTGTGGGTTTCGATCGCGGTGTTCATCGTGAGCACGATCGGGGCGCTGGCGTTGTCGGTGGACCGGCGTCGCACGCTGTTGCAGTTGGCGATCGCGGATGTCGTGCTGCTGGTGCTCATGCGACGTGGCGCGGTGCGAGCTCAGGAGCAGGTGCTCCAGCTCGTGCGAGTCGACGAGAACCGGCCCGCTGTGAAGGCCATCACCTCAGCGATGTTCGAGGGTCTGTTCACGAGCACCAGGATCCTGCTCTGGGGATTCGGGATCATGATCCTGATCGCACTGGTCACCGGGCCTGGCCGGCGTGCCCGACAGTTGCGGTCCTGGACGAGCTCGGCTGCATTGAGCCTGGTCTCCTCCGCGCGGGAGAGGGGCTCTGATCCGGCCACCGCGGCGTGGATAGTGGCTCACCGTGACGCTCTTCAGATCGCCGTGGGGGCAGTGGCGGTCGTGTTGTTGTGGTGGCTCAACCTCGGCTGGTTCGGGATCCTCAGCCTCCTGGTGATCGCCGGTGTGTTGATTGCGCTGCTGGCACGGTTGCCCGACGACGCCACGTCCGATGACGACTCCACTCCCACTCCGCAGCCGACCTGACGCTGACCCCCAACGTCGCACCCAGCCCCAAACCGGACCACTGCCGTCCCTCGCAGTGGTCCGGCTCACCGGTCCGACGCGGTTGTCGTGGTGTGTTCTGTGCGATGATGCGCCCATATGGCCCGAACCCCACGTGCAGACCCCGAAGGCACCCGGCGGCGCCCCGGGCCACGGCGTCCCTGGGGCCTTCCTTCGGGGCCCGACGAAGTCACCCGGGCCGTCCTCGACGCCGCGGCGAGGCTCTTCACCCGTGACGGGGTCAGCGCGGTCACGATGCGTGACATCGCGAAGGAGGCCCGGGTCAACCTCGCCCTGATCGGTCGCTACATCGGGTCACGCGACGAGCTGGTGCGGGCGGTGCTGGCCGACCTCTCCGATCAGGTCGTCGCCCAGATTCGCTCGGATCCCACCGGGGAGCACGGCTTCGATCCCGATTCGGTGGCCGGCCGCTGGACCCGGGTGCTCACCCATCTGGTCATCTCCGATCCTGGCACGGCGATCGAGTTCGGGTCGGGGCCCGTGAAGGAGATGCGCGAGGTGGCAGCGGCGATCTACGGAGTACCCGAGGAGGTGTCCAGGCTCCGCATAGCGCAGGTGTTCGCCTCGGCCCTCGGCTGGCGGATCTTCGAGGATTTCCTCGTGTCGGCCGCGGGTCTCGACGCGGGGTCGCTCGAGGACCTGCGCAGCGAGCTCAACCACACGCACAGACGCCTCGCCGCAACCCCGCTGCCCTCGCCACCCGACCCCGAGGTGCGTCGCGACCCCGATCGCGGGTGACGGTGTTTCACCCCCACCCACCCCGGCGAACTGTCCGGTGTGGACCGCGAGGGGTGCATGTGAGACCGGACAGTTCGCCCGGGGTTGTGGTGTTTCTGCTCGCCTTGGGGGTGGCGCTAGCGCCGGTGGCGTGCACGGGCGGCGATGGGGGCGGTTCGCGTGAGACCTCGGACACGGCGTCGGCGCCCCACGACGAGCGCCTCACCCACGTGCAGACCTTCGCGCTGGCACTCGGAGATCCGCTGGATGAGAACGCGGCAGACCGTCTGGCGCCGTTCGATCTGGTGGTGATCGACGGCGAGGGTGCCACTCCCGGGCTGGTGGAGTCCCTTCAGGCCGATGGCGGCGTCGTGCTCGGCTACCTGAGCGTCGGGACGGTGGAGGAGGAGCGTGGTTGGACCGCGGCGGCCGATCCCTACCGCCTCGACCACTGGGAGGACTGGGACGAGGACTACGCGGATGTGGCCGACCCGGGGTTCCGGTCGCTGATGGTCGACCGGGTCGCTCCCGAGCTCTTGCGCTCCGGGATCGACGGCCTGTTCCTCGACAACACCGACATGGTGGTGGACCATCCCGCACAGGCCGAGGCGATGGTTGACCTGGTGGCCGAGCTCGCGGATCTGGTGCACGGCCGTGGTGGCCTGGTGTTCACCCAGAACGGAGACCCGGTGATCGACTCGCTGGTCGAGTACCTCGACGGCTGGAACCGCGAGGACGTGAGCTTCACCTACGACTTCGACAGCGGGACCTACATACCGGTGCCGGCTTCGGACACAGCGGCCGCCGGGGCGAAGCTGCGGAGCCTCGCAAACGAGGGCCTGCTCGTGACCGCCACCGACTACGTCGCCGACGGCGACACGGACGCGACCCGGCGGGCCGTGGCGGCTGCATGTGAGGCCGACGCCGTGCCCTATGTGGCCGACATCGCCCTCACCCGGTTGCCCGACGAGCCGTACCGCTGTTGAGGGTCGGCCCGGGAGCCAGCCGAGTGACCGACCATACCCTGGCTATCGTAACTAGTCGATTACATTGATGCTCGCAGGGTGGAGGTTCCTACCTGCAGCAAGGAGTAGGCAATGTCTGATGAACCGAGTGGATGGGCTGCCGGCTACGCGGCGTTCGCCGGCGTGATGCTGGTGGTCGTCGGGTTCTTCCAAACCTGTGCCGGCGTGGTCGCCCTGCTGGAGGACGAGTTCTTCGTGGTCGGCCCCGAGTGGACCTTCAAGTCCGATGTCACCACGTGGGGCTGGATCCACCTGCTGGTGGGCATCGTGGTGCTCATCTCAGGGTTCGGCATCTTCACCGGAAACGTCGCGGCGCGCACGGTGGGCGTGATAGTCGCCGGTGTGAGCGCAGCGGTGAACTTCCTGTGGCTGCCGTGGTACCCGATCTGGGCGACGATCGTCATCGCCCTCGACGTTGCGATCATCTGGGCGCTGACCGCGCACGGCAGGGACATCAAGCGGATCTCCGACGGCACCTGAGCCTCGGCCACCGCTTCGCGCGCAACTGCATTCGTCGCCGATGCCACGGGTCGTCCCCGCGAGCCGTGGCATCGGCGCGCCGCCACATATGTGCGATGATCCGTGCCACAACGACGACGTACCTCCGCTCACCGGTCGGGGTCCAAGGACCTGATCGACCCGGTCCGTCAGGCCAAGGAGCTCGGATGACCGTGGCGAGCGGAACGACACCGGAGCAGCTCGGAGTTCGGGGTGGCTCCGACGCTGGGCGCCGGGCGTGGACACCTTGGCGCACTACGAGCGCGGCTGGATCCGCCCCGACGTGATCGCGGGCATGGTCCTGGCGGCGATCCTCGTCCCCAGGGCATGGCCTACGCGGAGCTCGCCGGGCTCCCCGCGGTGACGGGTCTGTACACGACGATCGCCTGCCTGGTCGCCTACGCGGTCTTCGGCCCCTCGAAGGTGCTGGTGCTCGGGCCGGACTCGTCGGTGTCGCCGCTGATCCTGGCGACGATCACGCCGCTGGTCGTCACCGACGACCCCGGCAGCGCCCTGGTCCTCGCCGGCATGCTCGCAGTGCTGGTGGGTCTGATCGAGATGGGCCTTCGGGGTGGCGAAGCTGGGCTTCGTGGCGGACCTGCTCTCCAGCGAGGTGCGCGTCGGCTACCTGAACGGGCTCGCGGTGACGATCATCGTGGGTCAGCTGCCGAAGCTGTTCGGGTTCTCCACCGACGCCGACGGGTTCGTCGATGAGCTGCGCGAGTTCGTGTCGGGCCTTGACCAGCTCGACACCACCACGCTCGTCACGGGGCTGTGCGTCCTCGCGGTGCTGTTGGTGTTGCCCCGGATCACGTCGCGGGTGCCGGCGGTCCTCGTGGCCGTGGTGGGTGTCACGGTCGCCTCGGCTCTGCTGGATCTCGCGGCGCGCGGTGTGGACGTGGTCGGCGAGCTCCCCCAGGGCGTCCCTCGGCCGGCACTGCCCTGGACCGACGCCTCGGACGTGTTGCCGCTCCTCGTCGGAGCGGTCGGGATCACCCTGGTGTCGTTGACCGACACGATCGCCACCTCGTCGAGCTTCGCGGCGCGCCGGGGCGAACAGGTCCACGCGGACCAGGAGATGATCGGCATCGGCACCGCGAACGTGGCAGCCGGTCTCTTCCAGGGCTTCGCCGTGTCGGTGAGCGGGTCGCGCACCGCGGTGGCCGACCAGTCGGGCGCTCGGAGCCAGGTCACCGGCCTGATCGGCGCCGGCCTGGTGGCGGTGCTGCTGCTGTTCCTCAACGGGCTGCTGGCGGACCTGCCCCAGACGGCTCTCGCCGCAGTGGTGATCACCGCGGCGCTGTCGCTGATGGACCTTCCGGCACTCCGACGGTACGCGGCGCTGAGGCCCTCGTCGCTGGTGATCAGCCTCGTGGCCACTGCCGGTGTCGTCTTCCTCGGGTGCTCCAGGGGATCGTCGTGGCGATCGTGTTGGCGATCCTGTTGTTCTTCCGCCGCAACTGGTGGCCGCACGGCGCCGTGCTCGGTGAGGTCCGCGAGCTCGGGGGATGGCACAGCATCAAGGAGCACCCCGACGCGGAGCAACTCCCCGGCATCGTCGTGTTCCGGTGGGGAGGCGCCGCTGTTCTTCGCAAACGCGGGTCAGTTCCGCGACCAGCTCAGGGAGCTCGTCGTGCAGCACTCGCCCGAGTGGGTCGTGCTCCAGTGCGAGGCGGTGACCGATATCGACGTCACAGCGGCGGAGATGCTCAAGGAGCTCGACGAGGAGGTCAACGCCAAGGGTGTGCACCTGGCGTTCGTGGAGCTGCGGGGGCGTCTCCAGGACCTGGTGCAGCGCTACGGCCTGCACTCCACGCTCGATCGGGAGCACTTCTACCTCAGCCTGCCCGAAGCGCTCGATGACATTCGCGCATCGATGTTCGATCAGCCCGAAGGGAGGTGTGATGGCCACGAAGAAGAAGGACAAGAAGAAGGACAAGAAGAAGGACAAGAAGAAGGACAAGAAGAAAGGTAAGAAGGGCAAGAAGAAGTAGGTGGCGAGCCGGTCTGGGGACGGCATTCTCGTCAGTTCTCGGACCGGCCCGGCCGCTCGGAGAAGGGGTATACGCGATGACGAAGAAGCACCACGCCAAGCCGACGGGTTCCCACGGCGACGACGTCGCGGGAGAGGGCTCTGCGAAACCGGGCCGCAAGGCATACGAACGCGAGCTGCGGCACCTGCACGAGGAGCTGGTGCACCTCCAGAGGTGGGTCGTCGAGACCGGCGCGAAGGTCTGCGTGGTCTTCGAGGGTCGTGACACCGCCGGAAAGGGGGGTGTGATCAAGAGGATCACAGAGCGCGTCAGCCCACGCGTGTTCCGGGTGGTCGCTCTCCCTGCGCCGACCGAGCGGGAGAAGAGCCGGATGTACGTGCAGCGCTACATGGCGCACTTCCCTGCCGCGGGATAGGTCGTGATCTTCGACCGCTCGTGGTGCAACCGCGCCGGGGTGGAACGTGTGATGGGGTTCACCCCACCGGAGGTCGTCGACCGGTTCCTGCGGATGGTGCCCCAGGTGGAGCAGGCCATGGTCGACTCGGGGATCATCCTGTTGAAGTACTGGCTGGAGGTCAGCGAGGCCGAGCAGACCCGGCGCCTCGAGGCTCGCATCGACGATGGTCGAAAGACCTGGAAGCTGTCGCCGATGGACCTCGAGTCCTACAGCCGCTGGTACGACTACTCGAAGGCACGTGACGAGATGTTCGCACGCACCGACACGGGGTGGGCGCCCTGGTTCGTAGCGGATTCGAACGACAAGAAGCGCGCCCGGTTGAACATCATCGCTCAAATGCTCGACCAGATCCCCTACGAGCGGCACGAGCCCGAGAAGGTGAAGCTGCCGAAGCGGCAGGAGCCCGACGGCTACGTCGAGCCCGCCCGTCCGCTCAACTGGATCCCCGACAGGTTCTGATCGTCGCAGCCCGACCGGCTCGGACCGGTAGGGTCGGTGCTGCGATGGCAGCACCTCCCGAGCTCGACCCCGAGCGGTCGTCGACGCGTACCGTCGATCGACTCGGAGTTGTTGAGCGCGATCCTCATGGCGGTGGCGGCGGTCGCACCGCGGGAGCAGCTATCAGGCCACCCGGTGGAACGGGGAACAGGCCGAGGCCGCCAGTCAGACGAATGCGATCCGTATCGACGCCGCCCGCGCATCGGAGTTGGCGAGTGCCGAGACCGAGATCGACGTGGCGACGTTCATCGCCTGGGCCGACGCCCACGGCCGGGGCGAGTTCGAGCTGGCCCGGTTCCACGAGGACCGGTTCCGTGAGGAGTTCGTGCCTGCCTTCGAGGCCTGGATGGCCGCGGACCCCTTCGAGGATCCCAATGCCCCCGCGACGCCGTTCGCCATGGACGACTACAGGGTGGCGGCGGAGCAACACGCGGAGGAACTCGATGAGCAGGCGGAGGACGGTGCCGCAGCGGTCAGGCGGAACATACAGCAGGCCGGCGACTACATGCTGGCCGTGGTGCTGTTCGCAGTCGCGCTGTTCTTCGGTGGGATGAGCTCCAAGCTGGCGAGCGTTCGGCTCCGCGCAGCGATGGTGGCGTGCGGGTACGTCGTGCTGCTGGGCACGCTCGTGTGGGTGGCCTCCGCACCGATCAGCCTCCATTCCTGATCCCCCACCGATCGACGGTCGTTCTTCGTCCATCGGCGGGGGATCCTGACTCGGTGCAGCCGGTCTCGCCGGCAATGCCGGTGATGCGGCTCAGCCCTTGTCGGAGCGGATCGCCGACACCTCGAGCTCCAGGGTGACCTTCTCGCTCACGAGCACCCTCCGGCCTCCAGCGCGGCGTTCCAGTTGACGCCCCAGTCCTTGCGGTTGATCGTAGTTGTGCCCTCGAGACCGAGGCGGTGGTTCCCGAAGGGGTCGACGGCCGTACCGATGTACTCGAAGTCGACGGTGACTGGCTTGGTCACACCCTTGATGGTGAGGTCACCGGTGACCTTGAAGTGGTCCTCCCCGGTGGGCTCGACCGATGTCGAGACGAAGGTGAGCGTCGGATAGGTCTCCATGTCGAAGAACTCGTTGCTCCGCAGGTGGGCGTCGCGGTCCTCGTTGCGGGTGTCGATGCTGGCGGCCTGGATGGTCAGCTGGAGCTGGGAGCGTTCCGGCTGCTCGGCGTCGAAGCGTCCGGTGCCCTCGAACTCGTCGAAGGACCCACGCACCTTGGTGACCATGGCGTGGCGGGCAACGAAGCCGATCCGGCTGTGGGTCGGGTCGATCGTGTAGGTGCCGGTGGCGGTGTCGAGTGTGGCTGCTGACTGCTCGGACATCGGGTCCTCCTGGGTAGATGATGTATCTACCAATGTAGATGACACATCATTGAGATGCAACCCCGTCGATGCGAGCTGGATCCCCCGATGTCGATCGGAGTCGGTGACCGGTCAATGGCGGGCGGCGCCGCTGGTGTCGATGGCGGCGTAGTCGATCTTGATGAACAGGCCCTCGACCTCTGCCATCACGAGGTCGCCGCGGCGGGCGTCGCCCTTGACGTGGATCTTCCGGCCCTCGTGGGCGTGTACCCACGCCCGCAGCTGGATCGGTTCGCCGAGGGGGATCGGTGCGCGGTAGTGGATGGTCAGCCTTGCGGTGGCAGCCATCGAGTCGGTCAGGAAACGGGGTGCCGATCCGGCGAACTCGTCGAACACCCCGGCGAGCACTCCGCCATGACCGCGTCCCGGCGCCCCGCTGTGCATCGGGCCGAGTGTGATCTCGGCGTTGAGGACTCCGTCTGCGACGCTCAGATCCAACGGCAGGCCGGCCGGGTTCGCCGGGCCTGCGATCGCTCGGTAGTAGAAGCCGCCACGCCGGCCGGGGACCCGGTCCGGTGAGCGGAGGCTCTCCTCCAACAGCGCCCTGGCGGTCCCATCGCGGCGCTGTTTCCAGCCGAGCCGACAGTCGCCGTGCCGTTGACGCGATCTCCTCCAGGAGCTCGGTGTCGGGATCGGCGTCGGTGAACTGGTTCACCAGGTCCCGGAGGGCGGCTGCGGCGACGAAGAGTGGGTCCTCGGGCAGGGCATGGGGCTCGGTCGTGGCTTGGGGGCTCGGTCGTGGGATCGGGCTCGGTCATGGCCGAGAGGGTACGGACGCGGCCCCTCAGCGTGCAACGGCGTGCAACGGCTTGCAACGGCTTGCTACGACGCGCTCGCCCCTCTCCCCATCGCAACTGTCCGGTGTGGTGCGCGGATTCCGCGGCTGAGACCGGACAGCTTGCTTACCCCATCGCAACTGTCCGGTGTGGTGCGCGGATTCCGCGGCTGAGACCGGACAGTTGGCGGGGGCTGCGGCGAAAGGTGGTGACCGACGTCGGCGAGTCAGGGCGCCAAGGGCTTCCCGACCAGTCGGCGTGGCGCTCTGCGAGCTCGAGGCCCGAGTCGCCGGCCCATTCGTCCAAGGTCGACACATCGATCGGGCACACCGACCACGACCTGATCCGGTTCGAGCCGTCCGCGAACAGCTCGATGTGATCGCCGCGCACGTTGGAGGGTGACCGGGTCGGTCTGCGTGGCCATCACCACCGGCGCGTCGCCCTTCGCGGTGGACAGCTCGTAGGTCACCTCGCCGCTCGTGTCGGGCTGGATCTGCTGGAGCTCCACTATCAGAACCCCTCCGACCCGGAGTCGTACCGCGGCACCGGTGACACAGGCGCGCTGTTGTGAAGGCGAGGCGAGGTTCAACACGAGGTTGCAGGCAGCGAGGATGCCGTCGAATGAACCCGCCACGCCGGCCGTGTCCCATCCGCTGGGGTCACCGGCGTCGGCGCGCACCGCATGCACCGATCCCGCAGGGTCCTTGCGTTCCATCGCCTCCAACATCTCCGTTGAGGCGTCCAAGCCGACGACGTCGAATCCGGCCGCGGCGAGTGGCAATGCCAAGCGGCCCGTTCCCACACCCAGCTCGAGCACCCTGGCGCCCCTCGGTAGATGTCCGGCCAGATGCGCGACCACGAGGTGCTCGTCGCCTCCGGGGTACCAGGCGTCGTACACGTCTGCGAAGTTCGCGCCGTAGCGGCCGGGGTCGTCGGAAGCTGGCACGGTTCAAGTCTGGCGTCTGTCACCCTCGGCGCCGCATCGACGCCTACCCTGCAGGACGTGGAGCGACCGAGCGGAGAGGAAACAGGTGGCTGGGTCCCACCCGAAGGTTCACCCGTGTCGCGCGAAGCCACACCAACGGTTCCCACTCTCGCTGCAGCCGGGGTTGCGGTCGTCCGGGGCGATGCTCCATGGCCTTCCGGGAGCATCGCCGGCGGATCGGAGGCGGGGTGGCAGGGAACCTTGGAGCCCGTGGGTGTCGGCGGGGTCCTCGACGGCGGATTCGATCTGCTGCGGAGGTACTTCGGGTTGCTGGTGGGACTCGCTGCAGCCCTGCTGTTGCCGCTCCAACTGGCCGACCTGTGGGCCTCCGTGGCCGCTGGCCGGCCCGCCGAGCTGGACACCGCACCGTTCCTTGCCGCGTTCGGTGCGATGGACTCGACCATGCCGGCAACCTGGCTGGTGGTGGCGGCGCGCCTCGTCGTGTTGTCGTTCCTCGGCCTGACCACCGGGCTGCTGGTGTCGGACGCCCTGGCCCACAGGGCGCAGTCTACCCGTTCGGTGCTCGCCGCTGCCGGTCGGCGTTGGTGGGTGGCGTTGCTGATCCCGTTGTTGTGCATCCCGGTGAAGGTCGTGGCGTCCTGTCTGCTCTACGTGGGGTTCTTCATGGGCGATGCAGTGCTCATGTGCACCTCGGTGGTGGCTGGCGCCGAGGGAGCGGGGCCGTTCCGGTCCTTCGGACGAAGCTTCTCGCTCGGGTTTCGGAGCTTCGGGACCGCACTGGGGGTGGCGATCGGATCGTTCGTGATATCCGCGGTACTGCAGGTGTCGCTGTATGCGGGACCGGCGATGCTTGCCTCGTTGTTCGTGTCCTCTGAGCTGGTGCTCCTGGCGGTGCAACAGATCTCGATGCTGTCGTTGTTGGTGACCCAGCCACTCACCGCTGCCATTGCCGCCAGGGCCTACGTGGAGTTCCGGTGTCGCAGCGAGGCACTGGACCTCGCAGTGCGCCGCAGTGAGCTCGGGCTGGTGACGTGATATTCGGCTCCCCGAGCGTGACGACGTCGCCGAGGTCATGTCGCGCCCGAGTTCGCGTATCCGCGGTCCATCCCCGAGCGCGTGGGTGATTGGATCGGTGAACGCCTCGACGACCTCTTCAGCCGTCTGCCCGGTGTCGATGCCCCGAGCGCCCCCGGTGCGCCCCTCGGAGGTGGGGTCGGGTCGCTCCTGGGGTGGCTGCTGGTGATGGCGGCACTGGTCGTGGTGGTGATCGTGGTGGTCCTCGTGATCAGGCGTTGGGTGCCCCGGGTGCGTGAACCCTCCGACAGGGTGACCCACCTGGACACCGAACATCGCAGGTCGGCTTCGCAGTGGGCCTCAGATGCCGAACGATACGAAGCCGAAGGGAACTGGAAGCTCGCCATCCGGGCACGGTTCCGTGAGTTGGTGCGCACCCTGGTCGATCGATCCCAGGTGGCGGACCTACCCGGCCGGACCACCGGAGAGATGCTCGCTGACCTGACCACGACGACCCCTGACGCGGTGGATGCATTCCACACGGCCGCGCTGCTGTTCGAGTTGCCCTGGTATGCCGATGTGCCCACGGGTGAGACCGAGAACGCACGATTCCGGGCGGCAGCCGAATCGGTGCTCGCGGCGGAGGTTTCCGAACGCATCGATGCAGGCCCATCGGAGCGGGTCGGCAGGGTGGAGATCCGCGCATGAAGGGTCGGGGTGCCCTCTGGGCCGGTCTGGTCGCGCTCGTCGGGCTGGCCGTGGCGGTGCTCTGGTTGTCCTCGGGCGGTTCGCCACAGCCCTTCGACCCGTCGTCGTCGAGCCCTGACGGGTACCGGGCGATGGCCCTGCTGCTGGAGGGCGCGGGCTCGCGTGTGGACTCGATCGCGTCGGACGAGCTGGACGCGCTCCAGGGCGATCCCGCCGGTCGGTCGTTGGTGGTCCCCGTGGCTGATTGGCTCGACCCCGCGCAACTGGAACGACTCGAGCAGATGGCGGTCGAGGGAGCCACCGTGGTCCTCGCCGCGGAGGACGGCTTCGTGCCGCTGAGCAACCGAGACCTCACCCGCACTCCGGCGCAACCCGTCGGGCGTGGCTATTGCACGATCGAGGAGTTCGACGGCCTCGAGGCGCTCGACGACATCTGGTTCGGGGTCATCAACACCTACCCGGAGACGTCAGAGGACGTCGAGCGCTGCTTCACCGATACGTCCGATCTCCAGAGCCTCGGAGCCCTGGTGACGCTCCGCAGGGTCGGCGCCGGACGGATCGTGTCGTTGGGGTCGCCGTACCTGTGGGCCAACGCCAGGCTCCAACCCGACAAGGAACAGGGCGGTGAACCGCTCGACAACGGCCCCATGGCGGTGGCGTTGTTGGGCGGATCCCGTGTTAGCGTCCTCGACGCGGTTCCTCCGCCCGGAACCTCACCGGATGGCACCAGCAACCCGATCGCCTTGTTGCCGTTCAACGTCAAGCTGGCTCTGGTGCAGCTCGGGGCGGCGTTCGTGCTGTACGCCTGGTGGCGTGGTCGGCGGCTCGGCCAGCCGGTCACCGAGGAGCTGCCGGTCGAAGTGGCCGGCTCGGAGCTCGTGGAGGCGGTCGGTGGGATGCTGCGTCGCCATGGAAGCACATCCCAGGCCGCGATCGTGTTGCGTGAGCGTGAATGCCGTGAACTGGCATCGCGCCTGGGGGTGCCCCGCGAAGCAGGTTCCGCAGCGCTCGCTGCCGCAGTCGCCTCGCGATGCGGACGCACCCCGGCGGAGGTCCACGAACTGCTCTTCGGAGCCCAACCCGAGAGCGCAGAGGGCCTGATGGGCCTGTGCGCCCGACTCGACGAGCTTCATTCGGAGGTGCTCGATGTCCAACCTGCCCCCTGAGTACACGCCACCACAAGGTGAGCCGTCGGCGCCGGACGACACCGTTGTCAGCGGTCGTGGCGGTGGATCCGACGACGGCTCCCTGGCTGCCATGCACGCGCTGAGGACCGAGGTGGCCAAGGTCGTGGTCGGCCAGGAGGGAACCGTCTCGGGGTTGATCACCGCCCTGCTGGTGCGGGGTCACGTGCTGCTCGAGGGTGTGCCCGGGGTCGCCAAGACCCTGGTGGTCAAGACCCTTGCGCAGGCACTGGCGCTCGACTTCGCCAGAGTGCAGTTCACCCCCGATCTGATGCCGTCGGACGTGACCGGTCAGCTGGTGCTGGCCCCCGACTCCGCGGGTGGGTTCCGGTTCCGCCAGGGCCTGTGTTCACGAACCTGTTCCTTGCCGACGAGATCAACCGCACCCCGCCCAAGACCCAGGCCGCGCTCCTCGAGGCGATGGAGGAACGCCAGGTGACCGCCGAAGGCACGTCGTTGGCCCTACCGGATCCGTTCGTCGTCATCGCCACTGAGAACCCTGTGGAGCAGGAGGGCACCTATCCGTTGCCAGAGGCCCAGCTCGACCGGTTCCTGTTCAAGCTGTTGGTCGGCTATCCCAGCCACGACCAGGAGGTCGACATCCTCGAGCGTCACAACCGGGGGATGGATCCCCACGACATTGCAGGGGCGGGGGTCCGCCCGGTGGCCGGTGCGGCGGATCTGGCGACCGCCCGGCGCAACGTGTCGAAGGTGACCGTGGAGCGCCCGGTGCTCGACTACGTGGTGGCGTTGTGCCGCGCCACCCGCGAGTCACCCTCGACCGAGCTCGGCGTATCCCCACGTGGTGCCACCGCGCTGTTGCACGCCGCGAAGGCGTGGGCCTGGCTGTCGGGCAAGTGGTACGTGAGTCCCGACGAGGGTGAAGGCGGTGGCCAAGCCGGCCTTGCGACACCGCCTGCTGGTGCGTCCCGAGCTGGAGCTCGACGGTGTGACCGCAGACGGCCTGTTGGATTCGGTGCTGGCCACGGTGCCCGCACCCCGCTGAACATGCCGCTGGTCCCCACCAGGCGAACCGCCCTCGTGGCGGTCGTGGCGGCATTCGCGCTGCTCGGGTATCCGGGTGCGCCACTCAACGTGTTCGCCGGCGCGGGCGTGGTCACGGCCGTGGTGCTGGTGGTCGCCCTCGTCGACTCGCTGACCGGCACCTCGCCGGGCCGGCTCGAGATCCAGCGTCGCCACCCTCCGGTGGTCGTGGCGGGACGTAGCGCCGAGATCGAATGGACCGTTCGGTCCTTCGCCCGCCGGAGCCTGCGGGTGGAGCTGGCCGACCACCTGGCGCCGTCGCTGCGGGCATCGGCGCGGCGCTTCCGCGTGAGGATCCCCCTGAGGCGACCGTCACGGTCACCGCCACGCTCGATCCCCTGCGGCGTGGGCGCTTCGAGCTCGACCGGGTGGCCGTGCGGGTGCTGGGGCCTCTCGGCATGGGTGCCCGCCAGCGTGAGGTGCCGCTTCCGGACCGAGTTGCGGGTGCACCCGCCGTTCCGTTCCGCGAAGGAGGCCGAGCTGAGGATCCGCCGCGCGCGCATCCTCGAAGTGGGCATGCGCTCTGCGCGTGGGCTCGGCGGTGGGACCGACTTCGAGCAGCTTCGCGAGTACGGGCCCGACGACGAGTTCCGCCGGATCGACTGGACGGCCACCGCGCGGGTGGGCAAGCCGATCGTGCGCACCTACCGGGCGGAGCGCAACCAGCGGGTGCTCGTGTTGCTGGACAACGGTCGGGTGATGGCCGGAAGGGTCGGGGGAGTGCCACGGGTGGAGCACGCCATGGATGCCGCGATGATGCTGACTGCGGTCGCAACCCGTCTGGGTGACCGCTGCGGGCTGGTCTCCTTCGACAAGGAGGTGCGCTCGGTGGTTCCCCGGCGCGCCACGTCGACCAGCTCGCACGGGTGACGGAGTCGATGTACGCCCTGGAGCCGGTGCTGTCCGAGTCCGACTACGCCGGGGCGTTCTCCGAAGTCGTGGCGAGGTTCCGGCGCAGGGCGATGCTGGTGCTGCTCAGCGACCTGCTGGAGCAGGCCGTCACCGACTCGCTCATTCCGGCCATGCCGTTGATCACCAGGACCCACCTGGTCGTGGTGGCAGGGGTGAGCGACCCGGCGGTGCACTCCTGGGCGGAGGAGCCGGTGATCGACGACGACGAGGTGTTCCGTAGGGTCGCTGCTGTGCGGGCCCTCGAGACCCGGCGGAGGAGTGCAGCGAAGCTCTCGTCGTTGGGTGCGATCGTCATCGATGCTCGACCCGGGTGCCTGGCGACCGAGCTCGCCGATGCCTACCTGAGGGTGAAGACCACCGGCCGCCTCTGACGCAGCGAACTGGTCTGACGCAGTGAACTGGTCTGACGCAGCGAACTGGTCTGACGCAGCGAACTGAATGGGCTCCAGCCACCGGTACGGTGGCTGAGCCCATCCAGTTCGCTTCAGGGTGAGGGCGGGGGCACGGCTGGAGGTGGGGGTCAGCGGGCGGTGATGACCACTCCCTTGGTGGCAGCCGCTTCGGCGCGGGCGAGGTCGTCGCGGGTGAGCTCGTTCAGCAGGCCGCTCAAACCGAGCCGCTCGGCTCGCTGGCCCAGCAGGGTGACGTAGGTGACGAAGGCGACCAGCACCGACACGCCCACGCCGACCCGCAGCGCGGTCGGCATGCCCGACGGGGTCACGAACGCCTCCACGAAGCCCGCCACGACGAAGCAGACCATTAGCCCGAGCACGATCACCACGGCCCGTAGGCCCTCTTCGGCGAGTGCCGCGCCACGGGTGCGTTCACCCGGCGCCACGATCGCCCACGAGATGCGCAACCCGGCGGCGCCCGCGATCAGTATCGATGTGATCTCCAGCAGTCCGTGTGGGGATATCAGGCCCCAGAACTGCGGTCCTTCGCCGGCGTGGTGCATCACCGCGGCCATCACGCCCACGTTCAGGCCGTTGTAGCCGAGTATGAACACCGGGCCCACCACCGGCACGATCCCAAGCGCGAACGCGAGGAACGACACGTAGATGTTGTTGATGGTGACCGTGCCCGCGAAGCTCTGCGCCGCCTCCGAGGAGTAGTAGTCCTCGAACTCCGACTCGGCGATCGACTGCTGGAGCTCGGGTGGCACCGATGCGTCGAGCACGGCCGTGTCGTTGACAAGCCAGAAGCCCATGGCCACCGCGGGGACCATGAAGCAGGCGAACGCCACCGCTGTGTAGCGCCGTGACACCCACACTGCGGCAGGGAACACCTCGCTGAAGAACCGTCCGAACGCACGCAGGGGATTGCCCCTGCGGCGGTAGATCACCACCCGGGCCTCTCCCAGCAGACGTGACAGGCGCAGTATGAGCTGCGGGTCGCCGTAGGTGGTGCGCACGTGTGAGAGCTGTGCGGAGGCGCGCTGGTAGGCCGAGATGAGCTCCTCGACCTCGGCGTCGCCGAGGCGCGGAGCGGTTCCCGGGAGCCGTCTCCTTCCGGCGGCACGGCTGAGGTCCGCCAGTCGCCGCCATGAGGCGTCATGGATCTGGATGTAGCGGTCGACGTCCATGGGTGCCACTACGGTACGTGGTCGTGCGAACCGGCGTGGTCACACCAGAGGCGGTGCTGCTCGACCTGCCCACGGCCGGGTGGCGACCCGTGCGTACGCCCGCCTGATCGATCTCGTGATCCAGGCGGTGGCGGGAGGTGCGCTCGGGTTGCTGCTCGTCTGGGTGGGCCCGGGGCTGTCGGTGAACCTGGTGCTCCTGGTGGTGATGGTGTTCACGCTGGTGGTGTGGCCGATCGGCATGGAGCTGCTGTTGCGTGGCCGCAGCGTCGGCAAGGCCATGTTCGGCCTCTGGGTGATCTCGGCGGACGGGTCTCCGGTGCAGTCGCGTCAGTCGGTCGTCCGCGGCCTGGTGGCGCTCATCGACATCTACCTGTCGCTCGGGTTCGTGGCACTGCTTTCGGCCATGTTCTCGCCGGCCTGCCAGCGTCTGGGCGACATGGCGGCCTCCACCGTCGTGGTGCGGCACCGGCGTCGGCGAAGTGCCGAGAACCCGGTGGTGTTCTATCCGCCCGCGGGCTACGAGGCATATGTTGCCGGGCTGGACGTGACCGCCATGACCGCCGAGGAGTTCTCCCTGGTGCGTGAGTTCCTGCTGCGGGTCGGCCGCTTGTCACCACGGGCGCGCTCCGATGAGGCGGTCGCTCTCGCCGAGGCCGTGCGAAGGCGGATCCGTCACGAGCTGCCCGTGGCGGTGGACCCGGAGACCTGGCTGATCTGCGTGGCGTCGGCCTTCCAGTGGCAAGCGGGTGGGCTGTTGCGTGATGTCGCGCTGGGAGTCGCTCCCGTCATGTCGCTACCCGGGCCACCCACGATTCAGGTGGGCCGGTGAGGGTATCTGCGGAAGGGCGGTTCGCCTTGACCGCCACCACCGGCGGGCAGTCGACGGTGCGGCACCCCTGATGCTGTCGGGACTGCGTCGGGTCGGAGCGGCCGTCCTGTTCGGAGCGGTCGTCCTGGTCACGCTGCTCGGTGCGTCGGCGCGCCGAGGGTGTCTCCGAGCCTGTGATCGACAGGGCGGTCGGGGCGGTGGGGCTCGTTCGCAGCGCCGGGGTGTTCGGCAGCGGATGGGTCGCTCGGCCCGACACGGTGATCACCAACCTGCACGTGGCCAAGGCGGGAACAGGGGACATCTACATGGACTTCTCCGACGGCGAACGCATCGAGTGCTACACCGCGGTGGCGGACCGCGCCATGGACCTGGCCGTGTTGCGGTGTGAGACTCGTGAGCGAGAGGGGCTTGGGATCGACACGGCGATACCGCCCGCCGACGAGCCGGTCGCGATCGTGGGCTATCCGGGCGGCGAGGGCCGACGACGACCGATGGCGTGATCACAGGTGACCGTATCGAGGTTCGCGGGATCGACACGGTCGGCTTCACTGCCGCCATCGCTCCGGGTAGCTCCGGGAGTCCGGTTTTCGATTCCAGGGGTCGGGTCCGCGCCGTGGCCACCTTCGGAGGCGGCCGCGGTGTACCGATAGAGGCCCTCGTCCCGCTCCTGGACTCCGCAGAGTCCTATCCGGCCACCAAGGCGGGTGCCGAATGGCGCCTGCGCATTCGCCGGTCGTTGTTCACCGTCTTGGCGGTCGGCCCGATCGCCTGGTTCCTGGCACGTCGCAGCGGCCGCAATGCTCCGGTGAGCACAGCGCTTCGTTGGTCGATCGGCGCTGTCGTGGCGACCCTGCTGCTCACGCAGGCGCAGTTCGCGATGAGCGGTCCGGCTCACTTCCTGTGAGGGTCGGATCCGACGGTCAGGGCCCGGCACCCGGCACGGGCTGTGTCACGGCTCGAGCCGTGAGCTCAGTGGCGGTCCCACTGCGGCTCATGTGCTGCGGTGTTCGCCGCGGTCTCGATTCGTCCGGTCCATCCATTTCCATCCCACCACCGAAGGCCGCCGGATCCATCGGGGTCGGTGTACCAGCCGGCATCGGGTTGGTCGGGCACGGGTTGGTCGGGCACGGGTTGGTCGGGCACGGCATCGGCTGGCACAGGTGTGGCGCCGCCGTTCAGCGGTGGTAGCGATGCCTTCCTCGATGGGGGAGCAGGGGCTGTCGCCAGGCCCCTTGGCACCGGCGAAGCGCGGCCGCTCGGCGGCGCTTGGCCAGTCCCCAGTCGCCGTAGTGGTTGGAGCCGAATGCCACGATGGGCAGGAACGCCAACGGCAGGAACATGAGCCCCAGCTGGAATCCGGTGCCGTATCCGAAGGCGTCACCGAGGTCGTGCATGCCGATGAAGTACAGGGGTGTGGCCATGACCACGGCGGCGACCCAGGAGGCGAGCGCCAACGTGGCGATTGCCTCGGGGGTGTCCTCGTACGCCGACGCCTCGGTGGCCCAGATCACGATGGCGAGCTGCGGGAGGAACGCCAGCGCCACTGGCAGGACCCACCAGAGAGGTCTGCCGATGATCGACACCATCGTGGATGCGACTCCGAGCGAAACCAGGAACGAAACCCCCACCGCCCCCACCACGAACCACTCACCGGGGTCGGAGATCCACGGCCAGACGGCGGCCGATATCAGTCCCCACAGGAGCAGGATTCCCGAGCGGTGGGCCTTGTTGAAGATCCGCCACCAGACGATCGTGTACACGAGCACACCAACGAGCATCGCAACGTACAGCGGCATCGCCATCTGCAGGTCGTCCCGTCCCATGCTGTCCAGGATATGTGGATCCGCCGGTTTCGACACCGCCTATTCGCAGAGTGCAGCGGCCTCGTCGCCATACTGGCGACAGAGCCTCGTGACCTCCGCACTGACACGTTGGAGCCGCTGCGACGCAGTGCGCGCACCGGCTGTGTCCTTGGCGTCGACCGCCTCGATCATCTTCCCCGACTCGCCGGCTTGAAGGAGGAGCACGGTCACGAAGTCGTTGCGAATCGCCGACTCCGGAGCCGTATCGAGCAGCTGTGCCGTTGCCAGCGTCGCGTCGTGTGCCTCGGCGATGGCGCCCCGGCGCTCGTTGAGGTCGGGTGTGCCTCCGGCGTCCAGTGCCTGGTGGATCACGACCATCTCGCCGTTGAGGGAATCCATGCGGTCGACGGCAGCCGACAGCTCGTCGCGGTTGGCGCGCATCCAGTCGTCGAAGGCTTCGTCCTTGGCGGCTTCGACTTCGGCCAGGCGTTCGTCGACGCTCTTGGTGGTCGCGGCAGCGGCGTCAGAGCCTGCATCATCTGTGGCGGCTTCGTCGCCGGTCACCTCGGCGGCCTTGTCGTAGACCCGGTTCCATGTGTCCACGACTTTGTCGCGATTCAGCCACCCGCCGACCGCGACCACCGCGAGGACACCGGCCGCGACAGCCCATCTGAGGAGAGGCCGTTTCCTCCACGCCTTGGGTGCTTTGACCGCACGGGGCGCCTCGGCTGGGCGGACGGTGGAGGTACCCCAGGTGTCGTGCAACGGATTGCCGAACCGGGCGTATGGGTCGGGTCGAGGCGCGGGCGCGCCGGTGGGTGGTGCCCAGGCCCCTACGTGTTCTCCCTGTGATTCCGGCTCGCTCATCGCCGTGCTCGACCTCCGGTTGCCATTGTGTCCGGCTGCGGGTGGTTGCCACGATGAATGGTGACATCCGCGGGTGTCGCATGCACAGCGCAGCGGCGTCACGTGTGCACGTACGGTGGTCACAGGAGCGATTGGCGTGTCGCCGGAGGGATGGCTCCCGAAGGCCGCCGACGTTGCGTGCGTTCTAGCATCGTGGGGTGACACCCTCGCAGTACGTCTACATGGACCACGCCGCCACCACGGCGCTGTGTCCCCAGGCGCTTGCCGCGATGGAGCCGTTCCTGGCCTCGGCTCATGATCCCCGGACTCGGTTCGGCAACCCCTCGGGGTCGCACGCGGTGGCGCGTGACGCCATGCGAGCCCTTGACGAGGCCCGTGAGCAGGTGGCGGGGGTCCTCGGGTGCGACCACGGGGAGGTGGTCTTCACCTCGGGAGGCACCGAGTCGGACAACCTTGCCGTTTCGGGTGGCATGCCCCCAGGAACGGGATGGCGGTGTGCAGCGCAGTGGAGCATCCCGCGGTCCTGGAGACGACCAGGGCACTTGGCGGTGAGGTGGTGGGCGTCGACCGTGCCGGCCGGATCGATCTCGATGCGCTGGAGGCGATCCTCTCGGGTGTGGCCGCCCGCGCCGCCACCGGTGTGGCGAATGGATCTGTGGGGCTCCCCGGTTCGCCCGGTTCGGTGGTGTCGGTGATGACCGCCAACAACGAGCTCGGCACCGTCAACGACATCGCCGCTGTGTCGGAGGTGGTTCGGCGTTGCGCGCCGGGAGCGGTGTTGCACACCGATGCCGTGCAGGCCGCGCCCTGGTTGGACCTGGGGTGGTTGCCGCTGCTGCGGACATGGTGAGCGTGTCGGCGCACAAGCTGGGCGGCCCGAAGGGAGTGGGTGCCCTGGTCGTGCGCGATGGAACGCCGTTGACACCGCTGATCCACGGCGGCGGCCAGGAACGGCAGCGACGTGGTGGCACCCATGACGTTGCAGGAATCGTCGGGTTCGCCGCCGCCCTGTTGCTCGCCGCGGCCGACCGCACCGAGCGGGTGCGGCGGGTCACCGACCTGCGCGACGACCTCGCATCGCGGCTCACGGCTCTGGCCGGGGTGACCGCCACGCTCGCGGACACAGGCGCAGCCGTGCTGCCGGGTCATCTGCACCTGCTCGTCGAGGGAGTCGTGGGAGAGGAGCTGCTGTTGCTACTCGAGCGGTGGGGTGTGTGTGCCTCGGCGGCGTCGTCGTGCGCCTCTGGTGCGATCGGTGGCTCCCATGTGGTGCAGGCGATAGGCCTTGAGGATCCCGCGAAGGCCCCGGTGCGCCTGTCGTTGGGTGCCGACACCACATCGGCTGATGTCGACGCCACCGTGGCAGCGATGGAGGCGTCGCTGGCACGGGCGCGCGGCTCGGCGCGGAGACAGCCGTGAGGGGTAGCGAGACGTGAGGGTCCTGGTCGCCCTTTCCGGCGGGGTGGACTCCTCGGTTGCCGCCGCGCTCCTCATGGAGCAGGGCCACGATGTGGTAGGGGCGACGATGAAGCTCTGGGGTGGCGACAGCGACACCGGTTGTTGTTCGGTGAGCGACGTGGATGACGCCCGGCGTGCCGCTGCGCAACTCGGGATCGACCATCACGTGTTCAACTACACCGAGGAGTTCAATCGACACGTGGTGGATCCGTACGTGGCCGACCACGCCGCAGGGCGCACGCCCAACCCGTGTGTGGAGTGCAACCGCCACCTCAAGTTCGACGTCCTGTTGGAGCGCGCCGACCTGCTCGGCTTCGACGTGGTTGCCACAGGCCACCACGCACGGGTCCTCACCTGGGCCGACGGCTCCCGCCGAATAGCGCGTGGTGTCGATTCGGCGAAGGACCAGTCATATGTGCTTCACCCTCTCTCGTCGGGGCCTCTGGAGCGCGTGATGTTCCCGATCGGCCACAAGCACAAGGCCGAGGTGCGCGAGATCGCCCGTGCGCTGGGACTGCGCACGGCCGCCAAGCCTGACAGCCAGGACGTCTGCTTCGTCACCCGCGCGAAGGGTCGCGAGGCCTTCCTGCAGGAGCGCATCGAGTTGCACGCCGGTTCGGTCGTGGACCGCGACGGGGTGGAGGTGGGTTCGGTCGGTGCGGTGGAGTTGGTGACCGTCGGCCAGCGACGAGGTCTCAACCTCGCCGGGGGTGCAAAGCGCCGCTTCGTCACCCGGGTGGACATCCCGACACGCACCGTGACGGTGGGTGACCCGCAGGACCTGCTCGCCACGACGGTGACCCTTGAGGGCCTGAGCACCTCGGTTCCGCTGGATCCCGGAACACGGGTGCTCGCCCAGTGTTCGGCACATGGAGAGGCGGTGAGGCGGCCGTCGAGTCGGTCGACATCGAGGCCGGTCGCGTTCGGATCCGCTGGGATCTGCCCACCCGAGTGGTGGCGGCCGGCCAGAGCGTGGTTCTCTACGAACGCGACACCCTGCTTGCCGGGGGGACCGCGGTGGAAGCCGGTCAGTCCCTCGCCACCGGGAGCGATCTGCTCTCGGCGTGATCCAGGAGCATCCCGGGCCGGCTCGGTACCACGAGCACCGAATCGACTTCGCGTGGGTCCTTGACCTTGTCGCGACCCATCGCCGGCACGAGCTGAACCGGGGCGGTGAAGGTCAGCTCGATGACCAGCCCCGGAGCACCCACGCTGAGATCGAACGCCTCGGAGCCCATGTGCGCTGGGCCGATGCGTCCCAGGGTCCCCTCGAGCGAACAGGACCGGCTCGGCCAGCGCCATGTCATCGACCAGGGTCACCCCGGCGGGGACGAACACGACCCAGCGGCGCGCCAGGCGCCAGGTGGCGAATCCGCCCCACCAGACCGTGGCGATACCGACCAGTACCAGCGGCACGCCGAGGAGGTAGGCCCCGTCAGCGAGCAGCAGGATCCCCGACGGCAGGGGCCCCACAGTAAGTAGCCACAGCACCGGAAGGGGTCCCAGCAGCAGCGCCGCGGGGGGACGCAAGGCGAAGCGGCGTTCGTCGCCGTAGGAGGCTCCGTCCACGAACCAGTCGCCCACGGGAGCGGACATGACGACCACGCAGGCGATCGTGCCCGTCGCGAGCGCCACCCATCCGAGGGCTTCAGGCGTGGTCACGACCGCCGCCAACAGCGACGCGACCGGGGCAAGTGGTACGAGGATGCGCACAGCGGTGAGTGTCGACGGCAGGGAAGGAGCGACACCATGAACGTGACCGCCCACAGCACCCAGAACAGCGACTGTGCGGTGAGCCTCGTTGCGTCGTTCGCTCCGCCGGCTGCATCCTCGATCGCCTCGAGCAGGGTGAACGGCAAGGTGAGCCACAGCACGCGCACGACCCACAGGTTGAGTGGTGCGGACATCAGGCGGGATACCCGGTCCGGTCGGCACCACGGTCGCCGCCGGAACGCGAGGAACCGGCTGCGTGACGGGGGCGGGAGCACGGTCGACAGGGGCCGCAGATAGCTGACACCCCATCAGTTTGCGCCCTGAGCACGGCGACCGCTAACAACTGTCCATGGGGGCTGTACCCGAACTGCGGAGCGGACTGGCGACACTTCCGGCGCAACAGCCTGCTGAGGACCCGGCAGAGGCCCTGGCGCTCGTGTTCGACGATCGCCGCATCCCGACGGTTCCGGTGCTTCCGACTGCAGGAGCGACGCTGCTGGCCCAGGCGGCGGGGGCATTCGAGGGGGTCCGTGAGCTCCGGGCCGGTTCGTTGCAGGTGGAGCTCGCGTCGTTCGGGGTGCGTCCCGTGGAGGCTGTGACGATCCACGGCCCCGCGTTCGACCTCACCAGGGCGGCCCTCGGCGCGGCCTCAGGCCGGACCGGCGTCGGGGCCGGTTGCGGTGCGCGTCGACATGGTGGGGCCGGTGAGCCTCGCGGTCGAGTTGATCCGTGCAGGGGTGCCTCGGGCGCAGGCGCTGGATGCCGCCCGAATGGCGTCGGTCTACCGCAGCGAAGCGTTGTTCGAGCCTGCCGTGCAGCGGTGCCCCTCGCTCCTGTCGTCGTGGTGATGATCGAAGGTCGCCTCGTCGGCTCGGCTCACCCGACGTTCCCGTTCACCTCGCGGGAGGTGCGTTCGCTTCTCGACCCGGTGGTGGAGGCCCTCGACTCGACGGCCGGCGCAAGTGAGGTGGTCATCGGTGTTCACGTTCCCGGCCGTGCGGACCTGCGAGCGATCGTCTCCTCGGGCGTGTCACTGGTCTCGATGCCGCCTGAGGCCTCGGTGGTCGGGTGGGCGCCGTGGATCCAGGCCCTGTTGGACAACGGCGGTCACATCGCGTAGGGCGCGGTCCCCGTCGACCGACCGCTGGGCACCAACGCGGAGCTGCTGTGGCGTCATCTGGTGGCCACTTGGCGTGACCTGGAGGCCGCAGGCGTGGACCGCGAGGCCTTGGTGCACCGGAGCCTGGTGACCATCGGCAGTGGTCTTTCCAGCTTCGGGGTGGAGCAGGTACCGGGTGTGGTCGCTTTGGCCGACGGTCTCGCTGAGCGTGTGGGCGAGCTGGCCACCCGTGGGCGTACCCCTGCGTTGGTCTGAGCGTAACCCCGCCCCGCCCTGCCCCGCCCCGCCCCGCCAACTGTCCGGTGTCAACCGCGGAACCCGCGTGCCGGATCGGTCAGTTCGGGGCTGCCGGTGGATGTCACACGTCGGCGGTAGTTTCTCCGGGTGACCCACAGTGACGAGTCCGATGCCCCATCCGCCGGCGATCGGAGGGCTCATGCCGCTCGCGAGGGGGCTCCGGTGCCTGACGGGGCGGTCGATCCAGCAGGCCGGGTCGACTGGCTGCGCAACGAGGTCCGACGTCACGACGACGCCTACTACGGGTCCGACGCCCCGACGATCCCCGACGCCGACTACGACGACCTCGTCCGTGAACTGCGGACGTTGGAGGCCGAGCATCCCGACCTGATCACCCCGGACAGTCCCACGCAGACCCCGGGGGCGGCGCGTCACGCGACACCGTTCTCGCCGGTCACCCATCGCGTCCGATGATGAGCATCGACAACGCCATGGACTTCTCCGAGCTCGAGGCGTGGGGTCACCGCACCGTGAAGCGCCTGGAGGATGCACATGCCGCGTCGGAGGTCGGTACACCTGCGAGTTGAAGATCGACGGCTTGGCTGTCTCCATTCGTTGGGAGCACGGGCGATACGTGCAGGCGTCCACCCGTGGCGACGGTCGCACCGGTGAAGACGTGACGGCGAACGTGGGTGTGATCGAATCGGTGCCCAAGCACCTCGGCGACGGTGCACCCGAGGTGCTCGAAGCCCGCGGCGAGATCTACATGCCGCTCGCCTCGTTCGAGGAGCTGGTGTCCCGCACGATCGCCGAGAACGAGGCGGCAGAGGCGGCCGGGCGCAAGCCCAAGGCCGTGCCGGTCAATCCCCGCAACGCCGGCGCCGGGAGCCTGCGCCAGAAGGACTCCTCGGTGACCGCCGGGCGGGGTCTGGCGTGGTGGTGCTACCAGCTCGGCGAGTTGGTGGGTGCTGAGCATCCCCGACGCACTCGGACGCGCTCGAATGGGTGGGGTCGCTCGGTCTGCCGGTCAACCCCGAGACCACCACCTTCGACGACCTGGCCCAGGTGTACGCGTTCTGTGCCCACTGGGAGGAGCACCGTCACGACCTGCCCTATGAGATCGACGGCATCGTGGTGAAGGTCGACGACCTGGCGTCGCGTGAGGTGCTCGGCACCACGGCAAGGGCACCGCGGTGGGCGATCGCGTACAAGCTGCCTCCCGAGGAACGCACCACGATGCTGCGCGACATCCAGGTGTCGGTCGGTCGCACCGGCCGCGCCACCCCCTTCGCGGTGCTGGAACCGGTGTTCGTGGGTGGTTCCACCGTCGGCATGGCGACCCTGCACAACGAGGACCAGGTTGCGATCAAGGACGTCCGTCCGGGCGACACCGTGGTGGTCCGCAAGGCGGGAGATGTGATCCCCGAGGTGGTCGGTCCGGTGCTCGATGTGCGTCCCGAGGGACTCGAGCCGTGGGTGTTCCCGACGGTCTGTCCTTCGTGTGGTGAGCCGCTGGTCCGAGCGGAGGGCGAGGTCGACCACCGTTGTGTCAACACCGACTGCCCGGCGCGTCGGCTCGCCCGTATCAGCCATTTCGTCTCACGGGGCGCGATGGACATCGAAGGGCTGGGTGAGCGTCAGATCCAGCTGTTCCTGGACCTGGGGTTGATCACGGACGCAGCCGACGTCTACGCCCTCGACCTCGATGCGCTCAGGGAGCTGGACGGCTACGGCGAGCGGGCGGTGGCCAACCTCGCTGCTGCCATCGAAGCCTCGAAGGCCCGCCCGCTCGCCGAACCTGCTGTTCGGACTCAACATCGTGCACCTGGGTCCCACCGGTGCGCAGCTGCTGGTCGACCGACTCCGCTCGCTGGACTCGATCCGTTCCGCGAGCCCCGAGGAGATGGCCGACATCGACGGTATCGGGCCGGTGATCGCCCGGTCGGTGCACGACTTCTTCGCCGATGCCTCCAACAACGCCTTGGTCGACAGGCTCGTGGCGGCCGGCGTGACCACTGAGGCGCCGGCTCACTCGGTGGGGAGCCACTCGAGGCAACCCTTGAGGGTCGTTCGATCGTCGTCACCGGCACGCTGGAGGGCTACTCGCGCGATGAAGCTGCAGCGGCGATCACAGCTCGCGGCGGCCGGTCGCCGGGGAGCGTCTCGGGTTCGACCTTCGCGGTGGTGGTGGGCGAATCGCCCGGGGCGTCGAAGCTGGCCAAGGCCGAGAAGCTCGGTGTGCCGGTGGTGGATGAAGCCGGCTTCGAGTCGTTGCTCTCCACCGGCGAGCTACCGCCGACGGCGTCGGGCTGGTTAGGTTCAGGCTGGTCGGAGCCGTCGTGACCGCTGGGGCGTCGGTCCAGCGGTCGGTCCCGACACGCAATGGTCGGCATCGGAGGACCATGAAGGCAGTGATTTTCGATTTCGGCGGGGTGTTCATGGATTCGCCGTTCGCCGCGATGACAGCGGTGGCGCTCGATCGTGGGCTGGAACCGGAGGCACTTGCCCTGGCGCTGTTCGGTGAGTACGACCGCGACACCGACCACCCCTGGCACCGCCTCGAGCGTGGCGAGCTGACCCTTGAGTCGGCCCGTGAGCAGATCATGGCCGGAGAGCCTCTTCCCGACGGCACACCGCCGGATCCTTTCGACCTGGTGGGTGAGCTCGCCGGCGGGGGGATACGCGCCGACATGGTGCAGTTCTGCGCCTCGGTGCGTGAGCGAGGGCTCGCCACTGGTCTGCTCACCAACAACGCCAGGGAGTTCGAGCAGTTCTGGAAGCCGCTCATCCCACTCGACTCGCTCTTCGACGACGTGGTCGACTCCTCCGAGGTCGGCATGCGCAAACCCGCGCCCGAGATCTACCAACTTGCCCTCGAGCGCCTCGGGGTGCCTGCATCACAGGCCGTGTTCGTCGACGACGCTCCGGGCAACGTCGCGGGTGCCGAGGCGGTCGGCATCGCTTCGGTGCTGATCGGTCAGGACCGAAGCGACGTCCCCGCCGCCATCGCAGCGATCGAGGAACTCCTCGACCGGGCGTGACGCCAGGCCGATGAGCCGACATCCTGCTCAGGCGCGTGGTGGTGGGCCTGAAGGTGAATCACGCGGCGGTGAAGCACCACGAAACGGGTTCGGCCGCATCCCGGCCGTCGGCCTGGGGCCACACCATTGCGATGACGCAGTTCTTCTCCGGGGCCAGTGATTCCACCGGCTTGCCTTCGCCGGGTTGGAACCTGACCAGCCCCAGCCCCGGGTCACTGACGAGGCCGTCGGCCTCCGAACGTATCTCGGTGCCGTTGACGATCAGGTAGGCGTCGTAGCCGACGGCGAGGTCGACGCCCACCTCGGACTGGGACAGGACCTCGTCGCCCGAGGCCGGTATCAGGCGGTCCACGGACTCAGGCAGGGCATCGGAGGTGTTGCTGTCTCCCCGTCACGGCCAGACGGACCGTGAAGTACAGCCCGATGACGGCGATCGTCAACAGCATGGCCGAGATGGCGTTGCGCTTGGCGGGTGCCATCGGTGCCCTGGGAGCCTTGGGTTCGCGGCCTCCGTCGGCCCTGGACTCGGTGTCTGGCATCACCCCAGTATCGCGGTGACGGGTACGACCGGGGTGGCAGTCCCCGGAACGGGTGCTTCGCACCATTACGATCGTGTGATGGCGGCGGTCGGGACCACCAAGGAATCCGTCTCGGTGATGGGCGACAGGTTCGCCCTGTCCGTCCTGCTGGGCAGCGGCACATCGGCCCGGGTCTTCCTGGCAACCGACCTTCGATTGCAGTGTCCGGTTGCGGTCAAGGTCCTCCACGAGAGCCTCGCCTCGGATGCCCGCTTCGTCGCGCAGCTGCGACGAGAAGCACGCCTGGCCTCCACGCTCAGCCACGACCACATCGTGACGATCCTTGATTCGGGTGCCACGGCCGTCGACGGCATGGAGATCCCGTTCATCGCGACCGAGTACATGGCAGGCGGGAGCCTCGCAGCGATGCTCGACGGCGGTGTGATCCTCGACCCTGCCCAGACGGCGATGCTGGGGCGCCAGGCGGCGGATGCACTCAAGTACGCCCACAAGGAAGGTCTCGTCCATCGCGACGTCAAGCCGTCCAACCTCCTGTTCGACTTCGACGGGCGCTTGGCTCTGGCCGACTTCGGGATCGCGAGGGCGGTCGCGGAGGCCTCGGTCACCGAACCCACCGACTCTGGCGCGTGGTGCCACCCGGTACGCATCCCCGAAGCGGTCATGGGTCGCCGTGCGGAACCTCGCAGCGATGTGTACTCGCTTGCACTCGTGCTCCTCGAATGCATCACGGGCGAGGTACCCCTGCTCGGGGATTCGCCGGTGGCGACCATGGGTCGCCGGATCGCGGAGTCGGTGGAGGTACCTTCGGGGCTGGGGGCGCTGGGCGACGCGCTCGAAGTCGCGACACGGCGTGATCCCGACGACCGCTGCACCGCGGCCGAGCTCACTGCGATGCTGGAATCCGCTTGCGCTGAGCTGGGCCAACCGAGTCCATTGCCCCTCCGGCCGGTGGTCGTGGGCGGGGATGAGACCGCGGAGCTGACCATCGATCGCACCGGCGGATCGGTGAGGATCCTCGGTGTGGCGCCATTGGGGACCCCATCGGCGGCTGCGGTGGGGTCGCCCCCGATGGTGAACCGCGTGTGCTTCCGACCGCTCAAGTGGACACCGATGCGACAGAGCTGATCGATCTCACGCAGGAGCCTGAGTCCGTCGGCAGTCGGCCTGCCGGCTCGTCACCCGTAGCTGGTGGACCTGATGACGATTCGGAGTTCGGTCGCGATGCGATCACGGTCGCGGACGAGTACCACGCACTCGCCGCCGCTCGGCCCGGATCCCACGGGGTGGTGGATCCGCTCGATTCGCCCGTGGTTCCGGCCCCAATTCAGGTGACCAAGGGCCGTTCGACACGGCGGCAGCCCTCGGCGAGGCACCACGCGAAGCGTGTCTCTCCAGTCGGCCGTACCCGGCCACCGACCCGTCGGCGCCGACGGGTCGCGGTGATGGCGCTCGTGGCACTGCTCATCGGATCGATCGCAGGTGCAGGGTGGTGGCTCTTCATTCGCGTGCCGGTGCACGAGGTGCCGGACTGGATCGGTGACGACATGGCCGAGGTGGCCGCAGCCGCAGAGGCCCACGGCTGGGAACTGGCCGAGCTCCACCACGACCGCCGTGACGGCACGACACCTGGGGAGGTGCTCGCCCAGGATCCCCGTCCGGGTACGGAGCTGGCCGAGGGTGAACAGGTCGCTCTCACCGTCTCCGACGGTCCTACGCTCACCGCGGTCCCCCACCTTGCAGGTGTGCCCGAGTCCGAGGCGCTCGACCTGCTGGACGCAGCCGGACTCGAACTGGGAGCACGCTCAATGGCCTACGACGAGACCGTTCTCGCCGGATCGGTCATCGGCAGGCGCTGCCGGAGGGGGTCGAGGTGGCCGACGAGGCCGGACGGATTCCCAAGGGTACCGCGATCGACATCGTCGTCTCCGAGGGCCTGCACCCAGGGTCGTGCCCGATGGGATCGTCGGCGCCACGCTCTCGGAGGCCGAGGCGACGTTGGCAGCGGTGCAACTCGGCGTCACCAGCACCGAGCAGTACAGCTCCGAGGTCGAACGTGGCCTCGTCATCAGCTCCGACGCCGAGCCGGGCGCCGAGGTGGCCCGTGACTCCGTGGTGGCCCTCGTGGTGTCCGCCGGGCCCGAGCCGATCGTGGTGCCTGACGTGACGGGCCAGAGCGGGACCTCGGCGTCGGCCACGCTCGAGGCCGCCGGCTTCACCGTGTCGGGAATCGAGGGATCGCCCTCGGGGACTGTGCTGGCGACCGACCCGCCCGCGGGGAGTCGCGACCCCCGGAGACTCGGTGAGGATCTTCACCCGGGCCGGGTGACGCCGTGCGGTACGGTCTCCACAGAGGGTCACTGCCCGAGGGTTCTCCCCGAGGGTCCGCGCTGTGGCCGGGTCGCGCATCTAGCGTGACGGGTGACCGCCACGTTCGTTGGGGTGGTCGGCTGTCCGTGGTGTTCCCCAGCCGCCGCAGGTGGCGGCCACCCCAACGAACGTGACGGGCCGGGCGTTCTCCTCGTCGGCCCTGTCACGGCGACGCCTTCGGATGCAGCGCCTTCGGAGGTCCCGCGGCGAGCTCTCACCTGAGGACCTCGCCGCCCGTCCCGGCTGGTGGCGTTGGCTGATCACCTCCACGGTCCTGCTCGGTCTGCTGTCGATCGCCAGCTCCATCACGATCCTGGCAGTCAGCCGCCCCGCCATCGCCGACGACCTGGGTACGAGCTCGAGCATGCTGGTGTGGCTGATCTCGGGTCCGACCATCGCACTCGGGCTCACCGCCACCACCGCAGGCAAGCTCGGTGACCTGCACGGGCACCGCCGGGTGTACCTGATCGGGGTGTTCGGCGGGGCGGTGTTCTCGGTGCTGGCGGCACTCGCCTGGTCGGGTGGATCGCTGATCGCCTTCAGGGTGGTTGGCGCAACCGTGGGAGCGGCCACGGGCCCGAGCTCCCTGGCGATCATCAACCAGTTGTTCGCTCGCGATGAGCGTTCCAAGGCCCTCGGGTTCTGGTCACTGGTGATTGCGGGTGGGCCGGTGCTGGGACTCGTCATCGGCGGTCCGATGGTGGAGGCCGTCGGGTGGCGAGCGATCTTCTGGTTTCAGGCGCCCTTTGCTCACAGCGGCGATCGTCGGGTTCTTCCTGCTGCCTGAGACCCGACGCCATCACGACGTGCACTTCGACCTGCTGGGCCAGTGCGCTCTGCTGGTGAGCCTCGCAGGACTGCTGTTCGCGATCGATCGCTCGTCTGTCTGGGGTCTTGGGAACCTGTGGGTCCTGGGTGCCCTGGCGGCATTCCCGCTGGGGTTGTGGTGGTTCGTGCGGATCGAAGCGAGGGTGGCGCATCCCTTGATACCACTGGGATGGTTCGCCAGACGTGGCTTCGCGGTGTCGGTAGCGGTGTCGTTCTTCATGCAGTTCGGCTACATGGGCGGGTTCATCCTCACTCCGAAGATGCTCGCGGAGGTACAGGGCCTGCAGGAGGACGTGATCGCCCTGATGATGGTGCCGCGCCCGCTGACGTTCGCCATAGCGGGCCCGGTGGCGGGCTTCCTCGCCCACCGGATCAGCGCGCGCACGACCGTGTTGGCGGGGATGCTGTCGCTCGCGGGTTCGCTGGCAGTGTTCGCGCTGGTGGCAGACGACCCGGCGACCATGGTCGTGGTGGTGGCCCTTACTCTGTCGGGCTTCGGTGTCGGTGCAGCCCAACCGCGCATCGCCTCAGCGGTGGCCAACTCGGTTGACGACACCGATCTCGGGATTGCGGGTGCCACCCAACAGCTCGTGGCCCTCGTTGGTACCACGCTCGGCATGAACGGGCTGGAGGCGATGCAGGTCGCCACAGTCGCCGATGATGGCCTGGCGGGATCCTACCGAAATGCCTTCGCACTGGGGACAGCGGTGGTGCTGGTGGGCACGGTCGTCGCCCTGTGGATCCTCGACGAAGGCGAACGCTCGTCCGTCGGCCTGCGGGGTCCCTAGCGACAGGGCGGCGCGGTGCACGGCCACCGCTGCGTGGCCGGTGGCCGTCCTTGTGGCATCCGGCGGGGACGATCGGTCGCCGCCGGATGCCACAAGGTTGATCTCAGTCCTCGGTGATGTCCTGGATCGCCTTGGTGATCTTCTGCGCGTTGGCGAGGGCCGTGGGATCCGTGGGTGGCTGCTGCATGGCCATGAGCTTGGTCATGTCGCCCTCCACCTTGATCTGGCCCGCCATGAAGGCCTGCATGCCGGCCTGCGGGTTGCCGTCCACGAGGATCGCCTTGGCGGTCTCGTACACAAGGGTCACGGTGAGCTCGGGATCCTCGATGTGCCCGAGTCCCATGTCCAACTGCCCGCTGGTGCTGTCCATGTGGGCGTGGATGGTCCCGTCGCCGAAGGGAACGCCGGTGACAACCTGGTTCATCTTCACCTTGTGGGGTGTCGCGGCCTCCTCGTCGCTCAACTCGTCGCGGATCTTGCGGGCCGCTTCGACCCATTCGTCACTCAGGAACTTGTACTTGGCCATTGGCCCCCCTTGTAGGTGCCGCCCTCATCGAGGGCACTTGTATCGACTGCGCTCGCCGCAGCGTGAACACGCTACCCAACTTGACCGAATGGTCAAGACTTCCGGGCGCGTATGTGGTGTGACATATTCCTCGTAACATCGCGCCGTCTGCTCCCGGTGGCTCCCTGTGGATCGTGACCGGACGACCGAAGAGGTGAGTTCATGGCAGAGGTGATCCCCGGGGCCGAGGCGTTCCGGGCCGACGGCGGACCGGTGGGCGTGCTCGTGTTGCATGGATTCACCGGCAACCCTTCGTCGGTGCGTGGCCTGGCTCACGCGTTCGCGCAGGAGGGCCATGCTGTGGCGCTGCCCCGCTTGCCGGGCCACGGTACCGACGTGGCCGACATGATGGGAACCTCCTGGGTGGACTGGTCGGAAGCAGCCGAGCGGGCACTTGTGGAGCTGGCCGGGAGGTCGGAGGTCCAGTTCGCGGTGGGGCTCTCGATGGGCGCCTCGATCGCATGTTGGTTGGCTTCGCGGCATCCTGAGATCGCGGGGATCGTGTGCATCAACCCGGCGGTGAGCACCCAGGACGGACTTCGTGAGGTCGTCCGCGAGATGCTGGATGCCGGTGAGACGGTGATTGAGGGTTGGGATCCGACATCGCCGATCCCGATGCGATCGAGTCGGCCTACAGCGAGACGCCGATAGCACCACTGCTTTCGTTGTTCGACGCAGCGGAGGACTTCGGCGCGGAGCTGCATCGCATCTCCCAGCCGGTGCTCTTGATGAGCAGCCCTCAGGACCACGTGGTTCCTCCCGGTGACTCCGACCACTTGGCGGCGTCGGTGTCCGGCCCGGTGGAGCGTGTGACCCTGGAGCGCAGCTACCACGTGGCGACCCAGGACTACGACAAGGACCTGATCGTCGAACGTGCGCTCGACTTCGTGGCGCGCCATGCGTTCTGAGGGCCGCCCGTCGAGCGGTACGATCGCCACTCCATGACCGACACCACCCCGGGCGCTGGAACTGCGCCGACGAGCAGCGACAGCACTGCGCCGACGAGCAGCGACAGCACTGCGCCGACGAGCAGCGACAGCACTGCGCCGACGAGCAGCGACAGCACTGCGCCGATAACACGCCAGGACGTCGCCAAGGTGGCGAAGCTCGCCCGCCTTCGGCTCACCGACGAGGAGCTCGACCGCTTCACCGGGCAACTGGTTGCCATCCTCGGTCACGCGGCCGACATAGAGGCACTCGACCTCGCGGACGTCGAGCCGATGGCAAGGCCCATCCCGCTGTCGAACGTGCTTCGCCCGGACGAACCCGGTACGCCTCTCGATCGTGACGAGGTGTTGGCCATGGCCCCGGTGGTGGAGGACTGCCAGTTCCGGGTGCCGCCGTCGATCGGCGCCGGTTCGTGAGCGGGCAGCGGACCGCGCTCGAGATCGCGGCGGGGGTACGCAGCGGTGCGTTGAAGGCCACCGCGGTGCTCGAAGGGCACCTGGAGCGGACCGCGCAGCATGAGGACGTCATCGCAGCGTTCAACGTCCGCACCGAGGATTCAGCGCGGACCAGGGCTGCCTCGATAGATGTGGCCGTCGCCGCTGGTGATGATCCAGGACCTCTGGCGGGGGTGCCGGTGGCACTCAAGGACAACCTGTGCACACGAGGCGTCGAGACCACATGCTCCTCGGCGATCCTCGAGGGCTGGAAGCCTCCATACGACGCGACTGTGGTACAACGCCTGGTGGACGCCGGCGCGGTCCTGGTCGGCAAGACCAACATGGACGAGTTCGCCATGGGGTCCTCCACGGAGAACTCCGCCAACGGCCCCACCCGCAATCCGCATGACACCTCTCGTGTGCCGGGGGGTTCCTCGGGTGGATCAGCGGCCGCGGTGGCTGCCGGGTTCGCCGCGTTGGCGCTCGGCTCGGATACGGGCGGGTCGATCCGTCAGCCGGCTGCGCTGTGCGGGGTCGTCGGGGTGAAGCCCACCTACGGCCTCGTGTCGCGCCTGGGCCTGATCGCGTTCGCCAGCTCGCTCGACCAGATCGGGCCGTTCGCCCACGACGTCGCGGACGCCGCGCTCCTGCTGGAGGTGATAGCCGGATACGACCCGGGTGACTCGACGTCGTTGCCCGGGACGGCTCCCGAGGTGTCCGCGCACCTCGACGACGGCGTGCAGGGCGTTCGGGTTGGCCTGATCACCGAGATGATGGGCGAAGGCATCGCGCCGGATGTGGCGGCACGGACCAGGCAGGCTGCTGCTGCGCTCGAAGCCGCGGGAGCGGTGGTCGAGGAGGTCTCGGTGCCTGCCGTCACCTACGGCCTCTCCGCGTACTACCTGGTCGCGCCCCGCAGAGGCGTCGTCCAACCTTGCCCGCTACGACGGTGTGCGCTACGGAATGCGCGTGGACGCCCCGACGACCGCCGAGATGATGGAGGCGACACGAACCGCCGGATTCGGTGACGAGGTGAAGCGCCGCATCATGTTGGGCACCTATGCGCTGTCCGCGGGGTACTACGACGCCTTCTACGGCAAGGCCCTCAAGGTCCGCACGCTGATTCGTGAGGACTTCGCGTCGGCCTATGAGAACCATGACGTGTTGCTGTCGCCCACCTCTCCCACCACGGCGTTCGCGCTGGGGAGCTGACCTCCGACCCGCTCGCGATGTACTACAACGACGTGTGCACGATCCCGTCGAACCTCGCGGGCCACCCCGCCATGTCGGTGCCCTTCGGCACCGGTGACGACGGGCTGCCCGTGGGTGTGCAGGTGCTCGCCCCGGCACTCGGTGAGGTTGCCATGTTCGCAGCGGCCCGGGTACTGGAGGACGCAGCGCCATGAGCATCGACACCGGGAGCATCGACGTCGGGAGCATCGACACCGGGAAGTGGGAGATCGTCGTGGGTCTCGAGGTGCACGCCGAGCTGGCGACTCGAACCAAGTTGTTCTGCTCGGCTGTGAACGCCTTCGGAGGTGAACCCAACACCAACATCGACGCGCTGACCTTGGGGTTGCCGGGTTCCATGCCCGTGCTCAACGAGCACGCGGTCGAACTCGCGATCAGGGTGGGCTTGGCCCTGGGGTGCACGGTGTCACCCTCCACCTTCGCCCGCAAGAACTACTTCTATCCGGACCTCCCCAAGGACTACCAGATCTCCCAGTACGACCGGCCGATCAACGTCGACGGGTCCTTGGAGCTGCCCTCGGGCAAGGTCATCGGGATCGAGCGGGCGCATCTGGAGGAGGACACCGGCAAGTCGACGCATGTGGGCGGTGGTGGGCGCATCCACGACGCCGGTCATTCGATCATCGACTACAACCGCGCGGGGGTGCCTCTGCTCGAGATCGTGGGTCGCCCCGACATCCGCACGCCCGAAGAGGCCAAGTCCTATGTGAGCGAGCTGCGGGCGATCCTCGTGGCGGTGGGCGCATCCGACGGCAGGATGGAGGAGGGCTCGCTGCGTGTCGACTGCAACGTGTCGGTGCGCCTGCGGGGGAGCACCGAGCTTGGTACCCGATGTGAGATCAAGAACGTGAACTCCCTACGGAGCCTGGGCCGTGCCATCGAGTACGAGGCAGCCCGCCAGATCGACCTGATCGAGTCCGGTGAGCCCGTTCAGCAGCAGACCCGTCATTGGAACGAGGACGACGGACGCACCCACAAGCTGCGTTCCAAGGAGGAGGCCGACGACTACCGGTACTTCCCCGAACCGGACCTGGTCGACCTGGACCCTGGCGAGGAGTGGATCGAACGGGTGCGAGCGGAACTGCCGATGCTGCCTGCGCAGCGCCGGCATCGTCTAGCAGAGGCGGCTGGGGCGGAGCTCACCCAGACCACCCTGGTGGTGGAGCGGGGCCTGGACGACTTGTGCCTGGCCGCCATCGAGGCAGGCGCCGATCCCTCACGGACGCTCACGCACGCGGTGCAGAACCTTGCCGACGAACGTGCGGCCGATCTCGATCCCTCGGCGCTCGCCGAGTTGGTGAAGATGGAGACCGGTGGTGCGCTCACAGCCACCCAGGCCAAGACCGTGCTGGCCGAGATGGTCGCGTCCGGTGCCGATCCGGCGTCGATAGCCGCAGCCCATGGCTTCGAGGCGATGGACGACTCCGAGCTCGAGGGCATGGTCGACGGACTCATCGAGGCCAACCCCGAGGAGTGGCGGCGGTTCTGCGAGGGTGACACCAAGATCGCCGGGTTCTTCGTGGGTCAGGTGATGAAGGCGACCAGGGGTCAGGCGGACGGGAAGGCCGTGACCGCGCTGCTCAACTCCCGCAAGGGGTGACCACCCACCGGCGTTGAACCCCGAACGGGTCGAGTGCCCGCGGTGGGATCGGGACGGGCTTGATCGGGACCGGATGCCACGATGGTGCGCTGCCGGCCTGTGATGTCGTGGGTGGATGATCCCGCGCGACTGTTGGATGTCGCAGACGACCCGTACACTCGGGGTGTGCTCCGAACGGTGAGGACCTGTCCCATAGGGGTTTTTCGTATGGAGGGTGACACGCACTGGACCAGCCGTCGTCGCCGTGCTCGTGCTCGTCGTGACAGGTTGCAGTGGCGGCACGACCGAGATCGTGCTCGATGAGCAGGAGAGCGGTCCACTTCCCACGGCCCCTGACGGATCGCCACGCAACGGTGGGACAGGCGACGGCAATCCGTTCTCGGGCTCGATGGACGCCAACGATCTGATCAGGCGCATCGAGGAGCTCACCTCTGAGAACGACCTTTGCACGCTGCTGACGGGTCAGGCGATGGCGGACATCGCCGCGGCCGACATCAACCTGGCTGGGCTGGCCTCCAACCCGTCGGGGTTCAGCGCGCTGTTCGCCTCGCTCGACAAGCTGTTCGGTCACATGAGGACCATCGCGCCGGCCGAGCTGGATCAGCCGCTGTCGACCTTGCAGGGAGTTTGGGGCGGGCTGGCGGACCTCAACATCCGTTCCACTGACGCCGAGAGCAGGGCTGCCGCGCTCCTCGCAGGCAAGGACACCCGGGCGGCAAACGACGCGTTGGCCAAGTGGGTGACGGCCAACTGCCGCCCGGGATGACCCGACGGTCCCAGCGAGGTCGGGCCCGGAACCCGCGGGCCACGCGCCCGGTGGCCGCGTAACCTCGATGTCCATGACGGTGTCGGTGAGGGTCGCGGAGTGCGACGACGACCTGCTCGAGGCCGCCAGGATCGACCTCACGGCCTTCGGCCTACCTTTCGCCAGGACACCCACAGCCATCGAGTCGTTGGAGCGATCGCTGCAATGGCGGCGGACCACCACCACGTACCTCGCGGAGCTGGAGGGTCGGGCCGTCGGCACCGCACGGGTCTACGACATGGCTCTGAGCACTCCCGGTGCGATGTCGGTTCCCGTGTCGGGCGTCGGTGACCTCGGGGTGCTGCCGGGCTTCGGGGGGCGTGGTGTGCTGCGGGCCCTCGTCGTCCGGATGCTCGACGACGCCCGCGCCCGTGGGCATGTCGGTGCCGCGCTGTACGCCTCGGAGGCGACGATCTACGGACGGTTCGGCTTCGGACCGGCCACGCGGTCGCGGCGGGTGCGCATACCTGTGGCACGGGCAGCAATGCGCGACGACGTGTCGATCGCAGTGGGCCGCACCGAGATCCTGGAACCGACGGAGTGGTTCGGGGTGTTGCCGGAGCTCTACGGGCGCGCCGCCGCCCGGCGAGGAGGCGAGGTGTCGCGCAGCAGTGAGCTGTGGGCGAACGTGTTGTGTGGTTCCAGTCGCACCCCGGGCACCAGGCCCGGCGAATGGGAGGCCACGCCCGGCGCGGACGACCGCTTCTGCATGGTGCACCACGATCCGACGGGAGCACCGGTGTCCTATGGGCTGTACTCGATCGAGGAGTCCTGGGAACCCGAGGGCCCGGCGCACTCCATGACGGTCCACGAGCTGGTCGCGGTCGATGCAGCCGCGGAGCTCGCTCTGTGGCAGGCGTTGCTCACCTTGAGCCTGGTGCGCCACGTCGACGCGTGGGTCACGACCGACTCGCCGCTGTTGTACGCGTTGGAGGACCGCTGGGCGCCGTCGGTCAGCGGAGAGCACGACAAGCTCTGGTTGCGCATCGTGGACCCGGTGAAGGCTCTGTCGATGCGCCGCTACCGGATCGCCGGGGACGTCGTTCTGTCCCTCACCGACGGAGGACCTGCGGGCGAGCCGCTCACAGTCGCCTTGTCGGTCGCTTCTGGAGGCGCCACGGGTGTCGTCGTCGAATACGACGGTCCCGGTCAGCTCACGATGGGCGTGGCGGAGCTGGCCGAGGTGCTCCTCGGTGGAGGCTCGGTCGCCCTGTTGGCCTCGGTCGGTCGGGTGACCGAGGCACGTCCCGGCGAGGCGGCGCGCCTGGACGCCATGTTCGGCTGGTCACCGCTGCCGTATGTCACGCACGCTTTCTGAGGGGCGCGTCGCGGCGTGGTGTCCTCCCGGATCGCATCAGGGGTGGGCATCATCCGACGTGCATCCAGCGGTCGGTTCGGTAGCGCAGGCCCAATACGACGACCCGCGAGGCCATGAAGGCCCCGAGCAAGAGCCACAGCGACCACAGGCCCGCCGACGGCTGCGCAACCGCCAGCGACCCGCCGGCCATCACGCCGAGGACACGACCATGGCCCCGGCCAGGTACCGCTGGTCACCTGATCCGACGAGGATCCCGTCCAGGGCGAACGCCGCCCCGTTGAGCGGCTGCAACGCGCCGACCCATACGAGGCTCATGACCAACGGGCCGATCACAGCCGAGTCGTCGGTGAATGCCCCTGCCACCGCCGGCGCCGCTGCGATCAGTAGCGTCCCCAGCAGGAGCCCGGTTCCGATGGACCAAGAGATGATCCGCCGAGCGGTGCTGCGGGCCAGCACACGGTCAGCGGCGCCGAGAGCCTTCGCGATCAGCGACTGGGCAGCCGCCTCAAGAGCATCGAGCACGTATGCCAGGGCCGTCCAGACCTGGAACGCGACCTGGTATGCGCCAAGCGCGGTCGTGCCCTTGCGGGCAGCGAGGGCCACGGTGATGGTGAGCGACGCGCGCAGCGCTACGGTGCGCACGAATATGTCGCGACCCACCACCGCGAGGCTCCGGATACCCGAGCCATCGGGTCGTAACGACACCGATGCACGGCCTGCCCGTCGCGCCACGATGACGGTGTAGGCGACAGCGGAGACGGCCTTGGCAAGCACCGTGCCCAGCGCGGCGCCGCCGATCCCCAAATCGAGGCCGAACACCAGTGACATCGTGAGCACGACGTTGAGCGTGTTGCTCCCCACGGCGACCACGAGCGGTGTGCGCGTGTCGAGGTGCCCACGCAGGGCGCCGGTGCCCGCCATCGCCACCGTCACGGCTGGGAGTCCCCAGAGGCTCACGTACAAGAACGTCGTCGCCTCCCTGGTGACGGCCGCGTCGGCCCCGAAACGCTCCAGCAGCCAGGGGGTCAACGGCCACAGGATTGCTGCGACCAGGATTCCGGAGGCCGAGACCCAACCACAGGGCCTGCACGGACTGCCCGGCGGCGTCGCGCCCGCTGTCCGGCGCCGAGTAGGCGTGCGACGGTGGCCGCCGTGCCGAAGGTGAGGAACACCAGCATCCCGGTGGCGAAGAGCAACACGGTGCTGCCAACAGCCAGGCCGCCGAGGGCCGCGGTGCCGATGTGCCCGACGATCGCGGTGTCCACCAGCAGATACAGCGGTTCCGACGCGAGCGTTAGCACTGCTGGGCCCGCGAAGTGCCCAGATCCGACGGTCGAGCGACCGCGCCTGTGCAGATCTCCGGTCGACGTCGGCCACGCCAGAGAATGGCATCGCGGTCACCCTGCCGACGGATTCTTTGCCGTCGGAGCCGCTTGACGCGGCATGTCGTGGCGGGTGTGGTGAAGTGGGGGCGATGCCATCACGCCGGGATCGCAGGTTCTCGACCACGCTGGTTGCGACCGCGGCGGTGATCGTCGGGCTGGTGGTGGTGGGCGTCACGGCGAAGCTGATCGCCGACAGCGCCGCGCAGTCGCAGGTGGACGAACGCGCGGCTGAGGTGGCTTCGGTGTTGGAGGGTGCCTCGCCGAAGGACTTCCTGGCGTTCAACTCGGGGCGGGAGGTACCTGAGAGCGTCGCCAAGGAGGTGGCCGACGCGGACGACTTCGTGAACGTGGTCGCCCGGGCCGACAGCGCGGTGATCCGCTTCCAACCCAAGGGTTGGTGGGCCGGGTTCACCGAGCGGTGCGTGGTCGCCGTGGTGAAGGACGAGCGGACGACCGTGCTCACGCCCAAGACAGCGTGTGTGCGCATCGACCCCGAGGACTACTGACCCACCCCCACGCGAACGGCCCACCCCCAGGCCCCCAGGCGAACTGCTCCACCCCAGGCGAACTGTCCGGTGTGGTGCGCGGATTCCGCGGTTGAGGCCGGACAGTTCGCCTTGGGGTGGCCCGGGTCGCTCAGGGAGTTGCCCCGGTCGTACGCTGTGGACATGGCTGACCTCCCGAAGAACGAAGGATCCTCGAGCAACGACACTTCGTCGGGTGCCGGTGTGCGAAGCGACGCGGCCACCGCGGACCCGCCGGCCCACGACATGAAGATCCACTCACGGGACGTGACCGACGGCCCCTCCAAGGCTCCGGCAAGGGCGATGCTGCGGGCGGTGGGCATGACCGACAACGATTGGGAGAAGCCCCAGATCGGCGTGGCATCGAGCTGGAACGAGGTCACGCCCTGCAACATGCCTCTCGACCGGCTGGCCAAGCGGGCAAAGGACGGCGTGCGTGAGGCGGGCGGGTTCCCGATCGAGTTCGGCACGATCGCCGTCTCCGACGGCATCGCCATGGGCCACGAGGGTATGCACGCGAGCCTGGTCAGCCGCGAGGTGATAGCCGATTCGGTGGAGACCGTCATGCACGCCGAACGCCTCGACGCGATGGTGACCTTCGCGGGCTGCGACAAGTCACTCCCGGGAATGCTGATGGCCTCGGCCCGGCTCAACCTGCCCTCGGTGTTCGTCTACGCGGGATCGATCCTTCCCGGCAACTACAACGGTCGTGCGCTCGACATCGTGTCGGTGTTCGAGGCCGTGGGTGCTCACGCCGTGGGTGACATCGACGACACGGAGCTGGACGCCATCGAGCACAACGCCTGTCCCACCGAGGGCGCCTGTGCGGGCATGTTCACCGCCAACACCATGGCATCGGTCGGCGAGGCCCTGGGTATGTCGCTGCCGGGATCCGCTTCGGCTGCGGCGGTGGACCGTCGTCGTGACGACTACTCCCATGCCCTCGGGCGTGGCGGTGCTCAACCTGCTGCGCCAGGGGATCAGGCCACGCGACATCATCACCAAGGGGGTCGCTCGAGAACGCGATCGCCGTGGTAATGGCGCTCGGGGGCAGCACCAACGCCGTGCTGCACCTGCTGGCGATCGCGGCGGAGGCCGAGGTGGAGCTCCACCTGGATGACTTCAACAAGGTGGCCGCCAGGGTGCCGCACCTGGCCGACACCAAGCCCCACGGCAAGTACCACATGGTCGACATCGACCGGATCGGTGGAGTGCCCGTGGTGATGGCCATGCTCGCCGCCGAAGGGTTGATCCACGCCGACGAGGTGACCGTCACCGGCCGCACCGTGGGGGAGAACATCGCGTTGGTCAAGGCCCCGCCACCCGACGGCGAGGTGATCCACACCTTCGACAACCCGATCCACGACATCGGCGGACTCGCCATCCTGAGTGGGTCGCTGGCCCCCAACGGGTCGGTGGTGAAGGTGGCCGGCATCGACTTCGACCACTTCGAGGGCCCGGCGCGCGTCTTCGACGGTGAGCAGGCGGCCATGGAGGTCGTGCTGGCCGGCGGTATCAACTCCGGTGACGTGGTCGTGATCCGCTACGAGGGCCCCAAGGGCGGTCCGGGCATGCGCGAGATGCTGGCCATCACAGGAGCCATGAAGGGGGCTGGTCGGGGCGGTGACGCGGCGCTGATCACCGATGGCCGGTTCTCCGGCGGAACACACGGCTTCTGCATCGGACACGTCGCTCCCGAGGCGGTCGACGGTGGGCCCATAGCGTTGGTCCAGGAGGGCGATCGGATCCGCATCGACGTTCGCGGGCACACGATCGACCTGCTCGTGGACGAGGCCACTCTCGATGCGCGTCGCGCCGACCTGAAGCACCCTGCCCCTCGCTACGACAAGGGTGTGCTGGCCAGTACGCAGCGCTCGCGCAGGGAGCGGAGGTGGGAGCGATCACCCGCGCTCCTCAGCGCTGAGCGCCACCCAACCCCCACCCCGGCGAACTGAATGCTCTCACCCCCGATGCGGTGGTCCACACCCTTCAGTTCGCTTGGGGGTGGGGGTTGGAAATCGCCGAGGCGTTGGGGCAGACTAGGGTCGTGCGAGAAGAAACACCGAACCCGGTAGTAGTAGGCGCCTGAGGCGTCTCACCGGTTTCTCTCCGCGTGCTGCGCCCACGGCCTCCCATCGGGAGGTCGTTTCGGTTTTCGGGTTCAACCGAGGTGGATCCGGGTGGTGTCCGAGCCGGAGCGAGCAGAGTAGACAGGTCCACACGAAACCCGAATCAAGCGTGAACGAAGCGTGAACCGATCCGACAACAGGAACCCGACATGACGACCACCAACGGCGGTGCAGCACTCATCAAGGCCCTCGAGCTCGAGGGTGTCGAGACCATATTTGGGCTGCCCGGCGGGGCGATCCTGCCGGTGTACGATCCGATCCTCGACAGCCCGATCCGCCACGTGCTGGTTCGACACGAACAGGGTGCAGGACACATGGCCGAGGGCTACGCGCTGTCCACCGGCCGGCCTGGTGTCGCGATGGTCACCTCGGGCCCGGCCGCCACCAACATCGTGACTCCTCTGTGCAACGCCTTCATGGATTCGACCCCGATGGTCGTGGGATAACCGGCCAGGTTCCCACGGTCGCCATCGGCACCGACGCGTTCCAGGAGTGCGACACCGTCGGGATCACCCGGAGCGTCACCAAGCACAACCAGCTCGTCACCAGGGCGTCGGACATCCCCATGGTCATCCGTCAGGCGTTCCACATCGCGACCACCGGCAGGCCCGGCCCCGTCCTGGTCGACATCCCAAAGCGACATCGTCGACCCCAACAACCCCAACTCGCACTTCGAGTGGTACTGGCCCACCGATGAGGAGGTGGTTGCGAGCCTGCCCGGCTACAGGCCGACGACCAAGGGCCATCCGCGCAAGATCAAGGACGCAGCGGCCATGATGCTGGAGGCACGGCGTCCGGTGATCTACGCGGGAGGGGCATCCTCAAGGCACGCGGCGCAGAGGCGCTGCTGGAGCTCGCCGAGCTGTGTGAGATCCCGGTGGTCACCACCCTCATGGCACGCAGTGCCTTCCCGACGACCACGAACTGGCCTTGGGCATGCCCGGGATGCACGGCAACTACACCGCGGTCACCTCCATGCAACGTGCCGACCTGCTCATCGCGCTGGGCAGCCGCTTCGACGATCGCATCACCGGGAAGCTGGACGGTTTCGCCCCCGATGCGAAGATCATCCACGTGGACGTTGACCCGGCCGAGCTCGGCAAGGTCCGCCAACCCGACGTGCCGATCGTGGGTGACTGCCGGCTGGTCATCGAGGAGCTGATCAAGGCGATCCGCAAGCTGACCGATGCCGGCGCCGAGTTCCCGGATCGTTCGCCGTGGCGCTCACAGGTCTCAGGCTGGCAGGAGCTCCACCCGCTCACCTACGAGCAGTCCGAACCCGGGGAGCTGCTCAAGCCGCAGTACGTACTCGAGCAGCTTCGGGAACGTGCGCCCGAGGATTGCATCGTCACCTCGGGGGTGGGTCAGCACCAGATGTGGACCAGCCAGTACTGGCATTTCCGCCATCCCTATACGTGGATCAACTCCGGCGGGTTGGGGACCATGGGGTTCTCCGTTCCCGCCGCAATCGGTGCCAAGGTCGGTCGACCGGACCGCATGGTCTGGGGCCATCGACGGTGACGGGTGCTTCCAGATGACCGCTCAGGAACTGGTCACGGCGGCCACCGAGCGCATCCCGGTGAAGGTCGCGATCCTCAACAACGCGTACCTCGGCATGGTGCGCCAGTGGCAGGAGATGTTCTACGAACAGCGGTACTCCGAGGTGTACCTCTCGCCCGACCTGCCCGACTATGTGAAGTGGGCCGAGGCGATGGGGTGCGTGGCGATCCGTGTCGAGTCACCCGAGGAGGTGGGCCCCGCGATCGAAAAAGGCCAATGAGATCAACGACCGGCCGGTGGTGATCGAGTTCCGCACCGACTCCTCCGAGAAGGTCTTCCCGATGGTTCCCGCCGGCAAGACCAACGACGACATCGTGGTCGATCCGTCCCAGTCGAAACCGGTCGGGCAGGCTGCCACTGCTTCGGACAGCGGAGGTGCCAAGTGAACCCGGGGATCCGTCATCATGTGCTGTCGGTGCTGGTCGAGAACCGCGCGGGGGTCCTGGCCCGGGTGGCGAACCTGTTCGCCCGCCGTGGCTACAACATCTACTCATTGGCCGTGGCGCCCACCGACAACGAGGACTTCAGTCGCATCACGATCGTGGTCGACGTGGAGACCGCACCGCTGGAGCAGGTCGTCAAGCAGCTCAACAAGCTGATCAACGTCATCAAGATCTCTGAGCTCGATCCCCGTGACTCGGTGGAGCGCGAGCTAATGCTGCTGACGGTGAAGGCACCTCCCGGATCCCGCAGCGAGATCCTCGAGCTGGTGGGGCTGTTCGAGGCGCACGTGATCGACGTGGGAGCCGACGAGCTGACGATGAGCCTGGACGACACTCCCCAGCGTCTCGACGACCTGGAGGCGCTGCTGCGCCCTCATGGCATCGTCGACCTGCAACGCACGGGCCGCGTCGCGCTGCCCCGCCTCGAACACGGCACCGGCTGACCGGCTGACCGGCCGAGCGGCCACCACACCCCCACCCCGGCGAACTGAATGGTCTCAGCCACCGATTAGGTGGCCCACGCCCTTCAGTTCGCCTGGGGGGACGAGTGAAGGCAGACTTCAACCATGGCAAACGTCTATTACGAAAAGGACGCTGACGCGTCGATCATCGCCGGTCGCAAGGTGGCCATCCTGGGATACGGCTCCCAGGGGCACGCCCATGCGCTGAACCTGAAGGAGTCCGGGTGTCGACGTGCGCGTCGGGCTGCGCGAGGGGTCATCCTCGGCGGCAAAGGCATCCGAGGCCGGCCTGTCGGTCACCGACGTCGCGACCGCGGCGGCCGATGCCGACCTGATCATGATGCTGCTGCCCGACACCGAGATCGGGCCGGTCTACGACCGCGACGTGGCGCCGAATCTCAACGACGGCGACGCCTTGTTCTTCGCGCACGGCTTCAACGTCCGCTTCGGCTACGTGAAGGCACCCGCAGGTGTCGACGTGGCGATGGTGGCCCCGAAGGGACCGGGTCACCTGGTGCGCCGCACCTACGTCGAGGGCGGGGAGTGCCGTGCCTCATAGCGGTCGCCCAGGACGCGAGCGGCGCTGCCGAGGCCCTTGCGCTCAGCTACGCCGGACGCTATCGGCGGAACCCGCGCCGGTGTGCTCGAGACCACCTTCGAGGAGGAGACCGAGACGGACTTGTTCGGTGAGCAGGTCGTGCTCTGCGGTGGCCTCTCGGCGCTGGTGCAGGCCGGGTTCGAGACCCTCGTGGAGGGCCGGCTACCAACCTGAGTCGGCCTACTTCGAGTGCCTGCACGAGCTCAAGTTGATCGTGGATCTGATGTACGAACAGGGGATCTCCGGCATGCGCTACTCGATCTCCACCACCGCGGAGTACGGCGACCTCACCCGTGGACCACGCATCATCACCGACGACACCAAGGCCGAGATGCGTCGCATCCTCGACGAGATCCGTTCCGGTGCCTTCGCCGAGGAGTTCATCGGCGAGGTCCGTTCGGGAGGGTCGAGGTTCGAGGAGCTTCCTGCAAGGCGGAAGGGAGCATCAGGTCGAACAGGTCGGTGCCGGCCTGCGAGAGATGATGCCGTGGATCTCGGCGGGCAAGACCAAGGTGGAGGACGCGTCCGGGGGCGACTGAGCCACCGGCGGCTCGCCACGCCCGGCGCGTCGGGGTCCCAGAGCGTGATTGAAACCTGACCTGATTGGTCGGGTATTGTGCGTGCTCTGCACATCGAGCAACACAGCCAACAACAGAGGAACCGATGATCATGAGCGACAACTGGGGTTTCGAGACCCGTCAGATCCACGCCGGCCAGGTTTCCGATCCTGCCACCGGTGCGTGCGCGGTGCCGATCTACCAGACCACGGCTTATGAGTTCCGCGACACCCAGCATGCCGCCGATCTGTTCGCCCTGTCGGAAATGGGCAACATCTACACCCGCATCATGAACCCCACCCAGGGTGTCGTCGAGGCCCGCGTTGCGCGCCTCGAGGGCGCCACCGAGACTGCGGTGGGCATCCCGGGGGCGCTGCTCGTCTCGTCCGGCCAGGCGGCCGAGAGCCTTGCGATCATGAACCTCGGCGAGGCCGGCAGCCACATCGTGAGCGCAGCTGCCCTCTATGGCGGCACCTACAACCTGTTCCACCACACGCTGCCCAAGTACGGCATCGACGTCTCCTTCGTGGAGGACCCCGACGATCTCGACGAGTGGGCGGCCGCGGTCAGGCCGAACACCAAGGCGTTCTACGGCGAGTCGATCGGCAACCCGATGAACAACATCCTCGACATCGCCGGGGTGGCCGGCGTGGCGCACGACAGCGGTGTTCCGCTCATCATCGACAACACCGTCGCCAGCCCCTACCTGTGCAACCCGTTGCGCCACGGCGCCGACATCGTGGTGCACTCGGGCACCAAGTTCATCGGTGGTCACGGCACGACCATCGCCGGGCTGATCGTCGATGGTGGGAGCTTCGACTTCTCCTCCAACGACAAGTTCCCGATGTTCACCGAACCCGACGAGAGCTATCACGGCCTGGCCTACTGGCCCGCGCTCGGTGCCGGCAGCTACATCATCAAGGCCAGGGTGCAACTGCTCCGTGACATCGGCCCGGCCATCAGCCCGTTCAACGCCTTCATGTTGCTGCAGGGCCTCGAGACGCTGTCGTTGCGCATGGAGCGCCATGTGGCCAACGCCACCGCGGTCACCGAGTTCCTCGAAGGGCACGACCAGGTGGAGCGGGTCCAGTACGCGGGGCTCACGTCGAGCAAGTGGCACGACCGTGTCGCCACCTACTGCCCCAGGGGCGCGAGCTCGGTGCCGGCGTTCATCATCAAGGGGCGGTCTCGAGGCCGGCAAGAAGTTCGTGGAGGCCCTGGAGTTGCACACACACGTGGCCAACCTGGGCGATGCACGCAGCCTCGTGGTGCACCCTGCGTCCACCACCCACAGCCAGCTCACCGAAGCGGAGCAGGCGGCGACAGGCGTGGAGCCTGGTCTGGTGCGGCTCTCGGTGGGCCTCGAGAGCGTCGAGGACATCATCGGAGACCTCGAGGCCGGTTTCACCGCCGCCAGGTAGGGCGCTACGACCGGTAGTCGATTCCGCCGTGGAACCGCAGACTGGTCTCATGGGTGACAACGCCAACCGCAGGCATCCGTGGTTCCCCGTTTGGGGAATCAGGATGCTCACGCCCCGACTCGAGTTGCGTCCGGCTCGCGAACACGAGATGGGCGCGCTGGTTCGTGTGGCGGCCCGTGGCGTCCACGACCCCGACACCATGCCCTTCGAGCTGCCGTGGACCGACTCGCCGTCTCCTCGTCGCGAGCGCGAGACCTACGCGTTCATCCTCGGTAGCTGGGCGGACATCTCCCCGGGGGGATGGCGGCTGCCCTTCGCCGTGTGTGGAGGGAGCGGTGATAGGCATGCAGGACCTGGCGGCACCTCGGTGGGGTGAACAGCGTGTGGCGGTCACCGGTTCATGGCTCGGCCGCGAATACCAGGGGGCGGGGTTCGGCACCGAGATGCGTGCGGCGGTGCTGCACCTGGCGATGGGTCACCTCGGTGCCGAGCGTGTGGAATCGGCGGCGTTCGACGACAACGTGGCCTCCATGTCGGTGTCGCGGCGGTTGGGCTACAGGGAGGTCGGTGAACGCTTCACCGACCGGCGAGGTGTGCGGGCACGCCAGTTGTGCTTCGCCATGGAGCGACCCGACTGGGAGGCCTCTGCTGCGGCCGCCATCGCGGTGGAGGTCCAAGGCGTCGACGAGGCCGTGCTGGATCAGCTCGGAGCCGACGGGTGACCTACATGGTCTCGGCGAAGCTCACGTGGCCGTCTCCGCGGAGCACGTTCTTGAGGAGTTTGCCCGACGCGTTGCGCGGGAGCTTCCCGTCGTGGCGCTCCACGTAGGTAGGGACCTTGAACGCCGCGAGGGTCTGGCCCACCCATGCCCGGATGTCGTCGTCGGTGAGTGTCGCATCCTCGGTGAGCTCCACCACCGCCTTGACTTCCTCGCCCAGTTCCTCGTGCGGTACGCCCACGACGGCGGCATCGGCGATCTCAGGGTGCTCCACCAGGCGGTTCTCGATCTCCACGCAGTAGACGTTCTCGCCGCCACGGATCAGCATGTCCTTGGCGCGGTCCGGTTATGTAGAGGTAGCCGTCGTCGTCGAGATGACCCACGTCGCCCGTGTGCAACCAACCGTCCCGGATGGTGGCGGCGGTGGCTTCGGGGTTGTCCCAGTAGCCGGCCATGACTATCGGCCCACGGATGAGGACCTCGCCGGTCTGTCCGGTCGGGAGATGGTTGCCGAGCGGGTCGGCGATGGCGATGTCGACCACCGGCATTGGAAGGCCCACCGAGTCGACCCGCTCGACGCTCTCACCCGCGGTGAGGATGGTCGCGACCGACGACGACTCTGTGAGGCCGTAGGCGTTTGTGGTCGCCTTGACGTTGGGGAACGTCTCACGGATCCGCCGTTGCAGCTCATCGGCCGAGGGCGAGCCGCCGAAAGCCACCGACACGATCGTGGAGAGGTCATGGTCATGTCTCGCAGGATGCTCGGTGGCACGCCAGATCATCGTGGGAACTGTCGCCCAGATTCTCACGCCTTCGGCCTCGATCAGATCGAAGACCTTCTCGGGATCGAACCGCCCCTCGGGTATCACCAGCTTCATGCCACCCATGAACCCCACCACGAGGGTCGAATGGCACCCCGACACGTGGAACAGGGGTGAGGTGAGCAATGCCACGGGCTGGGTGCCGTCGGCCGTTCTGCTGGCGGCCGGGTTGGTCATCGCGGACAGGGTCAGGCTGAACACGGTGTTCTGGAGGTTGGCGATCATGTTTCCGTGGGTGCTGACGGCGCCCTTGGGCCGGCCTGTGGTGCCCGAGGTGTAGAAGATCACCGCTGGATCGGACTCGTCGATCTTCGTGGTGGGGAAGCCGGGATCGCTCTTCGCTCCTTCGGCCACCGCCATCCGGTAGGGCGTGACTGCCGGGTCGGTGGTCGCGGTGCCGCTGCTGGTGTACGTGGCGGTGGTCCGGTGGGGTACCGCATCGATGAGAAGGACCTGTTCGAGTGCCGGCACTTGCGCCAGGTGCTGTTCGATCCGCTCGAAGCGTTGTGTGTCGGCCACCAGAACCCTCGCGCCGGAGTGGTTGAGCCCGTAGAGGATCTCGTCGGTGTTCCACCAGCCGTTCAGGCCCACGAGGATCGCCCCCATGTCGACGGTTGCCCAGAAGGTGGCGCACCACTGCGGATTGTTGGCGCTGAGCACCGCCACCCGGTCGCCCTTGCCGATCCCTGCCGAAGCGAGCCACTCCGACAGAGCGTTCACCTCCGCCAGGAAGTCCGTGTAGGTGATGCGCTGATCGCCGTGGACCACGAACTCCTTGTCGGCGTGCGCCGCGCCGAACACCTCGCTCACGAAGCGAAGGTTCGCCAGGCGGTCCCTGTAGAGCCTCATCGGGCGGCCGTCGACCTTGTCGGTCGTGATCGTCTCGAACTGCCCACCTGGGCCGGTCAGCATCGCCGTGGCGTCATCGAGCGTCGTCATGCACGTCCCCCTGAGGTCCCCTGAGCTCTCTGAGGCTACGCGCTCGGCGGCTGTCCCAACCCCCTGTTCTGCCCCCAACCCCCCGTTCTGCCCAACCCCCGTTCTGTGTCGCGTGCGTGGCGCTGTGCGCCACGCACGCGACACAGAACGACTGGCGGGGGCTTCAGAGACTGGCGGGGGCTTCAGAGACTGGCGGGGGCTTCAGAGTCGCTCGAGGACGTAGTCGATGCACCTGGTGAGAGCCGCGACGTCCTGCGGGTCGATCGCCGGGAACATCGCGATGCGCAGCTGGTTGCGGCCCAGCTTGCGGTACGGCTCGGTGTCCACGATGCCGTTGGATCGCAGCACGGCGGCGACGACCGACGCTTCCACGCTCTCGTCGAAGTCGATGGTGGCGACCACGTGCGACCGTTTGGCCGGATCGCTCACGAACGGAGTGGCGACCTCATGGGCATCGGCCCAACCGTAGATCGTCTCGGCGGACGTATCGCAGCGGCCGGCGGAGAACTCGAGGCCGCCGTTCTCGAGGATCCAGCGGATCTGCTCGACCGCAAGGAACAGGGTTGTGAGCGCCGGGGTGTTGTAGGTCTGGTCCTTGCGGGAGTTCTCCAGGGCGATGCCCAGGTCCAGCGATGCGGGCACCCAGCGGTCACCCGAGGCGATGCGCTCGATGCGCTCCACCGCTCGTGGCGACACCGCTGCGATCCACAGTCCGCCGTCGGAGGCAAGGGCCTTCTGAGGTGCCAGGTAGTAGACGTCGACCTGGGTCGGATCAAACCTGAGCCCACCGGCGGCCGAGGTTCCGTCCACGAGCACCAGGGCGTCTTCGTCGGCTCCGGTGGGCCGTGAGATCGACATGGCCACGCCGGTGGAGGTCTCGTTGTGGGTGAGGCAGTAGGCGTCGATCCCGTCGCTCGCGGCTGCCTCGGGGTGGTCGCCAGGGTCTGCGCTGACCAGTTCCGGAGAGCCCAGGTGGGGCGCATCGGCGGTGACCTTGGAGAACTTCGAGGAGAACTCGCCGAAGCAGAGGTGCTGGCTGCGCTGCTCGATGAGGCCGAAGGGCGCGGCGTCCCAGAATGAGGTGGTGCCTCCGTTGCCCAGCATCACCTCGTAGCCGTCGGGCAGCGAGAACAACTCGGCCAGGCCGTTGCGGACCTCGGAGACCTTGAAGCGCACCGGAGCCTGGCGATGGCTCGTGCCCAGGAAGTGGGAGGCCGACCCGGACAGCATCTCGATCGCGTCGGTTCTCACCTTGGATGGTCCGCAACCGAAGCGACCGTCTGTCGGCAGGAGTTCGTCGGGCAGGCTGATGTCGGGGGAGGTTCACCCCCGACAGTCTCGCGGCTGACTCCGGCCCACAGCGAGCCGAAACCCTCTCGGAGTGCCAGCACCGGGCGCGGTAGCTTCGGTCCCATGAGCACTCCCTCCAACCGCCGTATCTCACGGCGTGTCGCCGCAATCACTCCGTCTGCGACCCTCGCTGTCGACGCAAAGGCCAAGGCGTTGCGCCGTCAGGTGCCCCTGTCATCGGCTTCGGCGCCGGTGAACCCGACTTCCCCACGCCGGACTACATCGTGGAGGCCGCCATAGCGGCGTGCAGTGATCCCGCGAACCACAAGTACTCGCCCGCGGCGGGGCTTCCCGAGCTGCGAGAGGCGGTTGCCGACAAGACGCTGCGCGACTCTGGCGTGGCAGTGGAACCGGCACAGGTCGTCATCACCAACGGTGGCAAGCACGCGGTGTACTCGTCGATCCTCACCGTGATCGAGGAGGGTGACGAGCTGTTGCTGCCGGCCCCGTACTGGACCACCTATCCCGAGCCGGTGGCACTGGCCGGCGGGGAGAGCGGTCGAAGTGGTGGCCGGCGACGACAACGGGTTCCGCGTCACCGTCGACCAACTCGAGTCCGCCCGCACCGAGCGGACCAAGGCGCTGATGTTCGTGTCGCCCTCGAACCCCACCGGCGCGGTGTACCCGCCGGCGGAGATCGAGGCGATCGGAAGGTGGGCGCTCGAACACGAAATCATGGTGATAACCGACGAGATCTACGAGCACCTCACCTACGGCGTCGAGCACCGCTCGATCCTCGCCTTGGTGCCAGAGCTCGCCGACAACTGCATCATCCTCAACGGTGTTGCCAAGACCTATTCGATGACCGGTTGGCGCGTCGGTTGGATGATCGCGCCGGCAGACGTGGCCAAGGCCGCCATCAGCCTGCAGTCGCACATGACCTCCAACGTGAACAACGTCGCCCAGATGGCAGCCCTGACAGCGGTGTCTGGCGACCTCTCGGCGGTAGAGGTCATGAAAGCCACCTTCGACGAACGTCGCAAGCTCATCCATGCCGCACTCAACGAGATCGACGGTGTGACCTGCCTCGAGCCGGAAGGCGCCTTCTACGCCTACCCAAACATGACCGGCCTGCTGGATCGACCACTTGCCGGTTCGCAGGCGTCCACGACGGTGGAGTTGGCCGACCTGGTTCTCGAGAAGGCGAACGTCGCCTTCGTGCCGGGAGAGGCGTTCGGCACCCCCGGCTACGGTCGGTTCTCCTTCGCCATGGACACCGACGACATGGTCGAGGGTGTGCGGCGGATCAGGGACCTGGTCGAGGCAGGGTGACCGGCCCCGAGGCGGCCTCCCGTTCGGCCGGGCCCGGAGTGCCTGGCGGGCCCGACTCTCCCGTCGGGCCTGACCGGGTGCGGTTCGGCGCCTGGCCGTCACCCCTGTCGGCCACGAGTGCGGCCCGCGGCGGGTTCCGCTTCGGTGGACTCGCGCTGAGCCGTGATCGCGAGGGGCGGGCGCTCGTTTGGTACTCCGCCCTGCACGACGGCCACAACACCGTGTGGGTGACCCGTGCGCAGGGCCCTCCGCGGAGGGTGCAGGCCGTCACCTCGGCGCGAGTCGTGTCAACGAGTACGGCGGCGGAGCGTTCTGGGCCCACGGTGAGTCGCTGTTCTGGGTCGAGGACGACGACCAGCGCATCCGGCGCGTGGATCTCGGCGACGAAGACGGCTGCCTGGTCGATCGCGGCGTCGGCGTCGTCGGCGGTAGGGGCGATGGGCCTGCGGGGTCCGACGGGTCGGACCTGCTCGTGGAGCAGACGGGCCCGGGTGTGGAGCTTGTCGGCGAACCCCCAGCGCGCCGCTCGACGCGGTACGCGGCAGGTGTGGTCGAGCCCGGTGGGGCCTGGATGATCGTGGAGCGGGAACTTCACGTGGATCCCGCGGATGTCTCTGATGCCCGGTTGCGCGAACCGGTGAACGACCTCGTGTGGTTGCCCACAGGATTGGCGGCGGGCCATCCCAGCTCGAGTCTCCCCTCGGGGGTCCGCAGCATCGTTGCAGGGGAGCGACTTCACGGCGGCCCCGGCGCTGTCTCCCGATGGACGGCACCTGGCCTGGTTGCAGTGGAACCACCCCGACATGCCCTGGGACTCAGCGGAGTTGTGGGCTGGGAGCGTGGTTGTGAGCGCGTCGGGTCCCGAGATCGAAGGTCCACGCAGGGTCGCCGGTGGTGCGCAGGGCAGGCGGCCTGGCGATGACGGTCCCGCAGTGTCGGTCTGCCTGCCGGTCTGGGATCCTCACGGTCGCCTCTGGTGGTGTGACGACCGTGACGACCTGTGGCTCTTGCGCTGCGCGCCTGAGATCGGCGTGCCCGTCGAGGCGAGCGGGGACACAGCGCCTCAGGCGGGTGACCGCGATGTGCCGCCCGGGCCGGGCAGGGAGGTGGGTGCACCGCGGTGGGTGTCCGGGGGTGCCCGATACGGGTTCGCCGGCGAGGATCGGTTCGTGGTCCACACGGCCGACGGATTCGACAGCGTGCAGGCAACGCGGGACGACCTCGATGGCTTCACGGAGCCTGGCTGGGTGGACACGCTCGAGGTCGGTCGGAACACCGACGATGATGGCGCGCAGGCGGTGATCGTGGCGGCGCTGGCCGGATCACCGGTCGAATCCACCGCGGTGCTATGTGCGACGTTCTCTGGGTGGGCGGGAGACCCCGGTGCCGGCGCGACGCCCACCGCCCGGCTGTCGAGCACATCCACCACCACGACCAGGACGAAGTTCTCGCGTTTCCACGAGAGTCGGTGGCCGCTCCCGGTTGGATCGATTTCGGTACCCGAGGCGATCACGTTCCCGACCGGCATGAGCGGCGAAGCGATCGCCCACGCGCTGTTCTACCCGCCGAAGCTGGAGGGTGTCATGGGACCCGCCGGGGATCTCCCGCCGCTGGTCGTCCGGATCCACGGTGGACCCACGGCCAGTGCGCGGGCGGAGTTGTCCCCGTCGGTGCAGTACTGGACCACCCGGGGCTTCGCCGTGGTCGACGTCAACTACCGGGGATCCACCGGCTACGGCCGGGCCTACCGCGACCTGCTCCGGGGCGGCTGGGGTGAGGTGGATGTCCGCGACTGCATCGCTGCCGCGGAGTTCCTTGCCGGGGAGCGCCGGGTGGATGCGCGACGGTGCGTGATCCGAGGTGGGTCCGCGGGTGGGTTCACTGCCCTGGAGGCCGTTGCCGCCGAGCCCACGGCGTCCGGGTTCCAATTCGCCGCTGCGACCACCCCTCTACGGCGTCACCGACCTGATGGCGCTGGCGAGCGACACCCACAAGTTCGAGTCGCGCTACCTGGACGGCCTCATCGGACCTCTGCCCGAGGCAGAGGAGGTCTACCGGCGGCGTTCGCCCTTGAGTCATCCGGAGCGGATCTCGGCGCCGGTGCTGATCCTGCAGGGCCTGGAGGACCCGGTGGTTCCACCGTCACAGGCCGAGGTGCTGGTGGCGGCGCTGCGTGCCGCCGGCATCGAGCATGAATACCGCACCTATGAGGGTGAGGGCCACGGATTCCGGCAACGAGGCGACGATCGTCGACGCGTTGGAGGCCGAGCTGGCGTTCTACCGTCGGGTCCTCGGCCTCCCCGCCGGCTGACTCCTGCCGGCTGACTCCTGTCGTTCTGTGTCGCGTGCGTGGCGCTCAGCGCCACGCACGCGACACAGAACGGGGGTTGGGGGTTGGGGGTTGGGGCGAAGGTGGGGGGACAGGTTGGGGAAGGTGGGGGACGGAGGTTGGGGCGAAGGTGGGGGACGGAGGTTGGGGCGAAGGTGGGGGGACGGGTTGTGAGTGGCGACCGACGGCGGGGCACGATGGGGGCATGCGTGTTCTAGTGACCGAAGTGATAGCCGACGGCGGCCTCCAGCGACTGCGTGACGCCGGTCACGAGGTGGACATCCGCACCGGGCTGTCGCCCGAGGAGCTGCTCGGAAGCCGTCCCGGGGGCGCATGCCCTGATCATCCGCTCCGCCACCAAGGTCACCCGCGAGGTCATCGAGGCCGGGACCGACCTGGTCGTGGTCGGTCGCGCCGGGATCGGGCTCGACAACGTCGATGTCGAGGTTGCGACCGAGCGCGGCGTGATGGTGGTCAACGCGCCGCAGTCGAACACCCTCTCCGCAGCCGAGCACACCATGGCTCTGCTGTTGGCGCAGGCCCGCAACGTCCCGCAGGCCCACGCGGCGCTGAAGGAGGGCCGTTGGGAGCGTTCGCGCTGGACCGGGGTGGAGCTCTCGGACAAGACCCTCGGCATCATCGGCCTGGGTCGCATTGGCAAGCTGGTCGCCCAGCGTGCGATGGCCTTCGGCATGAAGCTCGTCGCCTATGACCCCTTCGTCGGCCACGACCGAGCCCGTCAGCTCAACGTCGAGCTCCTCGGCCTGGACGACGTGATACGCCGCAGCGACTTCATCACGCTGCACCTGGCCAAGACGCCTGAGACGGTCGGGCTCATCAACGCGGAACTGCTGGCGAAGGCGAAGCCGAACCTGCGCATCGTGAACGTGGCGCGCAGCGGGATCGTCGACGAGGCGGCTCTCGCTGCGGCGGTAGCGGACGGCACCATCGCCGGCGCGGCGATCGACGTGTTCGACCGTGAACCGACCACCGAGTCGCCGCTGTTCGAGCTGGACTCCGTCGTGGTCACGCCACACCTGGGTGCATCGGGACCGCCGAGGCCCAGGACAAGGCCGGCGACACCATCGCCGACATGGTGCTACTGGCTCTGGCCGGGGACTTCGTGCCCTTCGCGGTCAACGTGTCGGCCGGGGAGGCCTCTGAGACGGTCCGCCCCTACCTGGGGCTGGCCGAGCAGCTCGGGCGGATCTTCGCAGGCCTCTGCGACGAGTGCTCCGCCCCCATCGACATCGAGTACCAGGGCCAGATCGCCGAGCACGACACGCGGATACTCACGTTGTCGGTCCTCAAGGGGTTCTTCAGCGCCACCTCAGGTGAGCCGGTGAGCTACGTGAACGCTCCGCAGGTGGCCGAGGAACAGGGCATCGAGGTGCGACCGACCTCCACCACCACGGCGCGTGACTACGTGAACCTCGTGACGATCCGCGGGAGCGGTCACGCCATCGCCGGCACCCTGGTGGGGCTCGGCGCGAAGCCGACGATCGTGATGATCGACGACCACGACATCGACGTACCACCGGCGGAGCACCTGCTGGTCGTCCGCAACGACGACCGTCCCGGGATGATCGGAAAGGTTGGCTCGGTGGTCGGTGCCGCCGGGGTGAACATCGACGACATGGCCGTCGGAGCGGGCCCCGACGGCAAACGTGCGCTGATGGTCATGGCCACGGACCGGCACGTTCCGGAGTCCGTGGCAGCCGACCTGTGCGCGCACCGAGGGATCAACGCGGTCGCGGTGGTCGGCTGACACGGACGAGGACGCAACGATGATGGGGTGACCTCAGAACGCCAGGAGTTCGACTCCCCGCGGATCGTCGGCATCGCTGCGGCCTACTCCGGCCTGGCTGAGCGTCCACAGGTCGCGGTCCACCACCACGGACCGCAGGATCTGCGACCGCCACGGGTCGATCGATCCGCCCTGGTGTGACAACTCGGCGCGCTCGGTGAGCTGGTCTCCCTCCACACCCAACACCAGGGCCACCTGGCTCGGGGCAGCAGGCTGGGAGGCTTCGGGGGTGACCGCCACGCAGTCCTCCTCGGGACCGCATTCGGGCATCGGCCCGGTACCGGCCCGGTACCGTCAACCGGTAGGTCGCCGGTCATGCTGCCGTAGCGCTCCAAGGGGATGATCGCCTGGTCGGCCTCGGGGTCCCAGGTGAACGCCAGCGGGTCATCGGCCACCAGCGAGTTGGCGTCGGGGATCACGATCTTGTCCACCTCGAGGGGGTTCGCCGGGTCCGACACGTCGAACAGCGAGGCCTTGAAGCCGGTGTCGGTTCCCTCGCTGGTGGCCTCACGTCCCACGCCGAGTAGCAGGCCGTCGCCGACGGGGTGCAGGTACTGGGAGAACCCCGTGATCTTGAGCGCACCGAGCGTCTCGGGGTTGGTCGGGTCGGAGAGATCGATGGCGTAGAGGGGATCGGTCTGGCGGAAGGTGACCACGTAGGCCATGTCGTCGAGGAATCGCACCGATTGCACCTCCTCGCCGGTCCCCAGGTCCTCCACGACCCCGATCTCCTCGAGGGCGCCCGGAGCCCGCCGGACGCAGCACTGTCAGCCGACCCTCGGTGGTGAACGTGTTCGGCACAGGTTCGATGATGTCGTCGGTCGGGGGAGCCGGGGGCGGGTTCTCCGGGGCGATGGGTGCAACTGGTGTGTCGGGCTCGGATGGGGTCTGCTCCTCGTCGAATGGCATCGGATCCTGCTCGACCTGCTGACCTTCGATGGTGGTGACGATCCGCAGGTCGCCGTCGTGCTCCGACAGCGAGTACTGGTTCAACGGGACGCCGGGCACGGCGCCCGATCCGGTGTAGGCGGCCGGCTCGTCGTCGACAAGGCCGAACTGGTGCACCAGCGTCTGTGGGCCGTTGGCGTCCCACGCGGTGGAGGTCACGAACATGGACCCCGTGGAGGCGTACACGACCTCCGCCGGCCCCTGCCACGGTGGCGGGGGCCAGGTCGCCCAGGGTCTCGCCGACGGTGAGCACGCTGACCGTGGATGGGGATGTGGGTACGGCGGTGGTGGCCATCTCGCTCGAAACCGGGCTCGACGGGTCGGTCTCCACCGCCGGTATCACCGCCACGTCGCCGCATCCGCCGAGGGACTCGACGTCGTCACCATCGAGCGAGGAGACCCGGGGCATCACGTCGTCGGGGGTTCCATCTCGTCGATGGTCGTGCGGGCTTCGGCGACGTCCTCGGAGCGTTGCAGGTCGTCGGTCACCGGCATCGCCGAGCGCACGACCACGCGTGCGGTGCCATCGATCATCCGGGCCGCTACGAGCTCGCCTTCCGCCACCCGCTGCTCGACCACCTCAGGACCGCCGGCGGAGCCGAGGTCGACGCGCAGGAGCCGCACGCCCCTCTCGAAGGGGATGGGGGCGGGCTGGTCGGGTTCGGTAGGAACCGTCGTGGTGGTGGTAGTCGTGGTGGTGGTGGTGGTCGTCGTCGTCGGGGCTGTCGTCGTGGTGGTCGTCGAGCCGTCGTCGGGGGGCGTGCTGGTGGTCGTCGTCGTGGTGGAGTCGGCGCCGGGGGGTGGTATCCGGTGGTGCGGTGTCGGGCACGGTGGTCTCGGTCCCGGTGTCGGTTGCGCCGTCAGAACCGGCTCGAGGTTCCACGGACTCGGCTGTTCCGGCACTCGGTGCGCTCGCGTCGCCCGGCAACCCCATGTCGTCCTGGCGGTACTCGACGTTTCCCCACGAAGGCAGGAGCAGGAGCACCTCGTCGCCGCGCAGGAACATGTCGCCGCCATCGGCCCCGAAGGATCTCAGGTCGAGCGCGCCGTCGACCGCGGGTGTGTCGTCGAGGCCGACGACGCGCAGCACGCCGTCGACGAGTGACACGATGCGCTTGCCGTCGGTCTTGATGATGTCTGCTTCGTCGACGCCCGACTCCTGGTTGTTGGTTCCCGCCACGACGTCGCCGCCTTCGCCACCTTCATCCGAGGTGGCGCCGGCTTCCCCTGACAGCGCCGTGGTGGGTGCCGCGGACTCCTGTGTGGCCGTGTCTTCGGTGGAAGGCGCTACGTCACGCGCCGCGTCCCCTGCCGAACCCGACGAGTCGGAGTCCGACGCCTGCATCTCCTGTGCCGGACCAGGCATGAATGTCGGCTCATCGAGTGACTCCTTCATCGACCTCTTCTCAGCGAGCTCGAGCTCGTACTCGAACTGCTCCTGGGTGGCGGCCACGAGGTCGTCGCAGCTCAGGTCGGTCTGCAGGCCGATGCTCTGCTCACCAAGCCCCGACAGCAGTGGTGGTCGATTGTCATCGGTGCACGAGAGCCCGACGATCGCCATGGCGGCGAGCATCGTGAGCAGGGTGATCGAGCCGCGACGGGCACGACGGGGACCTCGGTGGCCGCCGGCTGTGCGGCTTCGCTGGTGGCCGGCCGCTGGGATCGGTGGTCTGCAGCCGTGTGGTTGTCGCGTCCCGACCGGAGAGCCGTCGCCGTGCGGTGTGGAGTTCTGCGGGTGATCCATGGCCGGGTTCCTCTTGTCCGTCGTGGTGTCCGTCGTGTGCTCAGTCTGCCCCGAGCGGGGCCGACATCGTTTCGACGTCGACGGATCGGATTTGGTTCCCGGCCGGGTGGAGATTCTCCTCCCGGCTACTTCACCCAGTGTGGCCGTCGGGCCTCGAAGGCGCTTATGTCATCAGCATGTCGCAGGGTCAGCGCGATGTCGTCGAGGCCGTTGAGGAATCGGTGTTGGATCGCATCCTCCAACGGGAAGGATTCCAGGAAGTCGATTCCCTGGGCCTCGACGGTTCGCAACTCCACGTCGATCACGATCTCAAGGGTGGGATCGGCGATCACTGCGTCCATGAGGGTCCGACCCGCCTGCGGTGACACCTCGACGGGTACCAGGCCGTTCTTCGTGGCGTTGTTGCGGAAGATGTCGCCGAAACGGGGGAGATGACCGCTTCGAACCCGTACTGCTGCAGCGCCCAGACCGCGTGCTCGCGGCTCGATCCGGTGCCGAACTGCGGGCCTGCGACGAGGATGTTGGCGCCGGCGTGCTCCTCACGGTTGAGCACGAAGTCCCGGTCGTCGCGCCACTCGGCGAACAGGCCCTTGTCGAAGCCGGTGCGTTCCACCCGCTTGAGCCAGTCCGAGGGGATGATCTGGTCGGTGTCCACGTCGGATCGGTCGAGTGGCACCGCAGCGCCGGTGATCGTCTGTACGGCTTTCATAAGAGGTCCTCCGGGGTGGCGAAGTGGCCGGCGATCGCGGTTGCAGCGGCCACAGCGGGTGACACGAGGTGCGTTCTCCCACCGCGGCCCTGGCGCCCTTCGAAGTTGCGGTTCGACGTGCTGGCGCAGCGTTCGCCGGGGAGAGCTTGTCGGGGTTCATCGCGAGGCACATCGAGCATCCCGGTTCGCGCCAGTCGAAACCGGCGTCGGTGAACACCGTGTCCAGTCCTTCGGCCTCGGCTTGTGCCTTCACAGCGAAGCTGCCCGGCACCACGAACGTGCGTATGCCTGCGGCCACCTGCCTGCCGCTGGATCGGACGACCTCGGCTGCGGAGCGCAGGTCCTCGATGCGGGAGTTGGTGCACGACCCGATGAACACCGTGTCGATCGCCACCTCGGTCATCGACTGGCCGGGGGTGAGGTCCATGTACTCGAGGGCCCGTTGTGCCGCGGAGCGTTCGATCTCGTTGTCGAAGTCCTCCGGCGAGGGGATCGTGCCCGACATCGCGATGACCTGGCCGGGGTTGGTGCCCCACGACACGTGGGGCTCGATGGCGGAAGCATCCAGGGTGACCTCCTTGTCGAAGGTCGCTCCCTCGTCGGTGTAGAGCGTCGACCAGTCCGCCATCGCTTCGTCCCACAGCTCTCCGGAGGGGGCTTCGGGCAGTCCTGCGAGGTATTCGAAGGTGGTGTCGTCGGGTGCGATCAGGCCGGCCTTCGCTCCGAACTCGATCGACATGTTGCACACCGTCATGCGGCCTTCCATCGACATCGCCCGGATCGCCGATCCGCGGTACTCCGCGATGTGGCCCATGCCACCGGAGGTGCCGAGCTCACCCAGCACGGCGAGGATCACGTCCTTTGGCGTGACCCCGGGTGCGAGGGTCCCGTCGATGGTGATTCCGAGGGTCTTGGGCTTGGCCTGGGGGAGTGTCTGGGTTGCGAGCACGTGCTCGACCTCGGAGGTGCCGATGCCGAAGGCGATGGCACCGAACGCTCCGTGGGTGGCGGTGTGGGAGTCGCCGCAGACCACTGTCATCCCCGGGAGTGTCCTGCCCTGTTCGGGGGCGATCACGTGCACGATGCCCTGGCCGGGGTCACCCATCGGGAAGTGAACGATCCCGAACTCGGCGGTGTTCGCCCGCAGGGTGTCGACCTGTTTGGCGCTGACCGGATCGGCGATGGGCTTGTCGATGTCGGCGGTGGGGACGTTGTGGTCCTCGGTGGCGACGGTCAGGTCCGGTCGGCGCACGCTGCGCCCGGTCATCCGCAGGCCGTCGAAGGCCTGGGGCGAGGTGACCTCGTGGATGAGGTGCAGGTCTATGTAGAGGAGGTCGGGCTCTCCCTCCTCGGAACGGACGACGTGGCGGTCCCAGACCTTCTCCACGAGTGTGCGTGGCTCAGCGCTCACGTTGGTCCTCTCTGTGATCACGGCATCTCGACCGTGGGGTCCCGGATTGTGGAATCTCAAATAGTGAGATAGCCTTCTCAAGTAATGGGAACTACTGTACGCCCTGTCGGGGTGCTCCACAAGTCGGTCGTGGTGCTCAACTGCATCGCGGAGGACAAGCGGAACCTCACCGAGTTGGTGGAGGCGACCGGGCTCAGCCGTGCCACGGCACATCGCCTGGCAGTCGGCCTCGAGGAGCAGGGCCTGCTCCGGCGAACCTCGGACGGACGCTTCGCGCTCGGCCTGCACCTGCTCGCCCTCGGGCGCTGCCACCGATCAGTTCCCGCTGGCCGAGCGCGCGCTTCCCGCGATGGAGCGGCTGCGTGACGAGACGGGGAGTCGGTCCAACTGTACGTGACCGACGGCGGCCGGCGGGTGTGCGTCGCCGCCCCTCGAGTCGCCCCATGGACTGCGCACGATCGTCCAGGTGGGCGCGACGCTGTCGATGGAGCGTGGTTCTGCAGCCCATGTGCTCTCGGGCGAGCCGGTCGGCGCGGGTCCCGGCTGGGTCGAGTCGCTCGAGGAACGTGAGCCGGGAGTGGCGAGCGTCTCGGCGCCGGTGCTCGCCGCGGACGGCACCGTGATGGCGGCGGTGTCGGTGTCGGGTCCACTGGAGAGGATGGGGCCCTCCCCGGGGAACGTCACGGTGACGCCGTGCGCAGGGCCGCGGAGCTGATCGCCGAGGGTGACCCGGCCCCGCACCTGTGAGGCACGGATGGTCAGTGGCGGGGGCGACCCCGCTGGGCGGCTGCCCGGCGCCGGGATCGCTGGTTGGCCTCGCGCCTGCTGGCCCGCTCCAACTCGGTGGATTCGGCTTCGAGTTGTTCCACCTCGGCGACGAGCTCGTGCCACACGTCGAGACGTTCCGCCGCGACCTCTCCGGTCTCGACGGCGGTGAGGACCCCACAGCCGGGCTCCGCGCGGTGGGTGCAGTCGGTGAAGCGGCACTGCTGGGCGAACGGCGAGAGGTCCGTGAACGCTTGTTCCAGGCCCTCGTCAGCGTGCCACAGGCCGACCCCGCGGATGCCGGGTGTGTCGATCAGCCAGCGGTCGTGTTCGAGTGCGAGCATCTGGCCGGCCGTCGTCGTGTGCCGGCCTCGTTGGTCGCCCCCGCGGACCTCTGCTGTCAGCTGCACGCTGCGACCTGCGAGCGCGTTGGCGAGCGTCGACTTGCCTGCACCCGAGGCGCCCAACAATGCCGCAACGGTGCCCGGCGGCAGGTGCGGGTCGAGCTCGGAGGTTCCCCTTGTCTCGCCCGGTGGTGCCGGCGTGGCCTGAGCGCCGGAGCCTCGCTTCGAACCTCGTGTTGGGGGCACATATGCCGTGCACACCACCGCCACCCCCGGAGCGAAGCACTCCGCTCTCAGGCGCTGGCGTTCAAGGGTCTCGGGTGTGACCAGATCCGCCTTGGTGAGCACCACCACCGGTCGCGCACCGCTCTCCCACGCGAGCACCATCTCGCGTGCCAGGCGTGAGGTGTTGACCCCCGAGTCGAGGGCCTGGAGCACCAGCACCACGTCCATGTTCGCCGCGATGGCCTTGGCGCTGACAGCGATCTCGTCACGCCCGGAGCCCGGTGCCCTGCGCTCGAACACGGTGCGCCGCGCGAGGATCCCTCGATGCGCCCGGCGTCGGTGTCGAGGGCGCAGACATCACCGACCACGACGCGGCGCACCGCCTTTGCGGCCACCACGAGTCGCTCGCTGCCGGGTTGCGCGGAGACCGTTATCCCGCCCTTGTCGATGCGCACCACACGCACCGGACTCGGCGACCTGGCGCCCCGCCTGCCCGCTCGCCGAGTCGCCGCGGCCGAACCGATCCCAGGCCTGCTCCCAGCCGTGGTCCCAACCAGGTGGGCGGGATGGGAACGGATCGGGCATCGCTGACATGCTGGCACGCCGTGCGCTGCGCGCGCACACGGACCCGGGTGGGCCACCAGGCGGTCGTGTGAGCGTGGTCACACGGTTGTCGCCGGTCACTTCGGCGCTCCTAGGGTTGCGCAGTGCATCCCAGTGGCGCATCGAGCGGCGACAGACCCGCGGGCCCCGAGGTGGTGGCCGCGGTGGACATCGGGACCAACTCGGTGCACATGGTCGTGGCGCCTCGGCCGCTGCGGGTCCCTTCGAGGTGCTGACCAGGCACAAGGAGGTGGTCCGCCTGGGCTCGGGTCTGGACGACATGTCGGAGCTTGGCGCCGATGCCATCGACCGGGGGTGGCCGCGCTGCGACGCTGCAGCGAGATCGCGGCCGGCTTCGATGCGGAGATCCGTGCGGTGGCCACCTCGGCGGTGCGCGAGGCATCCAACGCCGCGGTGTTCACCGAGCGGGTGCGTGACGAGGCGGGCGTGGAGGTGAGCGTGATAGCCGGGGTGGAGGAAGCCCGGTTGATCCAGCTCGGGGTGCTCCAGGCCCTGCCGGTGTTCGACAAGACCATGTTGCTCGTCGACGTGGGCGGCGGCAGCACCGAGGTGCTGATCGGTCGTGGCCCCGAGGTGCTGTTCGCACGGTCGCTCAAGCTCGGGGCGATCCGCACTGACACGCCGGTTCTTCTCCGAGTCGTCCTCGGCGAAGGGGGTCGTTACGAAGGGGGCCGTGCAGCGTTGCCGCAGCTTCGTGCAGGCCCGACTGGCGGCGGCAGCACCGAGGCGGCGCCGCTCGACCACGAGGTGGCAGTGGCCTGTTCGGGGACTGCTGAGACGCTCATCGGCATGGCGTTCGCGAAGCGCGGCGTCGAGGCGCCGTCGTCGGTGAACCAACAGGTGTTGGCGCGCAAGCAGCTCGGCAAGGTGATCTCCGATCTGGTCGACGCCGGCAACACCGAGGAGCGCTCGAAGCTCCCCGGGATGGATCCCTCGCGGGCGGACATCCTGCTGGGTGGCGCGCTGGTGCTCGAGGGCGTGTGCGACGCCTTCGGTGTGACGTCGCTCACGTTCTCGGACTACGCGCTGCGCGAAGGGGTGCTGCTCGACACGTTCGCTCGTCGGCGGGGCGGTGCGATGCACCACCTGTCGGACCTCCGTCGTGCCTCGGTGATGCACCTGCTCGAAGTGTGCGACGACGACCCCGAACTGCGCGGTCCGCGTGGCGCGCCACGCGCTGGAGCTGCACGACCTGCTGGGTGCGCGCCTGGGCCTCGGCGACCACGACCGCGAGGTCCTCGAGGCCGCTGCGCTGCTCGCCAACGTGGGGCTGTTCATCTCCCACAGCTCGCACCACAAGCACAGCTACTACGTGATCCGAAACGCCGAGCACCTCACCGGCTTCACCGACGAGGAGAAGGAGCTCATCGCCCAGGTCGCCCGTTACCACCGCAAGGGTGACCCGTCGGTGGTCAAGCATCCCGAGTTCGCGGCGCTGCCGGAGGCTGAGCGCGAACGGGTGCGCTCCATGGCCGCGCTTCTTCGGGTGGCGATCGCTCTCGACCGCAACCACGACGGCGGTGTGCGGTGTGTGAGCCTGGGTGCACCGTCGGAGGATTCGGCCGGCGAACGCGCCGACAGCTCGGCGGACGACGGCACGACGACGCTCGTGGTGCACCCCGAAGGGGATAGGAGCCTCGAGCTCCGAGTTGTTCAGCGCCGCGGACCGCTCGTCGCTGCTGGCCGAGCGGCTCGGTGCGCCGGTGAGGTTCACGCAGTCGGGCTGAACCACGCCCGGACTGAGCCACAACCGGGCTGAACCACGCCGCCGGCGGGAACACGCTGCTACTTGTCGCTACTTGTCGGCGATGCGCTCCAGCAGGGCGATGATCTTCTCGTCGTTGGTGGGTTCCTCGTCGGCGTCTGCCTTGCGGTGTGCCGCCCGCGTTCATGGGCATCACCACGAAGAAGTAGACAGCGAACGCCGTCGCGAGGAAGGTGATGAGCTTCGGCGCGATCAGACCCCAGCGGATCTCTGCGCCACCGATCGTGACGCTGCTGCGGGCCAGGTTGTCGACCTCACTCGGCAGGACCGCGCCCACTATGGGGTCGATAAGTCCCGTGACGATGGCGCTGATGACGGCGCCGAACGCAACGCCGATCACGACACCCACGGCCAGGTCCACCGCGTTGCCCCCTGCTGACGAAGTCCTTGAAGCCCTTCAGCACGCGTACCCCCCTTGTGTTGTCCGGTCACCCCAGCCGATGCGCCCACCCTATACAGCGGTCCACCGCCCGGATCGGGTTCACCGCCCGGATCGGGTTCACCGACGGCGGCCTTGCCTCACCGAATCAGTCGACCGCGACGATCTCCACGGTCAGCATCGCCGCGTTGGGGGCCTCGTAGGTGACCGAGTCACCGGCCTCCTTGCCCAGCAGCGCCTCGCCCATGGGCGAGGTGGGGAGACCACGTGCAGGTCGTCGTGGCGCTCCTCGATCGAGCCCACCAGGTACTGCTCGGTCTCATCCGGGTCGTCGCCCTCGAAGCGGATCGTCACCACGCTTCCGACCATCACCTGATGGGATCCCTCGGCGTCCACGATGACGGCCTTGTCGAGCTTGTCGGCAATCACCGCGATGCGGGCCTCCATCTTCGCCTTCTCGTCCTTGGCGGAGTGGTACTCGGCGTTCTCCCTCAGGTCGCCGTGTTCGCGGGCCCGCTCGATGCGGTCGGCGAGCTCGATCCGACCGTGCGTGCGGAGCTCCTCCAACTCGGCCACCAGGCGATCGTGAGCGGCAGGGAGAGCACGTGTTCGTCAGCCATGGCCGCCCACCATACAGATCACCGAGGGGGTCGTGATCGCACCTGTGTTTGCACGCGACGCCGTTCGATGCTTGGATGGGATTTCACACAACTTGCATCTCCTGTGGTGGGAAGCCGGTCAAAATCCGGCGCTGTCCCGCAACCGTAGGCACGTGCAACCCTCGATGGATCGTGGGGACCGCAACGTGCGAGCCGGAGCGCCATTGCAGGGCGACTGATGCTTCGAGACCGTCCGCCGAGGAAAGCGGACGTCGGAGCCCGCCGGAACCCACGGTTCCCCGGGTGTACGACACCGGGAGGAACCATGGAACACGTGAACACGAAATCGACCTTGCCCCGCCGCGGGATGACCCGACTCGGCGGCGTTGCCGCGCTTGTGGCGGCATGCCTGCTGCTGGTGCCCCTGCTGTCGATCCCGGCGGTGCGGGCCGGAGCTGCTGCGGCATCACCGGAGACCGAGGCCGCCATCGCATGGATGGACGAGGAGCTCGCCGCCAACGACGGCAGGTTCCCAGGGTGGCTCGAAGGCACCGTCGACTGGGGGCTGATGGCGGATTTCGCCCTGGCCCGCATCGCAACCGGCCACGCGGATGACGCCGCCACCCGGGCCCAGGCGCAGGTGCTGCTCGACAACCTCGGCACCTACTCGACCTGGGACGACCAGCCCGACAAGCCCGGAGTGCGGTCGTCGGGTGCCTTGGCCAAGGTGTACCTGGTGGCCCTCGGAGCGGGACTCGAAACGACCGATGTCGACGGCGTGAACCTCGAAACCGAGATGCGCTCGCTCATGCAGACCACTGGCGATCAGGCCGGGCGGTTCTCGGACCGCAACCCCTATGGCCCCGACTACAGCCTCGCTCTCGGCCAGTCGTGGGCGATGATGGCCCTGGCGCACACCACCGGTGGAGTGCCCGCTCAGTCGCTGACCTTCCTCGTGGACCAGCAGTGCCCCGCAGGTGGCTTCCGCCTGGTCTACGAGAGCACGCCAGATGCGACGACGACGCAGAGGCCGATCCCGATGCGACCGCCCTGGCTGTGCAGGTGCTGCTCGGAGTGGAGCGTTCGGCCGACCTCGAGGCGGTGCTGTCCAAGGCTGTGACATGGCTGGTGGGCCGCCAGCAGGCAGACGGGTCCTTCGGAGGCGGGAAGTGGACCGAGGCGCCGAACGCCAACAGCACCGGTCTCATCGCGCAGGCGCTCCAGGGCCGCCGGACGCACGGCAGGCCGAAGCCGCCGAAGCGTGGGTCGTGACCAACCTGCAGGTGGGCGCCGACGCGGCAGGCACCCCCGCAGCGGGCGAGGTGGGCGTCATCGCGTATGACCCCGCTGCGCGCACCGCTGCGCTCGCGGACAGGATCGCGGACGGTGGCGGGGATCAGTGGCGTCGTGCCACGGCCCAGGGTGTGCTCGCACTCGGTGCTGGGCTCTTCGTGGAGGTGGTGGCCACATCGGGTGGTCCCGACGGTTCAACCACCACTACATCCACCGGGGCCACCCCGACGTCCACCACGGTCGTGCAGGCCGGTAGGTGCTGTCGATTCCGTTGTAGTCGTCTGTTTAACCTTAGCA
>JAOSKI010000041.1:4245-185358 GCA_027493675.1 Microthrixaceae bacterium | reverse complement strand
GATGCGGTCCGCGTCGTACAGCAAGACGCCCATGTACCGGATCCGGCCCACACGCCGAGTGCGCAAGCCGGCGCTGACCGGTCTCCATGCGGGGAAGCACAGGATGCACTTCTCGGACTTGCCGGTGTTCCAGTTGTAGTAGCTCTTCTTGTAGGGGCACGCCGTGACGCACATACGCCAGCCGCGGCACTCACTGGTCGATGAGGACCACACCGTCCTCACCCGCTTGTAGATCGCGCCGGAGGGGCACGCCGCCACACAGGCTGGGTTGAGGCAGTGGTTGCAGATCCGGGGCAGGTAGTTGAACGCCACCCGCTCGAGCTCCTCCATCTGGGCACGTACCGCGTCCTCGACGCCCTCCATCGACAGGTCGTTGGCGGCATAGGTGTCGGAGCCACCAAGATCGTCGTCCCAGTTGGGACCCATCTCGATGTTCATCTGCTCGCCGGTGATCTTGGAGATGGGGACCGCTGTGGGCTGCTGGTCCGACTGCGGAGAGTTGAAAAGGTCGCCGTATCGGAAGGTGTAGGGGTCGTAGTAGTCGTCGAGCTCGGGCAGCGACGGGTTGTGGAAGAGCTTGCCGAGCCCCGCCGGCCTGAGTGCAGGGTCAGCTGAGGCGTCCCCTCCGTCACGTGTCCATCCGCCCTTGTAGTGGTCCTGGTCCTCCCAACCAAGCGGGTAGCCGGTCCCGGGACGGGTCTCGACGTTGTTCCACCACATGTACTCCGCACCCTGGGGTCGGTCCAGAGGTTCTTGCAGGCAATCGAGCAGGTATGGCAACCGATGCACTTGTCCAGGTGGAACAGCATCGACATCTGCGCTCTGACTCTCATGACTGCGCTCCCTTTTGGGAGATCCTGCGCGGTTGGCCGTCTTGGTGTAGCTGGGTTGGTCGATCCGGTGGACGTACACATGAAGGTGTCACGGTTCACCCGGTCGGGCCCCAGTAGTTGAAGGCGTAGGTGAACTGGCCGTAGCCGCCGCTCATGAGCACCGGCTTGAGCCGTGCCCGGGTGATCGAGTTGTTCATCCCCGCCCGGCTGTTGCGCTGCGGGGAGATCGGTATACCTACGGTGCGTTCGGTGGCGTGGTACACGAACACCGTGCCCGCGGGATCCGCGATGAGGTGACGCAACGCTGCACGAACACGCCGTTGTCGTTGTAGAGCTCCACCCAGTCGTTGTCCGCGATGCCCATGTCGGCGGCATCCTTGGCGTTGAGCCAGATCGGGTACCCACCACGCGACAGGGTCATCATGCGGTCGTTCTCGGAGTAGGTGGAGTGGATCGACCACTTGCCGTGCGGCGTGATGTAGTTGAACAACCTGCCGTCCTGGCCCTCGGCCAGCGACTCCTCGGTCTCCGAGAGCATCGCGTGATCGGGCCGAGGCTTGTAGCCGGGGTAGTTCTCACCCCATTCGATGTACCGCTCGTGGTCCAGGTAGAAGTGCTGGCGGCCCGTCAGTGTGCGCCAAGGCACCAGGTGCTCGACGTTGATCGTGAACGGCGAGTACGGTCGCCCCTTGGAGACCAGGCCACTCCATGTGGGGTGGTGAGGATCCGCCTGGGTTGTGAGATCAGGTCGGTGAACCGGGTGCGGATGTCGCGCTGTCCCTCGCCAAGGTGGGTGAGGGACAGTCCCGTCTTGGCCTCCTCGGCCTCGAAGGCGCGGATGGCGAGCTCCCCGTTCGCAGCGGGGTCGAGTGCCAGGATCGCGTCGCAGACCTCGCGCTCACGTTCAAGCGAGGGGACGCAGCAGCCCGTCGGGGTCCTCGCCGAGCCTGCTCTTGGAGAAGCTGTCGGGCTGACGCACCGCCAGCTCGTCGTAGAAGTCGGCCACTGGGATCCGCAGGCCGTGCGCCGCCACACCGTTGGCACGCACTCCGGGACCGAGAGAGACCATCCGCTCGTACAGGTCGGTGTAGCTGCGCTTGATGACCTTGAAGTGAGGCATGGTCACACCGGGGACCGGCTCGGCCTCACCGGCACGCCAGTCGGCGACGGTCGGCTGGGTGATCTCGTCCGGGGTGTCGTGTGCCAGCGGAGCCATCACCAGGTCCTCGACGGCCCCGGGCAGGTGCTTGCCCGAGAGCTCGGAGACCTTCTTCGCCAGCGCCTTGAAGATCGACCAGTCGCTGCGCGACTCCCACGACGGCGGGACTGCGGCCTGCATCGGGTTGATGAAGGAGTGCATGTCGGTGGTGTTGATGTCGTCCTTCTCGTACCAGGTGGCCGCCGGAAGCACGATGTCGGAGTACAACGCCGAGGTGTCCATCCGGAAGTTGAGGTCCACCACCAGGTCCATCTTGCCGATGGGGGCGTCCGGGCGGACCTTCACCTCCGCCACGCCGTGATCCTCTGGCTCGGCAGCGATGGCGGTGGAGGTCGTTCCCAGGTAGTGCCGCATGAAGAACTCGTGGCCCTTGGCAGAGGTGCCGATGGCGTTGCCACGCCAGATGAACCATGTGCGGGGCCAGGCCTCTGGTGCGTCTGGGTCGTCGATGGCGAACTCGAGGTCACCCGAGCGCAGGCGATCCACCACCTCGTCGACGACCTTCTCGTCGGTGTCGGCGCCACCACGGCGGGCCTGACGCACCGTGTCGATCGGGTTCTCGTTGAACTGCGGGAAGAACGGCAGCCAGCCCTGACGGACAGCACGCGCTTGGTGGTCGATCGTGTGGTCGAACCGCTCGGGGTGCTCGCCGGGCAACGAGTCGTAGTCGCGGTAGCCGCGCTTCGTAGCGCCACTGGTCGGAGTGCACGTAGTGGTAGGAGGGCGTGTTCTGCTGGCGTGGCGCCATGCCCCAGTCCGCACCCATGGCGATCGCACCCCCACGATGCGTGCGCCACCAGCTTCTCCTGGCCCACGTAGTGGGCGAGTCCACCGCCGTTGACTCCCACCGAACCGGTCAGCATCAGTGCGGTGATGCCGGAGCGGTACAGCAGGTTGTTGTGGTACCAGTGGTTGGCACCCGCTCCGATGATGATCAGGTTCTTGCCGTTGGTGAGCTTTCCGTTGCGACCCCACTGACGGGCGAAGTCCACCACCGTGTCACGGTGGATTCCGGTGTAGCGCTCCTGCCAGGCCGGCGTGTAGGGGACGTCGTCCTCGTCGTAGTCGGCAGCGTCGAAGCCTCCGAGACCCCGGTTGACCCCGAATCGGGCCATCATCAGGTCGAACACCGTGGTGACCTGCACTGGGCCGTCGATGGTCTCGATGGTGCGAACCGGCACCATCCGCTTGATGAGCCCGTCGTACCGAAGAACTCGATGTCGACCTCCGCGATGTCGTCACGGCAGTCGATGAGGCTCAGCTCCGGTGAGATCTTGGCACCGAGGAAGGAGTCGATCAGCTCCAGGTTCCAGTGGCCCTTGTCCTGGTGGCCCAGCGGTCGCCGATGCCTCCGTTGGGCATGCGGGCCTCGGAGGCCTCGCCGTCCCACATGAGCATCTTCCAGTCGCCGTTCTCCACGTCCGCGTAGCTGCCAGCTTCGATGCTCGCAGGTACTGGCCGGCCTTGCCGTCGCTCACCTGCACGAGGTGCGGAAGGTCGGTGTACTGGCGGGCGTAGCTCTCGAAGTACTCGACCTGGGAGTCGCGGTAGAACTCGGTCAACAGCACGTGGTCGACCGCCAACCAGAACGCGGTGTCCTGGCCCGGGTTGGTGGGGATCCACCAGTCCGCGTACTTCGCGACCTGGGAGAAGTCGGGGCTGAACACGGTCAGCTTGGCCCCTGCGTGACGCACCTCGGAGATGAAGTGCGTGTCGGGGGTGCGGGTCATGTTGAGGTTCGCGCCCATCACCGCGATGAACCTGGCGTTGTACCAGTCTGCCGACTCGTGCACGTCGGTCTGCTCGCCCCACACCTCCGGCGACGCGGGCGGCAGGTCGCAGTACCAGTCGTAGAAGCTCATCACCGTGCCACCGATGAGCGACATGAAGCGGCTGCCGGCTGCGTAGCTGACCTGGCTCATCGCGGGGATCGGCGAGAAGCCGGCCACCCGGTCGGGCCCGTGGGTGCGGATCGTGTGGACAGTCGACGCGGCGGCGATCTCGAGCGCCTCGTCCCATCGGATCCGACGGAACCCGCCCTTGCCTCGGGCCTGTTGGTACTTGGCCCGCCACTGGGGGTTCTCCTGGATCGCGGCCCATGCATCCACGGGGTCACCAAGCGCCTCGCGCTTGGCCTGGCGGAACATGTCCACCAGCACGCCACGGGCATAGGGGTACTTCACCCGGATGGGCGAGTACAGGTACCAGGAGTACGAGATCCCTCGCTGGCATCCACGCGGCTCGTACGGCGGCAGGCCTTCTTCGAGTTGCGGGTAGTCGAGGGCCTGCATCTCCCAGGTGACGATGCCGTCCTTGACGAACACCTCCCAGGAGCAGCTGCCGGTGCAGTTGACCCCGTGGGTCGACCGCACCCTCTTGTCGTGGGAGAACCGGTTCCGGTAGAACTCCTCCCACTTGCGCTCCGCAGGTGCGACCTTCTCGGAGATCCAGCGGTCGGTCATCATCGGCTCCTGTCGGTTGCTTCCGGCACTACTGATCCCGGTGCGCCCACACCGGCCCTGATGCCACCCCTGGCCCTGGTTCCACCTCTGGCGGTGGTCTGCGCCGTCAGGCGGTCCTTGTAGTTCTGGCGCATCCCCGGAAGGCCAGTGCCATGCCGGCGATGAGCACCACCAGACCGGCCGCCGCGGCGATCGACATCACGTCCACCGAGCTCGAGGGTGCCTTCTGCTTGGGTGCGTCCACCAGGAAGGCGGTCAGGTCGGCGATCTCCTCGGGGGTGAGCGCCTTCGTAGCGAAGATCGGCGTCATCGTCGGCGACGGTGGGTTCACCAACCAGGCGCTGAGGCCTGCCTCACCGCCGAGGCGGGAGCCCACCTTGGTGAGATCCGGTCCGAACACCCCACCTCCGAGGTTGCCGACACTGCCCGCCACATGGCAGCCGACACACGCCCCACCGCCGTTGGCCAGCCCGGTGCTTCCTTCGAAGAGCGCCTTGCCCTCCTCTACGTTGCCCTTCTCCACGGGCTTCGGCGGCGTCGTCGGCTTGGCGGCCCCGCCCTTTGCCAGACCGGTCACGTAGGCGGTGACATCGGCGATCTCGGTGTCGGACAGGTTCGTCAGCGCCGGCATCGTGTTGTTGTAGGTCTCGCCGTTGACCTCGATGGGCCCGCTGAGACCCTCACGGATCACCTTCTCGACGTGCGCGGGTCAGCCGCGTTGGGGTTCCCGGCCAGCGGCGGGAAGGTACCCGGCACGCCGACACCACCCGGCTGGTGGCAGGAGGCGCACGCGGTGCCGAACACCGCCTCACCCGATCCTGCGTCCTGTGTCGCAGCCGCCCCGCCCGCGTCGGGAACGACCGACGCCTCCTCGACGTACCACCTCGGAGTAGGCCCTGGCTGTGGCGCCTGCGGCCGTACTCGCATCCACCGACGTCTGCTGGTAGGCCACCGCCGTACCGGCCGCCGAGGTCACGACCACGAACAACGCAGCTGCCACCGGGAGGCGTCTGGAACGCCTGGGGGCTCCGGATGTCCTGACCGCTCTGTCATGGACCGCTGTGTCACTTTGGACCGCCTCTCGGGGTGAGGGTCCCGGGGTGCCCGCCCGGGGTTCGATGGACTACCGGGGCAGGATCACCCGTCCGAAAGAACCAACATGTAGACATCTACACCCGTCTCATTGCGTGTGCAAGCAACGAGGTGGGATATCCCGCATCGTTTCCACAGATGGTCGCGGCCGATGCCGGAGAGACGGTGTGGAGACCTCGAACCACGCCGCTGATCCCGCCCAGGTGTCAGGCGGATGTCGGCCCTACGCGACGCGCCGCCGCCAACGCCTGCTCGGCATCGATGCCCGCGACGCCGACCATGTAGCAGGCGATGGGGGCGGCGATCCGCTCGGAGGCGTGGGCGGCCACTCCGGCCATCTCGAGGAGCACATCGACGGTGCCCGGAGAAGGTGCCTCGGCGCCCGTTTCCTCCCTACCCAGTTCCGTCGCGAAGGCCTTCAACCACTCTGCTGCTTCCATGTCGAGAACCTACTCGAACCGGTGTGGCTAGCATCGGGTTGTGATGAGCACCGAGGTCGACGCGTACATCGAGCGGTCGAAGCGGTGGCCAACCGAGATGACAGCGCTGCGGTCGGTCCTCCTCGACAGCGGCCTCTCCGAGGAGATCAAGTGGGGCAAGCCCTGCTACAGCCACGAGGGCGCGAACATCGTGATCATCCAGGAGATGAAGGACTTCCTCGCGCTCATGTTCTTCAAGGGCGCCTGATGGAAGATCCCCGAGGTGTCCTCGAGGATCAGGGACCGAACTCCCGATCGGCGCGCCGCATCTGCTTCACATCGACCGACGACGTCGCCCGGCTGACCGACACGGTCAGGTCGTACCTCGGCGAGGCGATCAGGGTCGAAGAGGACGGCCTGGAGCTGGGTCCTGCACCCGAGCCGGCGATCGCCGACGAGCTCAGGGACCGCCTCGAACGGGACCCGGCCTTCAGGAGTGCTTTCGAAGGCCTCACCCCCGGTCGGCGCCGGGAGTACAGCCTCTACTTCTCGGATGCCAAGCAGGCGAAGACACGCGAGGCGCGCATCGAGAAGCACTACCGCAGGATCCTCGACGGCAAGGGGCTCCGCGACCGGTGACGCCCTGTGATCGGTGACCCCCTGTGACCGGTGACGCCCTGAACCTGTCCGTCACATCGGGATGAGCGCCCAGAGGTCCAGGTCCAACAGAACGCCATCCGCGTACTTGCCATCGGCGCCGCGCAGGGTCATCGATTCATCACGACCCTTGGTCGCAACCAGCCGGAGCCTCAACGCACCGACACCGTCAACGGCCGTCTCGGCGCGGTCGAGCACCTCGGACCACGCGTACACCGTGTCGCCGGCGAACGCGGGAGCCGTGTGGGCACCGGCGTTCACCGCAGCTATGAGCTGAGCGTTGGCCAGGCCGTTGAACGAAAGTGCACGGGCGAGCGAGATGATGTGCCCGCCGTACACCAGACGCTCGCCGTCGGGGCGCGCCTCGGTGTTGAAGTGCACCTTGGCGGTGTTCTGCCACAACCGCGTCGCCATCATGTGCTCGGCATCGGTGATCGTCACACCGTCGGTGTGGTCGATCCTCTCCCCCACCTCGTAGTCGCCCCATCGGTGGGGTTCACCGGCCGCGGTGAAGTCGTAGCCGGCGAAGTCGAGCCCCTCGGGCACCACCAGGTCTCCCGCAGGAACGGCGTCCGCGAGGTCCGGCACGACGGTCTCGGGTGCGGGGGCATCCACGTCGCGCTTGTGCACCATCACCCAGCGCGCCCAGTCGATCGCGACCTCTCCACGCTGGTTGACCGCCGTCGAGCGAACGTAGACGACCCCGGTACGACCGTTGGAGTTCTGCTTGAGCCCGATCACCTCGGAGCTGGTCGAGATGGTGTCGCCGGTGTGCACGGGTCGGTGGAACCGGCACTCCGCGTAGCCGAGGTTCGCCACGGCGTTCAGCGACACGTCCGGCACCGTCTTGCCGAAGGCGATGTGGAACCCGATCAGCTCCTCCACCGGCGCGGGGTCGAGACCGCACGATGCCGCGAACCCGGCCGACGACGCGAGCGCGAATCGGGTCGGGTACACCGCCCCGTACAGGGCACGATCGCCTTCGGTGACGGTGCGGGGCGTGGCGTGGCGGATCACCTGCCCCAGCTCGAAGTCCTCGAAGTAGTTGCCTGGGTTGGTCTTGGTCATGCGGTTTCCCCGGTCTGCGTTGGACACCAAGAACCTACAAACCACCCGTCTGCGGATCTAACTGCCGCCGCACCTCCACCCTGCCGCCGCGCCCGCGCTCTGCGATCCGGACAGGCCCAGGAGCTTCCGCCCGTAGGCGGACGCTCCAACGAGCCAGGTGAGACGTGACCGATTGGCACACGCTCCAGGGTCTCGAGCAGCACGAACCCGTCGTGCGGGCGTGAACCGCTCGGGTGACGGCAGGCGCAGCGATCCAGGAGGCTGCCCATGGCCACGACGCGCACCGATCACCTCGGACCTTCGCTGTTGCGTTCCACCGACGCCGGGCGCACATGGGGTGAGGCATCACGTCCCGCCGCGTTCCACACCTGGGATCCGGTCGACGGTTCGTGTGACCACGAGGTGTGGGAGACATGGTGCGAGTGGCCTCAGCAGAACACCCCGGACAGCTCCCTTCTGCACTCGGTGAACGTCGATACCGGGGACCCCGACACGGCTTGGGTGTTCCCGATGGACGGCACCGAGGTGTGGCCACGCACCAGCCCCGACAGCCGACCGGCCGCGTACGTGACCCGCGATGCAGGTGCGACGTGGCAACGCTGCGATGACGGACTGCCCGACCGCACATGAAGGTCTTCGTCGGCAACGACGCCGCGCGGGACCTCGCTCAGGCCGTACCCTGTGGGGCGGAGGTCACCGTGATGCAGGCTCTCTCAGGTGGCTGAGTTCATCTGAGGTGGCTGAACGCATGTCAGGGGCTGAGCGAATGGACGACATGGCTCCACGATCGAACGAGGAGGCGAATCCGCCTCCGGACCTCCGCCAGTCACGCGTTCCTGCGTTCCATCATCGAGAACATCCCCGACATGATCTTCGTCAAGGACGCCGCCGAGCTCCGGTTCGTGCGCCTGAATCCCGCCGGGGAGAAGCTGCTCGGCTACTCGCGCGAGGAGATGATCGGCAAGAACGACTACGACCTGTTCCCACAGGACGAGGCCGACTTCTTCGTCGCAAAGGACCGCGGAGTGCTCGAAGGCAGGGCGCTGGTCGACATTCCCGCCGAGCCGATACTCACCCGGACACAAGGCGAGCGGATCCTGCACACCAAGAAGATCCCGATCCTCAACGATGCGGGCGAACCCGAGTACCTGCTCGGCATCTCCGAAGACATCACCGACAAGATGGAGATCCAGCACGCGCTCATCGAGGCGCGTGCCGCCGCGGAGGAGGCGAGCCGGCTCAAGAGCGAGTTCCTCTCGGGCATGAGCCACGAGCTGCGCACACCCCTCAACGCCATCCTGGGCTTCGCCCAGCTCCTGGAGATGGACCTCGAGGACAAGTCCAACATCGAGAGCGTCCAGCAGATCCTCGCCGCCGGGAGGCACCTGCTGGAGCTGATCAACGACCTGCTCGACATCTCACGCATAGAGGCCGGGATCCTCACCATCTCCCCCGAGACGGTGGACGTGGGTGACCTGGTGACCGAGTGCATCGAGCTGGTCGAGCCCCAGGCCGACGCCGTGGAGGTGACGCTGCGCCGCGAGAGCTGCAGCTCGCCCTGCATCGTCACCGCCGACCGCCAGCGGCTCCGGCAGGTGTTCCTGAACCTCCTGTCGAACGCGATCAAGTTCAACCGTCCCGAAGGCAGCGTGGTGGTCGACTGCTCGCGCTCGGGCGGCTGGATCTCCTTCATCATCACCGACACCGGGTGCGGCATCGCACCGGAGAACATGGCGCGGCTGTTCACCCCATATGACCGCCTCGGCGCGGAGGACTCCGGCATCGAGGGAACCGGGCTCGGGCTCGCCCTCTCGAAGCACCTGTGCGAGGCGATGGGTGCAACGCTGGATGTCACCTCACCGACAGAGGGCGGATGCCGCGCAGTGGTGCGGCTCCCCGAGCTCACTTCGTGCTGAGTTCACTTCATGAGCAAGCCCACCTCGGCGAGCAGCTCGGCAGCATCGATGGGCTTGGTCAACACGCGTGAGGCACCGGCCCCGAGGGCACGGTCGTGCACCTCGGGATCGTCGTCTGCGGTGAGCACCAGCACCAGTACCTCCGCGTGACCGTCCCCCCGCGCAGCCGCTGGATGAACTCCGTTCCTCCCATGTGCGGCATGTGCAGATCCAGGATCACCAAAGCGGGTTCCCAGCTGTTCACCATGGCCAGGGCGGCGCGTGAGTCGGTCGCTGATCGCACCTTGGTGTAGCCGCCCTTGCCGAGGATGCGACGCGTCAGCAGCACGTTCTGCTGACGGTCGTCCACCACGAGGATGCGCCTGTTGTGGACGGGCTGGTCGGGTACGGGCCGGTCGGGCGGCTGTGGTGGACCGTCACTGGTTGAAGTCATCGCTACCTCCGGTCCTCGCACATGAACCTGCGCCGCACAGAGCGTACCGACACAGGCACCGGACAGCGCCACTACGGATCGGTCGCCTCTTCGGGTTCCCCTGGCAGCAGACCGAACGGACCGGCCAACACCAGAGCGACTGCAGCACCCACGCAACCCACGAGGATCAACCCGGCGTTCGACAGCGGCACCACGTACAGGCTCAGGGTGAACCCGATCGCCACCCTGCCCTTCACGAACACCATGGCCACCGAGGCGACCGCTGCGACCATGAGCAGCTCCACCGGAACGTCGACCACGCGCGACACCAACACCGCGACCGCGGAGGCCGCGGTGATCATCGGGAACACCGGACCCCCACGCCATCCCGCCAGCAGTGCCACCACCAGCGCCACCCATTTCGCGACCGCCAGGTAGGCCAGGGTGGAAGCATCGAGATCCGGCAGGTGCTGGTAGACCTCCTGGCCCGAGAAGAGCACGTACTCGCTGCCGAGCGCCATGGTTGCGAACACGACACCGCCCGCAACGGTGGCCACCATCGGTGGCACGCGGGGGAGGCTGCGTGTTTCCGACCACGCGACCACCTTCGATGCCCAAGCAAGAGGCACCACCAGCGCTGCGGACAGAGCCGCCATCGCCAACAGGTCGATGCCGCCTACGCCATCGGCGATGTCGCCGAAGCGGAACCCCAGGTCGATACCACCGAAGGGCAACGACTTGTACGCCACCAGACCGGCGATGGCGGCCAGCCAGTAGGGCAGGCCTGCCACGGCCGGCGGAAGTGAATCGACCCGCTCCGCACCCCATGCCTGCCGGACCAGGCCGCGGGCGGCCCCTATCCGGTCGCCGATCCATCCTGCGACGGCGCCCAGCAGTCCTACGAGCGCCGCCTCGAAGCCGATCGGGCCACCGGTTGCCAGGGCACTCAGGGAGTTGACCGCTGTCGCAGGGGCGGTCCCGATGCGGAGTTGCTCACCGTTGCGCCACTTGGCGATCACCTCGTCGAGCGGTTCGGGGAAGACCCCGAGGAGCCGCTGACCCAGGCCCACAAGGAGCCCACCGGCGATCGGAACCGCGAACAACCACCAGGAACCGTATGGTTCCAGCCCGAACTGCTCGGGGAGGTCACGCCAGAGGAGGCGGATCAGGGAGTTCACCAACCAGATGAACGCTCCGCCTGCAACCCCGGCGACGGCCCCACCGGCGGCAGCGGTCACGAACAGGACCAGCAGGCTGACCGGTCGGTTGGCGCGTGTCGGCCATCCGCTGGATCCTACGGACTGCGTCGCGCTTGGAGGGCCGGGGGTTGCCTGCTTCAGGCTGCGGGTTGTCGTTGCAGGGGGGTGGGTCCGTGGTGGTCGGTGGCGTTCTGGGCGAGGAACATCAGGCCGTCGGGGTTGTGGAACACCCGCACATCGGTTGCAGGTTCGAGGTTCGCGTTGGCTGCTCGAACCCGGTGTGCATCGGCCAGGTGCGCCGGCAGGTCCGCCAGGTCGTAGCGTGACAGGGTCCAGGGCTGCTCGCAGTGCATCAGCCCGTGGTGGCGTGGGCACAACAACGCACCGTCATCCACGTTGGTCTCACCGCCTTGTGCCCACCCCCGACGGTGATGTGCCGCGCACCGGCGGGCAGGCTGTTCACACCCTGGGAACACGCATCCACCGTCTCGGATGACAAGAGCCTGCTTCTGGGTGGGGGTGTACAACCGTACGCTGCGACCCATGTTCAACGGGTTGTTGGCACCGTCGACGATCACAGGATGAACCAACGCATCGCAGGCCAACACGGCGGCGCTGAACACGTCGATCTCGGTGCCGTCAAGGGTGTGAACCCCCGTGGGCCGGCCCTCGCGGTCAACGGTGACCGGCAACACAACCGATGCCACCGGCTTGGTGCCGTCGGCATTCGGATCGGCTCCACGACGCAGCAGTTCGGTGACCGCCCGGGCCCGCAACACCCCCATCGCAGGTATCGCAACCCCTGCGGTGTCATGTTCGCGCAGCCACACGGTACTGACGGTCGGTCTCGGTGTTGATGATCCCTTCGATCTCTGCTGCGTTGTGACCCGAGAGCTCCAACGCCACATGCAGGTGCCCTTCGAAATCACGTCCCATCGCTGCGGTGTCACGATCCCCGCAATCAGGTTCACCACCGTCGGAATCGATGATCGCGACCAGACGACGCAGATACGCCACATACACATCGAAACGATGGATCTTCGCGAACGACACGATCGCATCCTCAGCCTCGACGAGTGCTTCGACAGTGCGGTCGTTGCACACCCGGGCCAACGCCAACACGTGATCCACCGACACCAGACCATCGGCCAACGCCTCCGCGAACCCGCCGAAGCGCTCCAACGTGCGAGCCACCTTCAACTCGCGTGCCACTGTCGCACCGGATCCGTGGGTGCACTTCGCCTTCCACTGCTTGACACCCAGACCCGTCTTCGCGTCGGTCACCCCCAGAACATCCAGACGCCCCAACAGCCACGCGTTCACACCATCAAGAAGCCGCCGGGTCGCCTCCAACGACACCGCAGCACCCATCAGAACCTCACCATCGACGTCCACAGGACCCGGAACACACCCGGACAACGCCTCACGCATCGATCCCAACGCCTCACACACCGCCTCACCCGCCGCACCCACATCGGCCACCCCGCAGGCCTGCGACTCCTCCACGAGCAACTCCAACTCGCAACGCTGCGCCATCCACGCACGCAACTCCGCCAACCGCACCCAACCCGGATCACCAACCCGGTCGTCACCGCCCATCACCACCGAGCCCATCACCACCGAGCCCATCGGCGTCGATACCGTCATCTCTACTATCGAACATACGTTCGATAGTAGACCAGGGTTGCGACGCCGGGTCGACAACAACCCACACAACATGAGACACCCCTCAGAAACGCCCGCCCAGACACACCTCCTCAGTCACGAACACAGACCACCCCCACCCCGACCCGTCCACACACCACCCACCGCGGCCGCGCGACGACCGGCCACGTGACCACCGAACCGCCATCGCGGAGGCTCGGAGGATCCACATCCGCGGCGCATGTGCAGCGCTGGGTGCACATGGGCCAAGCTGTGGGCCTCGACCGAAGGGATTGACTTATGCCGATGAACCTGGACGCCATAGGAACCGTGGGCGAGCCCGAGGAGCGGAGCTGGACCGCCGACGACGCGCTGCTCTACGCGCTGGCGGTCGGAGCCGGATATCCCGATCCGCTCGACGAGCTGTCCTTCACCACCGAGAACACCGGCTCCGCGCCTCAACAGGTCCTACCCACCTTCGGTGTGATCAACGGCATGCCCACCGGCTCGGCTCTCAGCGGGATCGGCGACTTCAACCCGGCGATGATCGTGCACGCCGACCAGGGGATCACCATCCACTCCCCGATCGCTCCGTCTGGTTCGGTGAAGGCCACCTCGAAGCTGGTCGACATCGCCGACAAGCGCAGCGGCGCCCTCGTGTCCACCGACACCGAGGTCGTGGACGCCGCCTCCGGCACGCCTCTGTTCACGACCACCACCGGGATCTTCATCCGCGGCGAAGGCGGGTTCTCCGGCGACGCCGGCAAGGACGCTCCCAAGTCCGCGGCCGCCCCCGGGTTCCCCGACCGCGAGCCGGACCACAGCGTGACCTACCAGACCCTTCCCAGCCAGGCGCTGCTGTACCGCCTCTGCGGTGACCGCAACCCGCTGCACTCCGACCCGGCGTTCGCCGCCATGGGCGGTTTCGACCGCCCGATCCTCCACGGCCTGTGCACCTACGGCTTCACGGGCCGTGCGCTGCTGCACAGCCTGTGCGACTCGGACCCGGCCCGCTTCGGATCCATGTACGGGCGCTTCTCCAAGCCCGTGATGCCCGGCGACACCCTGACCGTGGACATGTGGGTCGACGAGGCCGGTGGTGAGGCGTCGTTCCGCACGACCACCGCAGACGGTTCCGTCGTGGTCGACCGCGGTCGCTGCACCTTCTCCTGAGCACCATACCTCCCTCGGCGAACTGAAGGCTCTCAGCCACCGATACGGTGGCCCACACCCTTCAGTTCGCCGGGGTGGGGGGGCCGGGGGGGGCCGGGTGGGGGCCGGGGTGGTGCCGGCCCGGGTGTCGGCGAGGTTTCCGAGCACGGCCTCGGCGATGTCACCCAGGACCTCCAGCTGCTCGGCAGTCAGCACATCCACGAACAGCTCACGCACGTCGGCCACGTGGCCCGGCGCCGCAGCCTCGATCTCGGCACGGCCTTGGGGTGTGATCAGCACGAAAGCCCCGCGGCGATCCTCGTCACAGGGCATCTTGGTGATGAGACCCCGTTTGACCATGCGGTTGATGTGGTGCGAGACACGGCTCTTCTCCCATCCCATCGCCTCGGCCAGCTCGAACAGCCTTTGCCCGACCGCCGACCTTGTCGGTCAGCACGACCAGCACCGTGTAGTCCTGGGCCGACATGTTCGCATCGGCGGCCAGGCGCCGGGCAACCTCGGCTCCGAGTTGCATCTGCATCTCCTGGAAACCGCGCCATGCCCGTGTCTCGCGGTAGTCCAGCCACGGCGGTTCGGCCGTCGGTGACTCGGCGCTGGGAGGTCGGGGCATGCACCGAGAGTACCCGCCTCGTTGACGTTTCACGTATATGCCCCGGGAACCGATCCGCTCCCCGATGCGTCTGAAGCAGTCGAGACGGGGGCGAAGGTGCGCCTGCGCCGGGCCCCATGACGAAAGGACCCCACCATGGGACACCGACACCACCCGAATGCACACTCGACCCCTGTGCGAAACCCGGGGAGCGCCTCGTCGGGGGTCCGCCGGATCCTGATCACCGGTACCGCGATCGTCGCCCTGAGTGCGGTGACCTTGCTGGAGTGCAGCAGCGTGCGGCGGCCCGGGTGGCTCGGACGACGCCACCTCTCCAGGTCGTATGGACCACGCCGACGCAGGATCGACCGTGGCGGAATCGATCGATCTCGATGCCGGCGAACCCACAGACGCTTCCGTCGACGGCGCAGGCGGTGACGGGCCGGCGTCGGTGAAGGCCGACTCGGTGGCGACGGCAACGGCGACGGCGACTGCCGCCGCGAGCCGGGAACGGGGTGTACACAGCCAACCTCGAGATGGAGGTGGAGGTGCTCGAGGACTCCGTTGAGGAGGCCGGCAGGGCGGTGGAGGCGAACGGCGGGTTCGCGGCCACCGAGGAGGTGGACCTCGGTGACGCCCAACATGCCACCCGTCACCTACCGCGTGCCCGCGGACCGGTTCCGCCAGGCCGTCGACGCGGTCACCGCTGTCGGCGACCTGCGAACCCAGCAGGTGGAGGGACGCGACGTCACCGCCGAGTACGCGGATCTCGAAGGCCGGGTGACCACGCTGCGCACCAGCATCGCCCGCCTGCAAGGTTTCCTCGGTGAGGCGACCGACGCCAACCAGGTCGCGCTGCTGGAGGGCGAGCTGACCCGGCGCGAGGCCGAGCTCGAGTCGACCGAGTCCCAGAGGCGGGCCCTGGCGGACCAGGTGGACCTGTCGACGATCACGGTGACCTTCACCGGGTCACGGGCCGCGGCACCGCTGGACGAAACCCGGACACTGCCCACCTACCTCGGCGGTCTCGAGACCGGCTGGGACATCCTCGTGGCCGCCGGTGCGTTCGTGCTGTCGGCACTCGGGTTCCTCACACCGTTGGTGCCCCTGGTGGTCGTCGTGGTGCTGCTCGTGCGCTTCGGCGTGCGCCGCCGCCGACCCGCTGCCGTCTGATCCCTGCCCGCCACCAGGTTCGGCAGGCACCGGCGGCGCCCGACGTGGCACACTTCTCGACCATGACAGGGAGCAGGATCACACGGCGTTCAACGACAACACGCCTCGCGGCGGCAATCACCATGGTGCTGGCCTTCGCCATCGCCTGCGCCCCGCCATCCGAGCTACCCGGACGGCACGGTCGCCCAGATCCCCCAGTGGGTGTGAACGGCATGACCACCGAAGCAGGCGCCCCGGGAGGCGATGTGTGGGCAGCCGACCTCATGGGGAGCCAGCTGCTGCGGTTCGACGCCGATTCAGGCAGGATCGCGGAGCGCTACGGACCCTTCGAGGGGCTGTGCGCGACCGACGACCTCGTGGTGGCACCGGGAGGCGACCTGATAGCCACCTGCCCGTTCACGGGCAACGTGATCCGGGTCACCCGAGGTGGCCGCGCCCAGGTGCTCGCGCACGTGGGCGACGGGGTCAACCCGATCGAGCTGGACCCGTCAGGGGACGCGGTGCTGGTCGGCTTCGGCACCGACGCCCACGACGAGCTGCTGCGCGTACCGCTCACGGGTGGGGCGGTCGAGGTGGTGGCGGACGACCTGCCGGTGCTCAACGGGTTCGCACTCGGCCCCGACGACCGGCTCTACGTGCCCACCGGCGGCGCAGGGGGCATCCTCGGCACAGGGGGACTCGGCGTGATCGACCTGGCCACCGGCAACTTCGAGCAGATCGCGCTCAGCTTCGCCGACGGCTCCCCGTCACGGCTTCGACTTCGCCTGCGGGACCGACGTGGCAACCGACGGGACCGTGATCGTCGCCCAGTGCGTCAACCCGTCGCTGTGGGCGGTGGACCCGTCCACAGGCGCCGTGTCGCTCATCGGGCGCTCGCCGCTGCCTGTTGCCGACAACGTGACGATCCTCGACGACGGCCGCGTGCTGCTCTCGGGATTCCTGGGATCGAAGGTCGCGGTGTTCACCCCTGCCGAAGGCGGCACCTGGGACCGATCGGTCACCAACGTCGGAGGCTGATCCCGGTCGAGCCCTGATCCCGGTCGGGTCCTGATCCGCTGAACCTGGTACCGCGAGGCGCAGGCCCTCGCCGAGGTCGCGCGAGCGCGTCGCCTACTCGGGCACCGCCGGACGCCTCGCTCCCCCGTGCACCAGTGCGCCGCGAAGACCGTCACTGCCAGCAGCACGACGGCACCCGCCTGGTGGGCCACACCCAGCGCGACCGGAACCGAGTGCAGCAGCGTCAGGACTCCCAGCGCGAACTGGACCGCAACCGCCGCTTCGAGCGCCGTCGCATACGTCCTCGCCCCCGCTCGGAACAACTGCACCGCCACCGCCAGGGCGCCCAGCGCAACCACGACCGCCAACCAGCGGTGCAGGAACTGCACCGCTATCGGGTTGTCCACGGCGTTGGACCACACCGGCGTGAGATCAGTCAGCTCCTGTGGCAGCCAGGCGCCGTGCATGGCCGGCCAGGTGTTGAACATGCGTCCCGCATCCAGTCCCGCCACGAACGCGCCGAGGACGATCTGCACCCACAGAAGGGCCGTGAATGGCCACACCCAACGCCTGGGGCGACCTTCGACGGGCACGCGCCCGGCCGCGAGCGCCCTCAGGTCGAGCGCGGTCCACAGCACTGCGGCCAACAGGAGCAGCGCCGCGCTCAGGTGCAGGGCCAGGCGTTCGTGCGCGACCTCCGGCCGGTCGACCAGCCCGCTGGCCACCATCCACCAGCCGATGGCGCCCTGCAACCCCACGAGCGCGACCAGGGCGACCAACCGCCGGCCGTACCCGCGAGGCACCGCACGGCGCCACAGGAACCACGCGAGGGCAGCGCGAGCGCCAGGCCGAGGATGCGCCCGAGCAGCCTGTGGGCGTACTCCCACCAGAAGATCCCCTTGAACTCGCCGAGGTCCATGCCCGCGTTGACCTCGCGGTACTCCGGGGAGTCCTTGTAGGCGCCGAACTCGGCCTGCCAGTCGGCCTCGCTCAACGGCGGGACGACACCGCTGACCGGCTCCCAGCTGACCATCGACAGACCCGACTGGGTGAGGCGCGTAGCCCCGCCCACCACGACCATCAGGAACGTGAGCACGGCGATGCCGAACAGCCAGGTGCTCAACAGGGCGGGGCGGGACCTGTCACCGCGGGCGCTGTCATCGTGGGCGCTGTCATGGCGGGCACCGTCCATGGTGGGCACTGTCGTCGACAGGTGCCGGATTGGGGAACCCGCCCACCGAGGACGGTTGTGGAGACCCGGCGACGGGCCCGTCGGGTACATCCCGTGGCGGATCCATCGTGGCGCCCGGGCGCCCGGTGACCGCGCCCGGCAGTTGCGCGGCCTGGCCGGTGGCTCCGTCAGCGATCTCGTTCACCACCCGGACGATTCTAGGGTTGCCCGCGGTGCCCTCCCAAGGGCGTCACGCCCGACGGCGTGACCGCACCGAGCCGACGCGGCGCCTGATGCGGGCCAGCTGCACCAGCATGCCCACCGAATCGGCGAGCAACCGTATGTGGCTGCCGCTCATCGCACGCCACCGCACGGGAACCTCCACGATGCGGTAGCCCATCTGATGCGCCAGCGCCAGGACCTCGACGTCGAACGCGAAGCCTGGCTCCTCGACCCGGTCGAAGACCGCCTTGGCCACCGGGCCCCGGAACGCCTTGAAGCCGCACTGGAAGTCCTCCACGGGCACCGCCGTGACGATTCGGGCCAGCCGGCTGAACCCACCGTGCGCGAGAGCACCTGACACGCTGAAGCCCTCCACCTGCGAGCCGGCGACACGCCTGGAACCGAGCGCCACATCGGCCTCCCCCGAGCGCCGACACCACGCGTTCGAGATCGTCCAGATCGGTGGCGAGGTCCGCGTCCATGAAGACGATCCGGGAACCCGTGGCACGCATGACCCCGGTGCGCACCGCTGCCCCCTTGCCCTTGTGGTGTCCCAACTCGACCACGGTGCAACCGGACCTGCCCCCGAGGAGCCCACGCGCCAGCTCGGCGGTTGCATCCGTGCTGCCGTCGTCGACCACCACGACCTCGCTGGTGCCGGCGCGTCCGGCCAGGAAGCCCAACAGGGTCATGATCGTCACGGGTAGTCGTGCGGCCTCGTTGAACGCCGGCACCACGATGCTCAGATCGGGTCGGCCGGTGGGCGTGGATGCGCACGGTTCCGTCATCGGCTGCCCGAGGGGGTCACCAGCCCTGCGGGGCGCGCAACTCGACCGCGTCGAGAGAGCCGACCGAACCGAAGGTCCGGCGTGCGGTCAACCAACCGAACCAGTCGCCCACGCCTGCGTCGTCCCAGTCGGGAAGCCACCAGGCCCGGTGGCTTGAACGGCTCGGCCTCCCACCCTCCCGGAGGGTCGGGAGCCGTGCCACGTTCCCCGCCACCGACAGCACTACGTCCGCGCCCCGGGCCGCCTCGGGGTTCGCCGCGAGATCCGTCCACTGCACGGGCCACTCACGCAGGTACCAGGCCCACGGCCAGGTCGCGCTGTCGGATGTGTCGATCACCACCGTCGGCGGCCGGTCCGCCGGAGCAGATGCGTACAGCCACTCCAGGCGGTCACGGACCTCCACCAGCTCCGGGCTGGTCTGCACCGCAACCAGGAGCTGGCGGGGGTTGCTCGGTTCGCGGAACACCACCGGGACGGCGAGCACGAGCATCACCGCCACCAGCGCGGCGGCACCCGCCAGGTATGCGACCCGCGGCACACCGCGACTACGGCCGATCTCCCACAGCCACTGACAACCCAGGCCCGCCAGCAGGATGATCGGTACCAGCGGGTGCACCACCAGCCAGGGGAAGCGCTCCGAGGCCCACGAGTAGATGACCAGGTAGGCGAACGCAGTCCACACGATCAGCCCGCGCGCCGGGTTGATCCGGCGCAGCGCCACCAGCACACCACCCGCGGCGAGGATCAGGATCGGCAGTTCGTAGCCGACGAGGATCGCCAGGTAGTAGGGCCATGGTTGGGAGCCCCGGTTCACCGGTTGCTGGGAGAGCCAGTAGCGCAGGCCCTCCACGGCCCCGTCCCAGATCCCCCGATGTCGGTGAACCCCACGCTGAACAGCAGCGAGAACGTGAACACGAAGGTTCCCAGCCCCCACAGCAGCGCACGTGGTCCCGGCGCGAGGAACGCGGCGAGCACTCCACCGTCGGCCTCCTTGCGACCGCGCCTTCGGTCGACGAGCTCGAGCACGACCAGGAAGCCGAGGTACAGCCCGAAGACCGCCACCACTATGAACGACGTCTCCTTGGTGGCGAACGCCGCCGCCAGGACCGCCCCCAGCACGGGAGGGTGCCACGACTCGGGATCGCTCAGCCAGGAGAGCACCAGCACCAGGATCGCCAGCTCCAACACGGCAAAGGGCAGGTCCTCGCGCCCGAAGCGCGAGAAGTAGAGCATCGACGGCGAGAACGCGAGCATCGTCGCCGCCGCCAACGATCCGACGTTGCCCAGCCAGCGACGTGTCGCCCCCGCCAGGGCCACCAGAGCGACGCCGCTCAACGCGGCCAGCGTCCGTGCCACCGCCTCGGTCGTGCCGAGCACCTTGAACAGCGCCGCGGTCAGGTAGAACCGCAGCGGCCCGTGGTACACCGGATCGTAGGAGTAGGCGCCCTGGTCCAACAGACGCCACGAGAAGAACGCGTCGAGGCTCTCGTCGTGGTGCATCGGCCGGGCGCCCAGGTCGATCAGACGCAACACGGCTGCGGCGGCGACGACGCCGATCAGGGCGGCCGTCCACCAACGGGGCCTGGGTTGTGCGGCAGCGACGTCGATCGCAGCAAGCTAGCCCGGCGAGTGGTATGGCAGTAACGTCGCCGCCCAGCATGATCGACACGCACGTGGCCGTAATCGGGGCGGGCCCCTGCGGCCTGGGGTGCCTGCGCGAGCTCGATCGCCTGGGCATGCACGACGTGGTGGTGCTCGAAGCCGCCTCCGGGCCCGGCGGGCTGGCATCCTCGGTGACCGACGAGCAGGGCTTCACCTGGGACCGAGGCGGGCACGTGGTGTTCTCCCACCACGGCGAGTTCGATCGCCTGCTGACCGATGTGCTCGGCGACGAGGTGTTGCACCACGACCGCTCGTCGTGGGTGCTGGCCGACGGGTCCTGGGTGCCCTACCCGTTCCAGAACAACCTCCACCGGCTCGAGCCCGACACCGCGCTCGAGTGCCTGGTGGGTCTGATCGAGGCCGAAGGGGCCACCGCGCACGCCGACTTCGAGTCGTGGATCCGGGCGACCTTCGGCCCCGGCGTGGCGCGCCACTTCATGATCCCCTACAACGAGAAGGTGTGGGCCACCGCCCCGTCGACCATGGGCTCGGGCTGGATCGCAGAGCGGGTCAGCACCACAGACTGGCGCAAGGTGCTCGCCTCGGCGCTGTCGGGGACCGACGACCTCGGCTGGGGTCCCAACAACCGGTTCGCCTTCCCCCGCCGTGGGCGGCACCGGCGAGATCTGGCGCAGGGCCGCCGCGCCCTTCTCCGAGTGGATCCGCTACGACAGCGCCGTCGAGTGGATCGACGCGACCGCAGGTGAGCTGCGCACCGTCACAGGTGAGGAGGTCCGCTTCGAACACCTCGTGTCCACCATGCCGCTCGACCTGCTCGTGCAACGCACCGTCGACAGCCCCGACGAGATCCGCCGCGCAGCAGGCACCCTCGTGCACAACACGGTCCACGTCGTCGGTGTGGGCTACGAGGCACCGCTGGTCGACGACCGCTCGTGGCTCTACTTCGCGGATCCCGAAGTGCCGTTCTACCGGGCCACCAACTTCGCCAAGTACTCACCTGCCAACGTGCCGGGTTCGGACACGGGTCGCTACAGCTCCTGGATGTGCGAGGTGTCCTCGTCGGACACGCGCCCCCGTACTACCGACGGCCTCGGCGAGGGCGGTCGAAGACGCTCTGCGGAGCACCGGCGTGGTCACCGGCCATCCTGACGTGGTGTCGTTACACGTCGAGGAGGTCCCCTACGCGTACCCTGTTCCGACCCTCGGCCGTGATGCGGCTCTTCACACCGTGCTCCCCTGGTTCGAGCAGAGGCACATCCATCCGCGGGGTCGCTTCGGCACATGGCGCTACGAGATCGGCAACATGGACCACGCCGTGAAGATGGGAACCGACGTGGCGCGCCGGATCGTCGCAGACGACCCCGAGGAGCTCGTGTGATGGAGCTCTCGGTGGTCCTGCCGGTCTACAACGAGCCCGAGGTGGGCAGGGTCGTCCGCGAGGTGGCGGCTCTGGTCGAGGAGCTCACACCCGGGGCCGGTGAGGTGATCGTGGTCGATGACGGTTCCACCGACGACAGCGGCGCCGTCGTGGACGCACTCGCGGTCGAGTTGCCCTCGGTCGGGTGCTGCACCAGGTGCCCAACCAGGGCCACGGACCCGCCCTGATTCGGGGCTTCGACGAGGCATCGGGGACCTGGATCGGTCACCTCGACACCGACGACCAGATCCCCACCGCCGAGTTGGGTCGGCTCTGGGCGGAGCGCGACGGGCACTCGCTGGTGCTCGGCAACCGCCGCACGCGTCACGACCCGCGGCACCGCCTGGTCCTGACGGCCTTCGTGCGACTGCTCGTGCGGCTCCTGGCGGGGCGGACGGTGCCGGACGCGAACGTGCCGTGCAAGCTGTTCACACGCGAGCTTTGGAGCGAGGTCCGGCCGCTCGTGCCGGCGGACACCTTCGCCCCGTCGCTGTCGCTGGTGATACTCGCATCCCGGTGGAACAGGCCTGTGGGCACCCTGGAGGTGACCCACCGGGAGCGCAGCACAGGGGCATCGAGCCTCAACCCCACGCGCCTGGCGTCGGTGGTGGCTCTCTGCACCAGACAGACCGTCCGCGTGGCATACGTAGGCGCGCGGGCCCGTCGCTGATACATTGACCCACAGCATGCGAGCGGCCTCACACCGCTCCCGCCCGACGGTCCCGACGAACACGGACGGTCCCGACGAACATGGAGAGAAGCGTGGCCAAGCCCGAGAACAAGCGAAGCACCTGGATCAACGTCGCCCTCGCCGGCTCCATCGCCCTGGTGACCGTGCTGGTCGCAACCTTCGCCGGTGGTACGGCATCGGGCACCGTGCTCGGCTCGCCCACTCCCAGTCCCACCGCGTCGCCCACAGCGTCACCCACAGCGTCGCCCACCCCCTTCGCCCACCGCGTCGGCCACTCCCTCGCCCACCGCGGCTCCACAGGAGCCCACCGCGCAACCGGATGACGGCACCATGAACACAGGTGGTTCCACCCAGGATCCTGGCCCCACCGCGCAGGACCCCGCAACCGACACCGCCGGCGCAGGCGAGTCCAACCGGAAGCGGAGTCGCTCGCCTACACCGGCAACGACGACAACACCGGTTTCGTCCTGCTGGGCATCGCGCTGGTGCTGGCGGGTGGAGCGTTGGTCTTCACCGTGCGGCGCGGCAGCGCTCAGAGGCCTGATCAAGGCAGCTCTGCCGCGGTCCGGATCCGCTCGGCATCCAACCGGGCGAGCTCCTCGTCGATCGCCTCGACGTCCACCCGGTAGATCACACCCTCACCGGATCGGAACACCGCATCGAGCCCCCCGCAGGTCCGCGAGACCTGCGATGGCAGCCGGATCGCCCAGGGCGCGCTCCACGGTTCCCACCACCACGTAGTCGGGTCGGTAGGTGGCGAGCACCCTCATGGCCGACTCGTCGTCGGCGACCCGGTACAGGCTCTCGACCGCGGCGACGCGCGCGTCGATCGTGTCGGAATACCCACGCCGCTGCTGGACCTCGTGGAAGCTCCAGCCGATCACGGTCGGCAGACCGGTGGCCACCGACATGCGCCCCACCCACGTGTAGGACGGACCCGTGGCCTCCACCAGGGTCTCACCGTTGCGTGCGTGTGCGCGCAGCCATTCGACGAGTGGTTCGTCCTCGGTCACGTCGATCGACGGCACCCCGTTGGCCGTCACCCGCACCGGCCCCTGATGCAGCCATGCCCGGCCGTCGAGGGTGGGGCCGAGCGGCGAGAAGCGGGCATCGACCCGTGACGGCGCTGCGGCGGGCCAGAACAACAACCCGGGCACCACGACCACTGCCACCGCGGTGCACCACCACCGGGTGCGTGCCACCCCAACAGGCCGGACCGGGCAGGAGCAGCTCGGCCGCCATCGCGGCCGCTCCCAACGCGATCAGCACCCAGGCCGTGTAGCCGAACTTGAACACGGTGTTCTGCCGACCGATGTCGTTGATCACGACCCACAGGTCGGGGAACGCCGCCAGCGCGATCCCGGCGGCCACGAAGGCGGCAGCAAGACCCCGCCCGAGCCGGCCACGACGCAGATCCACCCCGGCGCTCACGAGGGTCGCCACCGCCACCACCAGCGCCAGGGCGAACACCGGGCCTCGGCGGCCGGCGGCGATCGCCACCACGCCGACCGCCATCGCCACCACGCCGGCGAGACCAGCCGGCGAGCGCAGCAGTTCGGGCAGCCGACCGGATCGCCTGGCGAGGAGCACGCGGCGCAGCACGAACAGTGCGGCCACCGCCAGCGGGATCCCGTACTGCAACAGGAACGCGCCGAGCGGGGTGCGCGCAACCGAGGAGGTGAAGCCCCGGTCGAACACCTCCGACGCGCGCACGTAGGGCCACGACACCGCGGTGGTCACGATGCCGATCACCAGCACGTGCCCGCCTGCTCTCAGCCAGGCCCGGCGTGAGTCCCCGGCCTGGCGCGCCGCACCCAGCAGGACCGCGGCCACGGTCAACGCCACCAGCACCGGCAGGTCCCAGGTGTGGCTCATGCGGACCCACGCCAGCGTGATCCCGGTCAGCACCGCCAGAGCGGCGCGTGGCTTCAGACGTAGGCGACCAGCACACCCAGCAGAGCGATCAGCACCGGGAGCGACAACAGGTGAGGGTGGAAGTCGCCGAAGAGCACCGACCAGGCGGGGAACTCGTTGATGTCGGTGGTGGTGGGGTTGAGGCGCGACACCGCCCACCAGTCCAGTGGCTCCGTCCCGCGGACCAACCGGCGCGCGTGTCGAGGTTGCCCACCAACAGCAGCGATCCGACGCCGAGGAGCCCTGCGAGCAGGCCGCGGCGGCGGGCGGTGCGGCCCCGCCGGCCGAGCCGGCCCAGTGCCACGCCCACTGACCACGACGCCGCACCGACGAGCGAGGCAACGGTCGCGACGGCCAGGTTCAGGGCGACCTCGGGCCGGATGCCCAGCAGGCGGGTGGGAACCGCGAGCGAGAACCAGCTCCCGTAGTAGTAGTTCATCGCCCCGCCCGAGTACCACCGGATCGGCCGGGGGCAGCGTCGAGGTCCTGGCCACCGCTGTGAAGAACGCCGCCTCGAAGGGCTTCTCCCCGCCGAAGGGTGGAACCACAGGTCGGGCACCGCCGCTCGGAGCGCCAGCACCGCGGCGAACAAGACCACCACGATCGCCTCGACGGTGAGGATCGCGCGGCGATGCGTCCGCCAGAGGGCGAGTGCCTCACGTCTGTGACGTGGCACCCCCCAACCCACCAGGCCCGCCGACACCGTCGCAAGCACCACGGCCGTCGCCGAGAACCCGACGATCCCCCACGCCACCGCCGCCCACAACGGGACGACCACGGCCATGGGACCGATCACCTTGGCCAGGCCGATCCCGCGGTCAGGCAGCGCCCGCAGGAGCCTGGCGCACCAGCCGAGCGCGGCGAGCGCGGTGAGCTGCCACCACGCGAACCACCACAGCGGGGCGAACGGCAGGCGGTCCCAGAAGACGTCGTCGAAGGTCTGGCCCTCCTGCGCCGCTCCATCGGAGTCCTCCCGGGGAGCATGAGGCCGTTTGCGGACGCCTTGTCCAGCGGAACGTGGATCGAGGCAGCGGCCCGGTCCGGTTGCAGGACCTCGAGCGCCCGCTCCAAGGAGAACTCCTGGGTCTTGCGCCAGATCCGCACGGTCGGATGGTCGTAGGCGCGGAACGCCTCCTCGGAACCAGAGTCGTCCATGTCGATGCCCAACAACGAAGGCTGCGTGGCGAACGTGGCTACCTGCTCGAAGCCGAGCGACCCGTCCTCGAGCGCCCGCTGGTAGCGCAGCACCGGTGCGTAGCGTGCCGGGGCGCGGCCGATCACGCCGGTCACGCGGTCGCTCGTCTGCACCACGTATTCGACGCGGTCAAGGTCGTCCGCCAGGCGCCTCACGTCGTCGGGGTCCTCGGTGTCGAACGGCGTGAAGGTCACCGACGTGAACCCCTTGGCCTCGATGTCGTGCTGTGTGAAAGGCAGGCCGTCGTCCCATTCGTCCACCGACAGGACCGACCCGTGCGGCGCGTGAGCGACCATCCAGTCGGCCGCGACCACGCGCGGGTTCTCCCGAAGGTGCACTCCGTTGGTGAACACGAACGCCCAGAACGCACACCCTGCCAGCAGGGCGGGTGCGGTCCATCTGATCCATCCCCGCTCACGCATCAGGCGTGCTGCACCAACACCCGCCAGCGGCGAGCGCCGGATAGGCGGGGAGCATGTAGCGCATGGTCGTGACCCACCGCGGCAACACGACCAGACCGCAGATCAGCACCCAGGCGACCAGCAGCAGCCGGATCGGTTGGTCGCGCCACACCGACCAGCGGCGGTTGCGCATCAGGCCGACCACGCCCGCACACGCCAGGATGGTTGCGGGAACCCCGAAGCCGAAGCGCACCAGGTGCCTCAGCGGCTCGATCACCGGCACACGGTCGGCCCACTGCACGTTGATGGGCGAATCACCTCCGCTCTGCAGTGCCCTGAGCTCGCGCATCGCATCGAGCCAGGCTCCGTCGAGTGAGAACACGCCGTCGAAGGCATAGGGCTGCAACACGCGGAAGGTCGTGAGCGCGACCGCGGCCACGATGGCGACGTCGATCGCGACCTGTCGCCACCGCCGCTGCGGCACGCACCTCCAGGCGATCGCGGCGAGCAGCATCACCCCGACCAGCAACCCGTTCACCTTGGACGCTCCGGCCAGCCCGACCGCCACCGCTCCCAGGGCAAGGACCACCCGGCCCCTCCCGAGCGCCACGTGCGCCGCGGCCACCAGGACTGCCGCCGTGGCCAGGACCAGGAACGGCTCCACCACGTAGAAGTGGGCGTGTTGGATGGCCAGCACGCTCGTCGCCCACACGAAGGCCGCGGCAAGACCCGCCCGCCGCCCGCCCACCAGGCGTGCCAACTCGAACACCAGCAGCGTCGTGAGGGTGTCGGCCAGCGCAGCGAGAAGGCGGCCGACCTTCTCACTGTGGTATCCCGAGTCGAAGGTGGGTTCGCCGTGCGGGGTCGAGGAGGTCCACCCCGATCCGGTCGAGTCCCACCACCACCGCCCGGGCGGGCTGCGCGCCTGTCGCCGCCCCGTCGTGCAACCACGCTGAGACCCCCTTGGTCACGAACAGCGGGGCGGTGCCGTACACATACCAGTGGTCGTGGTTGGCTGGGTTCAGGGGCGATCCGGCGGTGTCGAAGTACTCCGCCGGACCATCCGGCGCCGAGACCTCGTCGCTGACGATGGTGAGGAACCGCTCGTCGGGGTGCAGGTGCGATCCCCGGTCCCAGTCGAGGTTCACCATCCGCAGCCCGCAGGCGAGCAGCACGATCCCCGCCAGCAGCACGGCGACCAGCCGTCGTGACGGTTCGTCGGATCGAACGCCTGGTGACGCAGGGTCCGTGGGCGCAGGTTCCGGGGCGCCCAGGGGTCGGGGGCGCCTGCTGCTGCGGATCACCTCCCGTCACAGGCAGGAGTGTAGGTCCGTGCGCCACGTAGGCTGCCGAGCGCATGCCGAGTGTCATCGTGGCCCTTGTGGTCTTCGCACCGTGTGTGGCCGCCGGCACCGGTGTCACCTACCTGTGCGGCATCTCCTTGGGTTCGAGGAGCGCGTTGCGGTGGGGGTACCCTGGGTGCGCTGATGGTCGGCCTGTGGGGTTGGGGCCTGTCGGTGTTGGATCGGCTTCAACCTGACCTCGTTGGCTCTCGCCCTGTTCGCCGCGGTGGCGTGCTCGCTGCCGGGATGGAGCCGCGCGGCGTCCTCGCTGCGCGACGACATGCGCGATCTCACCCGGCGGATCCGGCTGCCGTGGCGTGACGGCGAGAGCCTGCAGCCGCTCCTCGCCCTGCTGGCGTTGGCATGGCCACTGACGGTGCGCATCCTGTCGCTCGCGTGGGTGACCACCCCCGACGGCGGACTCGACGCCGGACACCGCGCCACCTGGGGCCGACGGTGCCGCCCACCTCGCATCGCCGGCATCACCGCCATCGGCGGCACGGTGCCGCCGGGATCGCCCATCGCAGCCGGTCAGCCGGCCCGGTACCACCTGCTCGCGGACGTCTTCGGCGCCCAGGTGTCGCTGCTCGGGGTGTCGCTGCCCTCGGCGCTCGCAGTGACCAGCGGCTTCCTGGCGTTGGCCTTCCCGGTGATCGCATACGCGTGCGGGGTGCGCCTGACCGCGAGCCGTGGCGCCGCTCTGTTGGGCGTGGTGATCTTCGGAGTCGGCGGCGGCCTCGGGTTCGTCTCACTGATCGGCGACATCGGCGAGCACGGGTGGTCGGCACTGGTGCACCTGCCACGCTCCTACGCGTGGGACCCCGACGCTGGGCTCTGGATGGACAGCCCGGTCCTCGCCTACCTGTACGCCCAGCGCAACGGCCTGCTCGGGCTACCGCTCGGGCTGGCAGCCCTCACCCTGGTGCTCGAAGCACGCCGGGCGCGTTCGGCGAGGGCTCTCACGGCGGCCGGGATCCTGGTCGGCCTGCTCCCCTCGCCAACGGGTTCGCGTACCTGATCGTCGCCGGCATGGTCGCGTGCTGGGCCGTGTTCGACCGTGACCACCCGTGGTGGCGCTTCTTCATCCCGGTGGTCGTGCTGGGGGCGCCGGTCGCGATGTGGTTGCAGCCGCCGGAGTCCTCGGTGCGGATCCTCGTGGGTTGGATGGCCGACGGCGGACCCGCGGGTTGGGTCTGGTTCTGGTTCCGCAACGCCGGCCCGTTCATCATCCTGCTGGTCGTGGCCCATGCCTGGAAGGGCACCGTGCGGCGGGAGCTGCTGTGGGCCTTCGCGCCCGCCTGGTTGCTGTGGGTGGTGCCGAACCTCGTCGCGTTCCACCCGTGGGAGTGGAACAACACCAAGTACTTCGCGTTCTGGCAGCTTCTCGGGGCGTTCCTGGTGGGGGCGGTGGTGCTCCGGTTGGCCAGATCCGGTTGGGCGGGACGGGCCGGCGCGGTGGTGGCGATGGTCGCCCTGTGCGCATCGGGTGCGCTCGACCTCTACCGTGCGACCGACTCCGCGGTGACCCTCATACCGTGGACCAGCGCCGACGGGCTGGCAGTGGCAGCATGGGTGCGTGACGAGCTCCCCCTGGAAGCGGTGCTGGCGGTCGCGCCCACCAACACCCATCCGGTGCCGTCGCTGTCGGGCCATGCGGTGGTCTCGGGCTACCCGGGATGGACCTTCGACCTCGCCGTCGCGGACTGGGAGGGCCGGGCCGACGACGAGGTGACGATCCTGCGCGGTGGTCCTGAGGCACTCGTGCAGATCCGGCGCCACGGCGTCGACTACGTGGTGATCGGCCCGCTCGAGCGCAGCGCCGAGTTCGGCGCGGACGAGACCTGGTGGGCCGCGAACGCCGAGCGGGTCTTCTCCTCGGGAGACTGGAGCGTGTACCGCTCGCCGGAAGGCTGAGACCACGGGCCGGCCGCGCCACCGCCTGTCGCGGTGTGACATCCGTCCGGATGCTCTTCGTTGACCACCCATGGGCCCGTCGTTATTGTCACGCTACTCACCGCACGGCATTGGGGGCACCTTGGCCACACGGACCTACGACGCGATCGTCATTGGCGCGGGACACAACGGGTTGTGTCTCGCCGCCTACCTCCAGCGGGCGGGGCTGTCGACCGCCATCATCGAGCGACGCCACGAAGAGGGCGGCGGGGTGAACACCGAGGAACCGGTGATGGCGGGGTACCGCCACAACATGCACGCGCAGTTCATGGAGTTCTTCGACGTGATGCCGATGATCCAGGACTTCGACCTTTACGGCCTCGGGTTGCGTACCGTCACCCCCGACGCGCAGGCCGGGATCGCATTCGCGGACGGCAGGCCGCCGGTCATCCTGCACCGCCCGGAGCTCCTCGACCGCACCCACAAGAGCATCTCGCAGTACTCCAAGGCCGACGCGGACACCTTCGTCGAGGTGAAGAAGCGGGCGGCGAACTTCCAGCAGCTCCTCGCGGTCGGGCTCTACAACCCGCCCGGGGCAAGCATGGCGATGGGGGTCTGGACACCAAGGTGGAGATGCTCAAGGCGGCCTTCGGCGACCTGGGCGTGGGCAGCCACTACGTGTACAAGTCACCGAAGATGGTCATCGACGAGCTCTTCGAGACACCCGAGCTGCGGGCGTTGATGTACCGCGTGAGCGTCGAGTGGGGCCTGCCGCTCGACACCGACGGGACCGGCACCGACTTCCTGACGTTCCTCATGTGGACCACCGCCAACTGGAAGCTCGTCTACGGCGGCACCCACTCGCTGGCCAAGGCGATGACCCAGGCCTGTTACCGCGAGGGCGTCGACCTGATCGAGAACTCGCTGGTCGAGCGCGTGATCGTGGAGGACGGCCGCGCGGTCGGGGTGGTCGCACGCGGCACCGAGTACCGGGCCAACAAGCTCGTCGCCTCCAACGCCGACGTGCGCCAGACGCTGCTCGGACTGGTCGGCGAGGAGCACCTGAGCGACCTGTGGGTCAAGCGGGCCAAGGCGTTCCGCTACGGGCCCAGCCACGTGCTGGGAACGCCGATGTTCTGCCTCTACGAGGCCCCCGACTACTCCTCGGCGCGATGGGATCCCGAGATCAACCGGTGCTTCTACACCGCGGTCGGCTACGAGGGACCCGAGGACATGGCCCGCTACATCCGTGACGCATACAGCGGCACGTTGCCCAAGCCGGCAGCCGGCGTGTGGGTCAACAGCCTCTGGGACCCGGCGCAGGCGCCGAAGGGCCGTCACTCGGCCACCGGTTGGTACTTCCTGCCGTGTGCGAGCGAGCTGAGCGCATCGGAGTGGGCAGATGTCCGCGAGACGTTCAACGACCGGTTCCTCGACGCCTGGCAGGCCCTGGCACCGAACATGACCCGTGACAACGTGATCGCCCACAAGCTCTACACACCGGACCAGATGGAGCGGAAGGTCATGATGCGGGAGGGCGACTTCTCCCACGGCGAGTTCGTGCCCGACCAGCAGGGTGTGAACCGACCCTTCCCGGAGGCGTCCAACTACCTCACCGAGATCGACGGCCTGTACCTGTGCGGCCCGTCCACCTTCCCCGGGGGCGGGGTGCACGCGGCGTGCGGCTACAACGCCTACAAGAAGATCGCAGCGGACCTCGACCTCCCGAGTCCCGTCGACAACCAGAGGAGCTACTGATGCGCGAGGTCCGTGCAGATGCGTGATTCATGTGACGTCGTCATCATCGGGGCCGGCCACAACGGCCTGACCCTCGGCGCCTACCTGGCCCGGTCAGGGCTGGAGGTGATGGTGCTCGAACGCCGCCACGAGGAGGGCGGCGGGCTTTGCACCGAGGAGATCACCCTGCCCGGGCACCTCCCACAACGTGCACGCCAACTACCACACCTTCGTGGACATGGCACCGCCGGTGGCGGACCTGGAGGTGCGCCGCCACGGCGTGGAGTACGTGCGACCCGATGTGCAGATGGCCTCGGTGTTCGACGACGGCACCGCCCTGTGCGTCTACGCGGACATCGACCGCACCACCGACGCGATGGCCGAGTTCAGCCCGACCGACGCCGCCACGTTCCGCCGGCTCTACGACGAGGCGCACGGCTTCGTGGACCTGCTGCTCGGCACGCTGATGTACCAGCCACCGCTGTCGGTCAAGGAGCTCACCAAGGCGCTCGCGACCTTCGGGGTGGAGGAGCGCTCGGAGTTCCTGTCGGTGAAGCTGCGCCGGGAGACGATCAACGAGTTCCTCGACCAGCACTTCACCGACGACCGCATCAAGGCGCACCTGGCGTTCCACGGTGCGGTGTGCTCCTACACCAACGACGTCAAGGGCCTGGCAATCGGCTACCCGCTGCTGGTCGGCAAGATCAACAACTGGCACCTCTGCGTGGGTGGCTCGCACCGCCTCGCCCATGCGCTGTGGCGTGACCTCGCCCAGCACGGCGGGGTGATGGTCGCGGATGCCGAGGTGGAGCGGATCCTCGTCGAGGACGGCCGGGCGGTCGGGGTGCGCCTCGCGAGCGGTCACGAGATCGCCGCACGCAAGCTGGTCGCCTCCACCGTCTCTGCCGAGCAGACCTTCCTCGAGTTCATGGACGAGTCCGTCGTCGGCGAGGAGCTGAGCACCCGGGTCCGCAACGACGTGGCCCACAAGGACTGGTCCCTGTTCACGGTGCACCTCGCCATGTCGGCGCTGCCCGAGTACACCGCGCCGAAGTTCAACCCCGACGTCGACCGGGCGTGGGTGGTGAACCTGGGCATCGGATCCACCGGCCATCTCGACTCCGACTGGGAGACCATCCGCGCGGGATCCCTGGTGGATCCGAGGCCCAACGCCGCGGTGAACTCGCTGTACGACCCGACCGACGCGCCGGAGGGCTTCTACACCGCCATATTGCGCCAGTTCGCCCCCTTCGCTCTCGCCGACGGTGGCGAGGGAGCGTGGGAGCGGATGGGCCGCTGGTACGGGCACCGCTGCATCGAGGCCTGGCGGCGCTACGCCCCCAACCTCACCGACGACACCCTGTTGGACTGGGAGGTGTTCACCCCCCAGGACATCGCCCACAAGCTGCCCAACATGGTCAAGGGCGACTGGATGATGGGCGAGATCAGCCTCGCCAACATGCTCGATCAGCGACCCCTGCCCGAGCTGGGTCAGTACCGACCCTGATCGACGGTCTGTACATGGCGGGTTCGACCCAGCATCCCCACGGGTTCATCACCTTCGGCCCGGGGTACAACGCGCTGCAGGTCATCGCGGACGACCTCGGGATAGACAAGTGGTGGAGCCAGGTCTGATCGCCGCCTGATCGGAATCGGCGGACGTCACAGGGTCATCGGATGCCTACAGGGGAGGCCACCGTTGACCACGGTGCGGCCCTTCACACTGGCTGATGCCCAACGGCTCGACGCAGATCGCATCGAGCACCGCCCGATCCCCGAGCGGCTCGGACAGCGCGACGGTCGCCGGGGTCGGGCCGTCGACGGGTGTCCTTGCGCCGCAGTCGACATTGACCACGGGGATCAACACCGCGATCTCGGTAGTCGCTGTAGGCGACATCGGGCTGACCTGCCTGCGTCGCGCGCTCGCAGAGGATCGGGTGCACGAGAACGTGGAGCTCCGAGCTGGTGGGGTTCGGCGGACTTGCTGGGTCGATCCCGAACCAGCCAGGGCTCTCCCCAACCTGATGGTTCCTGACCGGAACGGCGGCCACGGTCACCGGCGCCATGGCTTCGTCTCGACACCTTCGGGGATGGATCTCAGCGTCGTGCACACCCGGTAGGCGCCACCGGCGTCGAGTGGGATCTCGAAGTCGTCGGGACCGTCGGGTGGTGGCTGCTTCAGGTAGTCGACCGCCCGGTCCATCCCCGGGGAGTACGGCAGAGGGAGCGGCGGCCTACCCCAGATGAGCCACGCGACCGGAACGCAGGCTGTCTCGGTGCACTGCTCCCACGATGCCGATCGGTCTCGTTCCCAACGTCCGCCGATCCCACCCCCGTCGGATGCCACCGTGTACGACACGACGATCCTCCCACCTCCCAGCACCACCGACGGTTCGACCGAGATCCTCACCGGGGTGGAAGGGTCGACCGTCGGAATCGACCGGGGCATCGTGGTCGAGGTCGAGGTCGTCGTCTCGGAGGTGGGCACGTCGTTGGACTGATCCTCGATCGGATCTGTCGTGCCGGTTTCCCAGATCAATGAGGGACGCGACGAGGGACGAGACGACGTCGCGCCCCTCTCGCTCCGCAGGCCACCCGGCCGCTGTGAGAACCAGGGCGACCACAACGGCCACCTTCTGCATGCGGTCAGCCTACCCAACCGACCGTCCCGCCTGCCGCCCGTCACCCCGGCGAACTGCGCCCACCCCGGCGAACTGAAGGGTGGGGCCACCGGAACGGTGGCCCACACCCTTCAGTTCGCCAGAACCACGTCTCGCGGTGAGCTCCCGCCTCGATGTCCGACCCCAAGCGTGCATACCCTTCATCACATGCCCCGACCCACTCCTGCCGCCCAACAAGATCCTGACACCACCGGCTCAGACTCCGATCGTCCGAGGCCGGCGCACACCGAGCCGACGTGGTTCGTGGACTCCGACAGTGACGAGGTTGCGAACCTCGTGGAAGACGTGCTCACGGAGGCCCGCATCGGTGCCGACGACACAGAGGCGTCGCGGTGGCCTTGTTCACCGCGGTTCGCGACAGGATCCGCCACGACCCCTATGTGGTGTCGGTGGATCCGGAGGTGTTCCGTGCGAGCGCGGTAGCCCGCTTGGAGGCCAACTGGTGTGTTCCCAAGGCCGTGCTGTACACCGCGACGCTGCGTCATGCGGGGATTCCGGCGCGGCTGGCATTCGCCGACGTGCGCAACCACCTCTCCAGCGAGAAGCTCACCGAGGCCATGGGCACCGACCTGTTCGCGTGGCACGGCTTCACCGAGTTGTACCTCGACGGGCGATGGTTCAAGGCGAGCACCGCGCTCAACATCGGGCTCTGCCGACGCTTCGGGGTGAAGGTGCTCGAGTTCGACGGCACCGCGGATGCCCTTCTGCACCCCTACGACGAGGCCGGCCAGCGCCACATGGAGTACGTGCGCGATCGCGGAGCTTCGACGACCTGCCGCTCGACCAGATCATCGCCACCTTCGCCGAGGTCTACTCGGAACCCCTGCTCGCCGCCGTGGACATCGAAACCGACCCGATGTTCTCCGGACGGTGGTACGACCTGAGCCGAGCCGGCCTCACCCCGCGCCGGCGCGACATCTCGGCATCCCCCCGGTTCAGATCGGCACGCGGTAGCCGAAGAACTCCTGGTCCTCGTTGTAGCCGCCCTGGCCTGCACCCAGGTGGGAGAAGTCGGTCACGAACTCGATCGCCTGGATCCACTTGACCTGCTTGAAGCCGAGCTCCACCTCGTCGCGCAACCGCAGCGGCGCCCCCGTAGGTCTCCGACAGCGGTTCGCCGTTGAGGTCGAGCGCGAGGATCGTCAGGTCATGGGTCATGTGCCCGATGGGCAGGCAGTCGTAGTAGAGCCCACCGAGCGGTCCCTCGCCGAAGGAGTAGAACGCAACCCACTTCGCGGACTCGTCGGGGCGGACCAACTCGCAGATGTCCGCCATGGCGACTCCACCCCACTTCGCGATGCCGGACCAACCCTGGATGCAGTAGTGCTGGGTGATCTGCTCCCGGTACGGCATCGCCCTCAGGTCATCCAGGCTCAGCTCGACCGGGTTCTCCACCAGTCCGTCGATCCGGAGCCGGAAGTCCACGAAGTCCGAGGTCAACAGCTCGTGGTACTCCTCGGAGTCGGGGATGTGGCCGTTTGGCCACAGGAACTCCGAGATGTCCTCTTCGCGGTAGGTCGCCTTGGGGTTCCACCAGTCCATCGCCGACTTGAACCGCCCGACGACCAGGTTCCCCAGACGCTGCACGGTTCGGGGGTGGGCGATCGTGAACGGCGAGGCCCACAGCCACAGCACCACGACCACCGCCATCCACCCCAGGTAGATCCAAAGCGCCCAAAGCGAGTCCGTGTCGGTGCCGAGGGTGATGTGGTTCAGGTTCGGGATCAGGCCGGTGACGAAGACCATGACCGTGTGCATGATGACGAAGAAGACCATCCATGCCATCACTGCGAAGTGCACGGTTCGCATGACCTGACGGTTCAGTGCGCCGGTGGCGATCCCGAGGCGGCCTGCCACTGCCGGGGCCTGGCCGAGGCCGGTCAGGAAGGCCAACGGCGCCGCAATGAAGATGGTCACGAAGTAGGCGACGAGCTGCAGGCCGTTGTAGTGCAGGAACCCGCTGTTGTCCGGGAAGTCGAGTGACGCGTACTGGATCGCTGTGGAGATCGCATTGGGAACGACGTCCATCGACTGCGGCACGACCCGTTGCCACTGGCCGGTGGTGAACAACAACACGTAGAACACGACCCCGTTCAGCAGCCAGAAGACGTCGAAGCTGAAGTGGAACCACCTGGCGAGGCCGATCGAGTGGCGGAACCCCGGTATCCCCAGCCACCTCGGCAACGCCACCGAGTCGTCCTTCGCGGTCCACACCCGTGCGGCGTCTTCGGGATCGGTTCGGTCGGCGGGGATCGGTCCGCGCATCCTGAACCACTCCGAACCGCGCCGGCTGTGTGCGTTGAGGTACAGGCGGGGATGGTCCGCCAGGATCTGCAACCCGGCACGCACGATGAACATCATGAACACCAGGTTGAAGAAGTGCTGCCAGCGCAACCACCACGGGAACCCGGAGGTCACCTCGGGAGCCTGAGCCGCGGAAGTACCGGGATGGTCCGCGATGAACTCCTGCATCCAGGGGTACTTGCGGAGTTGCTGGGCGACCGCGATCGTCGCGATCAGCCCCACCACGGCGATCGGGAGGAGCCATGCCGCGCTGACCCACCGGGACCCGAAACGCACCGAGGGGATCTCTGCACGCTCCTGGGGTATCCCCCGGCCCAGTCCTGATGACGATCCGACCGTCGAGGCCGCGCTCGGTCGGATCTGCGAGAAGATCCGCTTCGAGCGGATCCGCTTCTCCGGGTGTGGGTCGAGGGACGATTCCCATCGGCAGCGAACCTAGCGACAGGTTCCGCGGCGCGCAGAGCACCCCTACCGAACCCTGCACGCCCGTTGTCTGAGCGGCATGTCGGGGACCAGGAGGCACTGCTGCGACAGCGCCGAGGCAGTGCCGGCCGCGAATCCGCGACGCCGGGATGCAGGTGCGGTGGCCGGGCAGTCGGGCGCCAACGGGGCTCAGCGGACCTCGGCGGAGTCGCCCCCCAGCCTGTCGAAGCCTCGGCCCAGGTTGTCGAAGCAGACCTCGACCAGTGACGGAAGCGGCTCCGCGGGCCGGTCAGCAACCAGTGCCGGATCGACGAACGCATGGCCGCCAGCGCCGCCGCAGCCATCAGTCCCGGTGTGACGTCATCGGAGTCGGCACCCATGCGCCTCGCCATGGCGGTCGCGAGGTGCTCTCCCAGCCCGCCTGAAGAGCAAGGTTGCGAGCGAACACCGAAGGACACTGGGCCATGATCGAGAAGCGCAACATCAGCTGCTCGCGCTCTGCCTCGTAGTCGGTGGCGACGACGAGCAGCGACGCCCGCAGCGCTTCCCACGGTCGCTCGCCGTCGGGGCGCGCCGCAAGCTCTGTCAGGATCCGTTCGAGTCGCTGCGCGTAGTCCGCGAGGACGACGTCCTCCTTGGTCGGGAAGTACGAGAAGAAGGTACGTGGCGAGATGTCGGCCGCGGCGGCGATCTGCTCGGTGGTGGTCGCGTCGAAGCCGTACCTGGCGAACAGGTCGAGCGCGGCGGGCCTCGATGGCTCGGCGTCGTTCTTTCTTCTTGCGTTCTCGAAGGCCCGGTCCGCAAGGTTCCGTCTGCGATGCCACGAGCTCAAGCTTGACACGATGATGCTCTCCCTGCAATATTGCAGTCACTGCATTTTTCTCCGGGAGGTCTGCTGTGTCGAACTGGCTCTACCGATTGGGAAGGTTCTCGGCCACCAGGCGACGGTGGGTGCTGATCGCCTGGATCCTGTTCGCGGTCGTGATGGTCGTGGCCAACCGGACCCTCGGCGGCGGCACCACCGACGACTTCGAGGTGCCGGGCGTGGAATCCCAGGCGGCGATGGACCTGCTCGACGAACGCTTCCCGGAGCGCGCCGGAGCCACCGCCATGGTGGTGTTCCACGACCCCGATGGCCTTGGCGTCGATCCATCCCAGAACGCGGCCATCGACACCACCGTCGATGAGGTGCGAGCGCTGCGCGGCGTCACCACGGTCACCGACCCCTTGGGCAATCCGATGTCGATGTCACCCGACGGCACGACCGCGTTCGCGGCCGTGCAGTACGACGCTCCGGTCGCCGATCTCGGTCATGAGGCCTTCGCCGCCCTCAAGGCGACCTCCGAGCCCGCAGAGGCGGCCGGCGTGCAGGTCGACTACGGCGGCGAGCTCCCCACGGTGCTCGCGGAGCGACACACCGGCCCGGCCGAGATGATCGGGGTCATCGCCGCCCTGGTGATCCTGTTCGTGATGTTCCGCAGCGTCTACGCCATGGCCCTGCCGCTCGGGGTGGCTGCTCTCGGTCTGCTCACCGGCCTGTCGATCGTGGGGCTGCTCGGGCTGCTGATCGACGTTCCCTCGGTGGCACCCAGGCTGGGAACGATGATCGGCCTTGGCGTCGGTATCGACTATGCGCTGTTCGTCCTCAGCCGCCACCGCGACAACATCGAGGCCGGCATGGATCACACGGAGTCCATCGCACGGACCAACGCAACCGCCGGCCAGGCGGTCGTGGTGGCTGGAGGTACCGTCGTGGTGGCCATCCTCGGGCTGAAGATGGCAGGCATCCCATACGTGTCGGCGCTCGGCTACTCCGCCTCCATCGTGGTGGCCGTCGCGGTCGTGGTGGCGGTGACCCTCCTGCCCGCACTGCTGGGGTTCGCCGGCGACCGGGTGCTGGCACGGTCGCATCGCGCCACGACGCGCCGCGCCACGACACGCCGCCTAACACCCCGACACGACGCAGGCGCCACCTCCGAGCGGGACGCCACCTCTGAGCGGGACGGCGGCGCCGAGCGCGACGGCACCGCTCACAGCGGCTGGGTCCGCTGGGCGCACTGGGTGGCGTTCCACCCATGGCGCTCGATGACCGGAGCCACGTTGCTCCTGGCCGTGTTGGCGATCCCGGCGCTCGACATGCGCCTCGGCCAGGCAGATGCGGGCACCTATCCCACCTCGAGCACTCAGCGACGGGCCTACGACCTGCTCGCCGACGGTTTCGGGGACGGCTTCAACGGACCCTCCTCGTCACCGTCGACCTGGGCGAGGATCGTGATCCCGGCGTGGCCGAGGAGATCGCAGCGCGGGTGGCCGAGGACCCTGACGTGAAGGTCGTGTCGCCTCCGGCACTCAACGATGCCGGCGACACCGCTGTGTTGACCGCCATCCCGGTGAGCAAGCCGCAGGACGAGACGACGAGCGACCTGGTGCACCGACTCCGCGACGACATCATCCCCGCAGCCACGGACACCTCCGGTGCAACCGCTCTCGTCGGTGGGCCGACCGCCGGATTCATCGACCAGTCCGAGAAGATCTCCCTCACGGCTCATGTGGTTCATCGGCACCGTGATCATGCTCTCGTTCCTGTTGCTGATGGTCGTGTTCCGGTCGATCCTGGTGCCGCTGAAGGCAGCCCTGCTGAACCTTCTCGCCATCGGTGCCGCCTACGGCGTCGTGGTGGCGGTGTTCCAATGGGGTTGGGGGCGTTCGCTGATCGGCCTCGAAGAAGCAGTGCCGATCGCCTCGTTCGTTCCGATGATGATGTTCGCGATCCTCTTCGGGCTGTCGATGGACTACGAGGTGTTCATCCTCAGCCGCATCCGCGAGGAGTACCACAACGGCCACACCAACATCGACAGCGTGGTGGAGGGTCTGGGCGCCACCGCCAAGGTGATCACCGCGGCTGCACTGATCATGATCAGCGTGTTCGTCGGCTTCGTGACCAGCGGGGATCCGGTGGTGAAGATGATGGGCGTCGGACTGGCGACCGCGGTCGCACTGGATGCCACGATCGTGAGGATGGTGCTGGTCCCCTCCACCATGGCGCTCGTCGGGGATGCGAACTGGTGGCTTCCCCGCTGGCTCGACAAGCTGTTGCCACACCTCGACATCGAAGGTGAGCCGACCACCGACCGGATCACCGCAGAGGAGCTGCACGCTCCCGAGGAGCCGGCCGGCATCGGGCAGGCCTGAACCCCGCTGCGAGCCGGTCAGGCCCCGGGTGCTTCGTCGATCACCGCGAACGACGACGTGGCGGTCGCCACCAGACGCCCGCTCTGGTCGGTCACCCGGCTCTCGAGGTGCATCACCCGTCGACCCGGCTTGATCACCGTCGTCTCCGCGGTCAACCGACCCTCCACGAACGGTCTCAGGAAGCGCATCTGCAACTCGATCGTCGTGCAGCGCTGAGTGGGTTCGAGCATCCCCATGACCGCCGCGCCCATCGAGGTGTCCACCATTGCGAACACCGCCGCACCGTGCACGAACCCGTGTGGGTTGAGGTGTGCCGGTCCGGCGTCGATGTGCGCAGAGGCGTGTCCGCCGCCCTCGTCGGCAACCTCCATGCCCAGGAACTCCGACAAGGGAAACGAGGATTCGTTGTTCACAGGGCCATTATCGTGCGCCCAGGGCGCTGCATGCTCATTGACCGTCGACGGGTGCCACTGCAGGGAACCAGACGTCGACGGACAGGCCGGGGCCCTCGGCGGGCTCACCGAGCGCAACTCCCCCACCCGAGGCACGCGCCAGCTCCGCGACGATCGCCAGACCGAGGCCGGTGCCACCGCTGGGTGCTCCGGGGGCGCGCCAGAAGCGGCCGGTGGCACGTTCACGGTCAGCCGCATCCAGTCCCGGTCCATGATCACGCACGATCAGGTGAACCGTCGTGTGATCACGATCACGCTCTGGCCCGTCACCTTGTGGTCCTTGGGCGACCGTGATCTCGATCGTCGAGCCACGAGGCGCCACACCGATCGCGTTGTCGATCAGGTTGTCGAGGACCTGTTCCACTCCGCCTCTGACGATCCGGGCGGTCACCCCGGTGGGGGCTTCGACTCGGAGGCCCACCGCGTGTTCGGCGGCGAGGGCGTCCCACCGATCGGCGGCGGAGTGTGCTGCAGCCGAGACGTCGACCACCTCGATCACCGCGTCGGTGCCACTGCGCGCCATTGCGAGCAGGCCGTCGACCAGCCCCATCAACCGGTCGAGCTCGGCGCCGATCGCCGCCACGTCTTCGTCGATCGGCGCGGGTTCCGTGGCGGATCCCGGGGACGGCGTGGAGCTCACGGAGTCGGACGCCAAGGAGTCCTGGAGCGAATCGATGCGAAGCCGAAGTGCGGTGAGCGGGGTGCGGAGCTGGTGCGACGCATCGGCCACGAACGCCTTCTGTGAATCGACCAGGGTCTCCAGGCGAGCTGCCATGACGTTGAACGTCTCGGCCAGGTGGCGCAACTCCGGTGGGCCACGGTCCACCTCGGCTCGTCCCTGCAGGTCGCCCGCTGCGAGGCGCCTGCTCCGGTCTCCAGCGACTCCACCGGGCTCATGGCCCAACGCGCCATGAGCCAGCCGAAGGATGCCGCCGCAACGAGTACCAGTGCGGCCAGCGCTCCCAGGCGCAACCAGTTGTCACGGACCTGTTCCCGCATGACCTCGGTGGTGAAGCTGACGCGCACCGCACCGGAGACCGCCTCGTTCGACATGATCGGCACCGCCACGACCGCCAACTCCTCACCCAGGGTCTCGGAGTAGCGGATGCCCATGTCCTGGGTCCCCTCCAGCGCGGATACGAACTCAGGCCGTGTGGAGAAGTCCCTCGGCGCGGCACCGGGCTCCGAGGTGTCGACCACGCTCAGACCGGTCGCGTCGGTGACCACCACACGGGCCGAGGAGTGCGAGGTGTAGTCCTCGGCGATCCTCGCCGCCGCCCGGGTGTCACCGGTCTCGATGCGCTCGTGGAGCAGACCCGCGAGTACCCGGGCGTCGCGTTCGATGGCCGCGAACAGGCGATCCTCGGCGCGTCCCCGTACGTGAGCCCGAGTGGTATCTCGACCACCGCCAGCACGAAGGTCGCCACGAGCAGGTAGGAGAGGATCAGCCGGCGTGTCATGTCGCGGTCGGGTCGCGCTGATCGGCGGGGTCATCGACCACGAACCGGAATCCCACGCCGCGCACCGCCTGGATCCACTCCGGATGGCCGAGCTTGCGTCGGATCGACGCCACGTGCACGTCCAGAGTCTTGGAGGACCCGTACCAGTTCGCGTCCCAGACCTCTTCGAGGATGCTGCGCCGGGTGTGCGCGGCGCCAGGATCAGCCGCCAGGTGGGCAAGCAGGTCGAACTCCTTCGGGGTCAGCTCCACTGTGTCGCCGTCGACCGTCACCGCATGGGTGCGGAGATCCACCACAAGCGGACCGACCTCGATGCGCTCCAGCGCCACCCCCTCGGCTCCGGCACGCCTTGCCACTGCTCGGATGCGGGCTATCAGCTCACGTAGGCCGAAGGGCTTCACGACGTAGTCGTCGGCGCCCATCTCGAGCAGCATCACGCGCTCCATCTCGTCGCCACGCGCGCTCACGACGATCACCGGCACCTGGGACTGTCGCCTGATCCGGCGGCACACCTCGGTGCCGTCCAGGTCGGGTAGGCCGAGATCCAACAACACGACGTCGGCGGCGCGCGCAGCGTCGGGAGCACCCTCGCCCTGCGCGAGGTGCACCACCTCGAAGCCGTGGCGCTCCAGCCCCGAGACCATCGGTGCCGCTATCGCAGGGTCGTCCTCGACCACCAGGATCCTCACCCGGACACGATCGCACATCGCCGGAGGACCCCGGGCGAACTAACCGGATCTTTACCGAATCACACGATCTGTGCTGGATCGGCGGTCCGTATCGTCATCCCCATGAACGACACCCCGGATTCCACCGACATCCCGCCCTCCAACACCACCGCCGCCACAGGCACAGCGAAGGCGGCTCCCAAGCGCAACGCCAAGAAGGTCGTGGCGGCGACGATCGCGGTCGTCGCGACGCTCGCCGCCACCGGAGCAGCCGTGGCGGTGAACCTGGGCGCCAGCGAAGCACCACTCGACCCGGCAGCGGGTCAGCTGACACCGACAGCGGCTGTCACCTCCCCGCAGCACGGCACCTCGAGCGGACAGGTCGACGACCCCGCAGGCACTCAGGCGACCGCGGCGCCGCAGGCCGACGACCGCGACCACGATGACGACAAGCACGACGACGACAAGCACGACGGCGAGGGTGGCGACGACCACGACAGCGGGAACGACCACGGCGACGACCATCGTGACGACGAACGCCACGATGATCGTGACGACGATCACCACGACGGAGCCGACGACGATGACTGAGACGACCGGCTCACCCTCACCTGCACACGGGCGACACGCACCCCAGCGGGGATCCCGCAGGTCTCCTTGGCGCAGGAAGCGCCACGCTGCCGCCATCTCGCGGATCGCGGCCAGCGGAGTCGCCGCAGCGACGACCGCAGCACTGGTAGCCGTCCTCGGCGCCCAGAGCAGAGCGGCCGGCAACACTGCCGTCGACACCCCAGGCAGCCCGGAGGTCCCCACATCTGCAGGCGTGGCACAGCCGGAGCAGACCGCTTCGGCGTATGCAGGCCCTCCACCCCCGGTCACGGCCGCACCCGCGGCGACCGAGCCGGTCACGCAATCGAGCGAGAGCTGAGCTCGACCATGACCCCTGCCACGCGACCACGAACAGTGCGCGTCGAGAGGCGGTTCACGGCGATGGGCGCCGCAGCCCATGTCATCGTCGATGCCCCTGCATCGGTCGATGCCGATTCATCGTCGGATCCCCGCACCGTCGCGCCGCCCTGCCTGCGAGACGTCATCGATCACGTCGAGGACCTCGAGGCCCGGTGGTCACGCTTCGCGACGACTCCGAGCTGAGCAGGCTCAACGCCCGCGCCGGCCGCCCGACGGTCGTGTCGGATGAGACCGCACTGCTGGTGCAACGATCCGTCTGGGCCTGGCACGCCACATCAGGTCTGTTCGATCCCACGGTCCTCGACGCGGTCATGGACGCCGGATACGACCGAAGCTTCGAGAGCATCGAGACGACGGGGATCGTCGACTCCGCTGGATTGACCGGCAGGACCCAAGGTGGGCCCACCACCATCGCCACCCACGACCCGGCACGCCGCGGGTGGTCGACACCTGGATGCGAAGAGGTGGTGGTCGACCCGCGGACCAACCTGGTCGTGCTTCCCACGGGAGTCCGCATCGACGCCGGGGGAATCGGCAAGGGACTCGCAGCCGACCTGACCGCCACCCAAGCCGTGGCCTCGGGTGCAACTTCGGCGTTGGTGTCCCTCGGAGGCGACCTGCGGGTTGCCGGCGAACCTCCCGTCGGAGGCTGGGAGGTGGAGGTGGACCATCACCTCGCCGATCCTGCGCGCATCAACCTCCGCGCCGGGGCGCTGGCTACCTCCTCGGTGCTGCGGAGGCGGTGGGCGACCCCGCGTGGCACTGCGCACCACACCATCGACCCGCGCACCGGAGAGTCCAGCACCGGCGATGCGGTCGCGGTGAGCGTCGTCGCCGGAGAGGCGTGGTGGGCCGAGGCGCTCTCAACGGCGATCCTCGTGGGATACGACACCCTGGGCGACCGGATCGAGGAGATGCTGCGATCCGCCGGCGCTCTGGTGACGTCGACCGATGGATCCCAGCACACCTTCGGTTCGGCCGGCCACGCGTTCCTCACCTCCTCAGAGGCCCCACCTGGGATCGAACCATGCGACTACACCGACGGTCGCCACGACACACATGGAAGGGCATCGGCATGAACCCGCAGTTCTGGTGGTATGTCTCACGGGCCAGCGGCATGGTCGCTGCGGTGTTGTTGGCACTGACGCTCATCTGGGGCCTCCTGATCACCACTGGTGTGATCGAACGCCGTGGGCTCCCAGCCTGGCTCACAGACCTGCACCGTCACCTCGGTGGTCTGAGCGTGGCGTTCATCGCGATCCACCTGCTGGCCCTGGTGGCCGACGACCACCAGCACTTCTCGTGGGCCGAGCTGTTCGTGCCTTTCGCCGGCGCGTGGAGGTCGGGCCCCGTCGCTTGGGGAATCGGTGCGTTCTGGGCACTGGTCATCGTCGAAGGCTCCTCGCTCGCGAGACGGAGGATGGGTCGGACCACCTGGCGGCGTCTGCACTACCTCTCCTATCCCGTCGCGCTCATGACCGCCATGCACGCCGCCCAAGCAGGCACCGACGCCTCGAACACCGTGTTCAGGGCCGCCTCTATCGGGCTGATCGTCGTCCTGTGCGCCCTCACGGTGTTCCGCATCGTGCACCGGTCCGCGAGGAAGGCCGGCGGTGTGCCCGGCACGGATACCGAGGCGAGCCGGATCGACGCCGTGACCACCCCGGCGGGCCGGACACACGACTGCCCGTAGGCGATGGGTGCGGGTAGCGTTGGGGCCGATCGCCGCAAACGGAACCTCTGGAGGAGCACATGCCATACACACGAACCGTCAGGATCGACATGCCGCACTCCGAGGCGATCGAGGTGGTCCGCAAGGCATTCGCGGACCAGGGCTTCGGCGTGATCACCGAGATCGACATGTCCGCCACGCTCGAGGCGAAGATCGGCGCGCAGATGGAGCCGTATGTGATCCTCGGCGCCTGCAACCCGCAGCTCGCACATCGGGCCGTGCAGGTCGACAGCAGCATCGGGGCACTCCTGCCCTGCAACGTGGTGGTGCGCACCGAGGGTGGAGAGACCATCGTCGACGCGCTCGATCCCGCGGTGATGTCGCAGATGTCCGACGATCCGGCACTGGGCGAGGTGGCAGAGGAGGCGGGCAGGCGTATCGACGCCGCTCTACAGACGCTGCGTGACCAGTCCGCCTGACCCCCCCACCTGCGAACTGTCCGGTCTCAGCCGCGCAAACCGCGCCCCACCTGCGAACTGTCCGGTCTCAGCCGCGCAAACCGCGCTCCACACCGGACAGTTCGGTTGGGTTGCCGGTCGATTCTGAGGGCCGGTGCGACAACGTCGAGGAACTGAAGCCCTACCTGCGCTACGCCGACGCTCCCTGACCGCGCCTCTGGCTGCGGCCGGCGGTTCCGGCATCACGAGCGCGCCGGTGCGCCAGGAGACGCCGATCCTGTCGAGGCCCAGAGCTGTCGACACCCTGGCGAGGATCGGGTGCGGAAGCTCCTCGACGAGTTCGTCCAGGTTCGCCTGCATCCGTCCGAGCACCTCCTCGTAGCAGCGCTGTACCACCACTGGATCCTCGGCTGCCTCCGGTCCAAGGTGGCTCCATTCGATCGGTTTGCAGACCCGTGCGGTGACCTTCGCCGGCAGCGGCCAGGTCGGCACCTGCGCCGGAGCCAGACCCCACGGTGGCCCGGCGACTATGGGCATGACGTTGATCCGAAGCTTCTCGAGGCCCAGGCAACGCGCGATGCCCTCGCCGCGGGTGACCACGATGATCGCGTCGTGGCTTCCATGGGCCACCAAAGGGACCACGGGCACACCGTGGCGCAGCGCGAGCCGGATGAACCCGGTTCGACCGTGCAGGTCCACCCGGTGCCTCTCGCTCCATGGCCGGTAGTCGTCCTCGTCACCGCCGGGGTAGACGATCACCGGGTGTCCGGCGTCGAGCAGCGCACCCGCGTTGGCGTGGCTTGCCGGAACCGAGCCCGTCCTGCGTGCAAAGTCTCCGATGAGCGGAAGCGAGAAGGTGAAGTCGAACCCCAACGAGTAGATCGGCGACTCCGTGCCCCGCTCACGCAGCCACTTCTGCATGAACGCCCAGAAGTCGGGCATGTACACACCCCCCGAATGGTTCCCAACCACCAGGTACGGCCCCTCGGCAGGGAGTCGCTCGAATCCCTCGACGACCGGATCGAAGTAGGTGAGCAGCGCGTCGAGCACCGGCTGGAGGCGTTTGAGCAACGCTGGGTCCCGCAAGTCCAGTCCTGGGGTGAGACTGTGCTTCACACGCCCTGCGAGCCAATCGGTCAGGAACCACCCGCCAACCGCTTCGGAATCGCTGTCGCTCAACGTGTCCGGCTCCATGACGGCCCCTCACGACCGGTCGCTCGTTAGCTCCTGCCCAATCCTTGCCGACCGCGCACGGGCGTGCATGGCGACCACGCCAGGGCGGGGTGCCTAGGAGACGGACAAGTTGAGCTCGGTGCGCATCTCCGAGGGGTCCGCATCCGGGCCTGGTTCGGTTAGATACGCCTCCCACGCGGCCCCGGCGGGGGTCAACCCCTGCTCGCCGACCCATGCACCAAGACGCTCCCATGCAGACCCGAGGCCGTCGTATGGCCCCTCGTGGATCAGGCGTGCCACCCGACCACCCGGAAGCCCTGACACCTCGACACCCCGCTGGGGTTCGAGCGTGCCGTCTATGGGAATGCCCACTTCGAGGTCGACCACCTCACCGGGCGGGCTGTGATAGAGCGCAACCGGTGGGCCGGCCATCACCACACCCTGAGCACCCAGGACCTCACCGAGTGTTGTGAACGACGCATCGAAGAACTCGCCGATCCGCGTCATCTCGACCACGCCACTGATCACCGCCGTGGTCACGGGCGTCACCTCGAGCACCTGCGGTTCGTTCGAGTCCGGTTCCATGAGCGCCAGCATACGCGCCGCCCAGGACATGGTCACCCGATCTTCGTCATGTGCCTGCTCCGTGATTCGAGCTTCCTCGACCAGCCCTGTCGGTCAGCACGAAGTCGGACGCCTCTGGTGACCCCTCATCCGACCCGACATCGCGAGATCGGCGGCATGGCTCCCGGATAGCCGGACACCCGAACCACCACCAAGACCCACTGCGGCTCGGCGTTTGACCCAGGGACATCACGCAGTGGTCAACCCGCCGAGTCAACCTTCTGCAACGACGGCTCGAGTCGGCGTAGGCGGTTCTTCATGTCACGGGTGGTCGGAAACCACCCCATGGCTCGCTGTGCGACACGGTTCGTTCCGGCCAGGTACCAGGGAAGCGGAGCGATGAACTCGAGCATCAGCAGGACACGGATCGCGTCGGTGTCGTTCCACGCCTCGTGCGGGACTGTGAAGTCGAACACCACGCTCTCGCCTTCCTGCCAGACGACCATCTCCTCACCAATGCGGATTCGGCAGTCGCCGGGTTCGCCTGGCACGACGACGCCGAGTTGGTAGCGCAAGGCCCCCTTGTTGGGTCCCCGGTGCTTGGTGATGTGGGTGCCGGGTTCCAGCACCGAGAACCCCGCCATCATGAGGTCAGGTACGTTCTTCACCAGCGCCGTCGTTGCCGGACAGCGCCGGCAGTTCCAGTCCATCCAGTGACCCTGGTGCATCAACCCGAAGACCCGCCACGGGCCCACATTGCCCTGGGGAATGCCGCCGGTGACGTCCTCGATATGTGGGATCTCCGTCGGCCCATGCAACAGCGCGTCCACCTCTCGCCGCACATCGGGCCACCCGTCCTCCAGGATCTTGACCCAGGGGAACTCGTGGGGATCCCAGACTCCTCTTGTCGTCGGCCCGAACCTGTCTATCGACGCCTCGTTCGCGGCGAGTACGGCGATCGCCGCCTTGCTCGGCAACTCGCGCAGCGCATCGGCGACACGACCACCGGCGTGTGTCCGATGAGGCTCACCGAGATGATCGGCACGGTGTCGGCGCGCTGCTCCGGCACGCTCGCGGGCCTCGGTGACGACATTGGACACCACGGTCCTCATGCGGTGCCGGATCCGATCCAGGCGGTTCAGGGCGCCCGCGTCCAACGCGGACACGAGTTGCTTCGGGCTCAACCTGACCTCGTCGATCGCCGTCCGGGCGAGCTCTGGTCGCTGTGGCGCTGCGCCGAGCAACTCCTGACTGGTCAGAAGCTCCAGGGTCTCCTCGTCCAACTGATAGGCGTCGGCTAGTGGACCAACCCGGCGCCCACGCGTCGCGTCGCCAGGACAGCGGCAACGCGAGGCACATCGGTGTGGTTGGGGTACGACGCATGCACCAACGCGCCGTCGAGCACCACGCACTGACCTGCTTCAAGCGGAACTGCGAGGAGCCGGTCCTCGAGGACGCCCTCGTGCGCAAGCCACGGAGCCGTCAGGTCCGCTCCGCGCAACATGCCGTCCAGGCGGTGACTGCCCCGGATCACCCGAAGCTGCCCGTTGTGACCCGTGATGTCCTCGAGCGCGACCCAGACGACGTATGACCGCTCGTGCGCACGCTCGTCGACCCACATCCAATCGCGCTGCACATCGGACCCGCTGTTGTCGCCGGGGAACTGCGCCAGGAAGTGCCTCATGAACGGCCGATGGTCCACGAACAGCGCCGCCGTGGGACCATCGAGACCCTGTCGCAGTTCCTGTGCAGCCCACCGTCGGTACTCGATGTCGTCGACCTGCATGTCCGAGAGCAACCGATCGTCGTGCACGCCGACACGATCGAGGTAGGCGGATCGCAGCCCAGAAGCAGTAGCCGCGTCGATCAAGGGAGCGACGACGAAGCCGTCTCGCTGCAACCGACGATCGAGCTCCGGGTCGATCAGCACATGCTCGGTCACGCGGTCTCCCTCCGACGCCCAGCGGCGACCGTCACGGTATCGACTACCTGATGGTCCCGCAAGCACTCATCGCGAGGCTCCAGCCACAGCATCAGGCTGCAACCGCGTTGTCGAACCAGGAGCGCAACGACGCCAAGGGGTGTGCACCGACGAGCCGCGCGATCTCCTCACCACCACTCAACAACACGAACGTGGGGATGCCCTGCACGCCGAAGCGCGCCTGGACCGCAGGCGCTTCGTCGACGTTCACCTTCACGAGCTTCATGCGGCCGGCGTACTCTTCCGCGAGCTGCTCCAACAGCGGGCTGACCGTACGACAGGGTCCACACCACGGCGCCCAGAGGTCGACCACCACAGGCAGCTTCGAGGTCCCCACCACCTCGTCGAAGTCAGACGCGTCGGCGTCGACCACCCAGGAAGCCGGCGGTGGCAGTTCGCGCACTGCACCAGTCCACGCGTCGCGGAAGGAACGCGGTTCTTCGTGGCGCAGTCCGGGCATGCCACACCCGTCGAGCTCCTGCTCAACTTCGTGCCCTGCTCATGGCCTGCGTCCCGCGTTGGCCTCGAACCACCTGAGCCGGTCCTCCAACTCGTCGATGCGGTCGATCAGCTCCGCGACCACCGCGATCGAGGCGTAGCTCAGACCGAGTCCCGCACGGAGCCTGCGAACCCGGGCCAATGCCGCCACCTGACGCCGTTCCACCCAACGGTTTCCCTCGGCATCGACCACCACTTCGACCAGACCGAGGGTGACAAGCCGGTCGAGGAGCTCGGGATGGATCTCACACACCGCCGCGAAGGCCTCGAACTCGATGCGTTCGGCAGGCACGATCGCTTGAGCCATCAACGTCCCCTCGCTTCGGAAGTCGCTCAGTTCGGCGAGCTCCTCGTAGAGACGCCGTTCGTCGTCAGTGATCTTCTCGGGCACGACGACCTGCACCCGAGCATAGAGGTCCCCGTTTCCTGCGGCGCCTGAACCTGGAAGTCCCCTGCCACTCAGGCGCAGGCGCTTCCGGTGGAAGTGCCCGGGGACACCTTCACCTTGGCGGTTCCACCGGGGCCCTCCACGGGCACCGTCGCACCGAGGACCGCCTCCCAAGGGGCAGGGCAGATCCACCTCGATATCACGTCCCTCCAGACGGTAACGAGGATGTGGCGCGATCGTGACGTGCAGGTACAGGTCCCCCGCCGGAGCGCCCTCGGTACCCCGACCACCCTGGCCGGACAACCTGATCGTCTGCCCGTTGGTGACCCCGGCGGGGATGTTCACCTGGATGGTGCGCTCCCCGGTCGGCCCCGCAAGCGTCAGGGAACGGCGACCCCGGTGAACGCGTCCTCCACGCTGAGGGTGATGCCGGACCGCTGGTCGGCACCGGGGACCGGGCCCCAACCGTGCGCCGAACGAGCCTGCTGGGCGAAGAGGTCCGACAGGAAGTCCGCCATGGCTTCGTCGTCGAGGCCCGACTGCCAGCCCGCGGATTGGAAGCCCGGTCCAGACCCGTGCCGGCTCCCACCTGCCCTCTGCGCCCGGAGCCACTCCTGGGGATCGACGTCGTCGGGGATCCGCCGGAAGTCCTCTCCGAAGGTGTCGTATCGCTCTCGCATCGACGGATCCGACAGGACCTCGTTCGCCTCGGTGATCTCCTTGAACCGCCGCTCGGAATCCGGGTCCTTGTTGATGTCGGGGTGATGGGTGCGCGCCAGCTTCCGGTAGGCACGCTTGATCTCCTCGGGTGTGGCATCCCGGGCGACCCCGAGCACCTCGTAGTCCCTGCCGTCAGCCATGGTCGGCCCCATCATCGCAGCTACGCGCCCTGGCCGGGGTCTCTGCTGCGACAGCTCGGGCAGCGCAACTGCTCAGGTGCCACAGAAGGTCCGGAAGCGGGCGGTGAACTCCGGTGACGCGGGGGCAGCGAACACCTCGAGGCCCCGACGCTGCGTGAAGGGATCAGCCAGCACGTCGGTGAGCTCGCGCAACGGATCCAGGTCACCATGCTCGGCTGACCTCAGAGCCGCGTCCAGGACGTGGTTGCGTGGGATGTAGAGCGGGTTGACGAGATCCATCGCGGCGGCGATCCCGTCGGCGAGCGCGCCGGCGGGATCGCCCGCACTGCCGGCATCCACGACTACGCCCTGCCCGACGAGCTCCGCTCGCCACCTGCAGGTCCAGTCGGCGAGAGCATCGGACGGCGCCGAGCCGGCGGATGGCGCCGCCGCCGCCGGGTCACGCAGGTCGTCGGCGAGTCGCCGGAAGGTGAGGGTCCAGTCGAGGCCGTCGGCTTGCATCACTCCCGGGAGGTCCTCGAGAAGCGTTCCGTCACGGACAGCGACGCCGCCGAGCCCGAGCTTCCGTGCCATGCCTGCACGCCAGTGGTCCTCGAAAGAGGCCGCGGAAGCCGTTGACCGACCCAGTTGCGACCTCGACGGCTACCTCGGTGTCGTCGGCGAGCAGGCCGAGCAGTGACTCGGCGAACCGGGCGAGGTTCCATGTCGCAGCCGAGGGCTGGTTCCCGTAGGCGTACCGACCGCCGTGGTCTATCGAGCTGAACACCGTGGCGGGGTCGTAGCGGTCCATGAACGCGCACGGCCCGTAGTCGATGCCCTCACCCGAGATGGCCATGTTGTCGGTGTTCATCACCCCGTGGATGAACCCGATCAGCATCCACTCGGCCACGAGCACAGCCTGGGCGTCGACGACCGAGCGAAGCAGCTCACGGTACGGGTTCGCGGCGTCAAGCGCGTCAGGGTGGTGCCGGGCGATGACGTGGTCGGCGAGGCGGCGCACCAGGTCGTCACCTCCCAGGCGCACCCGCGTACTCGAAGGTGCCGACACGGACATGGCTCTCCGCCACCCGCGTGAGCACCGCGCCCTTCTCGAAGCCGTCCCGCAACACGTCCTCGCCGGTGGTGACGACTGCGAGGCTGCGTGTCGTGGGCACACCGAGGTGATGGAGCGCCTCGGACACGACGTACTCACGCAGCATCGGGCCGATCGTCGCCTTGCCGTCGCCCCTGCGGGCGAAGGGCGTGCGACCGGATCCCTTCAGGTGGACGTCCACCAGGTGACCGGTGGGGTCCTCGAGCTCGCCGAGCAGGAGGGCCCGGCCGTCGCCGAGGCGCGGCGAGTAGGCCCCGAACTGGTGCCCCGCGTAGCCGAGGGCCACCGGCACGGCACCTTCGGGCACCGTGTTGCCGGCGAACACCTCGGTTGCCTCGGGCGATCTAAGGCAGTCCAGGTCCAGGTCGAGGTCCCGCGCCAGCGCCTCGTTCACGACCACGGGCTGCGGATCGGGCACCGGCTCCGCCTGCCATCGCATGCACAACTCGGGGAGCTCGGTGAGGAACCTGTGCTGGATGGCGCGCACGGGGTCAACCCTAGGAGCCACCGTCGGCCCAGCGGCTTCGGCGCCGCCGCGGCCCACGTGCCCTCGTCAGAGGCGACCGCACAGACCGCAGCACCAGTGGACCAGAGTCGTGCCTTGATTCCGCGCAGCTATACCCCGTAGGGTATTGATCCATACCCCTATGGGTATTCCACACAAGGCCTACGAGGTTCCACGATGACCATCGCACCAACCCGACCCGACGAAGAAGCCGTGCCGGAGTCGCCCCCCGACGACAAGGAGCCGTGGTTCTCCCGGCTGGCACGTTTCTCCGGTAGGCACCGCAGAGCGGTCATGGTCGTTTGGCTCGTCGCCATGCTGGGCGCAGCACCACTGGCACTGACCCTCACCAACGCCCTTTCGGGTGCGGGATGGGAAGCACAGGGCTCCACCTCGGTGAAGGTCCGCGACGAGCTCCGCGCCGACTTCGGCGAGCTCGGTGCCGAAGCCGCGGTGGTCGTCTACCGCCAGTCCACCCCCATCGCGGAGGATCCAACCGGAGTCGAGGACCTCGTGGCAGAGCTCAGGACCCAGCCGGCCGCCGCAGGGGTGGTCGACCCCTTGAGCCAACCGGCCGAGGCAGGCCTGCTCTCCCGTGACGGGCTGGTCGCGATGGTGCCGGTGCAGCTCAGCGCGGAGACCGATGCGGAGTTGCCCGAGTCCGCGGGCGAGCTCATCGATGCAGTCGAGGGAATGGCCCTGCCCGAAGGCGCCAGGGCGGAGGTGACCGGCGAGTGGCCCGTGTGGAGCGACTTCAACGACACCAACGAGGAGGCCCTGCACCGCGCGGAGCTGGTATCGGGCATCCCGACGATGATCCTGTTGTTCATCGCGTTCGGCTCCGCGATCGCCGCGGGCATCCCGCTGGTGCTCGCCCTGGCCGGCATCGCCGTCGGGTTCGCCGCGCTGCACCTGCTCGGTGATGCGACCCCGCTGTCGGTCTGGTCCATGAACTTCTCGATGATGATCGGCCTGGCGGTGGGCATCGACTACAGCCTCTTCATCGTGTCGCGCTACCGCGAGGAGCGCGAAGACGGCTACGACGCACTGGACGCGATCGCGAACACCCTGTCGACCGCAGGCAAGGCCGTGTTCCTCTCGGCGCTGGCCGTGGTGATGTCGCTCGCAGCAGTGTTCGTGGTGCCCGTCATGGTTTTCCGGTCCATGGCCCTGGGCATGATCCTGTCGGTCGTGGCGGTCGGGCTGGCCGCACTCACCCTGCTGCCCGCGGTGCTCGTTGCGATGGGCGATCGGGTGCTGGTCGCCAGAGGGCACAGCGACCCCGACCGCGTGGCGGAGGGCCGGTGGACCCGCTGGACCGGCGCCGCGCTCAACCACCCCGGCCGCACCCTCGTGGCCGGCCTCGCACTGCTGGTGCTTCTCGCGGCACCCGCGATCGGGATGCGCCTGGGAATGCCGGGAGCCGGAGTGGTCGACGAGGGACGCTCCAGCCGTGACGGCTACGACATGGTCGTGGATTCCTTCGGCCCCGGGGCGGCTGCTCCGCTGTTCGTCACGACACCGGCACAGTCCGCGGGCGAGGTCGTGGAGCTGGCCACAGCCGATCCGGAACGTCGTGGATGCCCGCGTGGTGGCACAACCGGCTGAGACAGGACGCACCGTCGTGCGTGTGATCCCGGCCACTGCCGTCGACGCTGCCGCGACCTCCGAGATGGTCGAGAGGCTCCGCGACAGCATCGGCGTGGCGGTACCCGACGCCGACGTCGGCGGACCCGCGGCGCAGAACCACGACCTCACCGAAGTCCTCACCGGCAAGGCCCCGCTCGCGATCGCGCTCATCATGGCAGTCGCGTTCGTGTTGCTGCTGGTGGTGTTCCGCAGCCTCACGATCGCGCTCATGTCGATCCTGTTGAACCTCCTGAGCGTGGGAGCCAGCTTCGGGTTCGCCACGCTGGTGTTCCAACACGGATGGGGCGCCTCGCTGATCGGCGTGGAGCACCAGGGGTTCGTGGACGCCTGGGCGCCGCTGTTCTTCTTCGCCCTGCTGTTCGGGCTCTCGATGGACTACCAGCTGTTCCTGCTCGCCGCTATCCGTGAGCGCTACGAGGCCACGGGCGACACACAGCTCGCCATCAAAGAGGGCATCGCCCGCACCGGGCGGCCGATCACGAACGCCGCGCTAATCATGATCGTGGTGTTCATCGCCTTCGGGATCACCGGCCCCATACCGCCCACCGAGCTCGGGATCACCCTCGCTGTCGCGGTGGCGCTGGATGCAACCGTGGTGAGGATGATGCTCGTGCCCTCCGCGATGGGACTGCTCGGTGAACGCAACTGGTGGCTGCCGAAGTGGCTCGACAGGGCGCTGCCGAAGATCCGCTTCGCCCACTGAGCCCCACTGACCGGGCCGTTCGCCCTTACCCGCGATCAGACCTCGATCACCATCTGTGCCTGCATTCCCAGGAAGGCGCCGTAGTCGTCGGCCCGACGGGCCAGACCGTCGTGCGCTGCAGAGGCAAGTTCCTCGAAGGGCTCGATGGTCACGGTGACCGTGTCGGAGGTGAGGTGGCGGGACCAGATGCCCACGACCTCACCGCCGACCACGACCACGGGCTTGAACATGCCGTTTCGTCCGGGGATCACCGCCGTCAGGCCCTCGGGAGAGATGACCGCTGAGCGATCGCGATAGGAGAGGAGGTACTCGTCGAACGACGGGAGCAGGAGGGGCTCGGCGAGGATCCCGTCGACCTCGGCCGAGTCGAGGCTGACCGACCCGGTGGCGACCACGGACCTCCCTCCGGCCACATCGATCTCCCTCGAGCGCCGGGGCCCGCGGCGGCGATCGCCTGGCGGACCGCGTCCATCGGTAGGTTCGCCCACCACGCCAGGCACTGGAGCGTCGCCGGACCACGCGTCGTGAAGTACCTGGTTGCCAGCTCTGCCAATGCATCGGGACCGGTGGGCTCACGCCGTCGCGGTATCCACTCCTCGGCAAGGGCGAACGAGTCGACACCACCGCTGATCCCGGCGAACACGATCGTCATGACCTCGGTGTGGTGCCGCAGGACGTTCCGGCCCGGGCCCCGTCGAGTGCGATGCCGGCTTCTGCGCACGCCGCCACGAGCTCGGGCCTGGTCCGTACCCGACCGCCTTCCAACTCCGAACGCATCACCTCGCCCACTGCCTCCACCATCGCGTCCGTGACACCGATCGTGGAGCGGCGCTTCACCGCAGCGGCGTTCGACCGCGGCGTCATGAGCGCGCTCAACCAGTGCATCTCCTCGGATGCCGTGACCTGGAGGGTGCCCCTCGAAGGCCGGTTGCGCACCACCCGGGCGGCGTCGAACTCCGCGGCCACGGATGCCTCGGTCGGATGACCGGCACAACGCAGCGACAGCGCGTGCAGCACCGCTCTGGGGTCCTGGGCCTGCAATGCGACCATACCCCGTGCGACCTCTGGCACCGCGGCCCACCGGCCGGCACCCGGGACCAGGCCCTGGTTCCGCAGGCGCAGAGCGCGGACGAGCCGGACCTCGTCAGGGGCTGCGTTCATCTGACCGGCTGTGCACCCCCACACGGGCCCGGAGGTCGGCGAACTCGTCCATGAAGCCCGTGAGGATCGCCTCGTGTCCCGGGACCAGTTGTCGATCGCACGCGATCCCGACGGTGATCCGGCCGTCGTAGCTGTAGATCGTGAAGCTCATCGGCTGGTCACCCGACAGCGGCGCCCAGCCGGTCATGCCCTCGACACGGCGACCGGCGAGGTACACCGGCATCGGAGGGCCCGGGACGTTCGTGAGAACACCCGTGGTCCTGCTCGCCAGCAGGTCGACCGACGCCTCGTAGACCGTGCGGTTGAGCCCGGCGATGAGCTCCTGGACCCTGAACGCAACTGCAGCCTCGTGGCCGTGCTTGATCCGCTCCATGCGGTGCTGGACCCCGCTCAGCACCTTGAGCGCGTCGGGTTGGTCGGTCGGCAGCTCGAGCTGAACCAGGGCGAAGCTGTTGCCGAGGTCTTCGGGCAGGGTCAGGTCGATCGGTGTCAGGTTCACCGGCACCATGAACGTCACCGATGCGCAGTGGCTGTCGCGGCCCGCCAGGTACCGCCGTAGCGCACCGGCCACACAGGTGACCAACACGTCGTTGATGGTGGCACCCTGGGAGTGGGCGACCGACTTGACCGAATCGAGGGAGAGTGGTTCCGACCAGGCAACCGCCTTGTCCTCGGTGGCCGTCCCGGTCCATATGGCCGGGTCGTTGCGGGTGCCGAGCAGGAGCTTGCGGACGATGTCGACGTCACCCGGGGCGCCGGAGAACACCTCCACGAGCGGACCGCTGCCCGACACTGCGGCTCCCACAGCCGAACCCGCTTCGGTGATGGCCTCGGTCGCAGCCGTCCAGGACGCCGTGATCCACCGTGCACGGCGCCGAGCGGGTTGACCAGGGCTTCGATCGCCGCCTCGCGGGACGCGTCGACGACGGCTCGCGGAATGCGCCAACCGAGCGACACGAGCTCGCCTCCGGCAGCACGCGTGGCCCGAGCCGTGCCGGCGGCCTGGCTGCCCAATGCCCCCAGTGCCGCACGGCTGCGCTCGGATGCCGACGGCGCAGGCTCTGCCACACGTGCTCCGTACTGGTGCACCGGTGGCGCGAGTATGGCCCCGCCCTCGGGCGTGGCATCGAACAGCGACATCGACAGCTGCACCATTCGGATGCCGTCGGCGATCGCGTGGTGGGACCGGGTGACCAAGGCGCTGCCACCCAGGTAGCGGTCCACCCACAGCACGTTCCACAGCGGTCGGTCGCGATCGAGCGGCTGGGTGCGGTGCGCGGCGACGAGTTCCTGCAACGAGCGGGGATCGTCAGGATCGTCCAGCTCCACGTAGGTCACGAGATCCTCGAACCGGGCCTCGGGATCCTCCTCCCACCACCAGGTGCCGTCGGGGTCCTGGACCGCCCGGCTCCGGAAGACCGGGTAGCGGTCCCAGAGCCGTTCCACCAGCACGTCGCGGGTGAGCTCACGGTCGAGGGGTTCGGCGGTCCAGATCACCGAGTCGACCACCATGAGGTTGTTGGGACGGTCCATCACGAGCCAGAGCTCGTCCTGGACCCCGAGCCTGGTGCGCTGGGCCGTCATCGGACCGGCTCGTGTGCACACGTCGGATCCTCCGCCAAGGGGTCACCGGTGACCCCGTAGGCGTGCGACCGTGAGCCGCCACAGACCTCGCGGTATTCGCAGACCCCGCATCTGCCCTTCAGCTGGTCCGATCCCGCAACGACCTCAGGAGCTCGGAGGTGCGGTAGATCTCGGTGAAGCTCTGCTCTCGGATCGAGCCCGCAGATACGGGGAGGAACCCGCTCGGATAGACCGAACCCAGGTGGTCCACGAACGCGAAACCCCGACCGGCGTTCACATCCAGCGGTGGCCGACGAGGTCCCCTGCGGGCCTTCCCGGAGACGGACCCGGAGGTGCCCTCGGCAGCTCCCACAGCGGCGGTGGCGTCCGCGGCAACATCACCTGCATCGTCAGAGGCGAGCGGGGTCGCCTCACGGAGCAGGACCCCGAGTGGTCCCGGCCGGTATCCCGGCGGGTCTCCACCGGCCTCGGCTCGTTGCAGCATCACCCGCCTGAAATGCGGGGCTTCGGTCGCCTTCACCGGGACACGGTGCGACACCGACGCGAGCCACATGAGCACGTCCTCCACACCCTGCGCGTCGAGGGCCGCAAGGTGTTCGCCGCGGCCGGTGGGCACCAGGAAGAACACGCTCCACAACCCCGCATCGAGATCGATGACCGTGTCGAGCAGTGCCGGCAGCTCGTGTGCGTTGTCGCGCGTGACTGTGGTGTTTATCTGCAGGCGAAGCCCCGCGGCTCGCACCTTCGTGGCCGCGGCGAGTGTGTCGGCGTGAACGCCCTCGAAACCCCGGAACGCGTCGTGGGTGGCGGGGGTCGCCCCGTCGAGTGACAGCGACACCGCGGTTGCACCCGCGGCGCGGAGCTCGGTGAGCGCCTCGGAGGTGAGCCGGGGCGTGACCGAGGGCGAAAGCGCCATGGGAAGGCCTGCCTCGTGGCCGTGGTGCACCAGCTCGGCGAGATCGTCGCGTTCGAAGGGGTCGCCTCCGGTGAGCACCACGATCGGACGAGGAGCACCCAGCGACGCGAGGTCATCCAGCAGGTACTTCCCTCCTGGGTGGTCAACTCGAGTGGGTTGCGACGGGTGATGGCGTCGGCGCGGCAATGCGCACACGCCAGGGCGCAGGCACGGGTGACCTCCCAGATCACGATGAAGGGCCGCTGTGTGGGATCGAGGTGCAACGTGCGCACTGCGCCTCGCCCCTCGGCAGCATTACTGGTCGGCCCGGCAGCGCTGGTTGCTCCGGCAGTGCTGGTATGGGTCATGTGGGCACCTCCACGTCGAGGTCGAGCTCTGCGATCAGGGCTTCGGCAGCAGCGACGCCCTGCAGCGACGCAGCTCGAGATCCCCAACCCGTCGTAGGCGGCACCTGCCAGCTGGATGCCCGGGATGCGTGCGAGCGCACGGCGCACCGCAGCGATCTTCTCGAGGTGACCGACTTCGAGTTGCGGGAGCGCGTCGGGCCAACGGTACACCTGTGCCTGCAACGGTGACCCGGTCAACCCGGTCACGGCCCGGAGCTCCTCGAGCATTGCGGCAACGAGCTCCTCGTCGCTGACCGACCCGATCCGGTGCTCCCCCACCCGCCCCGCCGAGAGCCTGAACAAGTAGTGGTGTGGGTCGCGCATCTGTGGCCACTTCGTCGACAGGAAGGTGGCCGCCTTCATGAGCGTGCCCGCCTTCGACGGAGTGAGCACCCCGGTTGCACGCAGTGCCCCACACGCCTTCGCCTCCCGTGCGTCCCAGGCCACCACGACGGTTGCCACCGAAGCGGTACGCAGCGTGGAGAGCGGTTCGGCATCGGCGCCCAGCAGCGGTCGGAGCAGGCCCGCGGCCGGTACCGCCGGAAGTGCCACGACCACACCGTCATGAGCACCGTCACACGGGCCACCGTGGGGACCTTCGACGCGGTCGCCGGAGTGTGGCCCCACGCTCAGCCTGAAACCGTCGCCGGTGTGTTCGAGTGCATGGACGCGCGTTCCCAGGCGGACCTCCACGTCACAGCCATCCAGCACCCGGTCAACCAGGTCCGACAGCCCTCCCGGCAGGGTCACGAACGCCGGCACCGCCGCCGAAGCTCCTGCGGCGTGTCGCGCCCGAGCGGATCCGATCAGCATGGACCGGTTACGAGCCGCCTTGGCAGCGAGCATCGGCGTCGCTGCCCGAAGGCTGAGGCGACCCACGTCACCGGCGTGCAGGCTCCCGAGCACCGGGTCCACCAGGCGATCGGTCACCTCTGCGCCGAAACGGGAGGTGATGAACGACCCGACCGAACCGTCAGAACCGATACCTCCTTGCGCTTCGCGGGGTGCGGGAAGGAGCGGCTCCAAGGCGGCACGGGCCAATCCGAACGGCGAGAGCGCACCCGAGCGCACGATCGGCCACAACCGGGTGGGGCCCGCCGGACCCATGCCCGCAGGCAGGCGCCGGCGCCGCGCGCCGTCCCAGATCCACACGAAGGTGCTGTCGGCCACCACGAGGTCGTCGGTGAGGCCGAGCTCGTCGAGCAGTTCCACGTTGGGGCCCGCGAGGTGCAACGACTCCGCGCCGACGTCCACGCGATGGCCCATGAACTCCACGGTTCGCACCTGGCCGCCCAACCGGTCCCCGGCCTCGTACACGGTGACCGCGCAACCGGATCGGGCCAGCCGTCGGGCGGCGACCAGTCCGGTCATGCCACCACCGATCACCGCGACCGAGCCCTGCTGCATCCCGACGGAAGCCTCCGGTTCCCACCACGGCCCACTGCCGTGATGTCATCACGCGACGCTACCGGTCGGCACCCTCAACGGTCACCTCGGGTCCCGGTGGCCCGCCACTCACACCGGGTCGTAGGAGTCCGCGAGGTCGCGCAGGTCCTTCTTGGCGATCTTCCCGAGCTCGGCGGTGGGGAACTCCTCCAGGAAGTAGACCGCCCTCGGCACCTTGAAATCCGACAGGGCGGCCCTGCACGCCTCGATGATCGCCACTGCCATCTGCTCCTCGGGCTCGGCCATCTCGTTTCGGATCACGAAGGCCACCGGAACCATGTCGAGCATCTCGTGGGACTTGGCGACGACTGCGATGTCGTCGATGCCGGGCACCGTGCGGCACACGTCCTCGACCTCGCGCGCGGATACGTTCTCGCCGCCGACCTTGAGCGCGTCCTTGTCGCGGTCGCAGTAGAAGATGTGCCCGTTCTCCTCCAGGCGCACCACGTCGCCGGTACGGCACCAGCCGTCCTCGGTGAACATCTTCGCGTTCGCCTCGGGGTTGTCGAGGTACTCGAGGAACACCGAGATGCCCCGCACCCCACGGATCCACAGCTCACCCATCTCCCCCACCTCGGCAGGCCGACCGGCCTCGTGGTTGACGACCATCCACTCGTAGCCCGGGGCGACCCGACCCATCGCCATGTCGGGGTAGGTCTCGTTGGGAGTCGAGCGGATGCAGTGGCCCACCAGCTCGGTCATGCCGTAGGCCGCCATGACGCGCATCCCCAGCCAGTCGTCGAGCATCGGCATGATCAACCCGAACACGCCGACACGCACGGTGTGCTCCGGTATCGGATCACCACCGATCGCCTTGAACACGAACGGGATGAGCGAGACGTGGGTCACCTCGTGTGCGGCTATGACGTCCCAGAACCGCGAGGCTGAGAACCTGGGCTGCAACACCACGGTGCCGCCCGCACCCAGCACGGTCCACATCGCCCAACCCTGGGTGTTCACGTGGAAGAACGGCAGGTAGCACAGGTAGGTGTCCTGAGGGGTGAAGTCGATGTTGGTCGGGTTGATCTTCGCCGCCCACAGCACGTTGCCGTGGGTGTGGACCACCGCCTTGGGCTTGGAGGTGGTACCGGAGGTGAACATGATCCCCACCGGTCGCAACGGATCCGCCTCGAGCTCCGGCACTGCGTCGGGGTCTCCACGCAGGGAGTCGAATGCATCCGAGCCGGTCGGTTGCTGCTCCTCGGGCACTGCGACACCGGAGTTGTCCGCGGTCACCACCGTCCAGCGCAGCCCACCGGCGGCTTCAGCCAGCACGGAGGCGAACTGCGGTTGGGTGATAGCGGCCACTGCTCCCGAGGCATCGATGAAGTACTCGAGCTCTGCTGCGACGCTACGCGTGTTGGTGGTCACCGCGATGCCCCGAGGCGGGCGACCGCGTACCAGGCGATCACGGCCTCCGGGCAGTTCTCGGCGTGGATGAGCACCGCGTCACCCACACCGATCCCACGCGCCGCCAGCCCTGCGGCGACCTCACGCGTGGCAAGGGAGAACTCCGCGTAGGTCCAGGTGCGCACCGGACCCTCCTTGGGTTGCCAGACCAGGAAGGTGTGATCACCGCGGTGCTCCGCGCGCTGGTCCAGCAACCATGCGACGTCCTGGCCGTGGAACTGGTATCTCGCCACCGTCTCGGGATCCAGCACCGGTGTGGTCGATCCCGCGTTCGTCTGCCTGGCAGCCATCGTCACTCGATCCCCTCGTGGTCGACCGCAAAGAGCCGGGTCCCGGGCGGTCGTGCCCGGAGTCCGACCCGCCAACCTAGCGATGTTCCACGACCCCCGACACCACAGCCCGCCGCGATCCCGGGTGGCGGGCCCGGGTGGCGGGTCGAGGTAGCGGCCCGGGATCGCGGCCTCAGTGGGCGGAGGCGACCCAGGGATCAGGGATGTCCAGGTAGCGCTCCACCTTCATGACCCGCTCCCACTGGTCGAAGCGCTCGGAGAACTCCGGTGGCATCTCGCGGCTCTCGTTCTCACGCGCCTCGCGCTCGGTGGTGAAGAACGCGATGTCGGCGAACTCGTCCTCGGAGAAGTACGCGGTGATGGACCCGAGAAGATCAGGCCGGAGCTCCGCCAGGAGCGGATCGGCCTCGAGCTCCAGCCGGTCGGCTGCAGCCCTGTCGGACACGTGCCCCTCCATGACCTGGACGAAGCCGGCGTCGCCTAGTGCTCCGTGGGCCATCACGTGGACATCCTCTGTCTCGTGGAACGACACCGGGCCGTCGAAGCACGCCTCGGTCTCCGACCACCATGCGGTCTGCTCCTCGCGCCGAGCGTTGCGTTCAGCCGCCGCGCGGTCCACGAAGCGCACTGCAAGGATGAACGAGCCATCCGCCGTGCACCCTCCCGCAGACCCCAGATACCCCCGTGGCGCCGGGCTCGGAGCTCCTCCTGCCAGAGATCGATCCGGCGGTGGAGCGCTTCGGGATCGGTCGTCCTACCTTCGATCACCTGAATGAACATGATGGCCTCCTTGGCTCAGCGACAGGTTTGATCCAGCGATGTGTTCACCCCCCCTTCGCGAATCATGCGCCTGTGCAGGCCGCGTATCAACGGCTGTTTCCGGCACTCCGCTTCGCAACCCGCTCGAAGGTCCCGTCGGTCGGGTTGCGCAACCAGACCCGAACGCCTGCGGTGGGCTTCATCGGATCGAGTGCTGCGATCGCAGTGCGGTCGATGCGGTACCACGCGGTGGTCGGCAGGTCCTTCACCTCCCGCACGACGTCGGGCCGCAACCACGGTGGTAGCGACGCGGTGATGTCCTCGATCGACTTCTTGGTCGCGCGCCGGGTCGGGATCACCGAGGCGACCAGCAACTTGCCGTCGGGCGACGGGGTCACCGCGGCAAGGCGGATGAGCGGATGCTGCTCCAGGAACCTCTCGACCTGCGTGGGCGGCACCGCGCGGGGCCGGTCACCGACGAGCGGCCGCCCGTCGATGAGGCTGTCGGAGTGGTCGGCGAACCAGTAGCACCCGTCCTCGTCGATGGTGAAGAGGTCCTCCGTCGACCGCCATGCGTCGCCGGGGGTCCGCAGGCTCCGATGTGTCACCCCTGAGAGGTGGGGCAGCTTCGCCTCGGACAGCAGCAGCCCCAGCTCCCCCCGGCTGCGCCCTTCGGGCCATCCCGTCGTCGGTCAACACCAACTCGCCGGTCACCGGGTCCGTGGCTGCGAGCAACAGGTTCGGGCTGCCGACCAGCCGCTGCCCACATGAACCTATCCGTGCTGCATCGCTGCCGATGTTGACCAGCACCGCCTGCCCCGACGTGGAGGCGTAGAACTCGACCACTCTCGCCGGATCGAACCGCGCGTGGACCTCGCTCCACAGCCCCGTCGGCATGCCCGAGCCGATGAAGAGCCTGATGGAATGGCCACGTTCCAGTTCGGAGACCGGCAGGTCCAGCAACTCCTTGACCATCGTCCAGGTGTAGGAGACCACGGTCACCCCGTAACGGCGGATGTCCGACCAGAACGCCTCGGGATCGAAACCGGTGGTCATGACCAGGCGCGCTCCGCCGGCCAGCGCCCCGCCGAAAGCGGTGAGCATCCCGGCGGGATGGAAGTGCGGTGTCACTCCGTAGAGGGTGTCGGCCCCCGTCAGCGAGGCGGCAGCTGCGGTGCCGAACGCGGACAGCGCCCAACGTTCGTTGGTGAAGGGACGTGCACGGACACGTTCACCCTGCCCGCTGAAGAGCACGAAGGCCAGGTCGCCGCCACGTCCGGGGTCGGCCTGTACCACTTCGGCAACTCGACGGCATCAGGATCCACCTGTTCGAGGTCGGTGACACCGGCGCCCAGATCACGCGGGTCGCCACCGCCGCCCAGCACGAGGATGCGGATCTCCGGATCCTCGGCGCATAGCCGCCACGTGTTCAGGGTCCACGACCAGCAGTTCCGCCCCGGACAACCGCAGCTCGCTGGGGTTGATCACCCCTGGCCGCAGGATGCAGGTGATCGCTCCGATCCGGTTGAGGGCGATTATCGTCGTCAACGCGGATGGCCGTGTGCCCATGACGAGCCCGACGGTCATCCCGTGGCGCACTCCGGCACCGATGAGGCCCCGCACGATTGCGTCGACCCTGCGGTTCATGTCCGCGTAGGTGTGCCCCCCTGCCCTCGTAGAGGAACGCGGTCGCGTTCGGATGGGTCCGTGCCCGCTCGGCCAGCACCCCGCCGAGCGAGATCCGTGACATCGTCGACGCGTCGTTGAGCCGGCGTAGCACCGGTAACTGCCTCAACGCCCCGATCGCCAGACCGCGTGTGTCCGAGATCACCTTCGATGCGGTGTCCCCGGCGACGCCGACCACATCAGCTGTGAGCTGACCGACCCGAACCAGCGACTCGATGGACCCGGGGGCGGGGGGGATCGGGATCGTCCAGGTAGTCCGGATTCCACGCCGAGACCACCGTCGGGCGCTCAGCTTCACCCGCCCGCCACGTCGTCCATTCAGCGACCACCGGCCAGATCTCGGCCGCCGCCACCGATCCGACCACCAACCCGAAGTGACCCACCGGCAGGTCGTACTCGTCGACCTCGCAGCGCGGCGCCGCGCGTCCCAACGCCCTCACCGACGACGGAGGGGCGATCGCATCGACGGATCCCCAGACCGTGAGCACCGGCAGGTTCAGATCCGCGAAGCGTGTAGAGGTGCCCGTCTATCTCGTAGCCACCGGTCATGAACCTGTTGTGGCGCGTGAGGCCGACCATCATGTCCAACAGCGAGGGCCCGGGCCACGCCACCCAACCCTCGCCGTTGAGGAAGCGCCGCCGCTTCTCGTGGGATGCCAGCGCATCGCGGTCGTGCAACTTCAGGACGAAGTCGACACGCTTGCGGAGCGACCCCGCCGGGTCGAGCAGCTCGAACCCGGTGCTGCTCGCCCATGAAGGCAGCGACCGCGTGCCGACGACCTGGTTCGAGAGGAACTCGACGGCCGGCACAAGCGCCTCGAAGGGGATGCCGGCGGGCTTCATGGCCTTGAGGTCCACCGGGCTGCCGAGGGTGACGATGCCGGCGATCCCCTCGTTGCCGCGGAAGACCGCCACCTCGTAGGCGAACATCCCGCCTTGGGAGTAACCCACCAGGTAGGGCCTGCGACCGGTATCGGCGCGAACGTGGTCTATCGACTCCGAGATCGCATCTAGGTGGTCCTGCAGCCCGCGCTGCAGGCCTCCCTCCTCGTGGGCGGGCTCACCGGAGTCGACGACCCACGGATCGACGCCACACCTGTGCAACCCGGCGACCGCGCTCACCGCTGGGCTCACGTCGAAGACCTCCGCGAGAGCATCATCGGTGGGATCAGGATGACCGCCACCCTGCCCGGATCGGAGTCGGGGAAGTAGCGACGAAGGCGATGGGTGGGTGACTGCTGGGTGATCTCGTAGGGAGAGGACTCCTCGCCGGTGTCCAGCCCGCCGAAGCGGGCGACTTCGAGCGCGTTGCGTGCCCACTCACCCAGATCGTGGAACGGTCCGCTCGCCACACCGCCACAGTAGCGACACATCACGGTGACCGAGCACCGACGTGCATGCGCGCACCGACATGCAAGCGGGCACCGACGGGCACGCGTCTCGTTGCTCTGCAACAGTGTCGGGTCCGAGCACGCCACGACGGGGAGCACGAATGACCGATCGCCGCACCGCCTGCACCAACAGGTCGTTGACCTACCTCGTGGCCGTCGTGGTCGCATCGGCGGTGGTGCTGCTCGGCGCGGCCTGCTCAGGAGACGACCCGGGCGGCAAGGTCGATGGATCCGTCGAGTCCCCCCGACACCACCGACGGCTCGTCGGAGACGGCCGGTTCGGCACCCGAGCACACCCCTGTCACCTCGCCGGGATGCGATGCCGGCGCCGCGGAGCCGACCGGGGAACCCACCGTCGAAGCCGAGCGCACGATCACCGTGGACGGGGTGTCCCGGCGGTACCTGATCACGATCCCCGGAATCCGACGACCCCGCCGAGGCGCGCCCGGTCGTGTTCGACTTCCACGGGCTGATGGAGGGCGCCGACGTCCACTCGAAGATGACCGGGTACTCGGATCTCGCACAACAGGAGGGCTTCGTGGTGGTGTTCCCCGAAGGCACCGGTCAGCCTCTGGAGGGACACCAGTGGGGATCCGGCCGCCAACGCCGACCTCCGCTTCTTCGACGCCCTCCCTCGCCGAGATCGGCGACACGGCGTGCATCGACACGTCGCGCTCTACGCAACGGGGCTGTCCAACGGCGCCATGTTCACCTCGTTCGTGGTATGTGAGCGCTCGAGGTGCTCGCCGCAGCGGCACCGGTGGCCGGTGTCACCGACATGGACCCGTGCCCCACCACACAGCCCGTTCCACTGCTCGCGATCCACGGGACCGCGGACCCCATCCTGTTGTTCAACGGCGGAGTCGACATCCGCGCGATCCCGGGGCTCGCCGACCCGGGCGCCGGCGCAGAGCAGACCACCTCCACCACGCCCGAGGCGGACCTCGACGGCGAGGGCTACCCGGCGGCGGTCGGGGCGTTCGCGGCACGCAACGGATGTGATCTGGAGCCGAGCGACTCGGAGGTGAGCGACGAGGTGATCCGCCGGACCTACGAATGCCCGCCCGGAGCCGACGTCGAGTTCCTCGTCGTCGAGGGAGGCGGGCACTCCTGGCCGTCGAGTGAGTTCAGCAAGTCGATCGAGAGCATCGTGGGGTACACCACCTTCGACATCGACGCGACCCGTGACGCCTGGGAGTTCATGTCCCAGTTCACCCGCGACTGACCGCCGACGCCTCGGAGATGGACATCCACCGGCTGAGCCGCCTCCGGCACCGCAACGACCCTTCGGTCCAACGCGAGTCGAACTGGTCCGACGCCGGCGACTCGTTGCCGGACGGACTCGGCATCCAGTGGCTCGGCACCGCGGGCTTCGCACTCGGGTACCAAGGCACCACGGTGTTGATCGATCCGTATGTCAGCCGCAAGGACCTGGCGACGACGTTGCTCGCCCCTTCGCTGACATCGGACTCGGATCTGGTCGATCAGGTCATCACCAAGGCAGATGGGGTCCTGGTCGGTCACACCCACTTCGATCACGCCGTGGATGTCGCGACGATCGCCCGCCGACACAACTGTCCCGTGTACGGCTCGAGTTCGCTGCGACATCTCATGGAGCTCCATTCGCTGGGGGACCAGGCCGTCGTGGTGGACCCACACCGGCGGTATGAGATCGGGCCCTTCACGGTCTCCTTCACCCCCTCGGTGCACTCGAAGTTGCTCCTCGGGCTCAAGGTGCCCTCGGAGGGCGAACTTACGTGTGACTCCATGGACCACCTCGGTTCCGCCCGCTACCGGTGCGGTCAGGTGTTCGGCATCACCATCGAGGTGGCGGGTCTCGTGATCTACCACCAGGGCTCCGCGAACCTGATCGAACGCGAATCCGAACCCGTGACGTGGACGTCTTCCTGTGCGGGATCGCGGGCCGGCTGTACACCCGCGACTTCGTCGGCCGGGCGATGCGGGCCCTGCGACCGAGGATCGTGGTGGCCCACCACCACGACGACTTCTTCCGCCCGCTCGGGGATCCGATGGGCTTCTCTTTCAACGTCAACCTCGGTGGCTTCGTCGAGGAGATGGCGAAGTTCGACGCCGACATCGCCGTTCGCACGCTGGAGCCACTACAGGTCGTCGGCGGAGGCACCCACGGCGCCCCTCGCCTCCGGTAGCCCCTCGGGACCGGAGATGGCAGACTCCATGGATGGAGCACGTTCCACCTCCACGCCTCGAAGGGACCGTCGCCCTGCCTGACGGCCGCTACGTCGGGTTCGCCGAGTACGGCAACCCCAACGGACGGACAGTCCTGTGGTTCCACGGAACCCCCGGTGCACGCCGCCAGCTGCCGCCGCCGGCCCGCCGCCTGGCACTGGACCGCGACGTCCGGTTGATTGGGCTCGAAAGGCCCGGCGCGGGCGACTCCAGCCCCCACTTCTACGATCGTGTGCTCGATTGGACCGACGACGTGGAGGTGATCCTGGATCACCTCGGCGTGGACCGCTACGCGGCGATCGGCCTCTCGGGTGGCGGGCCCTATGTGCTCGCGTGCGCGGCAGCGCACCCCGAGCGCATGGTGGCCGGGGCCGTGCTGGGGGTGTTGCACCCACAACCGGCCCCGAGGCTCCCGAGGGTGGGATGATCCGCCTGGCGCAGCGGTTCCAGCGGGCGATCCAGCTCCTGCGCGCTCCCATGGGTTCGGCGGCAGGCGGGTTGATCCAGGTCCTGCGCCCGGTCGCCCTGCCCACCTTCTCTCTCACGGTCCGCGCGTTCCCCGAGGGCGACCGTGCGGTGTTCAACACCCCCGAGATGAGAGAGATGTTCCTCGACGACATCACCCACGGCAGCTCGCGGGGCCTGCACTCGGTGTTCTTCGACATCCTGCTGTTCAGCAAGCCATGGGGGTTCGACCTCGCCGACATCAGCGTGCCGATCCGCTTCTGGCAGGGTGACGCCGATCCCATCGTGCCGGTGGACCACGCGGTGCGCATGGCGGAGCTGGTCCCGGATTCCGAGCTCGAGATTCGCCACGCCGAGAGCCACCTCGGCGGCCTGATGATCGCCGACGACGTGCTCGGGACGCTGCTCGACCTGTGGCCGGATCCCGTGCACACCCGCCCGGTGCACTGATGACAGGCGGGCTGTTCGGCCTGCCGATAGCGGTGGCCTCGAGGTGGATATTCAACAGCTATGCCGTGAGGTCACCCGAGGGCACCGTCGCGGTGGTCGACCCCGGACTTCCCTCGGTGGCCGAAGCGGTGCTCGACGCGATCGCGGACCAGCTCGCCCTCGACCCCCGAGACGTGCGGACAGTGGTGTGCACCCACGGCCATTCGGACCATGTGGGCGGCGTCTCCACGCTGCTCGACGGCTGCGACGCCGGCACCGAGGTCCACCTCCCGCAGCGCTGCGAGGCATACCTCGCCGGGGAGACACCACGGCTGTTCCCCCTGGTGGAGTCGTCGCTGCGGTTCATGCCGGTCTACCGCGAACAACCGTTCTCCGCCGGGGCCCTGCGAGAGTTCCTGGCCGGGACCTCCAAGGTCGGATTCGGTGGCCGGCCACAGATGACGGTCGACTTCGACCCGGCCGGGTTCCTAGGCGAGGGCGCACCCGTACCCTCGCTCCCCGGATGGGTGACCCTCTCCACGCCCGGTCACTCCGACGACTCCACCTGCTTCTACCATGCCGACTCCGCGACGCTCATCAGCGGCGACACGGTGGTCACCCAGGACGGCACCGCCTGGTTCAATCCCGAGTACGTCGACCTGGAGCTGGCGGGCGAGACCGCCGATCGTCTGCTCAGCCTCGAGGTGCGCCACCTGCTGCCGGGCCACGGTCCCCCTATCGAGGCCCGCGACGTGTGGGCCGGGCGCGAAGCGCCCGACGGACCGCCCCACGGGTGCGTCGCTGCTCGCCCGCTGCTCGCGCCGCCTCGCACGCTGGGGGCGCTGACCGGAAGCCGTGACCCGTGGGGCGCCGCCCTACGATCTCGATGTGCCCGACACCGACATCGACCCCGCCACTCCACCCGAGACGCCGACTCCACCTGAGAGACAACGCCGCCGGCCGTTCCGGTTCTGCGTGCAGGCCTCGCACCTGGGTTCCCCCGAGGAGTTGCGGCCGCTGGCCCGCAAGGCGGAGGACCTCGGCGTCTCGGTGCTCACCGTCGCCGACCACCTCGACGACCAGCTCTCCCCCATCGCGGCGCTGATGGCCGCAGCGGACGCCACCACGACGCTGCGGCTCCGGCTCGCTGGTGTTCGCCAACGACTACCGGCACCCGGCCCTGCTGGCCAAGGAGACCGCGACGATCGACCGGCTCAGCGGCGGTCGCCTGGAGGTCGGGCTGGGCGCGGGCTGGATGCTCACGGACTACCACGCGTCGGGGATCCCGCTCGATCCACCGTCGGTCCGCATCGAGCGCCTCGACGAGGCTCCGGGATCATCCGGGCGCTGTGGTCGGGCGAGACGGTCACTCACCGCAGCCCGCACTACACCATCGACGAGCTGAGCCTGGGCCCCACGCCCGCGCAGCGTCCCGGGCCACCGGTGTGGGTGGGAGGCGGCGGCCGAAAGGTGCTCGAGGTGGCGGCTCGCCACGCTGAGGTGATCCATCTCAATCCGGCACTGCCGGCAGGGGTGATCGACCACCGGGCCGGGCCCACTGCCACGGCTGCGGCCACCGACGCCAAGCTGGCCTGGGTCCACGCCGTGGCCGGTGAGCGCCTTCGCGAGCCTGGAGATCGGGGTGCGCATCCACCTGGCGATGGTCACCGACGACCGCGACGGACTGTACGAAGCGCTCTCGGGTGGCTTCGGTCTCACCCCCGAGGAGGCCAGGGGCTCGCCGCACGCCCTGTGCGGAACGGTGGAGCAGATCGCCGAGGACATCGTCGAACGCCGGGAGCGCTTCGGTATCTCCAACATCGGCATCGCGGCGGCGTCGATCGACGATCTCGCGCCGGTCATCGAGCGCCTCGCCGGCACCTGAGACCCGGGGTTCCCCCTTGGCCCCACCACAGGTCCGGGCAGTGTCGACGAGCACATCGGATCCCGTCGTCCTCTGAGAGAAGGTGGCGTCATGGTCCACGTAGCCGTCGGGCAGTTCACCCCCACCGAGGACACCTCACAGAACATCCAGGCGATACGGCGATTCGCCGAACAGGCCCAGCGCCTGGGTGCGTCGCTGCTCGTGCTTCCCGAGTACTCCTCGTTCACAGCGCCGCGCTTCGACAGGCGAATCGTGGAGAACGCGGAGCCGATCGACGGGCCTTTCGCAACGGCTGTGTCGAAGCTTGCGCGGCAACATGGGCTGGCAGTGGTGGTGGGGATGACCGAGGCGATTCCCGGCGGGACCAAGGCTCACAACACCGTGCTGTTGGTGAGACCCGACGGCGACCTGGCTGCCGCCTACCGCAAGGTGCACCTCTACGACGCGCTCGGCGTGCGCGAATCGGAGTGGATAGAGCCCGGAGATCCAGGCATGGCCGCGGTCCTGGACCTACACGGGGTGCGCTTCGGCGTCCAGACGTGTTACGACCTCCGCTTCCCCGAGTCCACCCGCGCCCTTGTGGATGCCGGAGCGGACGCGGTGGCCGTGGTCGCCCAGTGGGTTCCGGGGCCGCTCAAGGAGGACCACTGGACGACGCTCCTGCGCCAGGGCGATCGAGAGGCACTGCCTACGTACTCGCCGCCGGTCAGTGCGGACCGACCGGGTGCGGCTGCAGCATGATCGTGGATCCCATGGGAGTGGTGGTGGCCGGGATCGGCGATCGCGCGGGGCTCGTGTCAGCTGAGATCGAACGCGACCGCGTCGAGCAGGTGCGCGAAGCCAATCCGGTTCTCACCGCGCGCCGCTTCCGCATAGCCGCGGACTGAGCACCTCTTAGTATCGGGCCATGAGACAGACGATGAGACGGTCCGCCGCCCTGATCACAGCAGTAGGCGCACTCGCCCTCGGATGCACCGGCTCTGGAGAGGATTCAGGGGCCGACGGATCCGCAGGTGGGCCCGAAACGTCGAGTCACCCCGACGCCGACCTCGTGCTGTCGACCCGGGGTGCTGGGGTCTCAGCGACGACCGACGACCGGTTCCAGTCCTACAACGTCGAGATGGTCGAGGTCACCGGAGGGAACTTCTGGGCGCCCTATGACGCCGGCGATGCGCGCACCGCCCGCCCGCCGATCGACCTGTCATCGGAGCGGCTACGCAACCTCGCGCGGGTTGGGGCCGGCTTATGTGCGTGTCGGCGGAACCTGGGCCAACTCCCACCCTACTTCGACGTGGACGGCACCACCGGCGGTGTACCACCCGAGGGATTCGTCGGGGTGCTCACCACAGACCAATGGGACGGTGTCGGGGATTTCGCTGAGGCGGTCGATGCCGAGGTGGTCACCTCTTTCGCCTCCAGTGACGGCACACGTGACGACAGCGGGGTGTGGCAGGACGAGCAGGCCAGGGCGTTGATGACCTACAGCAGGGACCACGGGATCGAGATCACCGCAGCGGAGTTCATCAACGAACCGAACATCACCATCGGCACCACGGCCGGGTACACCGCAACCGACTTCGCTCGGGACGTGAAGGCCTTCGAAGCGACCGCAGACGAGATCCTGCCGTCGATGCGCCTCGTGGGGCCCGGTGCCGTCGACGACGCAACCTTGATCCTCGGCTCCGCTCCCCCGATCTCCGCAGAGGACATGCTGGAGGCAACCGGTCCGATCTTCGATGTCTTCAGCTACCACTACTACCCGAAGGTATCCGAACGATGTGGATCGACCGAGGGTCCCGAGGTCGCCCTCACCGACGAGTTCCTGTCACGGATCGATGCCGACAAGACCTTCTACGAGGACCTGCGTGACAGGTTCGTCCCGCGGCACCGATGTGGGTCACCGAGACAGCCCAGGCGGCCTGTGGAGGGGACCGCTGAGGCGACCTCGTACGTAGACGTGTTCCGCTACCTCGACACCCTCGGTCGCCAGGCCCACGGCGACGGCAACGTGGTGTTCCACAACACCCTCGCGGCCAGTGACTACGGGCTGATCGACGAGGAGGGGTTCGTTCCACGCCCGAACTACTGGGCGGCGGTCCTGTGGCAGCGCCTGATGGGCACCAGATCGCTGGCCCTGGACATCGACGACGTGCCTGAGAACACCACCGTGCATGCGAGTTGCTCGGCGGGATCCTCCGACGGCCGGGTCACCTACCTGGTCATGAACCGCTCCGAGTCCGACGATCTCGAGGTTGCCGTGGACGGCGACGACGTCGAGTCGTACCTGCTCACCTCCCCGGAGCTCCTCTCAGGGCGAGATCGCTCTGAATGGCAAGGCCCTGGCGGCGGCTGACGACGGCACTCTGCCGGATCTCGAACCGGAGGAAGTCTCCGAGACGCTCACGCTTCCCCCGACCAGCGTCGCCTTCCTGGTGAGCGACACCACGGGCAGCGACGACGCCAATCCCCTCGGCTGCTGAGCCCCACCCCCCCGGCGAACTGAATGGCGACAGCCACCAATGGGGTGGCCCACGCCCTTCAGTTCGCCGGGGGTGGGGTTCGAGCGCCATCACAGGGCGCACCTGCCCCTACGATCGGGCACCTCCAGCACACCGACCAAGGATCCTGCATGTCGATCGCAATCACCGATGACCACCGCGCCCTGGCCGAGACCGCCTCGAGCCTGCTCGCCAACCGCGACGCCCTCGGGCAGGCGCGCAAGCTCCTCGACTCACCCGGCCAGGAGCGCCCGGAGCTCTGGGACGAACTCGTCTCGCTGGGTTGGCCGGGGATCCACCTGCCCGAGCAGTACGGCGGATCCGGTTACGGGCTCGAGGAGCTGGTGGTGGTCATAGAGGAGACGGGCCGCGCGATCACCCCGGGTCCGCTCGTGCCCACCGTGATCGCCGGAGCGGTGATCGACTCGCTCGCCGACGACGAGGTCAAGTCACGCTTCCTGCCAGGTCTCGCCGACGGCACGACGACCGCGGGAGTCGGTCTCGCCGGCGCCGTCACCGTCGCCGACGGCTCGGCCTCGGGTTTCGCCGGCACGGTGTTGACAGGTGGGACCTGCCAGGTCCTGGTGGTGGCCGCGGGTGACGACGTGGCCATCGTCGAAGTGGGCGACGGGGGTGACGGTCATGGACCCGCCGAACCTGGACCCCACCCGGCCGTCCGCGCGCGTCACCCTCGACGGGGCACCCGCCACTGTGTTGACGGGCGGGCGGCGGGTGCTGACCGACCTGTCGCGCCTGATCCTCTCCGCCGAGGCCGTCGGCATGGCCGCGGCCTGCACCGACAGCGCGGCCGAGTACGCCAACCAGAGGGAGCAGTTCGGGCGGGTCATCGGGACCTTCCAGGCGGTGAAGCACCACTGCGCCAACATGGCGGTGGCGACCGAGCTGGCCACCTCCGCGGTCTGGGACGCGGCCAAGGCCGCTGCCACCGGCGGGGACCAACAGAGCTTCTCAGCGGCCGTGGCGGCAACCCTGGCGGCTCCGCGGCGGACCTCTGCGCGAACCTCAACACCCAGGTCCACGGCGGCATCGCGATCACCTGGGAGCACGACGCCCACCTCTACATGCGCCGGGCGACCACGCTGCTGGGCTACCTGTGCGCGGAGGAGGCCGCGGCGGATCTGGTGGACATGACCCGACGCGGGGTCACCCGTGGCAAGCGGGTCGAGCTGCCCCCCGAGGCCGAACCCATCCGCGCAGAGGTCCGCGAGTTCGTCGCGAAGATCAAGGACCTCTCCGCCGACGAGCAGCGCGACGTCCTGATCGAGACCGGCTACGCGATGCCGCACTGGCCGAAGCCCTGCGGACGCGAGGCCGGCGCCATCGAGCAGCTCGTGGTCGAGCAGGAGTTCGGCGAGGCCGGGATCAGGCGCCCCAACCTCGGCATCACCGCGTGGAACATCCTCACCCTGGTCCAGTACGCCACCGAGGACCAGGCGGCACGCTGGGTCGTCCCGGCCCTGCGGCAGGACGTCATCTGGTGCCAGCTGTTCAGCGAGCCCGACGCCGGATCCGGACGCGGCGGGCATCAAGACCCGCGCCACACGCGTCGAGGGCGGCTGGTTGGTGAACGGCCAGAAGGTCTGGACCTCCGGTGCGCACGAGTCGGCGTTCGGTCTCGCCACCGTGCGCACCAACCCCGACGTTCCCAAGCACCAGGGCATCACCACCATGGTGATCGACATGCACGCCAAGGGGGTCGAGGTACGCCCGCTCAAGCAGACCACAGGGCAGTCGGACTTCAACGAGGTGTTCTTCGACGACGTGTTCGTGCCCGACGACGACGTGGTCGGACCGGTCGACGGTGGTTGGACCGTGGCGCGCCACGTTGGGCAACGAGAGCGTGAGCATCGGTGGGGGCGGCGAGGAGCTGTCGTTCCCTCCCGCCATGTTGGTCATGCCCTTCGACGCCCACCCCGAGCGCGTGTACGGGGGAGCTGCACGGATCGGCCGCTACATGGCCAAGCACCACGCGATGGGCCTTCTCAACCTGCGTGCGGCGAACCGGGCCGTGGCGGGAGCAGGGCCTGGTCCCGAAGGGGCCATGACCAAGCTGATCCTGTCCGAGCTCGGCCACGAGGCGGCGGCGCTGCTTGTCCAGATGGGCGGGCCCGACAGCGCGTTCACCGACGGCCACGGCGCCATCACCTACCAGCTGCTGCTGCTGCACCGTGGCATGTCGATCGCCGGGGGTACCTCGGAGATCAAGCGCAACCAGATCGGCGAGCGCATCCTCGGGCTCCCACGCGACCCGCTCATCAAATAGGAGGAGCGCACCGCGTCAGCGGCCCACGCACCGCGCCCACAGACCGTCGATGGTCAGATGGCGGGGGTCGGCATGGAACCCGTACTCCTCCCGGAGGCGTCGCCACAGGTCCTCGAAGGGTGCGGTGGCGAGGTTGAGCACGGTGCCGCACCCGGAGCACACTGCGTGGTGGTGCACGTCGTGGGTCAGGTGGTAGCTGGCGGGGTGGTCTCCGAGAGGCGCCTGCGTGACGAGCCCCACCTCCTCGAGGGCATCGAGTGTGCGGTAGATGGTCGAGAGGTGCACCGAGGGTGCACCTCGGCCACCCGTGCTGCGAGCCTCGTCGACGCTGAGGTGTGCGTCGCCGGCGGCGAGCAACTCCTCCAACACCGCCCGGCGGGCGGTCGTGGATCGTTGACCGGACCGACGCAGCTCCACCATCAGGGCGTCGATCGTCGGGGTCCCACCCGCCTTCGGGGCATCGTGGGCGTGATGGTCGTCGGTGGATGCCACCGTTGCAGTATGGCCCCGGCCGGGTCCCGAGGTGGGTAGGGACCGTCCTGCGGCCAGGAGGACCCGGATCACCGTGGCCCGTTTCGTCCGAGGGACTCGACAGCACCGTTGCCCGGTGTGGCAGACTGTTGCCAGCTTCTGCAAGTGATTCGCAGGAGGGGGAACATGCACATACCTGACGGCTTCATCGACGGACCCACCTCGCTCGCAGCCGGTGTCGTGGCCGTGGGCGGGGTCGCCGTTGCGCTCCGCAAGGCCGCTGACGACGACCTGGAATCCCGCGCCGCCATGACGGGCCTCGTGGCGGCGTTCGTGTTCGCCGTGCAGATGTTGAACTTCCCCGTTGCGGGCGGAACGTCGGGGCACCTGATGGGTGGGCTGTTCGCCGCCGTGCTGGTCGGGCCGTGGCTCGGCTCGCTGGCGATCACCGTCGTGTTGGTGGTGCAGTGCCTGCTGTTCGCCGACGGAGGCATCAGCGCGCTCGGGCTCAACATCGTGAACATGGCGTTCGTGCCCACCTTCGTCGCCTACGGGATCTTCCTGTTGGCCCGCAAGGCGGCACCTGCGACCCGCGTCGGGTTGCTAAGCGCCACCGCCGCGGCCGCGCTCGCTTCCGTAGTGCTCGCCGCACTCGCCTTCGTGGCCGAGTTCGCCCTCGGCGGGACGACCACGGTGTCGCTGTCGACGCTCAGCGCCGCGATGATCGGGGTGCACGTGCTGATCGGCATCGGCGAAGCGGTGATCACCACCTTGACCGTCGGTGCCGTGCTGGCCACGAGACCCGACCTGGTCTACGGGGCCGGCCAGTTGGAGCTGAACGAGATCCCGGTGCTCACATGAACGCCCGCCGATCCGGGAAGCCCCCGACAACGCACGGCGGGCCGGCGGAACCAAAGGCGCGCACCCGCCGTCACACGGCCGGGTTCCTCGCAGCCGGGTTGGTCGTGGCGCTCGTGCTCGCATTCGGCGTGAGCCGCTTCGCGAGCTCGGAGCCGGACGGCCTCTCGAAGGTAGCCGCAGACCACGGCCTCGATGCCCGGGAGCAGCCCCATGCACTCGATGACCCCACGTTGCGGGGTACGGCACCGCGCTCGTCCACGACGACGGCCTCGCAACAGGGATCGCCGGGGACGCTGGGCGTGATCGTCACGTTCTGCTGCACGGCTGTTGCGGTCTGGTTGGCGGCGAAGGCGCGGGACAAGGCACGACGGCCCGAACCCGCAGCAACGCCGCGATGACCGACGGCGCCGTCGTGTCGTCGCCCACCGGAGCACCTTCGGCGCACGGAATCACGTCGCTGCACGGTGCGCCAGGCCCGCAGGTGTCGCAGCTCGACCCGGCGTTGGCGATCGCCTGCCTGGTGGCCTTCGTGCTGGCGGTCGTGTTCACCGCCCGAGGCCGTCTGGGCGTTCGGGATCCACGCGGCCCTCGTTGGCCTCGCCGCCGGGCTCGTCCGCATCCCTGCCAGGGTGCTGGCGCGCCGCATGCTCGTGGAGACGCCGTTCGTGCTTTTCGCCGTCGCGCTCCCCTTCATCGGGATGGGGCCCCGCACCGAGGTGCTCGGGTTGTCGCTCTCCGAGCAGGGGCTCTGGGCGGCATGGGCCATCATCGCCAAGGCGACCCTCGGGGTGGCGGCAAGCGTGCTGCTTGCATGGTCGGTGCCCACAGCGGAGATCCTCGTGGGCCTCGAGCGCCTGCGCTGCCCCCGGGTGCTCGTGGCGATCGCCGGATTCATGATCCGCTACCTCGACGTCGTCGCAGGAGAGCTCCACCGCCTCCAGATCGCCCGGATCTCACGGGGCGACGATCCTCGCCGGCTGTGGCAGGCCAGAGCGACCGCCGCCACCGCAGGCGCGATGTTCGTGCGGGCCTTCGAGCGTGGGGAGCGGGTCCAGCAGGCCATGGCGGCCCGTGGCTTCACCGGCTCCTTCCCGTGCACCGCCCCCCGCGACCCCGGCACCGGCGTGGTCCGGGCCGTCGTGTCACCGGCGTCGCTCATCGCCGTGGCAGCCGTCGCCGTGGCCGTGACCGCGAACCTGGTCGTGCCGTGAGACGACCCGCTGTGGCTGTGCGGTGACCGTGCCATGACCGTGCCGGCGCTCGAGATCCACGGGTTGCGCTACCCGCTACCCCCGACGGCCGCGCCGCGCTCGACGGCGTCGACCTGTCGGTCCGCACCGGCGAGCGTGTGGCCGTGCTGGGTCCCAACAGGGCAGGCAAGACGACGCTGGTGCTGCACCTCAACGGCATCCTGTGTGCCACCGAGGGGGAGGTGGTCGTCGAAGGCATGACGGTGGCCCGGGAGAACCTCTCGGAGATCCGTCGTCGGGTGGGAGTGGTGTTCCAGGATCCCGATGACCAGTTGTTCATGCCGACGGTGCGCCAGGACGTGGCCTTCGGGCCGGCCAACATGGGGCTTGCGGGCGACGAGCTGGACCTGCGGGTGCAGGAGGCCCTGGAGGCGGTCGGGATGGGCGCCGTGTGCGACCGTCCGCCGCATCACCTGAGCGCCGGCCAGCGGCGGCGTGTCGCGCTGGCGACCGTGCTGGCCATGCACCCGAGCCTGGTGGTGTTCGACGAGCCCTCGGCCAACCTCGATCCCTTCGCCCGCCGGGAGCTCGCCGATGTCGTGGTCGGCCTCGGGCTCACGACGTTGATCGTCACCCACGACCTGCTCTACGCGGCCGAGCTGTGCGAGCGTTCGGTGATCATGAGCGACGGCCGCGTCGTGGCCGACGGACCCACCTTGGAGCTGCTTGGGGACCCGGAGCTGCTGGGGGCGCACCGCCTGGAGCTTCCGCGGCATGGGGCGCTGTGACGCTGCCCGCTGGTCGACCGCTCGACTCCCAGGCTGCCGTCAACTTCCCAGGCTGCGCGCCACGGGTGCTCACGATGCCGTAGGCGGACTCGGCCAAGCCCAGGAACAACGTAGTGGCATCCTGCGCGAGCTGGTCGCGCCCCACCTCGATGCGACCCGCCAGCCACTCCGCCAGCAGTTCGCCGAAGCCGCCCACGAGTATCGCCGCACCGATGCGGCCGATCTGCTCGCCGGGGACCGCATCGACACGTGAGGTGGCGTCACGTTCGATCAGCTCCACCAGCCGCCGCCCGGTCTCGAGGCGGCGGCGGTTCAAGGCCTCGTTCCCCAGGGGCCACCTGGTAGAGGATCCGGCCACGCCTGGGATCCTCCACGACGAAGTCGAGGATCGTCGCGATCGCGTTGTGCATCTGGGACCGCAACTCCGGTGGGCCTGCGAGCACTGCTGCGGTGACCGCGGCGGTCAGGTCGTCCACGACCCGGTCGTAGACCGCGACGAGCAGGTCGTCGAGCGTCTCGAAGCTCTCGTAGAAGTAGCGCGGGTTGAGCTCGGCACCCGCGCAGACGGCGCGCACCGACGTGGCGCCGAAGCCCTCGGTGGCCAGCAGCTCGAGCGCCGTGTCGAGCAGGAGGTCGCGTCGCTCGGCCCTGCGGTCGTGTTGGGACATGCCCGCCCAACGCGAAGGCCTGCGCGTCGTCGGCTTGTCGATGGGTGCGTTGTCCGCAGTCGGTCGATCCGCCAAGGAGCCGAACCGTACCATCCCGCCCTCTGGTAACGTCCGTTTCCAAACCTGACCGGCCGTGCACACCGTGCGGCCGGCCCGCATCAGCCGACAGTCCCAGAACCGCGAGGGCACATGAGCACCCACGAAGCACGCGTCCGCAGCATCGCCACCAACGGGATCAGCCTGCAGGTGCACGACGCCGGCGACGAGGACGCCCCCTTGGTGGTGCTCGCGCACGGCTTCCCGGAGCTCGCGTACTCGTGGCGTCACCAGGTTCCGGCCCTGGTCGAGGCCGGCTACCGGGTGGTCGCACCCGACCAGCGCGGCTACGGCGACTCGAGCCGGCCCGAAGCAGTCGACTCCTACGACATCGTGCACCTCTGTGGCGACCTGACCGGGCTGCTCGACTCGCTCGGGGCGGACACCGCCGTGTTCGTAGGTCACGACTGGGGATCCATGGTGGTGTGGAACCTGGCGCTGATCGCACCCGAGCGTGTGCGGGCGGTGGTCGGCATGAGCGTGCCCTTCATGCCGCGCCCGGGGATCCCGCCCACGGAGTTGATGCGCAACATGGTCGGCGACTCGTTCTTCTACATCCTGTACTTCCAGGAACCGGGGGTCGCCGACGCCGACCTCGGAGCGGATCCGGCCACCACCCTGAGGCGCATGCTCGCAGGGCTCAGCCCCTCGGGGTCCCCGGTGCCATCGGCTGAGGATCTCGCCTCGGTGATGGCAGGCGACGGCCGGGGCTTCGTGGAGCGGCTCCCCGAACCGGATCACCTGCCCGCCTGGCTCAGCCAGACCGAGCTCGACCACTACGTGCAGGTGTACCGGCGCACCGGGTTCACCGGCGGCATCAACTGGTACCGCAACTTCGACCGCAACTGGGAGCTCACCGGCCATCTGGCCGACAGCCACGTGAGCGTGCCGTCGCTGTTCATCGCCGGCCGCGCCGACCCGGTGCTGCTGATGAGCCCGCCGATGATCGGCGAACCGTTCCTCGACGACCACCGCGGCGACGTGTTGATCGACGGAGCCGGGCACTGGGTGCAGCAGGAGGCCCCCGAGGCGGTCAACGAGGCGCTGATCGGGTTCCTCTCGGAGCTCGACGGGTCCCACGGCACAGCACCCGGCGCACCGGCGGAGGATCACGATGACCACCCCGACCACACGGCCAACCCCTACACCACGGGACCGGGCCACTTCGAGGCACGGCCTTCGAGGGCACGGGGCGCTTCGAAGGCAGGGTCGCGCTGGTCACCGGCGCGGCACGCCCCCGCGGCATAGGTCGTGCCACTGCTGTGCGCCTGGCCGCCGAAGGGGCCGACGTGGCGTGCCTGGACATCGCCCGGCCCTACCCCGACGCTCCGCGCACGGCGTGGCCTCGGCCGACGACCTCGACGATCTGGTGGACACGATCGAGGGGATGGGCAGACGCGCCGTGGGCCTGCGCGCGGACATCTCGGTGGCGGAGCAGGTCGAGGCGGCGGTGGCACAGGCCGAAGAGGCGTTGGGCACCGTCACCGTCGTGGCCAACGTGGCCGGTGGCAGCGGCATCGGCTTCGGCCTCGGCCCGCTGATCTCGCTGCCCGAGGCGGAGTTCCGCAAGGTGCTGGAGGTGAACGTGGTGGGCACCTGGCTGGTGTCGAAGGCGTGCGCCTCCCGCATGTCGGAGCTGGGTGTAGGCGGGCGCATCTGCAACGTCTCCAGCCAGGCCGGCAAGCGCGCGTTCCCGATGCTCGGCGCCTACTGCGCGGCGAAGTCGGCGATCATCCTGCTCACCCAGGCCATGGCCCTCGAGCTCGGTCCGGCGGGCATCTCGGTGAACGCGGTGTGCCCCGGCACCGTCGACACCGATCTCACCAACCCCAACGGCATGCTCACGACGATGCTCGGCGGTGAGGAGGGCCTTGGGAAGTTCCTCCAGCGCGAGATCCCCCTCGGCCGCCTTCAGAGTGCCGAGGAGATCGCGGCGGCCATCTGCTGGCTGCTCTCCGACGACGCCGCAGGCGTGACCGGCGAGGCGCTCAACGTGAGCGCGGGCCAGACCATGGTCTAGGCACCGACGACCCAGGCGCCGATGCGCCGGGCGCAGAGCGCGAATGCAGGCGCGCCGGTCAACCGTCGGCCTCGATGTCGACCCGGGTGAGGCGGTCGAAGGGCGCCGGCTGCCACTGGAACGGCGTGTAGCGCAGGTGGCCCCACCCGGTGACCAGGTGCAACCACTTCACCATCCCGGCCTCGACCTGGGTGGCGTCCGCCCACTGCTCGAACCCGTAGGGCTCCCACGAGGAGTAGAGGATGACCTGGCCGGGGCGGACCGTGGGCGACAGCCGGGCCTGCACCGAGAAGGACCCGAGGTCGTTGAACACCCGTACCCGGGCGTCGTCGTCGATGCCCTTGGCGGCGGCCACGGCGCTGTTCACCACGAGCGTCGGATGACCGCGGGTGGTCTGCAGGATCACCGGGTTGGTGGCGTTGCACGCGTGGATGCTCCAGCGTGGATGACCGCCGGTGAGCACGAACTCGCGGTCCGCCCCGCCGGTGCCGGGAGCAGGCTTGTGGGTGGGTAGCTGCTCGCCCGCCTCGATGAACCAGGGGTGGTCCACGTAGAACGTGGCACGACCCGTGAGCGTCGGGTACACCACGTTGCGCTCGACACGCCAGCTGTTGGCGATGAAGATCTCGTCGGCTCTGAACGGACCGCCGAAGACCTGACCGCTCGGGAACGCCCCGTTGCCGGTGATCGGCTCCCACCCCACGGTGCGCATCTTCGCGAGCGACGCGTCCTCGGCCACCACACCGCTCAGCGCGGTGTCGCGCACCAGCTCGTCGACCATCGCCTCGTCGGTGGCGAGCGCGCCGTCGAGGGTGAACGACCTGTAGGCATCCGCCAGACGGCGGTGCCGCGCGCGCCCGACCTTGCGATCCCCCATGCCGCGCTGCTCGGCGCGCCGCGCGATCGCGGCACAGATCCCTGCGAAGATCTGCCAGTCGCTGCGGGCCTCCCCCGGCCGGCTCGACCGCCTTGTCGGAGAACACCATCTCCACGGTGTGGCTGACCGGGTACTGCACGTTCACCCGCTCGGCCTCGTGCGCTGCGGGCAGGATCAGGTCCGAGTGCATGCCCGCGCCGTTGATCCGGTTGTCCACCGACACGATCAGGTCGAGCTTCGGCCACAGCTGCGCCAACAGGGTGCGTCCTCCTCCCCTGGTCCGCCGCAGGGCGTTGGTGCCGGCCTCGATCAGCACCCGGGGAACCTGTTCAGGGCCCGGACGCACGAGCGGGCCCCATTCGGCCTGGATCTCCTCGACGTACTCGCGGAACGGCCGCGGGCTCGCCCCCAGTCCGCCCGTTCGAATATCTCCTGGTAGCCGCAGTGGTTCCACCAGAAGAAGAACGGCGGCGTGCTCGACGCCTGGATCGCCGCCAGGTGCATGAACTGCTGGAAGGCCATCGCGGGATAGCGCTTGAACCCGTCGTCGTCGACGCTGGTCGCGAGCATGTCGGTGACGCCCTTGACCCGACCGTGCAGCTCGTCGGCCGCCTCGATCCCGGCGGGTCCTTCATCTCGATCAGGTAGGCGCCCTCGAACGGCCAACCCACGAGCGTGTCGAGTCCCCTGCCGGAGCGTCCCCAGTTGCCGGTCATCGCCAACAGCAGGTCCATGGCCCGCTCCATGAGGTCGCCGTGGTAGTGCTTGGCGGTGTCGAAGCCCTCCCAGATCTTCGTCCGCCTGGTGGCGGCCTTGCGCGCGAGGGTCCTGATCACCTCGGGGTGCACCCCGCAGTGCGGACTCGCTGCCTCCGGGGTGAAGTCCGCCAGGCGTTCGACGAGCAGCTGGTAGGCGGGGGTCACCTCGACGGGTTCGCCCGCGGCGAGCTCCACGGTGAAGCAGCCGGTCAGGGGTGCTTCGAAGTCGAACCCGAGCCGGTCGTCGGCTGCGAGGTGCACGCTGGAGGTGCCCGGGTCCCACACGAAGAAGCGGTTGTCGCGACCCCCGGTCTTCATGTGGCTCTCGCGCAGCAGCTCGCCGGTGTCGGTGCGCACCAGCAGCGACAGGTCGGTCTGGGTGCGCACGAACTCCTCGTCGACGAGGCCCTCCTGCGCGATCACCTGGCACATGGCGAGCCCCAGGGCGGCGTCGCCGCCGGGCACCACGGGCACGAAGTAGTCGGCGTGCGGTGCCGACGGGCTGAAGTCGGGTGCGATCAGCACGATCTCCGCCCCGTGGTAGCGCGCCTCGGTCAGGTAGTGGAACACCGGGATGCGGGTGTAGGCGGGGTTGGTGTGCCAGACGAACACCAGCTCGGAGTTGAAGGTGTCCTCCGCTGATGACCCCACCGCCATGGAGCCGAAGGTGAGGATGTGTCCGGCGGGCACGTCGTTGACCGTGGCGTTGCCGTCCATCGACACCGCGCCGATGGTGTTCGCGAAGCGCAGGTAGCCACCGATGGTCAACATGCCGCCCTCGGGGCCCTCGTCCACTATCACCGCCTCGGGACCGGACTCCTCTATCGCATCGAGGATCGCGTCGGCGACGATGTCGTTGGCCTCGTCCCAGGAGATGCGCTCCCACTGTCCCGAGCCTCGCTCCCCCGTGCGCCGCAGTGGATGCAGCACGCGGTCCTCCGAGTCGATCTGGGCACTCCACGCCGCTCCCTTCTGACAGCCCATCGGGTTGCGGTCCGGCACCCCGGGTCGACCTGGGGAAGGCGCCCGACTGCTCCTCGAAGCGCACCCTGCCGTCACCGGAGTAGACCCGGTAGGAGCACGTGGCGATGCAGTTGGCGCAGTGCGATCCCCAGGTGACCCGGTCGTAGGCGAACCGGTGCCGGTAGCGGTCCTCGCTCACCGCTGCGTCACCCCCGGCCTGCTCGCCCTGGCCCGGAGCAGCGCCGCCATCCGGTGCGCTGTCGCCCCCGAGGTGTCGCCGATGGCCCCCACCCCGGTCGTGTCGTCCACGATCACATCTGTCATCGTCAGGTTCCCCCGTGCTGCCGGTCTGCTACGTTCCCTATCACAGATTTGGCAACGAGCGTAGCCAATCTCGCGACCGACGGATCGGAGCAGCACATGTACGACAAGCACGACGGTGGACGACTCGTCGCCCGGACCCTGGCCGCATCGGGTGTGAAGAACCTGTTCTGCCTTCAGGGGGGTCACATCGACTCGCTCCTCTACGGCGCGCACAACGAGGGCATCCGCATCGTCGACACCCGCCACGAGCAGGCCGCGGCGCACATGGCCGAGGGTTGGGCGCTCGCCACCGGTGAGGCGGGCGTGGCAGCGGTCACCGCCGGCCCGGGTGTCTCCGATGCGATCACGGGCCTCGCGAACGCCCACATGTCGTTGAGCCCGATGATGCTGCTGTGCGGTGCGCGCCCCTGGCGCATGCCGACACCTGGCCGCTGCAGGACCTGAACCAGCTCGACATGGTGAGACCCATCACCAAGTGGGCGCGGGTGTGCACCACCGCCGCCCGCGCGGGTGAGTACACCGCCATGGGACTCGCCGAGGCACGCAACGGACGACCCGGCCCGGCCTACCTGGAGGTGCCCCTCGACGTGATGTTCGCGGACACCCCCGAGAGCACCCCGATCACCGCGGCGGTCGCTCCCGCGGCGCCCGCCCCGGACCCCGACGCACTCGATGCCGCCGCCGCGGCGCTGGCCGCCGCCGAGCGACCGATCGCCATCGTCGGCAGCGGCGGGCACTGGTCGCACGCCGGCGGCGCGCTCAGGGAGCTCGCCGAGACCGTCGGGCTTCCGGTGTTCTCCATCAACGCAGGCCGGGGTGTGCTGCCCGACACCCACGAGTGGTCCTTCGGGGCGACCCTGCCCTTCGGCAGCGCCTTCGGCGAGGCGCTCATGGCCGACGTGGTGCTGGTGCTGGGCGCCCGGATCGGCTTCACCCTGTTGAACGGCGCGTTCCTGCGCCACAAGACCGTGATCCGCGTCGACATCGACCCCGCGGAGACCGGTCGCAACCTGCCGGGAACCCACAACCTCGTCTCCGACGTGCGGGTGTTCTGCGAGACCCTTGCCCGGGGCTGGGAGGGCGGTGTGTCCCCGGCGAGGGCGGCCTGGGGCGACAAGCTGCGCGAGGCCGCCCAACGCAACCGCGCGTCGCTCGTCGAAAGCCACGCCGGCGCAGCGGACAAGCCCGTGCATCCGTTCCATCTCGTGTCCGCCATCGAGGACATCGCCGGCCCCGACGCGACCCTCGTCGCCGACGGCGGCGACGTCATGACATGGTCCGCCATGGCCTTCACCGCCCGGGGCCCGGGGCGCCTGCTGTCGATCAGCACCTACCTCGGGTGCCTCGGCACAGGCATACCGTTCGCGTTGGCGGCCAAGCTCGCACGGCCCGACGAACCGGTGTTCCTCCTCGAGGGCGACGGCTCCTTCGGCCTGAACGCCATGGAGTTCGACACCGCGGTGCGCCACAACCTCCCCTTCGTGTGCATCGTGGGCAACGACGGCTCCTGGGGCATGTCACGCCACGGGCAGGGACTGATGTTCGGCTACGACCAGCACGTCGGCGTGGACCTGGGTGTCAGGCCGTACCACGAGATGGTCCGCGCGCTCGGCGGCTACGGCGAGTTCGTCGATGACGCCGGCGAGCTGCGCCGGAGCCATCGACCGCGCCCTGGAATCCGGCCTGCCCGCATGCATCAACGTGGGCATCGACCCGGCGATCTACTCACCGGTCACCCAGGCCATGGCCAGCTTCGGGTTGTCCTGAACCCCCGGGCTGTCCTGAATCCCCAGGCTCTGCGACACAGGGACCCTCATCGAGATCGGAAGGGTGGACCAGGACACCTCCATCCCGGGTCCGCCGCTGCGTCGTTCGCAGGTGTATGCCCACACGATCGCGGACCATGTTGTGGCCTCCCCCGGCATGTGGCACCGCCGGACAGGTCGTGGGTGAGGATCGGTTGTGTCGAGCCGTGACTGGTGTGTCGATGGGTTCGGTGGGGCTGCTCGAGGCACCACAGCCACCCGGCACGGCCGGCCCACCAGCCGAAGCATGGATCCACCAACCGACCCTTCAAGCGAAACCCTGGACAGATCAGCAACCACCGGGTGGGTGGCGACATCTACGGCCCTGTCTGACCGGCTCCCCGCTGCCCGTATAGCGAGCAGGCTCGCTGCTTCCGTGAGAGGATCACGGGATGATCGATCTCCGCGCCGAGCTCGAACGCATAACACCCGACTGGCTGACCGGGGTGCTGCGCCACTCGGGCGCGGTATCAGGGGATACGACTGTCACCGGGTTCGACCACACCCGGATCGGCACCGGCAAGCTGGGCGACATCGTGCGCTTCGACCTCCGGTGGTCCGGTGACCACGGCGAACCGGGCAGCGCCCCGTCGAGCGTCGTGGGCAAGTTCGCCTCCACCGATCCCACGAGCCGCCAGGCCGGGCTGATGACCGGCATCTACGTGCGCGAGATCCGCTTCTTCCAGGAGTTGGCCGGTCGGGTCCGGATGCGGATCCCGCAGTGCCACTTCGCTGACATCGACATGGACACCGGAGCGTTCGCCGTGATCATGGAGGACGTCCGGCCGGCACGCCAGGGCAACCAGGTCGCAGCGTGCAGCGTCGACGAGGCGGCGGTGGCGATGGAGCAGCTCGCGCTGTTGCACGCAGGGCTGTGGGACGCACCGGACCTCGACGCCCACGACTGGCTGACCCGTCGCAGCGCGGACGGCGGGGAGGCACTCGCATCGATCTACGGCGCCCTCGTTTCGTCGTTCCTCACCCAGTACGCGGACCGCTTGAGCGACCGCGCGGCCGACGCCGCGGAACGGTTCACGCCCAAGGTCGCCGCGTGGCTGTGCACCGACACCGCTCCGCTGACCCTCCTGCACGGCGACTACCGCCTCGAGAACATGCTCTTCGGTGACGGCCCCGGCGCCCCACCGCTGACCACCGTCGACTGGCAGACGGTATCTGTCGGAGCCGGGCCCAGCGACGCGGCCTACTTCCTCGGCGCGGGGCTTCACACCGAGGACCGCCGCACCCACGAGCGCGAGCTGTTGGAGATCTACCGCAGCGGCCTGGTCGCCCAGGGCGTCGAGCTCGCCGCCGAGGACTGCTGGAGCTCCTACCGCGTCAACGCCTTCGCCGGGCTGCACATGGCGGTGGTCGCCTCGGTGCTGGTGGGCCGCTCCGAAGCGGGCGACGACATGTTCCTCGCCATGGCCGAACGCCATGCGGCTCACATCGAGGACCTCGACTCCTGGGCTCTGCTCGACTGACTGAGCGCAGTCGACCAGCGGCGTCAGGCGGACGCCAACGCGGCCAGCTCACCCCGGGCGAAGTCGTCGAGGCAGGGCTGTCGCCGCGGCGTACAGATCCGCCGGGTCGAGCCCGGCCACTCGGGCGCGGATCACAGGCGACCAACGTGTGAGGTGCCGTTCCAGCACGTCGCGCTGGGCACGGCGGTAGGTCCGGGCCTCGGTCTCGGCGCAGTCGCCCTCGCGCAGCACCAGGTACTCCAGGAACTCGAGCACCGTCGCCACGCTGTCGGGTAGGTCACGCTCGGGTGCGTGCACCACCGACAGGCCGAAGTGGCGGTAGAAGCGCAGCAGGTCCTCCATCGTCGCGCGCCTGTCACCGCCCAGCGCCCCTCCGTAGAGCGGACACGGGGTGCCGGTGGCCGGCACGTCGAACAGGCGGATGTAGTGCGTTCCGAGGCCCGGTTCGCCTTCGTCGGGAGCAGCGTCGAACGGCCCCGGCGTGAGCGCATAAGGAAGCGCCGAGGCGGCGAGGTCGACCGACGCGGCGAGGTCACCGCTGCGAACCGATGCGACCAGCGCGTCGTCCGGGTACACGAACAGCTCCACGAGGTGCCCGTACAGCACAGCGCGAGGCCGCTGCACGGCGGTGGTCCGATGCGGTTCCGAGGAGTGCCGCCATGGGCGTCAGGCGCCCGCCTGCGAGGGCGGCCGGGGCGGATCCAACGTGCCGGGATCCTCGCGGTACGGTCCGAGCAGGTCGCTTCCAGTCGTGCGCTATGAGCATGTCCATCAGCTCCGAGTGCCCGCCTGCGGCGACCTTGTCGCGCTCGGAGGCGATGGTGGCCAGCGCCTGGTCCACCCCCGGTCCGAACAGATCGCGCAGCTCCTCGATCGGCATGCGTGACGCCTCCTCGTCGAACTCGCCGTTCTCGTCGAAGGCCGTCGGCAGCATCGGGGGCACGTAGAACACGTTGGGCTCCACCTCGAAGTCCGGGCGCAGCGGCAGTGCGACCTTCCACTTCCTCACCAGCTTGTGGATGCTGCTGTCGGGGTCGTCGATGTGACCGAGGTGGCGCACCCTCCCCGGACACTGGCGCACGCACGCCGGAGCCACACCGTTCTCCAGGCGCGGGAAGCAGGAGATGCACTTCTGGGCGACGACCCGCTGCTCGTTGAAGTAGATGCGCTTGTACGGACAGGCCTCCATGCAGAACCGGTAGCCGTGGCACCGCTCCTCGTCGATCAGGATCACGCCGTCCTCCTCGCGGCGGTAGATCGAGTCACGGGGACAGGCCTCGAGGCACGCGGGCTTCGAGCAGTTCATGCAGATCATCGGTAGGTAGAAGAAGTACGAGTTCGGGTACTCGCCTCCGCCGATGTCCTCGTCCCAGTTCGGCCCCCAGCTCGGCGCGCGCCGTCGTGCTCGCGCGGCCTCAGGTACACGCTGGTCTCGCCACCGTAGAGCGCGTCCTCGTAGTCGAAGTCCCAGGCTTCGCCCCACTCGCTGCGCGGTGGGATCCGCCCGGGCACCGGTTCGCCGTCGTGGTAGCCGCCACCCAGGTTCAACGCGTCACGTGGGGTGCCCCTGCCCGGCATCGTGTTCACGATGTTCCACCACATCGCGTCCATGCCGTTGCCACGTGTCCACTGCGTCTTGCGCGATCGTGCAGGTCTGGCATCCGAGGCCACTTGTTGAGATCGAACACCATCGCGAGCTGGTGCCGGGTGCGCCGGCTTCGGCGGACCCGTTCGTCGACCTCCCCGCCGGCTTCTGCTGTGTGACCACCGTCAACCCCCACGACCAGAGACCCGACCGACTGCGACACCGACTTGAGCCCTGCGCGCTCACCGGCCACCCCCGACCAGACGGCGAAGGCCACCGGCATGCGGGCGCCGCCAGTGAACACCGGACCGTCGCCTTGCAGCGCCCGGGTGAACACGACCCGCCACCGCCCCCGGTCCCACGCGGCGGACACCTCCACAGCGTGCTCGGCGTGACGTTGGGTGGTGCCCACACCGGTAGCGGTCACCACGAAGGCCTCGTCGGTGCCTGCACGCCAGTGCCACGCCTGCACCGGGTGCTCCTCGCTGCCCATGGTGTCGTGGGCGAGGTTCACCCCGTCGACGGGGAACAGCACCACGCAGGCGTCGGGATGCACGTTGATGTCGGAGATGCGCCGGCTCGCCCGTGGCGCATCCCACACCAGGCGCACAGCCAGGTGCTCTGCACCCGTGAGGAGCTCACCTCCACGGTCGCGCAGTCCCCCGCCGGCGGTCCTGCCACGCCCGGCGCACGTATGCAGAGGGCTGTCGATCCAGCGCAGTCGGCTCCAGGCCCACCGCCGCGACCTCCGCTGCATCCCAGCCCGGCGAGTCCACCTCCAGCATCGCCTCCCTGGAGGTGTCCACCGTGTGGCTGTTCACCACGACCTGCTCCGCTACGGCGCTCACCGCTCCTCCCTCACACGCTCGATGTCGACCGCCACCTCTTTGGGCACGTGGTTCATGGTCATGAACGCTCCCCGGTACTGCAGGTGGCCGTAGCCACCGATCATGTTGTTGGGCTTCAGGGGACTGGCCGCCACGTCGTTCTGGGTGGCGCCGTCGGGGAACTGGTAGCTCTCCCAGGCGTGGTAGCAGATGATCTCGCCCGGTTGCACCGCGGGTGAGACCTTCGCGCGCAGCACGAACTCGCCGATGTCGTTGAAGATCCGCACCTGGTCGTGGTCCCTGATGCCCGCGCGGAGGCGTCGACGGTCGAGATGAAGCAGTCCGGGCCGCCGCGCTGCAGGCGCAGGAGCTGCGGGTTGGCCCGGAAGATCGCATGCTGGCTCCAACGGTTGTGGCCGCCGGTGAGGCGCAACGGATAGGGGCCGCCGGCGGGCAACGGCTCCTTGTGGACCGCGAGCTGTTCGCCGACCTCGAGGAACCATTCGTGGTCGATGTAGAACTGCTGGCGCCCGGTGAGCGTCGGCCAGGGGTCCTTGCGGTCGATGAACCAGCCGAACTGGTTCATCGGGGCGGTCGTGTCGAAGTCCCCCATCATCGTCGACAGGCCGACCGCCAGGTCGATGGGCTTGACGTCCTCGATCTTGACCATGCCGTCGTCGACGGCCTTCTGCCACGGTTGCTCGCCGAGGTCGCTCGCCTGGGTGATCGGGGAGTACCGCATGATGTAGTCGAGGGCGTTGCGCTCGCCTTCGGGGCCTTCGCCGTACCGGCCGTCGGCGGACATCTCGTCGTAGATGTTGTCGACGCGGTGCTCGGTGCCGTTGGCATCGGTGAAGCTCGACACACCACGGGCCACGGCGAGGTCCTGCAACTTGCGGGCGAGCAGGAACATGATGTCCCACTCGTGCTTCGACTCGTACAGCTCGGGCACCGCCCGGTCACCCACCACGACCCAGGGTATGTAGGACTGCACGTACTTGATCCCGGGCTTCTCGTAGTAGCCGCACGACGGCAGGATGTAGTCGGACCACATCCCCGAGGTGGACATCCGGAAGTCGGTGGTGACGATCGTCTCCATCTCCTTCCACAGGCTGTCGCGGATGGTCTTCGCGTTCGGCCAGCGCCGCAGGGGGTTGGGTCCCGAGTAGTAGAAGAACCTGGGCTTGCGCGGCGGGCGCGGGTAGATCGGCATCCAGCCGTTGTCGAAGATGTCCTGCATGTAGTCGGCCACCGGCCGGGTCAGGGCCGGGTCCGCGTACGCGTCCCTGCCCGCCGCCTTGGCGAACTCCGGGTCGTGCGCGTACAACCACGGGATGAGCGGCGTGGCCCGCATCGCCTGGCCCATCATGTCGGTCATCATCTTCGACACGTCCTGCATCTGGGCGCGGTCGATCGGCATCGGTTGCGGGGGCTCGTCCGCGAGGCGGGGACCGAAGGTGCTCGACAGCACGAACCCCGGCATCGGCCACCACGTGGAGACCTTGATGCCGGAGCCGGGCTTGCCACCCGTGTTGCCGGTCAGCGCGGTCAGATAGGCCATGGCGCGCTGGAACAGGTCGGAGTAGTAGTGCTTGCACGCACCCCAGCCGCTCTGGATCATCGCGGACCCAGCGGACGCGTACTCGCGTGCCACCACACGGATGTTGTGCGCCGGCACACCGCAGATCTCCGCGGCCGCCTCGGGGGTGTAGTGCGCGATGTGCTCGACGAAGTGCTCCCACACAGGCCGCACGCGCACCTGTGTCCCGTCATGCAGCGTCACCTGATGCGAACCGGTCAGCGCCGGCACCTCGTCGTCGTCCAAGGCCAGCGTCATGACCTCGGAGCCCCAGGTCCCCGACGCGTACTCCAGCGAGTCGGTGGCCTGGTTCCAGTAGTAGAACTCCTCGTCGGAGCCGTCGGCCTCCATGTCGCTCTCGCGCAGGAACCGCCCGTTGTCGTCGCGCACCAGGAACGGCAGATCGGTCTGCTCGGTGATGAACGCCTCGTCGTGGAGGCCTTCTTCGACGATCACGTTCGCCATCGCCAGGGCAAGCGCGGCGTCGGTGCCGTAGCGCGGGTTCAGCCATCGGTCGGCGTGCACCGCCGAGGGGCTGAAGTCGGGGGCGATCGTCACGACCTTCGCTCCCCGGTAGCGCGCCTCGGTGAGGAAGTGGGCGTCGGGCACCCTGGTGTACACGGGGTTGGCGATCCAGATGATGATGTAGTCCAGACAGGAACCAGTCGTCCGCGGTCCCCTCGCTCATGTAGGTGCCCCAGGTCTGGATGAGGCCGTTGGGTAGATCGCCGACACCGGCCCACGAGTCGATGCTGGTCGAGTGGATGCCGTTGCCGAAGAAGTGCATCTCCATGGTGGAGCCCAGGCCGTTGTCGATGTTGGTCGTGCCCTGGTCGTGCACGACGCTCTCGGGGCCGTCCTCGACGAGCACGTCCAACAGCTTCTCGGCGATCTCCTCGAGCGCCTGGTCCCAGCTCAGGCGCTCCCACTGGCCGCCACCGCGCTCACCGACCCGCTTCATCGGGTAGCGGATGCGCGTGGGGTCGTACATCTGCACGCTGTACGCGCAACCCGACGCGCACCCGCGTGGGTTGAAGTCGGGCACCCCTCGAACTGCTGTGGGAAGGTCGCGTTCTGCTCCTCACGCCACACGATGCCGTCCTTCACGAACGCGTCGAGCGAGCAGGTCGAGATGCAGTTGGTGCGAAGGTGCGAGACGTGCACCACGTCGTCCCAGGTCCACTGCTCGCGGTAGACGTCCTCCCACTCCCGGTACTCGTAGGGCCGGGACATCACCTCGTGGAGGCGGGTCCCTGCATCGACCGGGGCGAGTCGCCGCAGACCGGTCCGCGGGCGCACAGAGGCGTCAGCCATGGGTTCGGCTCCGCTCTGCGATCAGGCGTCGGATGCGTCGACGCCGGACACGTCGACGCCGGCCGTATCGACCTCCGACGGGTCGACGTCGGCCGCACCCACATCGCCCGGATCCCCGGACCCGGCGGAGACGCGCTTCTTCTTCTTGGCGCCCGAGCCACCCAGCTTCTCGAGGTCGAGGTTCAACGACGGAGCAAACATGTGGATCCCCCTAGGTGTTCTCCGAGCGGGGATTCGTGCCGGTAAACCCACGATATCCTCGCTACACTTCCCAACATATCGGGGGCAAGGTCGCCTGCCAAGGGTTGATGCCAGGGACCGGTACCGGGGTTGCACATCGTCGGCACGGATGTCGTGTCACCACCGGGCAACATCACGGACCGCCACGGCGACGGGACCGCCACACCGGCAACCGAGGGACTGGAGCGGCGAGAGTGGAGACCCGCGACGACACACCAGGGCTCACCGGGGACCCCGGCGACCGCCGGGTTCCGGCGACTTCCGATCGAGGAGTTCCGCATCACGAAGGAGCCCTACTACCTGCCGGTCGCAGATGAGGTGGAGCTGTTCGAAGCCGCCTACGAGGAGCGGATCCCGGTGATCCTCAAGGGCCCGACGGGCTGCGGCAAGACCCGCTTCGTGGAGTACATGTCGTGGGAGATGCACCGCCACCTCGGCGACCGCGAGACCGAAGGCGTGCCGCTGATCACCGTCCGCGTGCCACGAGGACCTCACGGCTTCGGACCTGGTGGGCAGATACCTGCTGGAGGACAACGAGACCCGCTGGATCGACGGACCGATCACGCGGGCGGTGAAGTTCGGCGCGATCTGCTACCTCGACGAGGTGGTCGAGGCGCGCAAGGACACCACTGTGCTCGTACATCCACTCGCGGACCACCGCCGGTTGCTGCCGGTGGAGAAGAGGGGCGAGCTTCTCGAGGCGGCCGACGGCTTCCTGCTCGTGTTGTCGTTCAACCCCGGATACCAGTCGGCGCTCAAGGACCTGAAGCACTCCACCCGCCAGCGCTTCATCGCCATCGAGTTCGACTATCCCGCCCGTGACCAGGAGGCGGAGATCATCGCGACCGAGTCCGGCTGTGACACCGCTATCGCCGACGGGCTCGCGAAGCTCGGTGAGAAGGTTCGCAACCTACGCGAGCACGGCCTGGAGGAGGGTGTGTCGACCCGGCTGCTCGTGTACGCCGCCAAGTTGATCGTGCGGCGGCGTCCCTCCGCGCCGGGCGTGTGGATCCGCGGTGGTGTGGGCGCTCACCGACGACGCCGAGGTTCAGCGATCGATCCAAGAGGTCGTCTCCGCGGTCTTCACGGAGTGATCCGGTGGCGACGCGACGGTCCCATCCCGAGGTGGCCCCGGTGGAGCCTGATCCCCTCGGGCACCGCCGGGCACTCGCCGACCGACTCGCCGACAGGTCCCCGAGCTCGCGGCGGCGTTCACCGCCGGTGCCGCATCCGTCGAGCACCGCATCGGCACCGACGGCCTGCGCCGATGGGCTCGCATGGGGGAGCGTCTCGCTGCGGGTGGCTGGGCCGACCTCGTGGTGGGCATCAGGTTCTTCGAAGCGGGACCGGCATTGCTCGGGATGATCGACCTGGACGGGCTCGAGGCACTCGTGGAGATGCTTGGGCTGCTCACCGAGAACACCGCCGAGTCGGCTTCTGCGGCGCTGCGTGAAGCCGGCACCTCCCCTCGGCTCCATTCCGCGCGCGTCACGGCGCCCGTTCCTGGATCTGCTGACGGTGGTCGCCGGGCGATCGAGGGTGGAGGTGGATCGCTGCATCGAGCACACCCCGGCGGTGCTCGCGCCGTTGGGTGAGGACATCCATGCGCCGCTGTTGGAGCTCGCACGTCGTGCAGTGCGTGTCGAAGGTGGCGGAACCGTCTCTTCGTTCCACGACGCCGCGTGTGCGCTCTCCGGGCTGCCGGAGCAGCTCCACAGGAGCCTGATCGACGAAGCCCTCGCGCTCGACCCGGTGAACTCCGGGCTCGCCCTGGAGATGATCCGGGGCGCCCCGCAGGTGTTCGACCGCCTCGGGGTCGGGGTCGGGGTCGGGGTCAGGGCCGCGTCGCTGGCGCCGGGCCGGATGGGAGCTGCTCGATGATCCCCGGGGCCCGGATCGCGCCCGTAGCTGGTTCCGCCTCGAAGCGGCCCACGCGCGAGATGCTCAGCGAGCTCGCCGGCCGGGTCGACCTGGCCGACGCGGCACCTGTGCTGCGCCTGTACGCGCATGCCCTCACCGGCCGGGAGCTGGTCGTGCAACCGGTGCAGGAGCTGGTGGGGCGAGGCATCGGGTGGTCCGCCACCGGTCGCGCGACCACCGACGGCACCTCGGTCTACCTGCCCGAGTCGATCGACACCTTCGAGGACCACGAGGCCAACTTCGCGGCGTTCAAGGTGCACACCACCCTTCAGGCCACCCGCCTCACACACGGGTCCTTCGAGTACGTGTGCGGACGTGACGGACGATACCTCCGGGCGGCAACCACGCCGACCGACACCGCCGTGTGCGATCGACTCCCCCGATGCGCGTGTTCTACGAGTGCTTCGAGGACCGGCGTCTCATCCACTGGCTGTTCGCCCTGGTCGAAGGCACCCGCATCGGCGCGGTGGTCGCCCGGGAGTATCCGGGCATCAAGCCGTGGCTGCTGCGGCTCCGCGAAGTTGCCGCCGACGCCCGGGCGCCTCGCCCCGACTTCACCCCACGGCAGCTCTTCGCTGAGTCGCTCGTGATGGCGTCGCTGGGCTTCCCCGGGCGATGCCCCGTTCCTCTGCCCGCCGGCGCACTCGAGCTCATCGACGTGGTGCGGCGCCGTGACGCCACCGTGCAGGACTCTGCGGCGGCTGCGGCCGCTCTCTACGACCTGGCGATCCAGGTGGCGAACACACCGCCCGGGACCGAGGCGCAAGCGGGCGGCGCCGGAAGGCAGGGCGGCGGCGCCGGAACCCCGTTCGACGCACCTTCGCAGCCGGACCATCACGGCGCCTGCAAGCCCGAGACCGTCCAGACGATGGACCTGCTCGACGGTGCGAACCCTGACCACCCGGGCCTCACACAGAGGAGTTGTCGGGCCTGATGCGCGACAACGTGGAGCTCGGAATGGCCGGCCGGCCGATCGACGAGGCCGATCTGGAGTCGCTCCTCGACAACATGGGCCACGAGGTGGCCGAACGCCGGGCGACCGAGCACGCCCCGACCGAGGCACACGATGCCGACGCCGGAGCCGGAGCCGAGGCCGACGCCGACACGCAAGCCGAAGCCGACGTCTCCTGGTTCCGCTACGACGAATGGGACTTCCGGGCCCAGGACTACCTGAGCCGGCACTGTCGCGTCGGTGAACGACCGGCGCCAGAAGGTGACCTCGGGCGCTATCGCCAGGCACTGCTGGAGCACCGCCTGCTGGTGGCGCGCACCAGAGCACACTTCGAGCAGCTCCGCCCCGAGGCGTTCCGCCGGATCAACCGCATCGACGACGGATCCGACATCGACCTCGACGAGGCGATCTCCTTCCGGATAGACAAGCTCGCCGGGTCCGGACCGCTCGCCCGCTTCTACACACGTCGTGACAAGGTCGTGCGTGACGTGGCCGTGGCTCTGCTCATCGACCAGTCGGCATCCACCCGCGAGTCCGTCGGACATGAGGCCGTGCGCGTGATCGACGTGATGAGGGATGCCACGGTGCTGATGGTCGAGGCGCTGGAGGCCACCGGCGACACCTACGGCGTCTACGGGTTCTCAGGCCAGGGTCACCAGGACGTCGAGGTGCACGTGATCAAGGCGCTGGACGAGACCCTCGACGACCCTGTTCGCCGGCGGGTGGCCGGGATGGAGCCGCTCTCAGCCACCCGGATGGGTCCTGCCATACGCCACACAGTGGCGACGCTGCACACCCATCCGGCGAAGGTGAAGTTGCTGATGTTGATCTCCGACGGACGACCGGAGGACGAGGACTACGGACCCGAGCGCGGTTGTGTGGAGTATCCGCTCCACGACACCCGACGTGCGCTCGTAGAGGCCAGGCGTCACAGCATCGAGCCGTTCCTCATCACCGTCGACGTGGCAGGCAACGACTACCTGTCCCAGATGTGCGGCGACCTCGGCTACGTGGTCGTGGCGGATGTGGGGTCGCTACCCCGACGGCTGCCGGGCCTCTACCGGCACCTGACCGCTAGGTGAGAACCTGCTTGGACCACGGCCGGCGGCGCTGCCCATGGTCCAAGCAGGAGGGACGAACCCTGCGAGCGTGGACCACGGGCACCACCACTTCGGCGCCTGCGCAGCATCGATCCACCACCACATACCGCTCCCGCAGGTCCACTATGGAAGTCACGACCTGGTTTCGCAATACGCCGATCGGCGTATCACCCCCGATCCGTCGCTCTGGTCGCCTATGCTGCTCGGGGTGGGAGATCCCAGAGCAGTTGCGGTCTCGAACATCCTGGAGCAGGTGCTGGGCGCCGGGCTCGACGACTTCCCGACGGTGCTCCTCGCCGAACTGGTGGCTGAGATCCCGGTGCTCTTCGCCGCCTTCCACCAGGTCGACACCCGCTATCCGCAGATGTCGGTGGTGCTGAACCCGGAGGACTTCGACTACCCGGCCGAGCTCCGGGACCGTTCAGGTCAACTCCAGGGAGAGCACCCGATCTCGCGACACGTCCGCGCCACCGGCAACGGCGCCGCGATGCGCATCTCCGGATCTCATGAGCCAAGCGGAGTACCACGACATGGAGTTCTACCGTGACGTGTATGCGCGCACCTCGGGGTGGAGTACCAACTCGCGTTCCTTCTGCCCGGACCCAAGACCATCCGGATCGGGATCACGCTGTCACGCTCCGATCGTGATTTCACCGACGAGGAGCGCGACCTGTGCGAGCTTCTCCGCTCACCGATCGCGGCGATACACGCCAACGCCACCCGCGAGGCCCTGCTGAGCGAGACGGTGAGGCACCACGTCGCCTCCGACCCGAGCGCGGCTCTCATCGCGTGCGACGGCGAACAACTCCTCGCCCTCGACGACCGGGCCACGTTCCTGGTGGCACGGCTGCATCGACAGGACACCCCCGCCGGCAGGGCGTTCGCCGCGTGGTTGGACGAGGCCCGCGCCGGGAGCGTGATGCTGGAGGACCCGCTCCCCGATCGCCACCACACCACCTGGAGCGACGACCTCGGGTCACTCGAGATCCGTCACATTCCCGGACGTGACGGACACGACCTCCTCGTCGTGCGCGACCTCGACCCCGACCCCACCGCAGCGCTGAGGACACTCGGTCTCCGCCCCCGGGAAGCCGACGTGCTCGAGCTCGTGATGACCGGGTGCGACAACCGCAAGATCGCCGACCGGCTCGCGATCACACAGGCCACGGTCAAGAAGCACCTCGAGAACATCTACCGCACTCTCGGCGTGTCCACCCGCACCGCCGCCGCGGCCGCCGGCTTCCAGGCGATCGGGAAGATCCACACCGTCGACAACTACGAGGTGTGAGCCGGGCCGCGTCGACACCCGCCGACTGAACCGCCACGACGGAGCCAACGGGATCGACACGCTGTCGCCGTGGTGATACCTTGCGCGGCAGGCGATTGTTGGTGACGGACCATGCGAGCTCGTGGGTCCGCCACGGATCCGGGCACCGGCCCGGATCCCGATGAGGGGGAACCGATGTTGAACCGGCGTTCGTTCGATGTGCGTGCACGGGCCCACAGAGCAGGCCGTCACATGGGAGGCGCCGGCAGCGCGTTCTCCTTCAGGAACGTGGCGATAGTCGTCGTCGGCCTGGCGACGCTGGCGGCGAGCGCATGCACTCCGCCGCCCAAGCCGGCGTCCAAGCTGACCGTCACCGCGTCCTCGGCGACCATCGCCTACGGCGACGCCGTGCCGGAGGTGACCGCGACCTACTCCCAGACCCCGACCACACCGGCCACGTGCACCACCACTGCGACTTCGTCGAGCCCGGTCGGGACCTACCCGACCACCTGTTCCGGTGCGACGCTGACCGGCAAGACCGTCGTGTACGTGGCGGGCACGATCACGATCACCCCCCGCACCGGTGACGGTCACCGCATCGTCGGCCACCCTCACCGTCGGCGACCCGATCCCCGCCATCACTGCGGCCTACACCGGATTCAAGCACGGCGAGACCGAACCGGCCGTCGCGGCCACCTGCTCCACGGATGCGACCGACACGAGCCCGGCCGGCACGTACGCCTCCACCTGCAGCGGCGCAGCGAACGACAACTACTCCTTCACCTATGTCGACGGTTCGGTCGAGATCGCAGCGGCCGTGGTGACCGTCACGGCGTCATCGGGGTCCGCCACCTACGGGCAGGCGGCGCCGGCGATCACTGCGTCCTATGCCGGCTTCAAGCACGGCGAGACCGCTCCCGCGGTTCCTCCGACGTGCTCTTCGGCATCCGACGCGACCAGCCCTGCCGGCACCTACGCCTCCACGTGCAGCGGTGCGTCGGATCCGAGCTACTCCTTCGTGTACGTGCCGGGCACGGTCACCGTCACCCCCGCACCGCTCACAGTCATCGCCTCCTCCGCGTCCTTCGTCGCGGGCCAGGCCGTCCCCGCGATCACGGCGTCGTACTCCGGGCTCGTCAACGGCGACCCTGCTCCCGCCACACCACCGGTGTGCGCCACCGACGCGACGTCGTCGAGCCCGGCCGGCACCTACACCTCGTGGTGCTCCGGGGCGGCCGATCCGAACTACGACATCGGCTACTCCAACGGCACCGTCGAGGTCACCGCTGTCGCCGCTCCGGTGGTGGTGACCGCATCGTCGGCGACGATCACCTACGGCGACGCGATACCGGCGATCACCGCCTCATACGCCGGCTTCGGTGGGGGTCAGACGGTTCCCGCCACACTGCCAACGTGCTCCACAACCGCGACCGCCGGCTCCGGTGTCGGCACCTACGCCACCACCTGTACCGGCGCCGCCGATCCGAACCACACCTTCACCTACACCGCGGGCGTGCTCACGATCACCGCTGCACCCGCGACGGTGACGGCGTCGTCCGCACCGATGACCTACGGCGACGCGGTCCCCGCGATCACTCCGTCCTACGCAGGACTCGTCAACGGCGACACCGCCCCGGCCACACCGCCGACGTGTTCCACGACGGCCACCTCGGCGAGCCCGGTCGGTAGCTATCCGAGCACCTGCTCGGGAGCAGCGGACCCGAACTACACCTTCGGCTACTCGCCGGGTTCGGTCACCGTCGACAAGGCCCCGGCGACGGTGACCGCATCGGATGCGACCTTCGAGGAAGGCGGCGCCGTTCCGGTCATCACGGCCACCTACGCGGGTCTGCGCAACGGCGCCACGGCACCCGCGACCATTGCGAGCTGCTCAACCACTGCCACCTCCGCGAGCCCGGTCGGCACCTACCCGTCGACGTGCTCCGGTGCCGCCGACCCGAACCACACGTTCTCATACGTCGACGGCACCGTGACGGTCACCGCTGCGACGCCCCCGCCGATCACGGCCACGGGACACGCCGGATACTCGACGCTGACCAAGGCGACCTCGATCACTGCTGGATCCAACGGCGTCAACCTGCCGACCGGCACCATCAACGTCACCTCCACCACAGGGTTCAAGACCTACGTGAACCTCACGATCCCGACCACCAACGGGGCGCAGTCGGTGTTCTGCAAGGGCATGAACGCCACGCAGTTCACCGGTTGCTCCGGGGGACCGGGACGATGTCCACCGGGGCGACGGTCACCAACGGTGCACCCAACGGCTTCGACGTCTACACGATCATGGGTGGGGCGGCAGCGCTGAGCCCCTCGTCGCTCACCGTGATCCAGGACATCCCGGCCGGATTCCGTGGCATGGACTCGACGGTCACCGCCACTGCGACCAACGGCGTGATCACCGCACTTCCGACACCTGCTGCGACGGGCACCTTCAACCTGGTGTTCGGGATCTGCGACGCAGGAACCGCCACCTACTCCGAGAACGATCCGACCTGTCGTGCAGGCGAGATCGTCTACGGGCCGGGCGCGGTGTCGACCATGGGCGCACAGGTGACGGTCAGCATCGTCACCAGCAACGTCTACCAGAAGCTGAACACGAGCGTCACGGCGCCTGCGACGGTGTCACAGGGCGACACCTTCACGGTCCACGCGGCAGCAGCCGGCTCCTCGGTACCGAAGTACCAACCGTCGTCGGTGGGTGATGCGACCGTGAAGACCGCGGGGGGCTTCGGGATCATCTTCCCCATACCTGCGGGCATGCAGTACGTGAGTGCCTCTGCCTCGGGCGGCGACGCGCTGACCTCCGGGAAGATGGTGGTGAAGTACTGCACGGCCACCGGTACCGGGTGCACCGCGAAGCTGACCGGGAACTTCAGCGCAACCACGCTTCCCTACATACAGGTGACGTTGCCGGGCCTGACCGTGGCCGGTGGGTCGACCATGACGATGCCGACGATCGCGCTGACCCTGACCGCTACCGGCAGCGTCGGCACGGTCGCCAACGCCACGCTGAACGAGTTCATGTTGACCACCGCGATCAACGCACCGATCATCGGGAACGCCAACGCCGTATTCGACGGCTACCCGACCGATCCCGCCGAACCGTCCGGCGTTCCGCCGAAGCGCCCCCCGGCGATCCTCGACAGCATCGAGATCACGAACTGAGATCGGCTGCCGCCGGCGTCGGCTCAGCCGTGCCCGAGCAGCACGGCGAGGGCCAGGACCACCACGACCGCCACGGCAACCGCCACGAAGCGCCAGTCGCGCTCACGGGTCCACAGCACGACCAGCGCGAGCACCCGGAACACCGGCGTCACCGCAAGCACCAGCACCCCGAGTGCCATGGTGAGATCGGCAGCCGAAGCAGCCGCCGCGATCGAGAACAACCGGATCCCGTCCGATTCGCGCGAACCGGACGCGACCTTCATCACCAGGCCGGCGAGCATCAGCACCACCGCGACGGCAAGGCCGATCCGGAGCAGCAATTGCACGGCTCTCTGGTCACGGTGGATCCGGTGCTGCTCGTCGCCGGACATCGACATCGGATCAACGGCCAACGTCGACTCCGAACGCCTTGAGCGCCATCTGCACCGACACGAACAACAGCAGCACGACCAGCAGCCGCCGCAGCACCACAGGGGACACCCTCGAGGAGGTCACAGCACCTGCGATCGCGCCGGCGACGACACCTAGCGCCACCGGCACGGCCGCGTACGGCTCCATGTAGCCGCGTGCGAAGTACACGAAGAGGCTCGCCACCGCGGTGACCCCGATCATGAAGTTGGACGTGGCCGCCGCCACCTTGATCGGCACCCCCATGCCCTCGGTCATGGCCGGAACCTTCATGAACCCGCCACCCACACCGAGCATCCCCGACACCGTGCCGGCGACGAGGGAGGCCGCGGCACCGACACCCAGTCGTCGCGCCCGGTAGGGAACAAGCCTGCCCTGACCGGCGTCGTAGTAGGCGCCCGCCAGCGAGCCGGGCTCCTCCCATCCCGTGGGCTCCGGCGATGCCGCATCGATCGGTGCCGCGGGCCGGCATCGACCTCGACATCGGCCTCGATGCCCGCTGCGACGAGCTCCCCCTGCTCGCCACGGCCCAGACCGACCGCGAGCGCAGTCATCACCATGATCACCGCGAACAGCCCCGAGAGCATCGACGGCGACACGAGCACGGCCACCAGGCCACCGACGATTCCACCGATGGTGGTCGCCACCTCGAGGGTCATGCCGAGTCGCATGTTCGCGAGCCCGCGTCCGACATACGAGCTGCCGGCCGCAGTGGAGGTCGCCACCACCGCCACCAGAGAGGTGGCCACGGCCACGCGGATGTCGAACCCGAAGCCCAGCACGAGCGCCGGGACGATCACGATCCCCCCACCGATGCCGACCAGGGCCCCAGCCACCCTGCGAACATGCCCGTCAGCGCCAATGCCACGACGGCCGGGAGGGACAGGTTCACCGGGCCGAATGTACGGACCGGCCCCCGATCGGGCAAGGTGGCCCGGGGTCAAGAGCAACGGGCGCCGTCGACCCGACCCCTGTCGACCCAACTACCATCGGCCTGCTCCCATGCCGACACGCCGACCGAGCACCACACCCACGAGAGCGACCCGGCCGACCGAGGAGGCACTGCGTTCCCGATTGGGTGTCCCCCCGCACAGCTCCGAAGTGGTGGTGGTAGCCGAGTCCACGCACTGGGACCCCGACTGGTTGATGAGCGCGGACCGCTACTACAGGCACTGCGTGCGACCCACCCTCGACCGGGCTCTCACGGACCTCATCGCAGAGCCCCGGCGGGTCTTCGGCCTCGAGTGCGTGTTCTTCGTGGATCGCTACTGGCGTGACCGGCCGACGCGCCGCGACGAGCTCGTCGGGTTTGTGAACGAAGGTCGGCTGCGGTTCACCGGGTGCGGCGTGACCACTCCCGACACCCTGTTGCCCGAGGACGAGTTGCTGCTGCGTGATCTGCTGATCGGCCAGGAGTGGCTGCGCACCCGTGGCATGGACCAGGAGCCCGGGCTCCTCTACCTGCCCGACAGCTTCGGGCACTCACCCGGGTTGCCGGCGCTGCTGCACGCCGCGGGCATCGAGCACGCCGCCGTGTGCCGCATCGACGGGATGCGGTTCCCCGGTGCCGACATGGAGCCTGCGGCCAGGTTCCCGCGGCCCGGCACCACCGCCGCGCGCCTGCTGGGCGAGGGCACCGCCGACTTCGTGTGGCGCGCGCCCGACGGCTCCGAGGTGCTCACGCACTGGATGGCCCACGGCTACGGCCACGGCGACATGATCGCGAGCCGCGGCCTCAGCCGGGTGATGGGGCTGCCCGTGGCGTGGCCGGATCGCAGCGTCGCGCACGTGGATGCACGCATCGACGGCTACCTCGCCGACCTGCGTCGTGTGGCCGCGACGCCATACCGGCTGCTCGTGATCGGAGCCGACTTCGTGCGGCCCGTCCTCGCCTGGTCGAGCTGCTCGACGGGTGGAACGAGCGCCACCACGACCGCACCGGGACCTGGCTCGTGAACGCCGGGATCGACGACTACCTCGACCTCGTGTCGCACCACCGCGGCAGCCTGCCGACCATCGAGGCCGACCCCAACCCCTACTGGATGGGCTTCTACGCCACCCGGGGCGATCTCAAGACCCGCTGCAAGGAGCTGGGCCGGCGCCTCGTGGCGATCGACGCGAACGAAGCGGCTGCTGTGATACACGGGGTCGACAGTACGGTGACCCCGACCACGCAACGTCCGGCGTGGTGGACCGCTGCCACCTCCAACCACCACGACTTCGTGACCGGCACCTCCCCCGACCGGGTCGCACGCAAGGAGCAGGCGGCCTGGCTGGCCGCTGCCATCGAAGCGAGCCCGTGGCCCCAGTGCAACCACGGCGACGACGATCCCGTCGGAGCCGACGGCACTGCGACAAGCGCCGGCGAAGCTCTGGAGGTGCGCCACGACGGCCACCTGGTCGTCGTCACCGCGCCGTGGGGTGCGGCCGGATTCGATCCGCGCCGGGGTGGTGCGCTGGTGAACCTCACCGACGCCTCGGGCACCGAGCTGCTGGCCGGCCCGAGCCTGGAGCTGCGCTCGTATGCCGACAGCGGCGGCCTATGGCGTCTCGGCAACGAGCTCCACGGCGGTCGCTGGTCCCTGAGCGACGCCGGCAGCCGACATCCGGCGACCATCCATGTCGATCACCACGACCACACCGTGCAAGTGCACGTGCTGGCGACCCTCTCGGGCCGATCGGTCACGCTGCGCCACACGATCCGATCCGGCGATCCCACCATCGTCACCCGCACCACGGTCGAGGCGCCCCTCAGGCGCACGGTCACCCTCGTGACGTGCCCGCGAGCCGCTGCGAACAGGGTCCTCATGCACCAGCCGGGTGCCGTGGTCGAACGACCACTGCGACGGTGGTACGAACCCACCTTCTGGCCGCTGCACTCCTTCGCAGTGGCCCGAGCCGAACGCACCGATGTGCGCACCCTCGCGGTGGCGGCGGCAACACCCACCGGACTCCACGTGGATGCGGACGGCACCACCGAGGTGATCGTGGCCCGCACCCCCTTCAAGGAGATCGCGTTCGGGGTCGTCCCGGTCATGGCTCCCGCCTGGGGTTCTCCTGGACCGACCAGCACGCCCTGGTCGTGTCGGGCTGGCACGACCCCGGGGGAGACCGGAGCAGCATCCGGTTCGGCCGCGACCTCACCGTCATCGCCGACGCGGCGATCGGCCACATGGCACCGCGTTGGCCGGTCCGGGTGGCGGATCCGGAGCTCGTGGATCCGGAGGTGGAGATCACCGCGGTCAAGGTCGCCGACCGCGGCGCTGGGATCATCGTGCGGCTCCGCAACTGGGCCACCGAGTGCACACCGCGAACCGTGAGGCTCTCCCTGCCCGGGCACCTCGAGGACGGGATCGCCCACGCCACGCTCACCGACAGCCGTGAGCGCGACCTCGGTGAGCTCACCGTGACACCAAACGGAGTGCAGGTGCCCATCCGATCACACCTCACCACGGTGCGCCTGCGCATCCGTCGGCACCGGGGTTGAACCACCGCGACCCTCGACACCCTGGCCGACGGTCCACCCGAGCGGCGATACTTCTCCGATGCCCCAGCACCCGCGCGGCACCTCAGCGCCCGGCCCGAACGACACAGCCATCACCGCCATGCTCGCGGATGCCTCCTCGCGGCCGTTCTGGTTGGACCGCGCGCAGGTGCCGATGGGGGCCGGAGAGCCGCCGCTGCGAGGGGACGCCACAGCGCCGACCTGGTGGTGGTGGGAGCCGGGTTCACCGGCCTGTGGGCGGCCCATCAGGCACTCGACGACGACCCGGGAGCCGACGTGCTGGTCATCGACGCATCCGGGCCCGGCGACGGCGCCTCCGGGCGCAACGGCGGGTTCTGCGACGCCTCGATAACCCACGGCATCGCCAACGGCATGGCCCGCTGGCCCGAGGAGTACCCGCTGCTGCACCGACTGGGCGTCGACAACCTCGCGGGCCTGCTGGCGGACCTGCAACGACTTCGCATCGATGCGGCCTGGGAACCCACCGGTGAGCTCGACGTGGCCACCGAGCAGTGGCAACTCGACGACCTGCGCGAACACGCCGAGATGGCCACCGGCGCCGGCGAGGATGTGACCGTGCTCGATCGCGACGAGGTCCGTGCAGAGGTCGACTCCCCCACCTTCCGCGGCGGGGTCTGGCGCCGCTCAAACGTCGGCCTGGTCGACCCCGGGCGACTCGTGGCCGGCCTGCGCGCGGCGCTGCTCGCACGGGGAGCACGCATCGCCGACCACACGCCGGTGAACCGACTCGATCGCAGCCCGAACGGGGTCACCGTGTCGGGCCCGTCGCTGGCGGTCGACGCGGGCAGGGTGATGCTCGCCACCAACGCGTTCCCGGGGCTGCTCGCTCCGCTGCGCCGCAGCGTCGTGCCCGTCTACGACCACGTGCTGGTCACCGAACCCCTCGATCCCGGTCAGCGGGCCGCCGTCGGCTGGGCGAACCGCCAGGGGCTCGGAGACGCTGCCAACCAGTTCCACTACTTCCGCCTCACCGACGACGACCGGATCCTCTGGGGTGGTTACGACGCCCTGTACCACTACGGCGGACCGGTCGGCCCGGCCGTGGAACGCAACGACGCCACCGAACGGATGCTCGCCTCGCAACTCCTCGAGTGCTTCCCGCAGCTCGAAGGGATCCGCATCTCGCACACCTGGGGAGGCCCGATCGCCACCACCACGCGGTTCGCCTTCACCGCGGGCACCCGTTGGGACCGCCGCGTCGCCTGGGCGGTCGGCTACACCGGTCTCGGTGTGGCGGCCTCACGCTTCGGCGCGCGGGTCGGCCTCGACCTGCTGGCGGGCGACGAGGGCGAACGCACCCGGATCTCGATGGTCCGCCGAGCACCGGTGCCGTGGCCGCCAGAGCCGGTGCGCTGGGCCGGCATCACCTTGACCAGGCGGGCGATAGCCAAGGCCGACCGCCATGAAGGCCGCCGTGGCCCCTGGCTCAGGCTGCTGGACCGACTCGGCCTCGGCTTCGACAGCTAGGCGATCGTAGCCATGCACCCCCGCCCTCCATGCGCCCGGGGGTCAGCGCTACCCCAGGAGTAGGTCTGCTTCTCCAGGTGCAGGTAGGTGAACACGTCGGCCGAGAGCACCCCTTCGAGGCCCCGGATCCGTTCGTCGAGCAGATCAAGGAGCTCGGCGGAGTCGGTGCACACCACCTCCACCAGCAGGTCGTAGCGGCCCGAGGTGATCACCACGTAGTCGATCTCGGGCACCGACGCGAGCTCCGCCGCGATGCTCCGCAACCCACCGGAGGCTCGCACGCCGATCATCGCCTGCAACGTGAACCCCAGCCGTTGGGGATCGGTCACCGCCACGACCTGCATGAGACCGCTGTCGATCAGGCGCTGCACCCGCTTGCGTACCGCCGCCTGGGAGAGCCCCACCTTCGGGCCGAGCTGCGCGTAGGGGATCCGTCCGTCGAGCTGGAGCTCACGGATGACGGCCTTGTCGATCGCGTCCAACGTGACCGGGCGCAGCTCCGCATCCCTGGAGGATGCGGCCTCACCGGGCGACGCGACATCGCCGGTGGACGCTGTAGTGCCGCCGGACGCTGCGGCCCCGGCGGTTCCCCGAACCCCGCTCACCGGTCCATCTCCTTCATCGCCTCGGTGAGCGCGGTCCGAAGGATCGACGCCATGCGATCGAACTCCTCGGGCCCGGCGACCAGTGGCGGTGAGAGCTGGATGACCGGGTCCCCGCGGTCGTCGGCCCGACAGATGAGGCCCAGCTCGAAGATGCGCGGTGACAGCAGACCTCGTAGAAGGCGTTCGCCCTCGTCGTCGTCGAAGGACTCCCTGGTGTCACGGTCCTTCACCAGCTCGATGCCGTAGAAGTAGCCCATCCCACGGATGTCGCCGACGATCGGCAGGTCCGCGAGCATCTCGAGTGCCGCACGGAACTCCGCCTCGTGTGCCATGACCCGTCCGGGGAGGTCCTCCCCCCTCGAGCACGTCGAGGTTGGCGATGGCCGCCGCGCAGCTCACCGGATGCCCACCGAAGGTGATCCCGTGCAGGAACATCTCGTCGGGATCCACAAACGGTTCGGCTACCCGATCCGACACCATCACACCACCCAGCGGCGCGTAGCCCGAGGTGAGCCCCTTGGCCATGGTGACCATGTCCGGTGTCGATCCAACCCTCTGGCAACCGAACATCTCCCCGAGGCGACCGAACGCGCAGATCACCTCGTCGGACACGAGCAGCACGCCGTGGCGGTCACAGATCTCGCGCACCCGTTCGAAGTACCCCGGGGGCGGCGTGAAGCAACCCCCGGCGTTCTGGACCGGTTCGAGGAACACCGCCGCCACCGTCTCGGGGCCTTCACGCAGGATCGCCCGTTCGATGTCGTCCGCGCACGCGAGCGTGCACGCCGGGCCCGACGAGCAGAACGCGCACCGGTAGCGGTTGGCGTTCTCCACGTGTATTGCCCCGGGGGTGAGCGGCTCGAAGGGACTGCGGATCGACTCCACCCCGGTGAGGGCGAGCGCACCCATCGTGGTGCCGTGGTACGCGACGTTGCGCGCGATGGCCTTGAAGCGGGTGGGCTCTCCCCGCGCCCGGTGGTACTGGCGGGCGAGCTTCCACGCGGACTCCACGGCTTCGGAACCGCCCGTGGTGAAGAACACCCGGTTCAGGTGGTCGGGCGCGAGCGCCACCAGGCGCGCTGCGAGCTCGATGGCGCTCGGGTGCGCATAGGTCCACAGGGGAAGTACGCGAGCTTCTCGGCCTGCGCCGCCATCGCCTGGGCGATCGACGTGCGGCCGTGGCCGGCCTGGACCGTGAACAGACCGGCCAGCCCGTCCAGATATCGCCTACCGTCGGAGTCCCAAACATGGCAACCGTCACCACGTTCGATGACTGCGATCTCCGCAGGGTTCGTCGGGGCGAGTTGCGAGAAGTGTCCCCAGAGGTACCGTTGTGCCATCTCCTGGAGCTCGCCGGTCGTGCGCGCGGGAACCGCCGACCCGGATGGCGATGTCACGTGTCACCGCGGCGGCGGGCCCACAGCGATCCGGCTCCAATCACGGCGAGGCTGCCCAACAGGATCGCCGTTGCGAGCACGTTCACCTGCGGTGGGAGCCCGTTCTTGACCGCCGCGTTGACGAACAGCGGATAGGTCAAGGTGGATCCGGCGTTGAAGAACGTGATGATGAAGTCGTCGAGTGACAGCGCGAACGCCAACAGCGCTGCGGCCACGATGCCGGGGAAGATCAGCGGGAGGGTCACCCGGGTGAAGGTGCGCACTGGTCCGGCGCCCAGGTCGAGTGCGGCGTCCTCGGTGGTCCAGTCATGGCCCCGCACCCGGGCCCTGATGGTGAGGGCGACGAACGACAGCTGGAACGCCACGTGGGCCAGCACGATCGTCCAGAACCCACGGTTCCACCCCAGGTCCAGGAACAGGGTCAACAGCGACGCTCCTATCACCACCTCCGCGACCGTGAGCGGCAGCACCAGGAACGTGTCGAGGGTCTCGCGCCCGAGGAACCGCTGGCGTACCAGCGCGATCGCCAGGAACGATCCGATGACGACCGACAGCAGCGTGGACACCAATGCGATCTCCAGGCTGTTCAGGAATGCCGTGTTGAGCTGCTCGTACTTGAAGGGGTCGGCCCAGTTGTCGAAGGTGAAGCTCTGCCACTTGAGGTTGAACTTGCCGGCCGGGTCGTTGAAGGAGAACGCGATGATCACGAAGATCGGCAGGAACAGGAACAGCAGCGTCCCCCACGCCAGCACCTTCAGCACCACGTCGCCCATGCCGCCGAAGCGGGTGACGGCCCTGGCCTCGGCGGAGCCTCCACGCTTCACACCACCGGTCAGCTCACCGGTCCCCTCCTCGATCACCGCCTCAGACATCAGACCAGGTCCTCTGTGCCCAGAACCCGCGTGTAGCCGATGACTACGACGATGATGATCGCCATCAGCACGAACGACAGCGCGGCCGCCACCGGATAGTCCTTCACACGCAGGAACTCGTCCTGGATCACGTTGCCGATCATGCGGGTCCGGGTGCTGCCGAGGTACTCGGCGTTGATGAAGTCACCGCTGGCGGGGATGAACGTCAGCAGGCTTCCTGCCAGCACCCCGGGCAACGACATCGGCAGGATCACCTTCCCGAAGGTCCGCGCGGGAGTGGAGTAGAGATCCCGTGAAGCCTCCAGCAGCCGCGGATCGATCTTCTCGAGGCTCACGTAGATCGGCAGCACCATGAACGGCAGGAAGTTGTACACGAGCCCTCCGATCACCGCCCACGGGGTGGACAGCAGGCGGTCCTCCGGAGGGAGCAGCCCGATCGTGCCGAGCATCTCGACCACCCAACCGTCGTCGGCGAGGATCGTCTTCCAGGCGATGGTACGCACGAGGAAGGTCACGAAGAACGGCAGCACCACGAGCCCGAGCATGATGTTGCGCAGTCGGCCGGCCCTGAACGCGATCACATAGGCCAGCGGATATGCCATCACGATCATGATCAGTGTGGCGATCAACGCGTACCAGAAGGAACGGGCTATCTGCTCCTGGTAGCTGGAGAATGCCTCTGTGTAATTGCTCCACTGCCAGGAGAACTCCAGGGTGGGCACGAAGCGCGACCCCGAGTTCACCGACAGGCTGGTCTTGAACAGCGTGTAGATCGGGATCGCGAAGAACACCACCAGGTACAGCACCCCCGGCGCGATCATCGCGTAGGGAACCCACGCCCGCTGTCGCCGGCCGCTCGCCGCCACCCCGGCCATGTCAGCCCCCCGGTGACCTCGTTGTAGATGGCGATCATGTCGGCTTCGACGTCCTCGGGAAGTATGTCCCAGGTCGTCACACGGTCCAGGACCTCCTGGGGAGGGTTGACCAGTGGGTTCGCAGCGAGCGCAGGGTCGATCTTCTCGAGCTCGTCGGTCATGTCCGACAGCACCGGGATGTACTGCACGGCCTCGACGAGCTTCGCGTAGTTGGCCCGGTCGTAGACGAAGTCCATCCACTCCTCGGCACCGGCCTGGTTCTTGGTGGTGTACGGGATGACCATGGTGTCGATGAACTCCGTACCCCCGCTGTCGGGGACCGCGAACTTCAGGTCGGGGTTGTCCGCTGCGAGCTGCACGATGTCACCGGAGTACACCTGGGCCACTATCACGTTCTGGCTGGTGAGGTCGTCCTGGTAGTCGTTGCCGGTGAACCGACGGATCTGACCCTTGTCGTTCTGCTCCGCGACGAGGTCGGCTGCCTCCTGCACCATCTCGACGGTCGCCTCGCCGGGGTCGTTGCCCTGGCTCATCATGACCATCCGGAGTCCGTCCTGGAAGTCCGACAACATCGTCACGCGCCCCTTGAACGCTGGGTCCCACATGTCGTCGATGGATGTGATCGGACGCCCGGTCTCGGCCTCGTTGTAGGCAAGCCCCACGAACCCCGAGAAGTACGGCAGCGAGTACTTCGCACCCGGATCCCACGGTCCATCCAGGAGGTCGGGGCGCATATTGGAGATGTTCGAGATGTTGGCGTGGTCGATCTCGTTCAACCAGCCGAGCGAGATCAGGCGGGCGGCCATGGTGTTGGTGGGGATCACCAGGTCGGCACCGATGTCCTGCTTCGCCGCTAGCGCGTCCTTGTTGGCGGCGAACCAGGTCTCGTTGTCCTGGAAGTTCTCCTTGTAGTCGACGGTCAACCCGGAGGCCTCCTCGAAGGACGTGTTGAACCCGTCGGCGATGTACAGCGGCCAGTTGGAGATCCGAAGCGTGTCGGAGGACCCCGATCCCCCTCCATCGGCTCCCTCGTCGTCGCCGCCACACGCTGTGAGCAGTTGAGGACCGAGAGCGACTCCGCCGGCGAGGAGCGCGCTTCGGCCGAGGAAGCTGCGTCTGGATTGCCCGATGGCGGCGGATGTCCTGGTGGCGGGTCGTCGGCTGGTGCGTGACATGTGGTGTTGCTCCTGGTCAGGTTGTTCGATCGCTACGGGGCCGCGGCGCGGGGTGGTCAGGTCTCCTCGACCGAGGTGTCGTCGGCCACGGGTATCTCCGCCGGCGGCAGCACGCAGGCGGCGTCGGGCGCCCACGAGGCCCAGACACGGTCACCCGGTCGCAGCGCCGGCAACTCGGCGTCCGGTCCGAGGTGCGCCACGACCGGCACGTCCCCTGCTCCTGCCAGCGACACCCGCACCACGGGGCCCTGGAAGGTGAGGTCGGTCACCGTGCCCTCCACGACCGAGACCCCCTCCGGCCGTTGCACCGACAACGAGAGTCGCTCGGGCCGGACCATCATCACCGCGGCACCGACGCCCACTTCGGTGCTGCGGCATGCAGCGGTCACCTGCGATCCCATCACCGTGGCGATCGCTTCGCCGGCGTTGAGCGATCCGACATCCGCCGGCCACAGGTTGGCCTGACCGATGAAGCCGGCCACGAACACCGTCACCGGGCTGTCGTAGATCTCCGTGGGAGTGCCGATCTGTTCGACCCGCCCTTCGTTCATCACCGCGATCCGGTCGCTCATCGTGAGCGCCTCCTCCTGATCGTGGGTGACGTACACGAAGGTGATGCCGATCTCACGCTGGATCCGCTTGAGCTCGAACTGCATGACCTGGCGCAGCTTCAGGTCGAGTGCGCCGAGCGGCTCGTCGAGCAGCAGGGCGGTGGGTTCGTTCACCAGGGCCCGTGCCAGTGCCACACGCTGCTGTTGGCCACCCGAGAGCTGCGCGGGCTTGCGACCGGCGAACTCCTCCATGCGCACGACACCGATCACGTCGTCGACCTTGCGTGCAATCTCGGCCTTGGCCCACTTCTTGGACCGGGGCCCGAACGCCACGTTGTCCCACACGGTCATGTGGGGGAACAGCGCGTAGTGCTGGAACACCGTGTTCACGTTGCGCTTGTGCGGCGGGGTGCGCGACACGTCCTTGCCGTCGAGACGGATGCTCCCCGTCGTCGGCGTCTCGAATCCGGCGATCATGCGCAGCGTGGTGGTCTTGCCACATCCCGACGGCCCGAGCATGGAGAAGAACTCGCCCTGCGCTATGGAGAAGTGCGCATCGTCGACCGCGACGAAGTCCTTGAACGCCTTGGTGACGTGATCGATGCCGATCGTCGGCGGCTTTGGATCGGCGCCGGTGACAACATCACGCCCGTCCGGAACCACGTCCGTCAGGGTCGGATCCATGCGTTGCTTTCCCCTGTGTGCCGACGACGATCAAACGACAACCGTCAAACATAGCCGGAGTTGCTTGACACATCGGACAGTTGCAGGTGAGATTGTCAGCCGGAAGCACTCGCTGCAAGTGATTCACTCGGGATCTCGCGCTTGTGCGACGGATTCCATCGTGACGAGTCCGGGCTGCTCCCGAACCAGCTCACAGATCCCGACCCCAAAGGGGACCAGACATGGCACTACGGAACTTCATCGGCGGGCAGTGGCGTGACGCGACCGGGGGCGGTGTCGACGAGGTGCTCGACCCTGCCACCGGCGAGGTGGTGGAAGAGGTGGCGTCGAGCGACGCCGCCGACGTGGACCTCGCGGTCACCGCCGCGGCCGAGGCGTTCCGCACCTGGGGGCGCACCACGCCGCGTGAACGCTCCGAGAAGCTGCTGGCCCTCGCGGACGCGGTCGAGGAGAACCTCGACGAGCTGAAGCAACTCGAGATGCGAAACGTCGGCAAGCCGGTGTCGATCATCGAGTTCGAGTTCGACCTGACCGTGGACAACCTGCGCTTCTTCGCCGGTGCGGCGCGCACCATGCAGGCCCAGGCCGCCGGCGAGTACCTGGAGGACCACACCTCGATGCTGCGCCGCGACCCGTTGGGGGTTTGCGCCGGGATCGCCCCGTGGAACTACCCGCTCAACATGGCGACCTGGAAGCTCGGCCCCGCCCTCGCCGCGGGGAACACCTTCATCCTCAAGCCCAGCGAGCTGACCCCGCTGAGCGCGCTGAAGCTCGCCGAGCTGTCGCAGGACATCTTCGGACCCGGGGTGTTCAACGTGGTCACCGGCCAGGGCGAGACTGCGGGCGACGCGCTGGTGAGGCATCCCGGCATCGCCATGGTGTCCATCACCGGCGACGTGGACACCGGCAAGCTGATCGCCCGCAACGCCGCGGATTCGCTCAAGCGGGTGCACCTCGAACTGGGTGGCAAGGCACCGGTGGTCGTCTTCGACGACGCCGACCTGGAGGCGCTGGTCGCCACCCTGGCCGAGGCCGGCTACTACAACTCGGGGCAGGACTGCACGGCCCCGTGCCGGGTGATCGCGGCGCCGGGCATCTACGACGACCTCGTCGGCGGGCTGTCCGACGCGGTGCGTGACATCGTCACCGGCGACCCCGGCGACGAGGCCACCGCTGTCGGCCCGGTGGTGTCCAAGGCGCAGCAGGAGCGCGTGGCCCAGATGGTCTCGCGCGCTGTGGATGCCGGCGGGAGGCCGTCGTCGGCGGCGAGGTGCTCGAGCGGCCCGGCTTCTTCTATGCCCCCCACTGTGGTTGCCAACCCCGCCCAGGACGCCGAGCTGGTGCAGCGCGAGGTGTTCGGCCCGGTGGTGTCGGTGCAGCGCTTCTCCGACGAGGACCAGGCGCTGGAGTGGGCCAACGGCGTGGACTACGGCCTGGCGGCGTCGGTGTGGACATCCGACGTGTCCCGGGCCATGCGCATGAGCAGCCGGCTCATGTTCGGCACGGTGTGGGTGAACGACCACATCCCGATCGTCTCGGAGCTGCCCCACGGCGGGTTCAAGCAGTCGGGCTACGGCAAGGACATGTCGATCTACGCGATCGAGCACTACACCGAGCTCAAGCACGTGATGGTGAAGATCCAGTGACGACGCAACCCGGATGACGACGCAACCCAAGTGATGGTGGAACCCAGATGACCGATACGACCGACCCCACAACCGCAGTGTCCGACCCGCTCAGCCTGCGGGCATCGGAGATCGCAGACGCTGAGATGGCGACGCTGCTCGCCAACACCACCCAGTCCGAGAAGTGGTACGAGCGGGCCCTGCGTTCGATGCCGATGGGTGTGCCGTCGTCGTTCCAGGCGGCCGATCCGTACCCGATCTACCTCGAGCGTGGCGAGGGGGTGACGGTCACCGACGTGGACGGCAACGACTACACCGACTTCCACGGCGGGTTCGGGGTCGGGCTGTGCGGTCACGCCCATCCGAAGATCGTCGAGGCGATCGACCGGGCGGCCCGCAGCGGAACGCACTTCGCCGCTCCCACCACCGTCACGGTGCAGCTCGCCGAGGAGCTCTGCTCGCGTTTCGACCTGGACCAGATCCGCTTCGCCAACTCCGGCACCGAGGCCACCATGGATGCGGTCAGGGGTTGCACGCGCGGCCACGGGCGTGACCTGGTGGTGAAGATCGAGGGGTCATACCACGGCCACCACGACACCGTGATGTTCTCGGTGCTGCCCAACTCCGACGCGGTCGGCGGACGCGAGATGCCGTCGAGCACGCCGATGTCGTTGGGCATACCCGCGGATGTGGCCACGCACACCGCGGTGATCCCCTTCAACGACGCCGCCGCGTTCCAGAGGCTCGTCGACGAGCGCGGCGACGAGATCGCGTGTCTGATACTCGAACCGGTGATGATGAACGTCGGCATCATCGAACCCGACCCCGGATACCTGCAGTCCCTGCGCGACATCTGCGACGCGAACGGGTCCGTGCTGATCTTCGACGAGGTGAAGGCCGGAGCGACGGTCCACCGTGGAGGCGCCCGCGGGCGCTACGGCGTGAAACCGCACCTGTCGTGTTACGCCAAGGCCCTCTTCGGTGGGACACCGGGGCGGCGTTCGGTGGGGGAGGCCGCTGTGATGGACATCATCAACAACGGCGCCGCTCAGATGGGCACCTTCAACGGCAACCCGTTGGTGGCCGCGGCCGGCCTGGCGTGCCTGACCGAGGTGCTCACAGCCGACGCCTACGACGAGTTGGCCGCTCTCGGAGCCAGGCTCGCCGCCGGATGCCAGGAGGCGATCGACGCCACAGGCATTCCCGCGCACACCGTCGACCTGGGGGCGAAGGGATGCGTGTCGTTCCGCAAGGAGCGCTCACGCAACTACCGCGACTTCCTCGAGACCAAACCGCAGCTGTTCGGCGCCGCGTTCCCGTGGGCGCTCAACCGCGGCCTGTTCATGACACCCGGCGACGAGGAGCAGTGGACCCTGTCGGTGCAACACACCGAAGCCGACATCGACCGCTACGTGGAGATGTTCACAGGCTTCTGCCACGCGCTCGCGCAGAGCTGACAGCGCTGCCGACGCGCCGGGACGATCACTGTCACGCCCGGACCTGAACGGATCGGTACCGCAGGACGACCGCCCCCGACTCGAGTTCATGGCGATCCACGAGCTCGAGCCGGATGCGCTCCCGCAGACCGGCAAGCAACGTCGGCCCGTGACCGGCGAGCACCGGCTGCACGAGGAACTCGTATTCGTCGATCAGTCCCAGGTCCGCCAACGCCACAGGGAGCGTCACGCCGCCCACCCACAGGCGCTCACCCGGCTCCGCCTTGAGCCGCTCGACCGCTTGCCCGAGATCGCCTCGCACCAACTCGGCGTTCCAATCGACCCGGCTCAGCGTGCTCGACACGACGTACTTCTTCGCCCCGTCGATGGCCTCGGCGAACGGGACCTCCCACTGCTCCATCCAGTCAGGCCAGGTGCCCGTGGCCGGCCTGCGCCACGCCGACTCCATCATCTCGTAGGTCACCCGGCCGAGCAGCACGGCATCGGCTCGCTGCATCTCGGCGGTCCAGTACCGCATCGACTCCTCGTCGGGCGGGAGCCCTGCCTCGTGATCGCAACAGCCGTCGAGGGTGACGTTGATCGAGTACCGAAGTGGTCTCATCTCGTAGCACCCCCTTGGTGCGCGCCCCGCGTTCGCCGGATCCTACCCCCGAGGCCCGAGACCTATACCTGCATCACGCCCCGGAGTTCGAAGAGCCATCGACAGGCCGGTTGCCTCACACTGCCAACGGCTGCCGTGCCCGTTCCGTTCCGGGTGGGTGGTGGCCGCCTCGGTCCGAGTAGGCATGGCGCGGTGAGGCTCCTGCACCGTCCGGCAACGGCTGTTCCGATCTTGGATGTCTCACGGGGTTGGTACGGTATCGAACATGGGTTCGATTGTGGGAGGTGGTTCTGGGGACGGGTCGGGTAGCACCGCTGGTGTGATCACCACGGCACGCGCGTGTTGGCCGGTGTCGACGCGAAGGAGCTGTCCGATGAGGAGTGCCTTGGGATGGTCGATGACATCGAAGTGGCTCGCCGGTCACTGGATGCCACATCCGCGGGAGTGCTTGCCGAGGTGGACCGCCGCGGTTTGTGCGACATCCGTTACGGCACCGCTACGGGTGTGTGGTTCGAGCGTCGTCACGGACGTTCTCGTACCGCTGTGAACCGTGAGATTCGTGCCGGTAGGCGTCTGCGAGCAGATCTCGACGAGTTGTTCAAAGCGGCCGGTCGTGGTGAGATCACCTTCGAACGTGCGGCGTTCATCGCCGCGCGGGTCAACGACCGCAACGCGGACGCGTTCAGCGCCGCACAACAGGCGTTGTTGGCGTTGTCGGACGCGGGAGCCTGGTTGGTCACGGTTCACAGCGTTGGTTGACGATCTCGCCCGGTACGCCGATGCCGACGGCGGTCATGACCCCACTGAGGCGAAATCGTCGGTGTCGTTGCGTCGCAGCGGCGACGAAGCAGTCCTCGAAGGCACGTTCTGTGGACCTGACGGTGTTTCCTTCGAAGAGCTTCTCGAAGCCGAAACGAACCGCATGTGGCGCCGCATGCGCAACGACCGCCGATGCTGCCCAGAGATCGAGATGCCAACCAGAGCACAGATCCGTGCCCAAGCCCTCATCGAGCTCATCCGCCGTGGCGCTACAACCAGGCAAGACAACACCACGGCTTGCACGGTCACCGAGATGAACCTGATCATCGACACCGACCGAACAGGTGAGATCGACCCGATCCTCGCCGATGTACTCAACGGAACCCACCCCTACGGTTCCGGTGACACCGCCACCGGATGCTGTTCAGACCGGCCCGGGGTCGGGGCGCTCATCGGTGTACCGGTTACCGACACAGCGGGCAACAGGTTGTGGTTCACCCCCACCCAATGGGAGCTGCTGGTATGCAACTCCGCGATCTCCGAGACCCTGCTGGATCAAATGGGCATGCCCGTAGCGGTACGTGAACGGCTGCGGTTGCCGAACCGGGCGATGCGCCGCGCGCTTGTGGTACGAGACGGCGGATGTGTGTTCCCGGGATGTGACGCCCCACCCGGATGGTGTGACGCACACCACGTCATCGAATACGCCGACGACGGCCAAACCGTGATCGTGAACCTCGTGTTGTTGTGCCGACACCACCACGGCATCGTGCACCGCACCGGCTGGACCATGCACTTGAACCACCCCCACCCGCCAGACAGTGGCCAGAGCGGTCCTGACAGCCACTTCACGATCACCACCGCCACCGGGCTCGAACTACCGACCCAACACCGCCCACGACCACCCAAACCGCCAGGCGAACAACCACCCGACCACCGCTACAGCGACCACCCGCACCCGCGGGACCCCAACAGGCCGACCAACCACATCCCCGAACCGCCCTCGATGACAACCCCTCACGGCAAGCGCCGGGTCCACCCACGGATCGGGCAGAAGAGATTCCCTAACGGCTGTCAGGGTGTGTCTTCTTGCTCACTGGGCGTGAGGGCGCGTTGGCGCGGGCCGCGGCGACGCTTGACGGGGGCAGGAATTGAACCTGCGACCTTCGGGTAATGAGCGTTCCCCCCGGCCTGTCCCGTCGAGTGCCGTTCCCCCTGTCCCACAAGGGATCTGGCCAACTCGCTGTCCCGCACGGTACTGGCCTGTACCGCCCGTTTCTGCCGGATCTGGCAGAAGATCTGGCAGACGTGACGATGCAGGCGCGAAACACCGAACACCTCGGGTCGTGGCCGCGGGGTGGAGGGCTCTGTCGCTGTGTTCAGGCAGCGCTGTCTCTGCCGAGATGGACGGGGACGCTTCGATCCTCGTCGTCAAAGACGGCGACGAGTTCGAGCCGGGCGCCGAGCGCCTCGAGGTACTGGCGCAGCGTCGAGACGCGGACGTCATCGGCGTGTTCGAGCTTGGAGATCGCACCCTGGGTGACATCCAGCCGACCGGCGAGCTCTGCTTGGCTGACCGCTTCACGGTGGCGGAGCTCGAAGAGGCGGATCTCCTCGAGCGCCTCGGCACGCATGTCGGCGATGCGCTCGGACGCGCCGTCCTTGGCGGTGACGTCGTCACGAAGGGCCGAGAACTTGGTTCGTGCCATCAGATCAATCCTTCCGTGTGGAGTTCCTGGAGGTACTCGTCGTAGAGGTCATCCGCGAGCGGGACCGCCCACTCGTACCACTTGTTCCATTCGCCGCTCTTGTCGCCACCCAGCAGCAGGATCGCTTGACGTCTGGGGTCGAAGCTGAACAGCACCCGCATGGCCCCGTCCTTGGCGGCCCGGAGCTCCTTCATCGTCCGGTGTCGTGATGAGTGGATGCGATCGACGACCGGTCGGCCGAGGTCGGGGCCGCGTTCGCCGAGCAGGTCGACCCGGGCGGTCACCGCCTCGCGCTGGTCGTCGGTCAGTGTCGACCACCATTCGACGAACTGGTCCGTGACCTCGACATCCCACACCGACACACTATGAGCCATCACTCATTATGAGTCAAGGCTCATTGCCGGCTGGAGGGTAGGCGGCAACGAGACGCACTCGGTCGGGGGACGGCGTCTGAGACGGCACGATCGGACCTTGTTCGAGCGCGTCGCTCTGGTGCAGCCTGAGCGGCCTGCCGCAAGCGCCGCTGTCCTCGGTGTTCGATCTCGACCGGATCCAGAAGCTGGCCGGGGACCGCGTCCTGGCCCGTGCGTCGATGATCCCGGCGAGCGACATCGAGGATCTGACCGAGGTCGACGACCATCTCTCCGCCGTCGCCAGAGGCACCATGCCCTACACGGTCGCGACTGGGTCGAGGGCGCCAAGAAGCCCCGGTTCTCGTGCACGTGTCCCCACGGCGAGGACGGCAAGTCCTGCAAGCACACTGCCGCCGTCGCGTTGACGCTGCATGGCGGCGGCCGAACGGCGCTGTGGTCCGGGCACGAACGACAGGGTGTGGGCCGTGTTGAGGATGATCCGGTGTTCGAGTTCCGTCCTGTTCGGTCTGGATCACGCCGAGCTCGCCCAGCTTGTCAGTTGTGGATCCAACCGCTCCGGCAGGACCCCCGTGCCGCACTTCTGCTGCACGCCGTGCTCCGTCTGGTAGGTCACTGCGTTGGCGACACCTCGAAGACGGGCCTCTTGAGCCGCTCGATCCTCGACACCCGGCCAGTCGTTCACCAAGCCAGCATGGCGTCGCTGCACTTCTGGACCGTGCCTCCCCGTACCGCCCTGTCACTCGGCGTCGTGTAGAAGGAATGTAGAAGCCGATGTCCTACGGGCGGGCTTGGGTCAGGCGACCTGGACGGCGTCCTTCAGCTTCGCAGGGACCTTCTCGGGGAACGACACGACGAGGTGTCGATCGAGCGCGGTGGCGACCCGGGCGAGCGTGTCGATGCGGTTGCGCGCTCCCCCGCCCTCCTCGAGCCGGGAGATCACCGACTGGGTGGTCCCCATCCGCTCGGCGAGCTCGCGCTGGCTCAGCCCGGCCTCGGTGCGCAGGTCGTAGATGAGCTGACCGAGCGCGAGGTCGTGCTCGATCTCGGTGCGGGTCTCGGCGTCGAGTGCCGGCCGCTTCCTCTTGACGTCTTCCCAGCGGGAGTAGTTGGCCATGGTCGTCTCCTTCAGGGGTACCGCTTGGCGCAGTCCTCGGCGGTCTTGCGTGCCCGATTGATCTCGTTGCGCTCATTGTTGCGTTGCTTGCGGAAAGTCGTGAGCAGGATGATCCGGCCGTCCTTGGTGAACCGGTAGGTGATCCGTCGTGCCGTGGACCCGAGCGTGAACCGCAGCTCGAAGAGTCCGTCGCCGAGACTCCTCGACAACGGCATCCGCGCCGACGAACCGAGGGTGACAAGCCGATCGATCACCACGACCGTCCGATCCCACCCCGCGGCGTTGAGCGAGTCCATCCACTCGACGATCTCGTCGTGCAGTTCGAGGTCGGTCACACGCAAGCACTATCGCACTATTGCGATGATCGCACAAGGTCGATCATCGCCTCGTCGTCTTTCAGACGGGCTCGATCTCGCGGATGGCAGAGACTGGAGTGAGCCCCTCGTAGCGGTCCAGTTGCTGTGCGGTCCGAGCATCTCCGTCATGGTGGCGGAGGCAGGAAAGGACCCATCGATGGCTCGACGACGGCATACACCAGACAGACCATCCGCAAGCTCGACCACACCATCACCACCGATGACGTCGTGGCCGTGCTCGACCGGCTCGCCGTGGCAGAACGCCTGGATCGAGTCGTTCAACAGGGCAACTACCGAGAGTGGTGGAGTGAGAACCTGAGTGGGCCATGACCGACCCACGGATCGGGCAGGAGAGCCCAAGATCCAGGGGCTCCGCCCCAGATCTAGCGGCTGTCCTCGAACGCGAACCAGCGACTCACCACCGGCAGGTACACGTTGCGCCATGAGCTCAGCGGGATCGGGCGGTGCGGCACCTCCGCGACCGCCGGTACCGGGGCTTCCCCCAGCATCGACAGGCCCATGCGGTGCCCGAGCCAGGTGTTGAGCGCCACGCCGCTGCCGTTGCACCCCGTGGCGTACCACGCACCGTCGATCCGCCCGACGTGTGGGAGCCGGTCCAGGGTCACAGCCACCGAACCCCCCCACGCGTACTGCACCGCCGTGCCGCGCAGTTGCGGGTGGATGTCGAGCATCCGGTCATAGAGGAAGTCGCGGGACTCCACCACGTCCACGGGATCCAGGCTGCGGCGTCCACCGAAGGCCATGCGGCGATCCGGCGTGAGGCGCCAGTAGTTCAAGAAGTTGCGGCTGTCGAACATCATGCGCCCCGTGGGGCTCACCGACGCTGCGAGGTCCTCGGGTAGCACCTCGGTCGCGATCATGTAGCTGGACACCGGCAACACGCGGCGCCGCAGGTCGGGCACAGAGGCATCCGCGTATGCGTTGGTAGCGACCAGGACGTGACGTGCGAACACCGCTCCCCTGGTCGTGTCGATGCGATGCCGGTCGCCGTTTCGGGCGATAGAGGTTACGGCGGTCCGGTCGTGCACCAGCACGCCTGCCGACAGGGCGTGGCGCGCGAGGCCCCGGTGGAACCTGGCGGGATGCACGGCGCCGGTGCGCTCCATCACCAGCCCGGCGGCGAACGCGTCGCTGCCCACCTCGGCTGCCAGGTCACGCCGCGCCACGAAGCGCACGTCCTCACCGAGCTCGCCGCCGTGCTCCGCGGCCATCGCGCGGAGCTCCCCGACATGGCGCCGGCTGTGCGCGAGGTACAGCAGGCCGCTGCGCACGTAGTCGCAGTCGATCGGGCCCGCGTCGGCGGTGCCGGCGATGACCGACTCCACATGGTCGAACGCGAGGTTGACCTCGTGGTACATCCGGCGACCCACCTCGCCGTACTTCGCGGTCAGCGCCGCCGGTCCGGCCTTCAACTCGGGAATCACCATGCCGCCGTTGCGGCTCGATGCACCCCACCCGAGCGGTTCCCTGTCGATCACCACCACGCTTCGGCCGAGTCGGGCAACCGCGGTGGCCGCCGACAACCCGCACATCCCCGCACCGACCACCACCACGTCGACCAGATCCGGCAGCGGGCTCCCGGAGTCGGTCGACGGCAGCGTACCGGCGACCTGCTCCTGCCACAGGCACGTCTCGGAGTACTCGGACGACAACAGGGCGGCCACGACCCACACCGTACCGGTCGACTCCCCTCTGGGCACCACATCGTTCGCGAATGGGGGTGTTCGCCACTGATTCCGTGGCAAACTGGCCCGTCCTCAACCGATTCCGCTCACCTGACGGTCGGAGCACCACATGTCCACCTCACCCCAACTGCTCATCGACGGACGATGGACCGAAGGCTCCGACGGAGAAACCCTCACACTGCGCAGCCCGGTGACCGGCGAGGTGATCGCCGAGGTGTGCCAGGCCTCCCACAGCGACGTAGAAGAAGCGGTGACCGCCGCCGCCGGACCCGGAGCGGACGCCATGGAGTCGATGCCGCCCTTCGAGCGTGCCGAGAAGCTGATCGGGGTGGCCGAGCTGCTCGAGGAGCGAGCGGACGACCTCGCCGAGGTGCTCACCGACGAGAGCGGCAAGGTGCTTCACACCGAGGCCCGCGACGAGGTGGCGGAGTCCGCGGAGATCTTCAGGTGGGCCGCCGAGGAGGTCAAGCGCCTCGAGACGCCCGCCCTCCCCGGCGCCGATCCGCACAAGCTCGTGCTCACCCATCGCAAGCCCAACGGCGTGTACGCGCTGATCACGCCGTGGAACTTCCCGATGAACATCCCAGCTGAGCTGGTCGCCCCGGCGCTGGGCGGTGGCAACTCGTTCATCATGAAGCCCTCGGAGTTCACCCCGCTCACCGCGGCGGGCATGTTGTCCGCGGTGCTCGACGCCGGGTTCCCCCGTCGGCTGTGCACCTGCTGCACGGCGATCCCGGCATCGGCCGTGCCCTGGTCGAGCACCCCAAGGTGGACGGCATCGGGTTCGTGGGATCCGCCGACACCGCCGAGGCGATCGTGCGCTCGGCCGGGTTGAAGCGCACGCTGATCGAGGCATCGGGCAACGGGCCACAGATCATCTGCGCTGACGCGGACCTCGACGCGGCCACAGCGGCAGCGGTCTACGGCACCTACTTCGCGGGTGGGCAGTGCTGCGTCGCGACAGAGCGCCTCCTGGTCGAGGAGTCGGTGCACGACGAGGTCGTCGAGCGGGTGCTCGCACACGCCGCGGAGGTCACCGTCGGCGATCCCCGTGACGACGCCGTCACGATGGGACCGCTGAACAACTCCGCAGTGCTCGCCAAGGTGCAGCTCCACCTCGCCGACGCGCGCGCCCTGGGCGCCGAGGTCCTCTGCGGCGGCGAACCGGTATCGCAGATGCCCACCGGGCTGTACTTCCTGATCACCGTGATCGACGCGGTCACACCCGAGATGGCGCTGTTTCGCGAGGAGAGCTTCGGGCCCGTGCTCCCGATCACCACCTTCACCGACGACGACCATGCGATCGCCCTGGCCAACGACTCCGACCTGGGCCTTCAGGCATCGGTGTTCACATCGAGCCTGAAGCGGGCGTTCCGCTACATCGACCGGGTGCGCGCAGGGAGCATCGTGGTCAACGACTCGACCGACTTCTGGGAACCACATCCGCCCTTCGGTGGTGCGTCGCGCACCCGCAGCGGTTGGGGCCGCATCGGCGGCAAGTACACCTTGTTGGACATGACCGACCTGCGCACCGCGGTCATCGACATCCACACCACAGCAGACTGAAGGACCGCGACGATGACCGAAGTCACGACCATCGACCACTGGCTCGACGGCAAGCCGGCCGAAGGCACCGGCACGCGCACCGCCGAGGTGTTCGACCCGGCCACAGGCGCGGTGAGCGCACATGCGCGCCTCGCGTCGGAGCGCGACGTGGACACCGCGGTGAGCAGCGCCAGGGCAGCGTTCACCCAGTGGCGCGGCGCATCGCTGTCGAAGCGCACCGCGGTGCTGTTCGCGATGCGTGAGATCGTGAGCGAGAGGCGCCGGGAGCTCGCCGAGGTGATAACCGCCCAGCACGGCAAGGTGCTCGGCGACGCCCTCGGTGAGGTGCAGCGCGGCCTGGAGGTGATCGAGTTCGCGTGCGGCATACCGCACCAGCTCAAGGGCTCGCACTCCGAGCAGGTGTCGACCAACGTGGACGTGCATTCGATCCGCCAACCGGTCGGGGTGACCGTGGGCATCACCCCCGTTCAACTTCCCGGTGATGGTGCCGTTGTGGATGTGTCCGGTGGCGATCGCATGCGGCAACTCGTTCATCCTCAAGCCCTCCGAACGTGACCCGGGTGCGGCGACGCTGCTGGCGCAGTTCTGGCAGCAGGCCGGCCTGCCCGACGGCGTGTTCTCGGTCCTCAACGGCGACGCGGGAGGCGGTGAACGCCCTGTTGACCCACAGCGAACTCGACGCGGTGAGCTTCGTGGGCTCCACTCCGATCGCCCGCCACGTCTATGAGACCGCGGCGGCCACCGGCACACGGGTGCAGGCCCTCGGGGGCGCCAAGAACCACATGATCGTGCTGCCCGACGCAGACCTGGAAGCGGCCGCCGACGCTGCGGTGAACGCCGGTTACGGATCTGCGGGTGAGCGCTGCATGGCGATCTCGGTCGTGGTGGCAGTGGACCCGGTGGGCGACGAACTGGTGGCGGCGATCGCGGAGCGGACCGACCAGATCGTCGTCGGAGACGGCCGCGACCCGGCCTCCGAGATGGGTCCTCTGGTCACAGCGGCGCACCGCGACAAGGTGCGCTCCCACATCGACGCCGGGGAGGCACAGGGGGCGACCGTCGTCGTCGACGGCCGCACGTCTGCGACCCCCGACACGGCGGGGTTCTGGTTGGGCCCGACCCTGTTCGACCATGTGACGGCCGACATGTCGGTCTACACCGAGGAGATCTTCGGACCCGTGCTGTGCGTGGTGCGCGCAGGGTCCTACGAGGAGGCCGTGGCCCTCGTCAACGACAACGCCTTCGGTAACGGGGTCGCCATCTTCACCCGTGACGGCGGTGCGGCACGACGCTTCACCTTCGAGGTGGAGGCCGGCATGGTCGGGGTGAACGTGCCGATCCCGGTGCCGATGGCCTACTACTCCTTCGGAGGCTGGGGAGTCGCTGTTCGGCGACACCCATGTGCACGGTGCCGAGGGCGTGCACTTCTACACCCGAGCGAAGGTCGTGACCACCAGGTGGGCCGACCCCGAGACCCGCGGTCGTGACCTCGGGTTCCCCACCCACAGATGACAGACCACCCGCCAGCAACCGAGCACCCATCGACGACACCGTCGGCCATGATCGTGTGACGGCGCTGCGCCGACTATCTACAGGGGGCCCACGATGACCGATCTCATCCCGATGCGCATCGACGGCGAGGCCGTCACCAGCGCCCAGGAGACACCGGTGCGGTCTCCCTACGACGGCCACGAGATCGCCCGGGTGCCCCTGGGCACCGAGGCCGACGTGGACCGCGCGGTGGAGGTGGCCGTCGCCCGCCACCGCGGCGGGGCGCTGCCGGTACACCGGCGCGGAGATCCTCGACCTCGCAGCCGTGGCCATCGCGGCACGCCACGAGACCTTCGCCCGCTCGATCAGCGCGGAGGCGGCCAAGCCGATCGCGACCGCGCGCGTCGAGGCGGCGCGCGCTGTCGACACGTTCCGCTTCGCCGCCGCGGTGGCGCGCACGTCCACCGGCGAGATGGTGCCCCTCGACGCATCCAGCGCGGGGGTCGGCAAGCTGGGCTTCACCCTCCGCCTGCCCGTCGGCGTGGTGGGGGCGATCAGCCCGTTCAACTTCCCGCTGAACCTGGTGGCGCACAAGGTCGCCCCGCGATCGCCGCGGGATGCCCGGTGGTGCTCAAGCCCGCTTCGGCCACCCCGCTCACCGCCCTGCTACTAGCCCAGGTACTCGAGGAGGAAGCGGGTCTCCCGCCGGGCTGGCTCAACGTGGTCACCGTGCCGGGACGGGTGGCCGAGCGCCTCGTCACCCACGACGACGTGGCGCTGATCACCTTCACCGGCTCCCCGGAGGTCGGTTGGGCGATCCGCTCCAAGGCACCACGCAAGCGGGTCGGCTTGGAGCTCGGCAACAACGCCCCGGTGATCGTGCACGCCGACGCGGATGTGGAGGTCGCGGCGCGGAGGATCTCGGTCGCCGGGTACTCCTACTCGGGGCAGACCTGCATCTCGGTGCAGCGGGTGTACGTGCACGACTCGGTAGCGGACCGCTTCATCGAACGCCTCACCGGGCTCGTGGCACAGCTCGTGGTCGGCGACCCCGCCGACGACAACACCACCGTGAGCGCGCTCATCGACGCCTCCGAGACCGACCGGGTGGCCACGAGCGTGCAGGACGCGCTCGCCCAAGGCGCACAGGCGGCGCTCGGCGGCGACCGTGGCGACGACGGCGTGCTGCGTCCGACTGTGCTCACCGACGTGCGCGCGGAGATGGACGTGTGCGCGACCGAGCTCTTCGGACCGGTGGTGGGCGTCCAGCGCTACGGGGAGATCGCCGACGCCTTCGCGGCGGCCAACGACAGCCGCTACGGCCTTCAGGCCGGGGTGTTCACAAACGACCTCTCCACGGCCCTCGACGCCGCGCACACCCTGGCCTTCGGTGGCGTGTGCATCAACGAGGTGCCGTCGTGGCGTGCGGACCAGATGCCCTACGGAGGCGTGCGCGACTCGGGCAACACCAAGGAGGGCCCTGCCTGGGCGGTACGGGAGATGACCGAGGAGCGCATGGTGGTCATCGAGCGTTGAGGCCCCCCGAAGGCCCCGCTCGAGTGAAGCCTCCACCACCGCGGCAGCGCCCAGCCGATCAGCACCAGCATCGTGAGCCAGAGCCCCGCCACGGCCCATCCGCACAGCACGTCGGAGGGCCAGTGGACCCCAGGTACACCCGGGACAGCCCGACCGCGAGCCCGATCGCGGCGGCGACCACGAGCACCGGGATCCGCACCCACCAGTAGCGGACCAGTCGCCACACGACCACGGCGATCGCGCCGTAGAGCGCGATCGACTGCGCCGCGTGACCCGACGGGAACGCCGGCCCCGCTGCCACGTCCAACCAGAGCGCCTCGGGTGGTCGTGGCCGGTCGACCACGGCCTTGGCCACAGTGGTGATGACCACCGTGCCTGTCGTGGACGCCACCACCAGCAATGCCAGGCGACGATTCACCGCCAACAGCATGACGACCACCACGACGGCCACCACGGTCACAACGAGCGGATCACCCAGGTTCGTGGCCCGCGAGAACAACGACGTCAGCGCCTCGCTGCGATGCTCCACCACCACAGCCAGGATCCTGGGATCCAGCCGTGCGGCATCCTCGGCGCCCATCACGTCGTCGAGCAGCTTCGCGATCACGACGCTGCAACCCGCCGCCACACCGAGGCCGACGACCGTCGCCACGACCAGGAACCGGTCCACGTCGAACAGCGCCTTGAGCCGGGCCGCGACGGTTGCACCGCGGGCGGTCACCACAGGTGCCTAGCTCGTGGAGGAGGCTTCGGTGTGGATGTTGGCCGCCCCGGGTGAGAACGCGGCGGCCAGCACGCTCTGCAGAGGCTTCTCCGATGCGGTCTTGGGGATCTCGTCGACGACCTGCAGGTAGGTGGGCACGAAGTTCGCCTCCAGTCCACTGCGGCAGTGGGCGAAGAGCTCCTCCGGGTCGATCGACACGCCGGGTGCCGCCACCACGGCAGCCACGACGTCGCTCTCGCCGGGTGCCCCGAGGTGGCCGGCACGCCGTAGACGAACACGTCGTCCACGTCCGCGTAGCTCGGCGATGGCCTTCTCAACGAACCCGGCGCTCACGAACTCGCCGTTGCGGCGGATCCCGCCACCCGCGCGGAAGTCGAAGAAGAGCCACCCGTCCGCGTCGCGGTGGCCCATGTCGCCGCTGCGGTTCCATCCACCACGGATCTTGCGCTTGGAGGCATCCGGGTCACCGTGGTAGGTGATCGTGGCCTCCCCCACCCTCGGGCCGACAGCAGATCTCGCCGATGACCCCCGGTGGGCACTCGTCACCCGCCTCGTCGAGGATCTTCATCTCGGTGCCACCGAGGGGGCCTGCCGAACGATCCGACCGGTCCTTCGCCGACGGGCTTGTAGGCGACACCGCCTCCGTCCATCGCGCCGTAGAACTCGAGGATGCGCACGTCGAAGCGCTCCTCGAAGGCCTCCCACAGCGCGGCGGGCATCCCGCCGCTGATCACGAGTCGCACCGGGTTGTCGGCGTCGTCGGGCCGGGGTGCCTCGCTGTAGATCGCAGTGGCGATTCCACCCAGGATCGAGAAGGTCGTGCAGCCGTAGGCCCGGCACACGTCCCACAGCTTCGAGCGCGTGAAGCGACGGCTGTACACCGCCCTGTGCCCCGCGTACAGAGCCGGGGCGAGCGTCACCGACTGCGCGTTGCCGTGGGTGAGCGACAACCCGGTGTAGGGCCGCTCGTCGCTCCGGTACTCGAAGAGCCCACCGAGCAGCGCCGCTGCACAGAACCGGAAGTTCGCCCCCACGATCCCCTTCGGGTCGCCGGTGGTGCCCGAGGTGAACATGATCTGAAGCGGCGTCTCGGGATCGCTCTGGTGCGGATCGACGGTCGGGACATCGGCTTCGAGCACCTCGGCGAGCGGTCTGGCCCAGTCGCCCGCGGACCCCCTCGACACCGTCGTCACCCGTGTCGAGCGCCAGCACCCAACGCAGGTCCCCGACCGTGGCCCGCACCCGTTCGATCTCGCCCAGGCAGCCGTCGGAGGTGACGATGCCCCTGCAACCGGCGGCGTTGAGCATGTAGGCGAGCTTGTCGCCACGGGTGCGTGGGTCGATCGGCACGAACACCGTGCCCGTGATCGACGCTGCGATCATCGCCTCCACGAACTCGGGGTGGTTGCGCATCATGATCGCGAAGCGCTCCCCGGTTCCATGCCCAGCTCCACGAGGCCCGCCGCGATGCGGTTGGCGTTGCGGGCCAGGTCGGCATAGGTGCGCACCTCGTCGGGTGTGGCCCCTCCGTCGAGCGACAGGTGCTCGAAGGTGAGCACGTCGAGGTCGGGCTTCTCCTCGGCACGCAGGGCGATGAGGTCCCCAGGACCATCTCGTCGAGGGATCTCATCGTCGGTCCGTCCCGGGGCGCGTGCCGGTGTAGTGGCGGCTCTGGTGGTTCATGACTGCAACACCGTGACCAGCATCGCAGCCGCGTCGTTGCCCTTCTTGCCCCCGCCGTTCTGCGCGAGCGCGGTGCGGGCGCCCTCCACCTGGCGCTGTCCCGCCCGTCCCTGCAGTTGCATGGTGAGCTCGACCACCTGCGCCAGACCGGTCGCGCCCACCGGGTGGCCCTTGCGCAGCAGGCCACCGGAGGTGTTCACCGGCAACCGGCCGCCCAGGCGGGTGTCGCCGGATTCGACGAGCTTCCCGCCGTCGCCCACCGCGCACAGCCCGAGCTGTTCGTAGCCGATGATCTCCGCGGGGCAGAGGCGTCGTGCAGCTCCACGACGTCGAGGTCGTCGGGGCCCAACCCTGCCTCCTCGTAGGCGTCGGCCGCGCACAGCCCCACGGTGTCGGGTTCGTCCGCGGTGTGGTTCCACCCCGAGTGCATCACCATCGTGCGGACCTTGACCGGACGCTCCACGCCGAGCTCGGCGGCCTTGCGGGGGCTCGTCACCACCGCCGCGGCGGCGCCGTCGCCGATCGGCGAGCACATCGAGCGCGTGAGGGGGTCCACGATGAGGCGGTCGGCGAGCACCTCGTCCACTGTGAGCTCCTCGCGGAACTGCGCGAGTGGGTTGAGGCTGCCGTGGAAGGAGTTCTTGGCCGCCACCGCCGCGAACTGCCGCCGCGTGGTGCCGTAGCGCTCCATGTGGTTGCGCGCCGCCATTGCGTAGACGTCCATGAACATCGAGCGACTCTGGCCGGCACCACCGCCGCACCGGCCCCCGCCCCCGGCGCCATGGTCACCCGCTGTGCCTGCCCCATCGTCGTCGGCTGGACTTCGACAGGGCCTCCATCATCTCGGCCAGCTCGTCCACGTCCATCGCACCCGCGAACGCCGCGAAGCTGCGCATCTTGTCGGGGTGGGTGAGCTTCTCCACCCCGAGCGCCAGCACCACGTCGTGCATGCCGGCGGTGACCATCACGCACGCCTGGTACAGCGCGGTCGAACCGCTGGCGCAGGCGTTCTCCACGTTCACGATCGGGATCCTGCCCACACCCAGCGGAGCGAGGACCACCCTGGCCCCGCACCGACTCCTGACCGGTGACGATCCCGGCCGCGCAGTTGCCCACGTACGCCGCATCCAGGTCGTCCAGGGTGATGCCCGCGTCGGCGACCGCTGCGTTCACCGCCTCGGCGCTCAGGTCCTTGAGCCCGCGGTCGGGGTGCTTGGCGAACCGGGTCATCCCGATCCCGGCTATCACGGCGTCGAAGCGCATCAGAGCAACCCCTGGCCCTTGAGATCGAGGCCACGGCGCAGGAACAGCAGCTCCTCCTCACGCCACGGCAGGGGTGCGGGGGCCTGGATCATCTTCTCGGTCTCCAGGTGCTCGACGACCTCTGCGGAGCGGGGGAAGGCCTCGCCGTAGCTGTTCAGGTGGAACATCTCCTCGAACGGTGGGCGGGGCCGTTGCCCACCCGCCTCGGGCTGCTCGGCGGGGTAGCCGACGGTCTGCACAACCAGCAGGCGGCACGTGTCGGGAAGGCCGAGCTTGCGCCGAACGCCGTCGGGGTCACCCGAGCCCAGACAGCACGTGCCGAGGCCCAACGAGGTCGCCACGAGCGTGGCCTGGGCGATCCCCTGACCGCAGTCCACCTCGCCGAGGCCCGGTTCACGCAGGATCTCGCTGGCGGCCTCCATGATCGGGATGAGCTGCGTCTCGGCCTCCTCGCGCTTGTCGTCGCCGTAGCCGACCGCACCGACGTCTATCAGCTCGCGCAGCCGGGTCCCCGATCTCGGCGGTGGCGCCGGTCTCGATGTACCACACGATCACCACCGGGGCGAGGGCCGCCTGGTACCCGCTCACCGGTGAGGGCAAGGCGTCGAGCACCTCCTGGGATGCCTTGTCACGCTCGATCACCAGCGCCCGCAGGCTCGCCACGTTGCCCCAGTGAGAGGCCAACCGCGCTGCTTCGAGCATGCACTGGATCTTCTCGGGTTCCACGGGACGGAACGGCAACAGGTACCGGATGGAACGCCGCCGGCCGATCGCTTCATACAACTCCACAATGCCTCCTGGGGCTGCCCTAGAGCTTCGTGGCCCCGACGAGGGACAGCACCTCGTTGCAGCCGTCTTCGATGAGCGACGCCCGTGCGTCACGCAGGATCTTCTCGATCGGGTACTCGCGGGTGAGGCCGTTGCCACCGAATATCTGAAGAGCCGCCGTCGCCACGTCGAAGGCGGTCTGCGTGCAGAACACCTTGGTGGCGATCGAGTACTGCAGCACCGGCCCGGAGGCCGCGTTGTGCGCAGCCACCCGACGGGCGAGTGACCTCGCGGCCTCGGTCCGGGTGAACATCGCGAACAGCCGCCCACGCACGCTCTGGTGCTCGAAGATCGGCCGGCCGCCCTGCACGCGCTCCTTGGCGTAGTCGAGCGCCAGCTCGTAGGCGCTGCGGGCCACGCCCACGAACAGCTGACCCATCGCGGCGTTCGCGAAGGCCAGCATCCCTTCGAGGGCGAGCTCGTAGAGCTCGGGGCCCACCACGCGGTACGACGCCGGTACCCGGACGTCGTCGAAGAAGATCTCGCCCTGGTTGAGCGACCGCTGGCCGAGTTTGTCCAGCGGGGCCGGGCGGTGCACTCCCGGGAGATCCGTCGGCACCGTGAACACCGATCCCCCAGGGTGCCGGTACCGTCGTCGAAGGCGCAGAACACCACCGCCAGGTCGGCTATGGAGCCGTTGGAGACCCACGCCGCCTTCTGGCCGTTGATCACGAAGTCGGAACCGTCGGCACGGGCGATGCAGTTCGGCCGCCTGACGCTGTCCGCGAGGTACGCGTCCGGGGTCGGCGACCGTGTCGCTGCCGTGGTCGGGTTCGGTGAGCGCCCAGCACCCGATCGTGGGTCGTTGCGGGATCGCAGAATCGTTCGACGAGCTCGGAGTCACCCGACATCTCCACGAACGGCGGGTGGAACTGGCTCAACCCGAGCGAGATCGCGAGGCCCACGTCACCCCAGGAGAGCTCCTCGTTGACGATGCAGCCGAGCCGTGCCCGTACCAGCGGGTCGAGCGACTCGTCCTGCGCGATCGCACCGAAGCCCAGCTCGCGGTAGCGACGGAACGCATCCCAGAGTGGGGAGCCCTCGGCTATGACCTCGGCCGGATCCACCATGCGGTCGAGCTCCCCGCCCCACCGGGCGCAGGATCTCCTGCGCGAAGCGGTGCGCACCGGACTGCACCTCGCGGTCCTCGTCGGTGAGTTCGACCTCGATGTCGATGATCGTCATATCTCGTTGCCCCCTATCTCACGGGCAACCTACCAGTGGGGCCGGTCGGCGATTGCCGTTGCTGCGATCACCGATTCACACGCGCGAGCCGCCATCGGGCGTCGCAAACCCGGGAGCACTTCCCGCGACCGAAGCAACATGAAACCCGTCACATCGCTCACAAGTCGGATCGTTGCACCGACAAGGAGGCTACGCGCTCGTCGCGACAACGGCATCGACGTGCCGTTCGTTCTGACATCGGAGGCAGTCGATGAGGAAGCTCGCAGTCGTCACAGCAGCGGTCACTCTGGCCGCCGTCGTCGCAGCATGTGATCCGAACGCCACACAGCAGGTCTTTGCGTGCGTTTCCAAGACGAACGGCGCAACGAGGATCGTCGCTGAGAACAACCGGTGCTGGTCGGGTGAGTACCGGACATCCTGGGCAGTGAGGGGAGCCGACGGTTCACCCGGGCCGGCCGGTGCTACCGGTCGCACAGGCGCCACGGGTGCCCGCGGCGAGCGCGGCACCGACGGCGCCGCTGGAGCCAAGGGGGACCGCGGCGATCAGGGCCTGCAAGGGCTGCAGGGGCTCATCGGCGCAACTGGAAGTCCCGGCGCCCAAGGCGACACCGGACCTCGGGGACCCGTCGGTGACACAGGGGCTACCGGACCACAGGGACCACAGGGACCACAGGGACCACAGGGTGAGACAGGTGCGCAGGGGCCACAAGGCGCACAAGGGCCACAGGGGCCTTCGGGTGCTGAGCACGACGCCCGATTCGGCAACGACAAGAAGACACCCTCGCCGGGTCAAGGAGCCGATTGCACCTTGGGCAGCGTATGGCTCACCGCGAACAGCACTCATGCCGGTGCTACACCCGCATTCGGCCAGCTCCTCCCGATCACGGAGAACGCGGCCCTGTTCGCGCTCATCGGGACATCGTTCGGCGGTGACGGAATAGCCACGTTCGCTCTTCCGGACCTCGAGGACTCGGCGCCCAACGGACTCACCTACGTGATCTGCACCCAGGGATGGTTCCCCTCGCTCGACTGATGCATCAAACCCAGGCGTGGACCGGAAGGGCCGCGCGAGAAGGCGGCGATCCTGCCGATGACCCAGGAATCCCACCGATTCGTGTCATCGTCGACTGCGCAGCGCGCGCCGCTCAAGCCGGCTTGACAGCGCGGACGATCGCTCCGTGCATGCCTGGCGCCGCCTCGTGGGTGAAGACCACCTCCGCCTCGGTGAACCCCGCCGCGGCAAGCCCGTCGAGGTACTCCGATCGCGAGAGGGCTCCCGCTATGCAGCCGACGTAGGAGCCACGCTCCGCGCGCATCTGCGGCGTCACGTCGTCCTCGGCGACGACATCGGAGATCCCGATGCGACCACCCGGGACCAGCACCCTGAACATCTCCGCCAGCACCGCGGACTTGTCGGTGGACAGGTTGATCACGCAGTTGGAGATCACAACGTCGACCGCTGCGTCGGGCAACGGCACGTCCTCGATGACGCCCTTGAGGAACTCCACGTTGCCGGCTCCCGCTCTGGCGGCGTTGGAGCGGGCGAGGTCGAGCATCTCGTCGGTCATGTCCACGCCGTACACGAAGCCGCTCGGGCCGACCCTGCGGGCCGACAACAGCACGTCGATGCCGCCGCCCGAACCAAGGTCGAGGACCCTCTCCCCCACCGCGAGCTCGGCCACCACCATCGGATTGCCACATCCCAGGCTCGCTGCGACGGCCTCGGCCGGGAGCTCGCCCTGTTCGTCCGAGGAGTACAGGCCCGCCCCGAACGCTGCATCCAGCTCGCCTCCGCCGCCACAACACGACTGGTTGGCCTCCTCGAGCGAAGACGGTGCACAGCACGCCTGCGCGCCGATGCCCTCGGTTCCGCCGTGCGCGGACGCGCTGCGGGCGAAGGCCCCGGTGACAGCGTTGGCGGCCTCGGCATAGCGGGATCGGACCTGTTCACGGACATCCGACTCAGTCATCACGACTCCATTCATATCGACAGGTTTCAATGTGTTCACCCTGTCAGATGTATCGATCATTGTCAATGCATTGAGTGGGCCGCCTGCTGGGGGCGTGCACGCCCTCGGGTGTGGGTATGATGGTCCCCGAACGGTGGCGCGAACCCCGAGCACGATCCTCAACGATCCGTGCGCTCCTGTTGCCAAGGCGGTGACCGAGCCCGGGCAGCCGTCGTTCCCGGCCGTACGTGCGACCCGACCATGGGCCACACGCCGGTCGACGGTGTGTCCGTCCGAGACGTGGAGTCAGATGCCACCAGTTGATGAGCGACTACCCGACGACGCGTTCAGTGCGCTCGTCGATGCCGAGATCGAGGGTCGCGCGAGCGAAGAGCAGATCGCGGCGTTGTTCGCAGAGGCCAGGCGGTGGCGCAGAGCGCTCTATGACCGCCTCGACGAGGCCGACGACGGTGTCGAGCGGGCCAAGCGCATCAAAGGGCCCGAGCGTGCCCAGGTCCTGAGGGACTTCGAGTCGATAGGCGACGAGGTCGACGCCGCGCTGGACCGGCTCGACATCCGTGAAGGTCGCGAGCTCCCGGAACCGGACGACCCCACCGCCGGGGCGGAGCCCGTCGAGGCGCGCCTGCAGGCATCGTGGTCACCCAGCCAGGTGGTCGTGTGGTTCGCCGGGTCCGAGGAGGCGCTGGGCGACAAGGCGGGCCTGTCGAAGGTGCTGTCGGAGTTCGGAGCACCGAGCGACGTGTGGTCCGACCACGACCCTGTCGTGCTGCCAGACGACCGCAAGGCTGCGGCGCTGGCGGCTCCCATCGAAGACGTGATCGGCTGGCTGCTGGGCCACGCGGACGACGATCGCCTCGGCGCCAGCGCAAGATGGTTGGGACAACTCGGCCTGTTCGGGGTGGGCCTCGTAGCCCGCGGGTCGATGGTGCCGCTGCTCCGCCACCGGCACCGCACCGAGGGAACCGGGACGTTCGCGGTGCGCTGGCATCCCGTGCTGGTCGACGAACGCACGGTCGCCACCTTCGCCAAGGCCGCGCCCGCGACTGTCTTCATGGCCAACCCGAGGCTGGACGCTCTCTCGGCCACACGTTCGGCCCTGGTGGCCGCGGTCAACGCAGTCTGCGTGCAGGCGGCAAGCCGGATCGAGGCGCCCGCTCCCCCGCCACGTCTCACCTCGGCGACCGACCTCGCCGAGGCGTACCTCGGCCGCCTCGACGGTTCGTCGTTCCGCGCCGGTGGATCTCGGTCGGGCGCTCGTGCGGTTCATGGACGAGTGGGCACAACCCGTGGCGGAACCTCCGTTGCACCCTGCGGTGATACGGCTCGACCCGCCCGGGGAAGACCGTGCGTGGCACCTGCAGGTGCTCGGTCACGATCCCGACGGCGTGCTGATGCCGATCGACAAGGCGATCGCGTCGCACCCGGACCAGACACTCCAGGCCCAACTGGTGGACGACCTGATGCGCCGAACGGCTCCTACCCGAGTTGACCCGCGGTGGCGCGCATCACCGGGGCGAGGCGATCCTCACCGAGGACGAGGCGTGGGAGGTCATGTCGGTAGGCGCCGGAACCCTCCTCGACGCAGGGTTCGAGGTGGAGGTTCCCAAGGCGGGCCGGGCACCGCGCCCGAGCCTCCGGCTCACCGCGCTGGGCAACGACTCCGCAGCGGCGCGGCGGAGCTCACCCACGTGCGGTGGTCGGTGCTCTTCGACGACGTGGAGCTGACCGCCGCGGAGATCTCCGAGCTGGCCAAGCAGGCGGCGCCCCTGGTCGAGAGCAACGGACGTTGGGTCCGCATCGACGAGGCCGACCTGGCCGCCGCTGCCGACGTACTCGAGAGTCGCTCCGATGAGATGACCGGCGGGGAGATGCTGCGCTGGGCGGTCGGGCTCCACGGCTCGCCGCTCGAGGGTGGTGTGTCGATCGCCAACGGTTGGGCCGCGAACCTGCTGGGAGCGGCCCGAGCCGTCTCGACCGCACCCGCGGATGAGCCCGAGGGCTTCTCCGGCAAGCTGCGCAGCTACCAGCGTGACGCTCTCGCGTGGCTGCGCTTCTGCGACTCGGCCGGTCTCGGCGGATGCCTGGCGCTCGACATGGGACTCGGCAAGACCCCCACGGTGCTCGCTCACGTGTCTGCCACCGCCGACCAAGGGCCCACGTTGGTGATCGCGCCACCCGCGGTGGTCGGCAACTGGGCATCGGAGGCCGCCAAGTTCACACCCGGGCTCCGCGTGACGGTCCACCACGGCGCCAGCCGTGCCACAGCAGACGAGATCGCAGGGGAGATCGCAAGTGCCGACATGGTGATCACGACCTACGGCACCGCGTTGCGCGACCTCGAAGTTCTCTCGGAGGCAAAGTGGCACCGAGTCGTGCTCGACGAGGCTCAGGCCATCAAGAATCCGGCCAGCAACGCGGCCAGGGCCCTCCGTGACCTGCCGTCCAGGTTCCGCCTGGCCATGACCGGCACACCCGTGGAGAACAGCCTCGGTGACCTGTGGGCGATCCTCGACTTCGTGAACCCCGGCCTCGTGGGTGACCGGGCGGACTTCGTCTCGGAGCTCTCCCATGCGGGAAGCGGCGAGGCGGCCCTGCGGGTGCTCAACGGCATCCTGGTGTTCCGCCGCACCAAGGCCGAACCCGAGATAGCCGCAGAGCTGCCCGAACGCATCGACGAAACCGACCACTGCACCATGACCGAAGAACAGATCGGCCTCTACCAGGCGGTGCTCGACGAGCTCATCCGCGACACGGGTTCAGGCGCAGCCGACGGCAAGGGTCAGGTTCTCGCCGCCATCACGAAGCTGAAGCAGGTGTGCAACCACCCGGCCGCCTTCACAGGCGACGACGGGCCGCTCGCGGGCCGCTCGGGCAAGCTCGCCCGGCTCGAGGAGATCATCGACACGGTGTTCGCGGCCGGCGAACGTGTCGTGGTGTTCACCCAGTACGCCACGTGGGCCGTCCGCCTGGCCGAGCACCTCACGAAGCGCACCGGCACCCACGTTGCGGCGTACCACGGCGGGCTGGCCCGTACCGTCAGGGACCGCATCCTCGAGGAGTTCCAGAGCACCGACGGCGGCGCGGTGCTGGTGCTGTCGCTGAAGGCAGGCGGGGCGGGACTGAACCTCACCGCCGCGAACCACGTGGTGCTGTTCGACCGCTGGTGGAATCCCGCGGTCGAGGACCAGGCACGCGATCGCGCCTGGAGGCTCGGCCAGGAGCGCACGGTGATCTTCCATCGCCTCGAGTGCCCCGGGACCATCGACGAACGCGTGGAGGAGATCGTGGCAGGCAAGCGCCACGTGGCCGACCTCGTGCTGCCGAAGTCGAGCTCGCTCGACGACCTCGATGCCGATCAGATCCAACGCGTGCTCGGGCTGCGCGACGACGAGGTGCTGACGGACTACATCCCCCTCGACCCTGCCGACGACGAGATCGCCGAGGTGATGACATGAACGGCAACCAGCAGGTCCGGCGCCAGAACAGGAACTCCGCTGCGTCCGGGAAGGGCAAGGGCGGCGGACGGGGTGGCCGCAAGCGCGGCAGGAAGAAGGCGACCAAGTCGGCGATCGATCCGAAGCGGCCGATGTGGGAGAACCCCGCCGGTGAGGCCGAGCTGAGCGCCCTCGTGGGTTCGGTGCGGCCCGCCCGGAACCCCACCGCGCTGGTTCGGTCACTGGGCGACCCGCCGCTCGGCAAATGCGCGACCACCGCGCACCACTACTACGAGGCCGTCTACGACAAGGCCCAGCACTTCGCGGTCGCGATCGCCACAGCCAACGGACTCCTCGTGGTGGACGACACAGGCGCTTCGGTCGGAGAGTCGACTGCGACCGCCGATGACACCGGAGGCCGCTTCCCACTAGGTCACAGCGCCTGCGGAGATCCCGCTCCGCTTCCGTCGAACCAGTCGAGTGCCCACCGCGCGGCCGTCGTGTCGTTGCGCCAATCGGTGTGTGACAGGCAGCGGTTCGTGACGATGTTGTGCGCACCCCGGAGGGCCGCCGAGGTGAACGGCACGATCGTCAGGTCACACCACGAGATCATCGTGGTGTACTCGACGTCGCCCCAGGTCTCGTCGCCCGCGTTGAGGTTGGTCAGGAACGCCCCGCCGGGACGCATGTCGCAGGTCGACCGTGACCAGAACGCGAGCTCGCACACGTTCGCCCACACCGTGCCGTGGTTGGCCCCCGCCACCGAGAGGAACTTGTCCACCTTGCCTGCGCACGAGCCGAACCGGACACACGACCGGGCGATGAGCGAACCCATCGAATGTGCGACCACGTTGACACGGTCGGCGCCCTCGGACTCCAGCAACGCGTCGACGGCGTGGCCGAACCGCTCGATCGAGGTCGCGTTGGCGGCACAGGTGTTGTAGGAGAACACCACGACGTCATCCCCTCCGTAGCCGCGCGCACGGGCCGCGTCGATCCAGGTCCTCCAGGTGTCAGCATCCTCGGATCCGCAGAAGATCTGCCAACCGTGCACGATGACGACCGGGCGGCGCACGGACGCCTCTCCCCCGGTGCCGCCCGGCGGAGGCGCCGCAGCGCAACCGACCGCCACCATCGCCACGAGACACACCCCCGACAACGCCCTGCGCACAACAGCACCTTGGCGCGTCGCGCCGGATGGTGCAACCGCCGGCGGCCCGCGGGAGCGCTCACCTGCGCAGGGGCGGCCTCCGACCACGAGTGGGGTACCGTGAGTGTCTGTCATTGCCGACGCCGGCGACGAGAGGTAGACCATCACCACAGAGCAGGATTCGGGAACGACTCCGGGCAGGCTCCCTCGCGGACCGCACGGCCTGTCACGTGAAGAGGTCCGCGAGTCACAACGTGCGCGGCTCCTGTTGGGCGCGACCGAGGCCATGGCCGAACACGGCTACGCAGCCACGTCCGTCGCCCACATCCTCGGACGGGCCGGGGTGTCGCGCACCACCTTCTACGAGCTCTTCGACGACAAGGCGGACTGCTTCCTCGCCGCGTGGCGCCGGGGGCCGGGGTGATCACCGCCCGCCTCTCCGAGGAGCTCGCGCGGTTGGAGGCCGACGGTGCGGCGCCTCTGGACAAGCTCGACGGGCTCCTCACGGTCTACCTGCGAACCCTGGCGGACAACCCGACTCTGTCCCGTGTGTTCCTCGTCGAGGTGTACGCCGCAGGACCGCGGGCGATCAGGCAACGTCGCGATGCGCTCGAGTCGTTCGTCGACCTCGTGGCCGAGACACACCGCGGCTCACAGGGCATGCTCGGCACGGAGCCCTGGCAACGCACCGCGGCCGAGGTGCTCGTCGACGCGGTGAGCTCGAGAGTCACCACCGCAGTGGCCCTCGGCGAGACGGCCGACCTGTGGGCACTCCACGAGCCGATGATGCGCTTCGCCGCCCGCGTCCTCGATCCCACGCGTCCCGCGGTCACGACGCCCGAGCCGAGGTAGCCGGGGATCGGCGCCCCACCCCCGAACACGCCTGAAGCCCTCCAGGGAAGGGCCGGCCCGTAGGATCGGCGCGATGTCGCGCAAGTGGATCCTCGTCGGTGCGGGCATCATGGCGGTCGCGCTCGTGGGCGTCGGGTTGTTCCTGACGTTCCGCGACAACGCCCGACCGGTCGACATCGAGGAGGCCAAGCAACGTGCCGCATCCTCCACGGCTCCACAGGAGTCCCCAGCGACACGTAGGCCCGAACCAGGGGTGTACCGCTACGAGGGCTCCGGCACCGAGTCGCTCTCCGTCCCTCCGCTGTCACAGGACCAGGGGCCGACCATGCCCGGCACCGTCGAGTTGAGCGACGACGGCTGCTGGACCTTCCGCATCGACTACAGCACCAACCACTGGCAGACCTGGTACCACTGCCCCGAAGGCGACGACCTGGTCGAAGGGGGCGGACAGTCCTGGCAGCGTTGGATGATCGGCGCGACCGCGCTGACCAACCTCTCGGACTTCACGTGCGACGAGGGCGCGATGCTCGTGCCGATGAACCCTTCACCCGGCGACGAGTGGACCGCCCGCTGCACGGGCACCAACGAGGCCGTCGAAGGCGAGGCCGTCTCCGAGGGCACCTACCGCTTCGTGGGCGAGGAGGACGTCGCCGTCGGCGACACGACGGTGAGTACCTTCCGCTTCGAGCGCGACCGCACGATGTCGGGAGCGCAGGTCGGCACCGAGCACAGCGAGGTCTGGTTCGCTGCGGACACCGGACTCCCGGTGCGCAACGAACGCTCCATCGAGGCGCGCACCGACACCCCGATCGGCGCGTCGACCTACACCGAGACCGGCGAGTTCCACCTCGTGTCGATCGACCCCGACTGACAGCGGTCCTCCGGGGAGAGCCTCAGGGTTCGAAGCGGTAGCCCATCCCGGCCTCGGTGATGAAGTGGACCGGACGGCCGGGCTCCGGCTCCAGCTTGCGACGTACGTTGGCCATGTGCACCCTCAGGTAGTTCGCCTCGGTGCCGTAGGTGGGACCCCAGACCGCGCGGAGCAGCTCCGCGCGGGGAACCAGACGGCCCGGCCTGAGCACCAGGTATTCGACCAGCCCCCACTCGATCGGGGTGAGGTGCACCTCCTCGGTGGATGCCGGCCCCGAGGTGGGACCCGAGGTGCGCATGGCCCGCCGAGCCGCAAGGTCGACGGTGAAGGAGGCCGCCTCGACGATCGGATCGGACGGCTCTTCGGGAGCACGGCGCAGCGCAGCGCGCAGCCGGGCCATCAGCTCGCCCACCCCGAACGGCTTGGTCAGGTAGTCGTCGGCGCCGGCGTCGAGAGCGGCCACCTTGTCACGCTCCTCTCCCCGCACCGACAGCACGACGATGGGCGCCTCGCACCACCCTCGAACCGCCTTGATCACCCCGAGGCCATCCAGGCCGGGGAGACCGAGATCCAACAGGATCGCATCGGGTTGTCGCTGTGTGACCGCCTCGACCGCCTCGGGGCCGGTCGCCGCGGTGACCACCTCGTAGCCACGTCCGCGCAGGTTGAGCTCCAGGGCTTCACGAATCCGAGGTTCGTCGTCCACCACCAGGATGAGGCTCACGCTGCTCCCGACGCGGTGCTGCTGCGGCCTGGCGGATCCGCCGCGACTGCGAAGCCGAAAGCCACCGTGAGCCCGCCTCCGGGAGTGTCGCGCAGCCCGAACGTGGCGCCCATCGCATCGGCGAATCCCTCTGCGATGGCCAGACCCAGACCCACCCCCGCCCGGGTGGTTCCGTCGCCGAGGCGCTGGAACGCCTGCACAGCCGCCTCACGATCATCGGCGGCGATACCCGGGCCGTGGTCGATCACACGCAGCTCCACCACATCGTCGACAGCTGCCAGGGCCTCCACCCTCACGACGGTACCGACAGGTCGCACCGCGAGGGCGTTGGCAACCACGTTCGCCATCGCGCGTTCCAGCAACGCACCGTCGGCGACAACGGAGGAAGCTCGGGCGCCACCGCCACCTCCAGCGCTCCTTCGGGCACCTCCAGGCCGTGGAGCGCCGCCGCGACCACGTCATCGAGGTCGGTGGGGCCGATGTCCACCGGCACGGTGCCCGACTCGAGTCTCCCTGCATCGAGCAGGTTGCCGATGACCCTGTCCAGGCGATCCGCCTCGGCGTCGATCACCTCGAGGAACATCGAGATCGAACCCTGGTCGAACTCGATGTCGGGCTCCATCAGGCTGGTCACCGAGGCCTTGATCGCCGCCAGCGGCGTTCGCAGATCGTGCGAGACGGCCAGCAACAGGCCCCGGCGAAGCGCATCGGCCTCCGCCAGAACCTCGGAGCGCTCGGCGATCTCCTTGAGCTCGGCACGCTCCAGGGCTAGCGCCAACTGGTCCATGAACGCCCCGAGGATGAGCCGATCCGAGCCCGACACCTCACCTCCGCGGACCACCACGACGACCGAACCGTCCTCGGAGATCCGCAGAGCCCAGCCACCGGCCGGCCTCGTGGGCGGCTCGGTGCCCACCGATGCCTGAGTCACCCAACCCTGGGGCCCGCGGCTCAACAGTGCAACCGAGTCGAACCCGAAGATCGCCTGGAGGCGCCGCAGGAGCCCTGGAAGCGGATCGCCCTGGGCCAACAGATCGGCACTCGATCGGGCCAGAGCGGCCGAGGTCCCCATGGCCTCCTCCAACTCGGAGTTGCGGCGCGCCAGCCGATCCACCAGCGCAGCGGTGACCACGGTGACCGCTACGAAGGTCGCCAGCGCCGCAAGGTGCGCCGCATCGGCGACCATCAGCGAGTCGGTGGGCGCGACGAACAGGTAGTTCACCGCAACAAACGCCACGAGGGACGCGACCAGGGCCGGAACGAAACCACCGAGGCCCGCCACCGCCACCGCCAACAGCAGATTGCAGAGCAGCGCGGTGGGCAGGTCGACTGCGGCGCCGGCCATCAGCAGGAGTCCGTTGAGCGCCGGGACACCCAGCACCAACAGGGCCCAGGAGAGGCGGCGCCGGCGTCCTGACAGTGGGTGCGGACGCGGGGACCGGGCGCGCCGCGTAGGGCTGACCTCGAGATCGGGACCACCGGTCTCCATCGCGTGAACCCCCACGCCCGGCGCAAAGCGGACAAGGCGCTCGGCCACCGAGCCCCTGCCCAGTCGAACTCCGAATCCCGCGTTGCCCGCGGCCATGACCACCTGGGTGATCCGCTCGGACCGGGCCGCCGACGCGAGCGCCTCGGCGACATCTGCGCCATGGACCTCGCGGTAGGTACCACCGAGATCCTCGAGTAGACGGCGACGCGCGTCGAGCGCCTCGGATCGCTCGCGCGAATCGGCCGAGGACACCACGTGCACACCGATCAGCTCACCGTGGGTTCGCTGAGCCATGCGGGCCGCCCGACGCAATAGGACGTCGCCACCTTCGGCAGCGGTGACCGTCACCATCACACGCTCGTTCAGGTCGGCCGGACTCACACCCCCTGCGCCAAACCCACCCGCTGCACCGGACCCACCCCATTCGACGGTCTCGCTCTCGAGGTTGTCCGCGACCAGGCGCATCGCCAGCACCCGAAGCGCCGTCGGGACCTCGTCGCGCGGACACCTCATCCACGAGCTCGACGCTGCCGGCGGTACGCAACAGCGTGTCCGGCACCGGCTCGACCCGGTCGTCCGGCGCGCCGGAGAAGGTTGCGGCCAGATCCCGCTGGGATGCGATCTGGTCGACCGTCACACCGGCCGCCACATCGATACCGGCATCGAGCATGGTTGCGATCACGGCGGACGGCGCCGGTGTGTCGCCGCCCGGTGACTGGATCTGAGACAACCCGTGCAACAGGACCGCGTCGGGACGACGGCGCAGCACCGAAGCGAGATCGAAGCGGTTTCCAAGGCCCCCGTCACTCCGGCCCGGGCTGCGCTGCACGGCATCGCCCTGCACGGCACCGTCCTGCACGGCACCGCCTTAGCTCCGGTCGTCCTGACCGCCCAGTACCTGCTCCTCGTCCACCATCTCCGGACGCGGGCCCACCCGGATCACGTCGCTGCCTGCGGCCCGGAGTCGGGCGCCGCGGCGGTCGAGAGCGGCCGCGCAGGCGGTCGTGTCGGCCCCGACCAGGAGATGCAGTCGTCCGCGTCGCATGACGACATCCTGCACCCGGGGAGCCCGTGACTGATACCTCACTTGCCGGGCGCTCGGCACGGCACCGACAAGATGTCGTATAGAGGCTTCGCTCCGGACGACGCCTGGCACCACGATGGCTCCATGGCATCCACGTTGAAGCGGGTCCTGATCGGATCCCCGCTCTCCACCGACGAGGACGAACACCAGCGCATCACCAAGACGATCGGCCTGGCGGTCTTCTCCTCGGACGCAATCTCCTCCACCGCCTACGCAACCCAGGAGATCCTGCTGGTGCTCGTGCCCGTGGGCGGGATGGCGATTGCCGCCCGCTCCGACTACACCTTCGGCTACCTCACCCCGATCGCCGCGCTGGTGGCCGTGCTGCTGGTCGTCGTGGCCAACAGCTACCGCCAGACCATCCACGCATACCCCGACGGTGGAGGTGCCTATGTGGTGTCGCGGGAGAACCTCGGCGAGATCCCCTCGCTGGTGGCCGGTGGCTCACTGCTGGTGGACTACGTGCTCACGGTTGCGGTGTCGGTGGCGGCTGGCACACAGGCCATCTACTCGGCGGTGCCCTCACTCCGAGCCCTACAGGGTGCTCATATGCCTGGGGTTCGTCGCCATGCTCACGATCGCGAACCTGCGCGGCGTGAAGGAGTCGGGCCGGCTGTTCGCGGTGCCCACCTACCTGTACATCGTGGCGCTCGGTGCGCTGATCGCGTGGGGCCTGTTCCAGATGGCGCGGGGCACCCTCCCGGTGCTTCCCCCGAACCTCGAGGCGCTGGAGGAGCTACGCACCGACTTCGGCATGCCTGTGGGAGTGGGCGGCATCACGTTGTTCCTGTTCGCGAGGGCGTTCAGCTCAGGCGCCGTCGCGCTCTCGGGTGTGGAGGCGATCTCCAACGGCATCCCGGCGTTCCGCAAGCCGAGCTCCCGCAACGCGGCTGTCACCCTCGTGTGGATGGCGGCACTGCTCGGGATCCTGTTCGTGGGGATCACGGTGCTGGCCGAACACGTCCGGCCCACACCCTCGGAGACAGGCGAGTCCATCCTCTCGATCATCGGACGCACGGTGTTCGGTGGGACGGGCTTCTGGTACTGGGCGCTTCAGGTCACCACCGCGGGGATCCTCATCATGGCGGCCAACACCGCGTATGCGGACTTCCCCCGCCTCGCCGCGCTGGTCGGAAAGGACGGCTACCTGCCCCGCCAGTTCGCCAATCGTGGTGACCGACTCGTGTTCTCCAACGGGGTGCTGGTCCTCGCCGGTGCCGCATCGCTGCTGATCGTCTCCTTCGGCGGCAACGTGAGCGCCCTGATCCCCCTGTATGCCGTGGGGGTGTTCACCTCCTTCACGCTGTCGCAGTCCGGCATGGTGCGCCACCACCTAAATGATCGCCAACGCGGATGGCGGATCTCGATGGTGTTCTCCGTCGTGGGCGCAGCCGCCACCGCGCTCGTGATGGTGATCGTGATCGTCTCCAAGTTCACCATCGGTGCCTGGATCCCGGTGGTGTTGATCCCGGTGATCGTGTCGGGCTTCAAGGCGGTCAAGGGCCACTACAACCACGTGGCCGGTCAGTTGCGCGTCGATCCCGCCTACCGACCCGTCGGCGCGCCGCCGCGGCACGGGGTGGTGGTGCTGGTTGGCGGTGTCAACCAGTCGTCCCTCGCTGCGATCCGCTACGCCCGTTCGCTGCGCGCGGACGACTGCGTCGCGGTGACCGTTGCGATCGACGAGGACAACGCGAACCGCATCCGCGAGGCCTGGGTGGACTACGACATCCCGATCCCTCTGGAGATCATCGAGTCGCCGTACCGTGACCTCACCGGCAGCGTGGAGGACTACCTGGACCAGCTCGACTCCCGCTGGAACCACGACTTCATATCCGTGGTGATCGCGGAGTTCGTGATGCCCCGCTGGTACCAGGGCGTGTTCCACAACCAGTCCGCGCTGGCGTTGAAGATGGCGCTCAAGTACCGCCGCGACACGGTGGTGGTCAACGTTCCGTTCCTGTTGTCGGAGCCCGGCAGGCCTGCCGACACCGCTGCCGGGCTCGGGCTCGAACCCGGCACCCACGAACCTGCGCCGGTGGAGCGCCTCGAGCCGACGCACCCGGACTGAGAAGCGGCGTCCTTGGTCCACCGGAGACGACCGGCGGTCCGCGATACTTCTGCAGTGACAACAACGCGGTGCTACCGGAACGGCGTGCTCGTCGCCGAGGGCTTCCCCTTGAGGAGCTCGACGAGTACCTCGCCGAGGATGGGGCCATCGTGTGGGTGGACCTGTTACGGCCCACCCCCGACAGATGCAGACCGTGGCCGACGAGCTCGGCCTGCACACCCTGGCGGTGGAGGCCGCTGAGACCGAACGGCAACGCCCCAAGTTCAACCGCTACCAGAACCACGACTTCGTCGGCGCCTACGCGGTCCGCCTGGATCCACAGACCGGCGAGCTGATCACCGCCGAGGCCGCCACCTTCATCATGCCGAGGGCTCTGATCACGGTTCACAAGGACGAGCACTTCCCGACCGGGGACCTGCTGGCGCATCTGGACGCCAACGCCGACCTCACCGTCCACGGCATCAGCGCGCTGGTCTACGCATTGCTCGACTTCGTCGTGGACGGCCACTTCGACACCGTCCAGGCACTCGACGACGAGATCGAGAAGCTGTCGGACATGCTGTTCGACGACCGGCATCATGACGGTGAGGTGCAGCGTCGCAGCTACGAGCTGCGCAAGAGCCTCGTGCAGTTGCGACGCGTCGTGCTCCCGATGCGCGAGGTGGTCAACACCGTCATGCGACGAGACGTGGACCTTGTGTCCCCCGCGATGGCGCCCTACTACCAGGACCTCTACGACCACGTGCTTCGGGCGAGCGAGTGGACCGACAGCCTGCGCGACCTCGTGTCGACCATCGTGGAGACCAACCTGACCATCCAGGGCAACCGGCTCAACGTCATCACCAAGAAGGTCACGAGCTGGGCGGCGATCATCGCGGTGCCGACCGCCATCACCGGCTTCTACGGCCAGAACCTTCCGTATCCCGGCTTCGCCCACCGCTCGGGCTACCTCACCTCCACCGTGCTCATCGTGGTCCTCTCGCTGGCGCTCTTCATCACCTTCAAGCGCAAGGACTGGCTCTGATCGCCTGACCACCCCACCGGAGTCGGCGTGTGCGCCTCGTCGGTGCCGCCCCCACCACCGCCCTCGCCACCACCACCGCCTCGCCACCACCTCCAGTTCTGTGTGGTGGCGCGTGGCGCTGAGCGCCACGCACACCACACAGAACGAGGGGAAGAGGGGAACGAGAGGAACGAGGGGAACGCACATTTCGGGTTGACCGCAAGGTCGGCGTGCTTCTAGGTTGTTAGGTACTCCTAATAGCACCTGGCCAGGCAGGCGCACGTCCCAGAGGAGGACCGCATGGTAAAGCTCACCGAGGTCGAGGTCGGCCGTGACGTGGTCGTGCGATCCGTGCGCTCCACCGGCACCGGGCTCGGCACCCGTCTCGAGCACATCGGGTTCCTGCCCGGCACGCGGGTGCACGTGGAGCGACGTGCCCCGCTGGGCGACCCGACGGTCTACGAGCTGCGTGGATTCCGAGTGGCCGTGCGCCGGGAGTCAGCCGAGCTGGTGGACGTGGACGACGCCCACTCCGAGGAGGCCCAATCGGTCGATGTGACCCACACCGGTGACGACGCCACAGCGGCCGAGAAGGCTCAGGCGATCGAGGAGGCACGCAGATGAGCTGCCACGACGAAGGTCAGCTCCTCACAGAGCGCCCTGCTGCCAGCGTGGCGCTGGTCGGCAGCCCCAACGCCGGCAAGACGACCCTGTTCAACCACCTCTGCGGCGTTAGGGCGAAGACCGCCAACTACCCCGGTGTCACCGTGAGTCGCCGCGAGGCGAGGGTGCACCTCGAAGACCACGACCTCGCGTTGGTGGACCTACCGGGCACCTACAGCCTGGAGCCGATCAGCCCCGACGAGAAGGTGGTGCTCGATTCGCTGCACGGTCGTATCGAGGGGGTCGAGGCACCCGATGCCCTGCTGGTGGTCGCCGATGCGACCACCCTCGAGCGCTCGCTGCTGCTGGTTGCCGACGTCCTCGCGCTCGGCAAGCCCACAGCACTGGTGCTGACGATGATCGACGAGGTGGCGGCCCGCGGTGGTGCTTTGGACCTCGAGGCGCTGAGCCGGGCCCTCGGCGTGCCGGTGGTGGGCGTCGTTGGCCACCGCGGAGTCGGCCTCGACGACGTGCGCGTGCTGCTCGCGTCCCCGGAGACGTGGCCCCGTCCGGTGCTGACACCACCGGAGCACGGAGCGGAGCGCGCCGCCTGGGTGGCGTCGATCGTCGCCTCAGCCGTGACGACGTTGCAGGACGACTCCCGCACCCGCCGCATCGACGCCGTGCTGCTTCACCCGGTCGCCGGGTCGATCATCTTCCTCGCAACCATGCTGTTGGTGTTCCAGGCGGTGTTCACACTCGCAGTGCCCGCCATGGATGCGCTGGACTCCCTCTTCGTGTGGATGGCCGAACAGGTGTCGAGCACCGTGCCCGGCCAGTTCGGCGCCTTCCTCGCGGATGGAATCATCGGCGGTGTCGGTGGGGTGCTGGTGTTCCTGCCCCCAGATCATCCTGCTGTTCCTGCTGTTGGCCCTGCTCGAGAAGGTCGGCTACCTCGCCAGGGCGGCGTTCCTCGCCGACCGCGTGATGGGCCGCTTCGGCCTGGAGGGGCGCAGCTTCGTGTCGATGCTGTCGGCGTTCGCCTGCGCGATCCCCGCCATCATGTCCACCCGCACCATCCCCAGCGATCGCCGCCGGCTCGCCACGATGATGGCGACACCGCTGATGACCTGCTCCGCACGCCTGCCGGTCTACACCCTGATGATCGCCGCCTTCATCCCCGCGTGACCGGACCTTCGGCCCCTTCGGAGCCCAGGGCCTCACGATGTTGGGCCTGTACCTGCTCGGCGCGGTCTCGGGCCTCGTGTACGCGGCGATCCTGAACGTGACCGCTCTGCGCGCCCCGGCGGTACCGGTGCTCATGGAGTTGCCGCCCTACCGGCTGCCGACGCTGCGCTCGGTCGCTCTGTACGTCTTCGACGGAGCCTGGGCGTTCATCCGCAAGGCGGGCACGATCATCCTCGCCACGACCGCGGTGCTGTGGGTGCTGCTGAACGTGCCGTCGGTGACCCCGCCCGAGGGCCTCAGCGAGGCCGAGGCGGCGAGCTACCAGATGGAGCACAGCGTTGCCGGCCGGATCGGCACCGCCATGGAGCCGCTGTTCGAGCCGCTGGGGTTCAACTGGCAGGTCAACGTGGCTGTCATCTCGAGCCTGGCCGCACGCGAGGTGTTCGTGAGCACCCTCGCCATCACCACCGCGTCGGAGTCCGAGGAGGCCCTGCCCGACCGGATGCACGATCTGCGCGACGCAGACGGTGAACTGGTGTTCACCCCTCCGGTGGTGGCCGCCGTGCTGGTGTTCTTCGTGTACGCACTGCAGTGCTTCGCCACCCTCGCCGTGCTGCGACGGGAGTCGAACTCGTGGCGCTGGCCGGCGCTCGCGTTCGGGTCGTTGTTCGCCCTCGCCTACGCCATGGCCTTCGTGGCGCACACGATCGTGGCGGCGGTCGCCTGATGAGCCCGCTGCTCGCCACCGCCACCCACATAGAGCGCACCGAGGATCCTGCGGTGATGCGCTGGGTGTGCCACCGGGCGGACCTCGATGCCGCAGCCGACGGCCGGCGGGTGCCGCCGACCGGATCGCCGATGGGCCACCTGGTCGAGGCCGGCCTGCTCACCGGAGTGGAGCTCCACGGAGGGGACCTGCTGCTTCGAGCACCGCAGCCCGAGGACTGGTCGATGCTCGCGGCCCGTGCCCACGAGGCGGTGCTGGCCGAGCTGCGTCCGACGCAACCTGGCTCACGACCGCACTGCCAGGTGGTCCGAGCCGGCCTGAACGCACAGCGGCCGACACAGCACAGCAGCCCGACGCAACAGGGCGGATCACCGCGGATGGATCCTCCGAGCCTCCCGGAGACCCGGCGACGGGGTGCGGCTCCGGTTCGCAGGTGGCGAGCGCCGCCTGCGCCGGCTGCCACGTCCGCTCTGCCTGCGGTACGGGCTCGAAGGGCACCTCGCTGCTACGCCGGTTGCTGCGCGACCACCGCAACTGAGGGATCCGACTCCGCCGGCCGGGAGCCCATCGCCCGCCGAGGGTCCGCACGGATGCCGTGCCTTGCTGCGGACACCTCGGCTATCTTCGCCACGCCGGCTGTGAGCGACTACGACCACCGGAGTCGGCACGAGGAGCATGCCATGCGGGTAGTCAACGACGGAGGGGGGATCGACTACGAGGTGACCGGCTCCGGGCCCGCGGTGATCCTGCTCCACGGGTTCCCCGACACCCGACGTCTGTGGCGCAACCAGGTACCTGTGCTCCTGGATGCGGGCTTCACCGTGATCACCCCGACCTGCGGGGCTATGGCGCCTCGGACAAGCCCGAGGGCATCGACGCCTACAACCTGTTGTTCCTCGCGGGCGACGTGGCGGCGGTGCTCGACGACGCCGGGATCGAGCGGGCGCACGTGGTCGGCCACGACTGGGGTGCCGCGCTGGGCTGGGTCGTGGCCACCCTCATGGCCCAGCGGGTGGACCACCTGGTGGCGATGGCGGTCGGCCATCCCGCGGCGTTCACCGACGCCGGGTTCGATCAACGCCGCTTGAGCTGGTACATGCTGCTGTTCCAGTTCGAGGGCACCGCAGAGCGGTGGTTCGCGCAGCACGGCCGGGCATGGTGCGAACACCCGGACTTCGATGCCGTGTGGGCCGAGTTGCAACGCGACGCCTCACTCACCCCGGCGCTCAACTGGTACCGGGCGAACGTCCCACCGGAGAGCTACATCGCCCCGACCATGGAGTTCCCACCGGTCACCTCACCCACCATGGGCATGTGGGGGTCGGCCGACTTCGCGCTCACCGAGGCGCAGATGACCGGATCGGAGGCACACACATCGGGTGGGTTCCGCTACGAACGCCTCGACGGGGTGGGCCACTGGATGCAGCTCGAGGCCCCGGAACGGGTGAACGAGTTGCTCGTGGACTTCCTGCCCGCCTGATCCCGGGTGGCCCGACCGGGTGCAGCGCCCCGAAATGCTGTCACGTCGACTCAGCCGGCGAGGATCTTCGCCTTCTGGGCCGCGAACTCCTCTTCGGTGAGGATGCCCTGGCTCCTGAGGTCACCGAGCTTCTGCAGCTGGGTGACCATGTCGTCGCCGGGCGGCACCTGAGCAGGTGGAGCCGCGGGCGCCGCCTGCTGTTGATAGGCCTGTTCCCGCTGTGCGTAGATGCCCGCGTCGCGTTGCGCGAACTTCTCGGCCTGACGGCGTTGGACCCGCCCGCTCACAGCGGTCGCCGTCCCGGCAACCACCGCTGTACGGGCAACGCCCCTGAGCAATCCTGGCATCGGTGTCTCCTTGCTTCGATTCTGATCTGCTGCGGCCTCAGGCCGTCTCGGCCTCAAGCACCTCGAGTGCCTCGATGACCTCGGCGGCGGGGATCCGCCCGGATGCGACGACCTGGCCTCCGGCCCCGAACGCCGCCGTCACGAACCTCTCGGCCCACGTGTTCTCCCAGACGATCAGCACCGCGACGGTGCCCGCGTCGAGTGCCCCGGCGGCCTCGGCCACGTCCTCGTCACCGAGCAGACCACTCCGGGCTCCCTCGAACACCGCGAACGACTCGTGGACCGCGTCCAGCTCTATGCCGGAGAAGCTCCCGTCGGCCTCCTTGCGGATCGCAATCAGGTCCCAGATCGACACGATCCCCGAGTCGACCAGCTCCAACAGAGCTGCTGCTGCCTCGCCGAGGGGTACGTCACCCGGGAACTCCAACAGCACGTAGTCGACGGGTCCGGGAAGAAGTTCGGCTTCGCTCATCTGATCAGGCCTCTCCGTGAAGGTGCTTCTGGATCTCGGCTTCGTCCTCGGCGCTGAGAGACGTCTTGATGACCGTCCCACCGTACTGCGAGAGCCCGTCGAGGGCCTTGTCGGTGGTCATCTGCTCGACGATCATGAACAGGGCGGAGGTGCCCGGCTGCATCGCGGAGCGGACCTGCTCCTGGAACTCCTTGCTGATCGAGCCCTTGGCGAGCTTGCCCCCGAGCGCCCCGAAGGCCGCGCCCATGGCCATGCCGAAGATGGGCACGAAGAACAGCAGCCCGAACAGCAGGCCCCAGAACATGCCCCAGGTGGCACCGGCTCCGACCTCGTGCTGGTTCGTGATGGTGCGGAACTTGCCGTCCTCGTTGCGCACGACAGCCGCGACGGCGTCGGGCTGGATGACCAGGTCCTGTGCGAGGCGACCCACTTCGTCCAGCGCCGACAGGGCGGTCGTGGTGTCGTCGTAGCCGATGGCGATCAGATCAGGCATTGTGTTTCTCCTCGGGTCGTCGGGTTGGCGGCGTAATCCTGCCGTCCCGGTCTTTGCAGCACATCACCCTAGATGGGTGATCGAAGCTGTGGATGTCACGGGACCTGCGCCGCGGACCGGCGCGTCATCGCGAGCAGCGCGACCACGTCGACGCCCAGGTTTGGCCACTTGTTCCCCTGCGGTTCACCCGTGGCTTCCCGGCCCTTCACACAGCCCTCCTACGGTCCGGTCCCGCGGCCTGACCGGTTCGCCAACCACCATCGGACTACCTGAGGAGAACACTGTGAACCGAACCAAGCGCCTGCTCACCTGGGCGACACCGCTGCTGGCGTCGTGCCTCCTGGCCGTCGCATGTGGTGACGACACGTCCGACTCCGCCGAACCGGACGGCTCGACCCAGGGCGGTGACCCCTCAGGGTCGATCGTCGTGTCGGGCTCGTCGACCGTGGAACCGATCTCGGTCGCGGTGTCGGAGGCCTTCCAAGGGGAGCACCCTGGCGTGGAGGTCTCGGTGGACGGCCCGGGCACCGGCGACGGCTTCGAGTTGTTCTGCAACGGCGAGACCGACGTCAACGACGCATCGTCGAAGATTTCCGGCGAGCAGATCGAGGCGTGCGAGGCCAACGGGATCGAGTTCGTCGAACTGCAGATCGGCATCGACGGACTGTCGATCGTGACCAACGAGGCGAACGACGCGGTCACTTCGCCTCACGCCGGCAGACCTCTACGCGCTGATCGGCCCGGAGTCGCAGGGCTTCACCAACTGGGCCGACGCGCAGGACCTGGCCGCCGAACTGGGCTCGGAAACCGAGCTTCCCGATGCTCCGCTGGAGATCACCGGCCCCGGCGAGGAGTCCGGCACGTTCTCGAGCTTCGTCGAGTTGGTGATCAAGGAGCTTCAACGAGGACCGCGGGACCGACGCCACCACCCGTCCCGACTACCAGGCCCCGGCGGACGACAACGTGATCGTCCAGGGCATCCAGGGCTCGGATGCGGGTCTGGGCTGGGTCGGGTTCGCGCTCGCCCGCAACGCCGACGGTGTGAGGATACTGCAGGTCGATGGTGGCGACGGTTGCGTCGCGCCGTCCGATGAGACCGTGGCGGACGGGTCCTATCCGATCAGCCGGCCGCTGTTCATCTACGTCAACAAGCAGAGTGCAGAGCAGAACGCGGCGCTGACGGCGTGGGTCGACCGCTACCTGTCCGACGAGGGGATCGCGCCGGTCGGTGAGGTCGGTTACGTGGGGGCTCTCCGCGCAGGACCTCGCCGCCACCCGCTCGGCGTGGGGAAGCCCGGAAGGCCGGCCCCCGGTGATCCCCGCAGGCCCGTCGTCGATTGCGAGCAGCCGCCGGACCCCGAGGCGGGCCGGCAGCAGGGCAAGGATCAGGCCTGTGACGAGGTAGAACCCCCCGAGGACAGCCAGCACGCCCTCCAGCACCACCTTGAGCAGCACGGCGACCGCGAGCGACGTCGTGAAGGTCTCCGTGATGACCTTCGGCGCACTGCGCCGCGAGGTTGAGGACCACGACGTAGACGAACACGTCGACGACGTGCGCCGGGTCGATGCGTGGGATCCTGGCAGGCTCCCGTCCGGTGACCCCTGGTGTCCGGGGCTCGTCATCCATCGACGGAGGCTGGGTGATGCACCTCAGCAAGGCGCAGGGTCGGTGTCGACCCTCCTGCCCACCCACCTGGAACGATGCCGGTCCGACTCAGTCGACCGCTTCGATCACCACGAGCTCGAGGGCACCGTCGTCGTCGATGCCCGCCGCAGCCAGCGCGCCGGCCCTCGCCGCGAGCTCTTCCCGCCCGGCTGGGTGTCCAGAAGTACGCGAACGCCGCGGCGGCCAGCGACAAACCGACGCTCACCCACATCGAGCGTGTCCACCCGTCGACGAAGGCGTTGCGGCGCCCGCCAGGACACCTTCGCCTGCGGCACCCATCTGTCGGCTCGCGACGACGGCGCCGCCGATGCCCGAACGGACCGCCTCGGCGGCCTCGGCGGCAGCGCGCCGGCGGTCCGGGCAACCGCTGACGAGTAGCCGGCGCTGAGGATGCTGCCGATCAGGGCGACGCCGATCGTCGTGCTGACCTGCGTGACCACGTCGTTGAGCGCCGAGGCAACCCCCTGTTCCTCCACGGGCAGGGAGCCGGTGATGGCGGTCGTGCCGGGGGTCATCACGAGTCCGATGCCGATCGACAACGCCACGAGCCCGGGCACGACCGACATGTAGCCGCCCTCGACACTGGCCATCGCTGCCATGAGGCCGAGCCCGCCCTGCGACCAGCAGTGTGCCGGTGACGAACATGCGCCGGAACCTGACCCGACCGGCGATCGTCGGCGCGACTGCGGAGAGCGGCATCATGATCAGCGCCATCGGCAGGAGGCTGAGCGACGCCTTGATCGCCGAGTAGCCGAGCGCCGCCTGGAGGAACTGGACCAGCACCAGGAACAGGCCGCCCATCACGGCGAACACGACAAGCAGGTTGACCGACCCGGCAGTCAGAGTGCGGTTGCGGAAGACCCGCACCGCCAGCAGCGGGTTCTCGTGGCGAAGCTCCCACACGACGAAACCGAGCACCGACGCGACGCCGATCACGAGGCCGATCACCGTGAGCGGTTCGGTCCAACCCGACTCCGGGCCTTCCTGGATCCCGAGGACGAGACCACCGACGGCCACAGCGGCGAGGAGCGAACCGACGACGTCGAAGCGACCCTGCTGGTGCTCACGGGAGTGCGGCACGACCACCGCGGTGATCACCAGGGCGATCGCAGCCATCCCGGCAGGCATGGCGAACACCCAGGGCCAGGTGAAGTTGTCGACGATCACCGACGAGATGATCAGGCCGAGGATGCCACCGGCGCCCGCGAACCCCGCCCAGATGCCGACCGCCCGGTCACGTTCGTGGGCGGGAACGGGAGGTGATGACCGACAACGTCACCGGCATGATCATCGCGGCGCCGGTGCCGGCAGCGACCCGGAAGGCGATGAGCATCTCGACCGATGTGGCCTGCGACGACGCGATGCTCGCGGCGGAGAAGAGCACCAGGCCGCTGACCAGCACCCACTTGCAGGCCCCAGCGGTCACCCACCGCACCGATCGGGAGCAGCAGCGCGGCGAGCGCGATCGTGTAGCCGTTGATGATCCACAGCAGCTCGCCCTGGCTCGCGCCGAGGTGCACCGCCAGGTCCTGTTGGGCGACGTTGAGCCCCGACACCGAGGCGACCACCGCTACCAGCGCGGTGCACATCGCCACCAGGATCCAGGTCCGTCTCCGGGCGTCGTCGACGGCGTCCTCGGGGAGCAGCAGCTTCGCATGCGGCGCCGTGGGCTGAGTGTCGGGTGGTACGGCCACGGGATCTCCTGAGGGGGAAGGGCAGAATGATGACGGGCGCTCGGCCCATAACGATACGAGACCGTACTGTATCGGATCCTAATGATCAAGTATGCTGGCCGCGACACACGAGGAGGCACATGTCACCGAGATGCGACCCGCCGCCGGCGTCGGAGCACGTGACCGACCCGAGAGTCGCCCGTTCCCATGCGGCGGTCATGGAGGCTGCCCGTGAGCTGCTCGTCGAGCTGGGCCCCGACGGGCTGACCGTCGACGCCGTCGTCGCCCGGTCGGGTGTGGCCAAGTCGACCGTGTACCGCCACTGGAAGACCCGGCGACGACCTGGTGACCGACGTGTTCACCGAGTGCATGCCCCGCCTCGAACCGGTCGACGACGACGTGCCGGCGCTCGACGCCCTCCGGGAGCTGGTCGGTCAGCTCGCCCGCTCGTTGGCCGATCCGCAATGGCAGCGCCTGCTTCCGGCACTGATCCTGCTCAGGTCCCAGTCCGACGAGATGGCCGGCCTGGACGAGGAGATGCGGGTCTCCCAGCAGGACCTCGCAACCGAGGTCTTCCGCCGGGCGGTAGAGGAACGTGTGCTCGATCCCGACGTGCTGGTCGACCCCGAGCGGACCGGCCTCATGCTCGTGGGACCGTTGCTCGCCGTAGCGCTCGTGGACGGCGCCGGCATCGACGACGCCTTCGTGGACGAGGTGGTGACCCGCTTCGTCCGCGCGTGCGCGCCACGGTGAGCGCCCGTCAAACCGCCCCCCCCGGGGGGGCGCCAGCACACGCCCCGGCCCAACCCCAGGCAACCCCCCCGCCCACCACGCGAGAGAGCGGGGCAGCGAGGCCGCGGGGGGGGTGTGGGATCGTCGCACCGCGGGCAACGCCGCCCAGCCCGCGCCGCGACGCAGCGCCCGCCCCCCCGAGCCAAGACACCCACTCGGCGGCCAGGAGGGAGAGGCCCCGCCCACCAAACCAACAAATCTGATCACCAACCCAAAAAACCCCACCACCCATGGGGGGCATGGGGGCGGCAGAGGACCCGGCCTGGAACAGAGGTGAGGCAGCGCGGGTGGCCGCCCCACTCCTGCCAACCCGCCACCCACCCACTCGTGGACCACCGCCTGAACACACGCGGGGGGCCGGGACACCCCCCCCCCGTGCCAGAGGGGGGCCGCGGGAGGGGACCCCAGGGGGGAACCCTGAGGCCCCCTCCCACCAAGCCCACCACCAAACGGGCCCGCCCCCCCCCGAAATCGAGGATCGTCGCCGGGAAAGCCCCAACACCAATGCGGTGGAGCGGGGGGGGGGGGGGGGGGGCACCCAAAACAAACACCCCTGGTGCGCGCGCGCTCGTGGCGGTCGCAGCGGGCGGGGGGGGGGGGGGGGGGGCACTGGCAATAACGGGGGGGCAGCGTGGTGGCTGGGACCCACAACTGAGGACCGCGGGGCACCCCCGCCAAAGGCCGAAACCCGGGGGGGAGACCACCCTGGGGCGATGAACCCTCGCCGCATCGAACAGCCCGGTCGGCCACGTGCTGCTCGCCGAGGCCGCGCCCGCCGGACGGCGATCGCAGTCGTGGTCGCTCTCGTCGCCGTGGCCTGCGGCGGCGACGGCGACGGCGACAACGGTGGCGACAGCGACACCGGTGCCGGCTCCGACACCACGAAGGACGAGACGACCTCGTCGGTGCAGGGCGACACGACCACCGCTCCCGCCGCTGCACCGGCCGTCGAGCGGTTCGCGCCCGACGACACCGGCTTCCACGACGTCCCCGATCCGCTGCCGGCGGGAGACCACGGGGATCTCATACGCGTCCAACCCGTCGAGGGTGCTCCTGCGGGCGCAAGGTGGCAACGGATCATGTACCTGTCGGAGTCGGTCACCGGTGAGCCGATCGCCGTCACAGGTGTGGTCACGTTGCCCGACACCGAAGCGCCGGCGGGCGGTTGGCCCCCTCGTCGCCCACGCCCACGGCACCACCGGCACAGCCGACGTGTGCGCACCGTCGGTGGCCCTGGCGGACCGAGGCGGCTACGCAGTCGAGATCATCCTGTTGAGCCGCAACGTGGCCGCCGACGGGTTCGCGCTGGTGTCCACCGACTACGAGGGACTCGGCGTCGGTGGCCCACACCCTACCTGGTGGGCCAGGCGCGGGACGCAGCGTGCTCGGCGCGCTTCTCGCCGCCCGACAGCTCGACGAGGTGAGCTCCACCGGCGCGGTGGGGATAGCGGGGTACTCCCAAGGTGGCCACGCCGCCGCCTGGGCGGCCCAGATCGCGGCCGAGTGGGCGCCCGGACTGGAGATCGCCGGGGTGCTCGCCGGGGCGCCGGCGAGCGAGGTCCCCGAGTTCGTGACCATCGACTCCAGCGATGAACGTCCGCTGCTGCGGGCGCTCGCGGTGATCGTCGCATCCGGCCTGGCCGCCACCGGCGACGAGTTCGATCTCGACACGGTGTTGAGCGACGCGGGGCTCGACGTGCTCGACCAGCTCGAGGACAGTTGCGAACCCGACCTGGTTCCTGGCGAGCCGCTGACCCGCGCGGACATGACGACGCTGGAGCCGTGGGCGAGCGCCCTGTCTGCGAACGTGCCCGGAGCAACTCCGGGGACCGCACCGGTGCTGATCGTCCACAGCCGCACCGACAGCGTCGTGCCGATCGAACACGGCAGGGCGCTCGCGCGGCGCCTGTGCGACGCGGGTGGGACCGTGGAGATGCGCGAGCTGCCCGAGGGTGAACACGCACCGAGCGGCGTCCCCGCCTACCAGCAGGGCCTGGCGTGGATCATGGACCTGATGCACGGCGCCACTCCGGTGTCGACCTGCTCCTGATCCACCCTGCACCATGTGTAGAGCACCCGTCGACGGAGACACGTAGACAACGTTGTTGTCTACGTGGCAGAGTGCCTGCATGGCACATCGTGGGGTGAGCATCGACAGGGCGGTGAACAGCAGCAGGGCGGTGAACAACGGCAGGGCGCGGCCCGGTGCCCGTGCAGGCCGAACGACGAGTGCCTGGGCGATCCTGTCGGCGGCGGCGTTGCTGCTGGCCGGCTGCGCAGGCGACGACCAGAACGCGTCGTCGACGACCACGACCGAATCGACCAGAGCCGAGTCGACCACCGACGGGACGCGTGATCCGTCGGCACCCCCGTGGGCCGATCGGCTGACCGGCTACTTCGAGGCCGACGACGGCACCGAGCTGCATTACAGCGTCCTGCTGCCCGAAGGCGACGGCCCACACCCGGTGGTCATGAACTACAGCGGGTACGACGCCGGCAGCATCGGCGGCGCTTCCTACCTGAAGGGCGACACCGCCATGTCGCCACCGTTGGACACCCTTCTGCTCGAGGCCGGCTACGCGGTGCTCGGAGTGAACATGCGCGGCACCGGTTGCTCCGACGGCGGGGGGTTCGACCTGTTCAGCCCGTACTGGGGTACCGACGGCGCCGACGCGATCGAGTGGGCCGCGCAACAGGAGTGGTCCGACGGCAGCATCGGGATGGCGAACTGGTCCTACGCGGGGATCGGCCAGCTCTTCGCCGCGGTCGAGCAACCCGAGCACCTGAAGGCCATCGTCCCGGGGATGGTGGTGACCGATCCGCTGCGCGATGTCGGCTCCCCCGGCGGGGTCCCCAACGTGTTGTTCCCCAACGGGTGGTGGCTGTTCATCCAGGAGAACTGGGAGTACGCCCGCGCCACCGCGCAGGACGAGGGCGACCAGCGATGCATCGAGCGCATCGACGAGCACCTGGGGCTGAGCGAGAACACCTCTCCACCGGCGATGCAGGCCCAGCATCCGTTCCACGACGAGTTCAATGAGTCCCGCCTGTTGTGGACCAGGACCGATCGCATCGACGTACCGGTGCTGTCGATCGAGGCGTGGCAGGACGGCGCCACCGGCGTGCGTGGCGGTTACTACCAGGACACGCTCGACCCGCAGCGGTTGTGGTACGTGGGCACCAACGGCGGCCACGACATCTACGAGAGCAGGACCTGGCAGGAACACCTGATCCGGTTCCTCGACCACTTCGTCAAAGGCGAGGACAACGGATTCGACGACGAACCCCACGTGCAGCTCTGGCAGGACTCGACCGGCCCCGGCGCGCCGCTTCCGCAGTACGCCCAGCTCACCGAGGCCGAACCGGGCTGGGTCATCCCGGTCGACCGCTTCGCCCCCGAGGTCGAGGCCACCACGTTGTGGCTCGGACCCGACGGCTCCTGGGCGACTCACCGCCCGGCGACGGTGGCGACCCGACCAGCTACTCGTTCCCGGAGCCGGGGCCCACGGTGAACGCCGCTCTCGAGCCCGACGGCGGGAGCTGGCAGACGCAGGTACCTTCGACGACCGGCTCGGCTGCGTTCACCACCGCTCCCCTCGACGAGGACGTGGTCGTGTACGGCTCGGCGAGCGCCGACCTGTGGCTGGCATCGACGGCCACCGACACCGACCTGCAGGTGACCGTCACCGAGGTCCGTCCCGACGGTCAGGAGCAGTACGTGCAACGGGGGTGGCTGCGCATGTCGCAGCGGGCGCTCGACGAGGAGCGCTCCAGCGAGCTGCGCCCCTTCCATCCGCTCACCGAGACGGCCCTCGAACCGCTCACCCCCGGCGAGCCGACGTTGGGCCGCGTCGAGATCCAGAAGTTCTCCTACGCGTTCAGGAAGGGCTCACGGATCCGAATCTGGATCGACACCCCGAGCACAACGGGAGAGCAGGGCTTCACGCCGCTCGACGAGCAGGCCACCAACACGGTCCTGCACGACGCCGAGCACCCGTCGAAGATCGTGTTCGGACTGCTCCGGAACGCCCCGGAACCGAAACCGCTGCCCGACTGCGGACAGGTCCTGTCCCAGCCGTGCCGCCCCGACCCCTGACCACCGACGGCTGAGCCGACGGTCCCGCTCGGCTCGCCGCGACGGCCGCCGACTGGGAGACGAATCGTAGGGTTGACACCATGCCTGCAGCGATCGACCGCGACGCCCGACTCGACGAGATCGCCGAGGCGACCGTCGAGGTGGCCACCGAACAAGGCGTCGATGCAGTCACGATCCGGGCCGTCGCCGCCCGGATGGGTGGGTCGACCACGGTGGTTACCAGGTTCGTCGCGTCACGCGCCGCGCTGATCGACAACGTCATCCGCTACATCGAGGCACGCTGGAACGACGAGCTGCGCGCCGAGGTCGACACGAGGTCGGGCACCGAGCGCGTCCGGGCTCTCATCGGATGGTCCACCCGCCCTGGCGCCCTCGACCAACTCATCCGCCGGCTCTGGCTCCAGGCCCTCACCTCCGACGACGACGGCCAACCCCGACAGGTCGTGCGGGACGAGGCTCGCCACGAACACGCGCGCATCCTCGAGGCCGTCACCGGGGCACGGCAGGAGCATTGGGTCGCCGACGTGCTGTACCTGGCGCTTCGTGGCTACTACGTCTCCTCCGTCGAGGACCCGGCCCGGTGGTCCGACACGCGAGTGGCAGACGACCTCGAACGCCTCATCGACACAGCGGAGCGCACCTCGGTGCAGGTCCGGCCCTCTGATTGACGCTCCCCCTGCAGCGCCTCGACCTACAGCACCTCGCCCTACGCGACCGGTTGCTCCGGATCGACCTTCGGCACCCGCGCTGCGATCCAGGTCATCGGTTGCGGCACACCCGAAGGGGTGGTGTGGACGAAACGCCCACGAGCCACCTCGGTGAACCCTGCGCCCAGCTCGACGAGCAGGTCCGCCGGGTCGTAGCGACGTACCTGCAGACCGGAGCAGGTCCCGGGTCCTTCGGGGGCGAACGTCGTGACGAGCACCACTCCCCCGGTGCGACTGCCACGTCGAGGAGCCTTCGATACGCCTCGCGCTCATGTGGCTCGGTGAGGAAGTGGAACACGGCCCGGTCGTGCCAGACGTCCCAGCGCCGAGTTGGGGTCCACCCGTGCAGGTCGGCGTGCACCCAGCTCACCGCGCCCGGATCCGCCATCTGCGCCTTCGCGGTGCGCAGCGCCTCCTGTGACACGTCGGGCACAGTCACGTCGGAGAAGCCACGACCCAGTAGCTCCCGGTACAGCGTCGGGGTGCTCACCGGCTCTCAAGGACCGCTGTCATGGACCCGTTCATCGTGGTCCGGGGTGCAGGGGCGGTGGCTTGTGGGCGGGCGACGTCGGTGAAGGATACTCGGCGTGTCGTGGCCAGGCTCTCCCTGGCGCGACCTGGCGCGGCGCCCGGCACGCACACCATTGGCGATCACGAGCACTTCGGCGAGCTCGTGGGTGGCAACGACCGCGGCGAATCCGAGCACTCCGAACGCGCCGAGTGGAACGAGTGTGAGCAGGATCAGGGCCGACAGCGCGAGGTTCTGGCGCATGATCCGCCCTGCGCGTCGGGCGTGCGCGAGCGCGTCGGCGAGGTGCACGAGGCTCTCACCCATGAGCGCGACGTCCGCTGCCTCGATGGCGACGTCACTGCCCACCGCACCCATGGCTATTCCGACATCAGCCGAGGCGAGCGCCGGCGCGTCGTTGATTCCGTCACCCACCATCGCGACCGGACCGTATGCCTGCAGGGCCCCGACGATCGCACCTTGTCCTGCGGGAGCAGTTCGGCGTGGACCTCGTCTAGATCGAGCGGTCGGGCGAGCGCCGTGGCGGTCACGTGGTTGTCACCGGTCAACATCGCGATGCGTCCGATCCCGAGGGATCGCAGGCGCTCGATCACCGATGCCGCCTCGGGTCGGATCTCGTCGCGCACGCCGATGACTCCCAGCAGCCGGTCGTCGTGGTCGACCCCGACGACGGTGGCGCCCCGGGCCTGCAGGTCCCGCACGGATGTGTCCATGCCGGCGGTGTCGACGAATCCGGGTCTGCCGAGACGGGCCGGGCGGCCATCGACACGACCGACGATCCCCTTGCCGGCGATCGTCTCCACATCCTCGGCGCCCTTCGGTGGCACCGATGCCGCGGCGACGATGCACGCCGCCAGCGGGTGGTCGCTGTGGAGCTCCAACGACGCCGCCACCCGCACGGGATCGACGTCGTCGACCCCGGCGGCGGGGACCGACGCGATCACGCTCGGGGTGTTGTTGGTGAGCGTCCCGGTCTTGTCGAGCGCCACGACACGGACCGAGGCAAGGGCTTCGAGCGCCGCGCCGCCCTTGACCAGGACCCCCATCCGTGACGCCGCTCCCACCGCGGTCACCACGGTGACCGGCACCGAGATGGCGAACGCGCACGGCGCCGCGGCGACCAGCACCACCAGGGCCCGGTTGATCCAGATCTCGGGATCACCTAGGACAGACCCGATCACCGCGATCACGGCGGCAACGACCATCACCGCCGGCACGAGCGGACGCGCGACGCGCTCGGCCAGCCGCTGGGTGCGGGCCTTGTGATCCTGGGCCTCCTCGACCATGTGCACCACCCGTGCCAGCGAACTGCCCGCGGTCGTCACCGACGCCTCGACGTGCAGCACTCCCCCACCGTTGATCGCAGCGGCCAGCACCTCGTCACCCGTACCCACCTCGACGGGCGCCGATTCACCGGTGACAGCGGACAGGTCGATCACCGATGAGCCCTTGCGCACGTTCCCGTCGGTCGGCACACGCTCCCCCGCGGCTATCACCATCACGTCACCCGGGACGAGTTGCGCCGGATCGACCGAGACCGTGCCGTCGCCGCGCACCACCGTGGCGCGCTCGGGCACCAGTGCCAGCAGCGCCCGCAGTCCCCGGCGGGTACGCGCCAGGGCGTACCCCTCGAGGGCTTCGGAGATGGAGAACAGGAATGCGAGCGATGCCGCCTCACCCAACTCGCCGAGGAGGACCGCACCGGCTGCGGCGATCGTCATGAGTGTGGCGACGCCAAGCCGGCCACGGACCAGCGCGCGGACCGATCCGGGGACGAAGGTAGATCCGCCGACTGTGAGGCCAGCGAGGAACAACACCGCTTGGGCGTTCTGGGCGCCGAACACGCCGGTGAGCAACCCCGCGGCCAACAAGGCCCCCGATGCCGTTGCCAGCCGGACCTCGCGCACGGCCCAGAACGACACCGGGTCGTCTGCTTCGGCCCGGTCGCCCGCGCACGAGTCGGTGGCGCAGCAGGTGTCAGCCATGTCGTGAACCCCGTGGGCGGCTGCTCCCACCGGGGTGGCCTTCCCCACCGGGGTGACAGGCGGCCGGCCCGAGTGGGGGTCCGGCGAGTCATCGTCGGACCCCGGTGTCGTGCTCGCACCCCTTGGCGGGTGGCAGGGCGAGCTGCACCAGCTCGCGGAGCGCATCAGCGAAGCGTCGGTCGGCCAGCTCGTAGCGTACGCGCCGCCCCTCGGCTTCAGCCACGACGAGCCCGCAACCCCGCAGGCAAGCCAGGTGGTTGGACACGTTCGCCTTGGTGGTCCCGATTGTGGAGGCGAGCTCGCCGGGGTAGGCGGGTCCGCTCAGCATTTCCACGAGCAGCCGGCGCCGGGTGTCGTCGGCCAGGGCGTGACCGATCCGCCCCAGCGCGTCGAGATCTATTGCGGTCGTGTCCATCAGCCAATCGTACACCGCAGGCTGTACCAATGGCTCAGGGCCGCCGGCTCGGAGTGCCGACGCAACGGCCACAGCTTCAGTCGAATGGAGCAGAGCTGCACGTGGCTCGACTGGTGCAAGGCGTGCTTGGAGGCGACACTGGCGTGATGCGTGCCGAGCTCAGCGAATCAGATCGCACACCACGGCGCACAGGGACCCGCCCGATCGCGATCGCAGGGACGCTCGTGGCGGCGCTCACGATCGCGCTCGGCGGATGCTCGAGCGGCACCGACGAGAGTGGCCACGACGACAGCGAGCGGGCCACGGAGGAGCCGACCGACGCGACAGAGGGGCCGTCCGACACGACCGCCGACACAAAGACCACCAGACCCGACCACGGCGCGGGTCTCGGTCGTGCACCGCACGCCGACGTGTGGGTGCTGCAAGGACTACGAGGAGTACCTCCGTGAGCACGGATACCGGGTCGAGCCCGTCGTCAGCGACGACCTCGCGCCCGTCAGGGCCGAGTACGGCATCCCCGAAGGCGCCGCAAGCTGCCACACCACGATCGTCGGCGGCTATGCCGTCGAAGGGCACGTGCCGGTGGAGGCCATCGAGGCGCTGCTCGCCGAGCAGCCCGACGTGCAGGCGATCGCCCTGCCGGGGATGCCGGCGAACTCCCCGGCATGGGTGAACCGAACGGCGAACCGCTAGAGGTAGTCGCGATCGACGTCGCCGGCCGGATCCAGCCCTTCATGACCCTCTGACCTCTGACCCACAGCGAACCCACCCCCAGCCCCACCCCCCACGGCGAACTGTCCGGCGTCAGCCGCGGAACCTGCGCCCACACCGGACAGTTTGCCGGGGGTGGCGGGTTCATGGGGCTATTCGGGTGCCACTTCCCCCATCGCCGCGGTCGCCCTTCGCTCCATCTCCTCAGGGTCCACGTCTTCGACGTGCGAAGCGATGTTCCAGCGATGACCCCACGGGTCCACGAAGCGCGCGCTTCGATCACCGTAGAACTGGTCCTCGGGCTCGGCCAACGAGGTGGCGCCGGCCTCCAGCGCCTGCTGATAGGTGGCGTCGACGTCGGAAACGTAGAGGTTCATCAACACAGGCGACCCACCGATGGTGTCCGGGCTCAGACTGTCGGCCTCCGGCCACTCGTCGGAGAGCATCAGCAAGGACTCACCGAGTTGCAGCTCCGCATGACCGATCCGACCGTCGGGTGCGACCATCACATCGCCTTGTCGGGTGAAACCGAGGACGTCGCAGTAGAACTCGATCGCTTCGGCAGCTCCCTTCACCGCCAGGTACGGGGTCAGGCGCGGATAGTTGTCGGGTATGGGCTGGACGGTCATGGTCCTGCCTCCTTTGGGCACGGTTACGGCCTCCCCTACACAGAGTCAACGACAGCTCACCGAACCTGTCCAGGGTCGATCACGATCTGCGAAGCGCGTCCTGCGTAGGTCCGCGAGGCGGCCACTGCCCCGATCCCAGTTCATGACCCTCTGACCCTCTGACCCTCTGACCCTCTCCGACCCCCCCCGCTCCCCGGCGAACTGACCGGTGTGGAACGCGGGTTCCGCGGCTGACACCGGACAGTTCGCCGTGGGGGGTGAGGGGGTTCGCCTTGGGGGGTTCGCCGTGGGAGAGTTCGCCGGGGGTGGGTCTAGGACGCACCGTCGAAGAAGCCGGTGAGCCCTGAAGGCTCGTGCTCACCGATGACCAGCTGCTCGAACACACCGATGCCGCTGCGATCGCCCCACGTGGCGCGGACGAGTTGCTGGCAGTGCAGGTGGAACGGGTCCACCGGGTCGGTGTCGGTGACCGTCCAGCGTTCGCTGTGCACCTGGTGCTCTCCGTGCCAGTGCCCATGGCCCCACTGTGGATGCAGGTAGCCGAGCCCGCGCATCTGGAACGTCGCCATGGGCTCCAGGTGGACCTCGATCACCTCGCCGTCGCGCATGTCGAGGGTGATGTCGGCAGATCGGGACCACCGCGTGCCGGGGCGCCAATCGATCGCGTGGCTCACCGACTCCGCCCAACGCACGGTGGAATCCGCGCCGGGCACCGCCTGCTCTGCGCCGGCCAGCAACGGCAGGTGTGCGCCCACGAAGTGCCAGCGACGACCGTCGCCGAACTCGTTGACGTCGAAGTGCACGCAGCAGTCGTCGAACCACAGCGGCGCCCACAACCAGAAGAACTGCGGGTCCATGCCTGCACCGGGAGGCTGCTCCCCCACCGGGCGCACGCCCCAGGACCGGTCGCGGCAACCGACGACCTCGCTCGGCGTGATCCCGCGCTCCTCGCCGTCGAGGGTGAGCGTCCCCGACCAGGCGCCCCACTGGGTGAGCCGGGTGTAGTCGAAGGTGGTGAGAGCGCCGGATCGCAGGGTGTAACGGGGTTCCTCGATGGCGGCGGTGCGCGCGTGAACACGAGATCCGCCCCGATGCCGGCCTCGTTGTCCTCGACGGTCACCCGGAACCGTTGCATGGGCTCCTCGACGGTCACGGTGATCGGCGACACGTGGGTCTCGATCGGGTCGACCGGAGCGCGGCGCGATGCGATGACCGAGACGATCTCGCCGTGCCTCATGACCGCGAAGGCGGCATCCATCACCCGGCGGTTCGGGTAGTAGCCGAGCGCGCAGGCGAAGAACAGTGAGCCGTCCCTGGTGTACCCGTTGAAGAAGTAGCGGTCGTACTGGTTGAGGCTCGCGCTCGCAGTGTGCGCGAGCGGCTCGGGTGTCTGGTGCACCGGATAGTCGTCGAGACGGGTCAGCATGGTGCGACAACTCCTGGAACGAATGAGGCGGGATGACCGAGGCACGTCCGACCCCCGGATCACATGTTGGTCCGCCTCGGAGGGTTCCCGGCAACGCTACCGGCCCCGCCGACCGGCACGCTCCACCGACCGCCACGGGCCGTGAGCGCCGGCCCGAACGGCCGCGGGCCACGTTGGCCGCGCTCAGGAGCGCACCGTTATGATCCACGCCGTGACAGAACTTGAAATCAGTTTCGATGATCGGGTTGCAATCGTTACCGGCGCCGGGGGTGGACTGGGCCGGGCACACGCCCTGGAGCTCGCCCGCCGTGGCGCCCTGGTGGTGGTGAACGACCTGGGGGCACAGTCGACGGCACCGGCTCTTCGGAGTCCGCCGCCCAGCAGGTGGTCGACGAGATCAAGGCCGCCGGCGGAGTGGCCGTTCCCAACTACGACTCCGTAGCCACCCCTGAGGGAGGCGAGGCGATCGTGCAGACCGCGATCGACGCCTTCGGTCGGGTCGACATCGTGGTCAACTACGCGGGGATCCTGCGCGACAAGGCGTTCCACAACATGGACCCCGACCTGCTGAACCCGGTGATCGACGTGCACCTGAAGGGCGCCTTCTACGTCACCCGGCCCGCGTGGAAGATCATGCGCGAGCAGGGTTTCGGTCGTGTCGTGAACACCTCGTCGGCAGCCGGGCTCTTCGGCAACTTCGGCCAGGCCAACTACGGCGCTGCGAAGATGGGCCTTGTCGGCCTCACCAGGTCCTTGCCATCGAAGGCGCCAAATACGACATCAAGGTCAACGCGATCGCCCCAATGGCTGGGACCCGCATGACCAGCGGGCTCGTCGGCGACACCGGGGCTCTCGCGGGTGAGGCCGCGGAGGGTGACCGCTTCTCACCCCAGTGGGTGTCACCGGCGGTCGTGTTCCTCGCACACGAGCTGCCCCGTGAGCGGTGAGGTGTACAGCGTCGGCATGGGTCGTGTCGCAAGGGTGTTCGTAGGCGTCGCTGCGGGCTGGACCGCCGGCGACAGCATCTCCGCGGAGGACGTCCGCGACAACTTCGATCAGATCCGCTCCGAGGACGGCTACGTCGTGCCGAGCGACATCATGGGCGAGATGGTCTTCTTGTCCGGCCCTGACGCCGGGTGACATGACAGCGATCGGTCGGCCAGCCTGAACAGAGCCGGCCGACCGGTGTGAGACAGGGGGCCGCCCTGCGGTCGCAGCGTGAGGGGACCGATGAGAGTTCACGCGATGGCGTTCGCCGGCGAGCTGCACGACTTCCAACAGGTAGCGCGACGCGCCGCCGCAGCGGGGTTCTCGGGGCTCGTCGTCACCGAGGCGGGACGCACCGCATACCTCTCGGTCGCGGCGGCCGCGCTGAGCGGTGCCGAGCTCGACCTCGCAACCGGGGTCGCGGTTGCGTTCCCCGCAGCCCGATGGTCACCGCCGCTACGGCGTGGGAACTGGCTGAGGCGAGCAGGGGACGGTTCCGTCTCGGGCTCGGCACACAGGTGCGCGCCCATGTCGAGCGCCGTTACGACGCTCCGTTCGACCCGCCCGGTCCACGCCTTCGCGAGTACGTGCTAGCGGTGAAGGCCTGCTTCAGGGCGTTCCGTGACGAAGCGCCGCTCGCCTTCCAGGCGAGCACTACGACCTGTCGCTGCTGCCTGCGATGTGGAACCCCGCGCGATCGATCGCCCCGACCCGCCCGTGGACATCGCAGCGGTCAACCCGTGGATGCTGCAAATGGCCGGCGAGGTTGCGGACGGGATTCACGTCCACCCGCTGCACTCCTCGACGTACCTCGTCGAGACCCTCGTGCCCAACCTCAACACCGGAGCCGAACGGGCCGGACGTGACCCATCGCAGGCGCGGTGTTCCTGCCGGTGTTGACGGTTGCCGGTGACACCGAGGAGGAGGCTCGCCCAGGCGCGGGAGGCGGCACGTCTCAAGTGGCGTTCTACGGTTCGACACCCAACTACGCGTTCATGTTCGACCAGGTGGGCAGGCCCGGCACCACCGAGGCGTTGCGCACCCGCGCAGAAGGCGGGCGACCTGCCCGGCATGTTCGGCGTCATCGACGACGAACTGCTCGCTCGTTTCGTGGTGGAGGGCACATGGGACGGGTTGCCCGGCGCGATCATCGAGCACTGCTGCGCTCGCGGGTGCGATGTGAACGTGGTTCTCTGCAGCGCCGGCATGGCGGCCCGGAAGCACGGAGGACACCTTCGAGCGCTTCGGCGCAGTCGCCGCTGAGGTCGTGCGCCTAGCCCGCTGACGCACGCAGGCGAACCTCGGCTCCCATCCGGGTTCCCAGGAGGTTCGACGCAGCGTGGCCAGTGCGATCACTCGGATCGGCACGAGGAAGACCAGGTGCATGACACCGTAGAGCAGCGCCAACGCGAAGGTGAGTAGGCGATCACGGCGGGAGATCTCCCGGTCGGGTCGCTCCAAGGCGCGCGGTGCTGCGGGCATAGGCGGCGAGCGCCGGCACCACAAGGACTGTAGCGAGCGCCGATGGATGCTCCGTCATCCCGATCACGGTGGCACCGGTCGGGCTCAGCATGCCCACGACGGTCCAGCCAATCGCTTCCAGGAGAGTCAGCCAGAAGGCCGGATGTGACAACGGGAACGTCCCGAGCACCCAGAGAGACTCTCGGATGAAGCTCTTGTTCCAACGGACCTGTTGACGAAGGTAGTGGCCCATCCGCTCCGGCACGGCGGTGCTCGCGCGCGATTCGTCGGCCAGCACGCTCGCCCGGCGCGCAGCGCGTAGTTGGTCAGTCGGCGGTCGTCCCCGAACGTCGCGTCCTGGCCCAGGAACCGCTGGCTCTCGAAGTCGTCCAGGTTCGCATGGATGACGTGCGCCCGGTAGAAGCTCAGGGATCCACAGCAGCACAACACCGCGCCGAAGTACGAGTAGGCGGCCCGCTCCGACAGGAAGGCGCTCAAATAGCGCAGGTCGATGAGTCTCGTGAGGAGGTTCGACCGCCAGTTGAGGGCTGTCACAAGACCCGTCACGGCGGTCACGCCGGGGTCGGAGAACGGGACCAGCCCGCATTCGACAGCCCGAGGTTCCAAGCAGGTATCGGAATCCATGCAGAGGTAGATGTCTGCAGTGGCGGCTTGGCGGAACCCGGTCGCAAGGGCGGCACGCTTGCCGCGGTTGGCTTCCGAGCCTGGTCATGCGCCACGCCGGCGGGCTCGCGTGACGCCTGAGCACGCCGACCACCGCGTCCGCAGCGGCGCCACCATCGGTCGAGCCGTCGTCGACCACCTGGATCTCATCGACGGGAACGGTCTGACTCAGAAGCGACTCGATCGCCGCAGCAGCGAGTACCGGGTCCTCGTTGTGGATGGGCATGACCGCCGCCACCGACACCGAGGGCCGTCGAGGTCGAGGACCGACGCGCGCCCGTGCCCTACCGCGATCGGCGAACCAGAGCTTCACCACCAACAATGCGAACAGCGTGGAGCCGACGGGTGGCACCGACCCAGCCGTGGACGACCACGACCACTCCGAGCGTGACGACAAAGGCGACGAGCGAGCCGCCGTTGCGCGACGGTTGCCACAGCCGATCAGCGTCTCTGGTGCGCCAAGCGAAGCAGACCGATCCCGAACACAATCAGGATCCCGCCTGCTCCGAGCATCCACGCGAACCCGGTGCTCGACACCCCGGTGAAGCAAGAGCGGCGGGAACCCTGCCGCAGCGCCGGCGCCGGCGATCTGTCCGTACATCGTCTCATCTCCTCGTTCATGACCCTCGTCGCTGACACGGTCGGCACAGTTCGATGAGGACTTAGGAGGTGAGCCGATAGGTGCACCGACCCGTGAGGGAGCGGGTTCTGGCGGCGAAGCCGCCAGGGTCCTGGAACCACCGACGTGACCGATCCGCGCAAGTCCCTGGCGTGGATTCACCCACCTTGTTCCGCAGGTGAGCCGCCATAGTCGATGCCATGTGCGCTCCAGCCTGACCGGAGTCACCGTCCGGGGCGATCAGGCACGCACAGCCTCGTATGCGGGCAGCACCTCCGAGCGCACGATGGCGCCCACCTGTGGGTCGGCCGACCACGAGTCGGCCCGTTGGGTGAGCTCGGCTTCGACATCGGCGCGCTCGTCGGGTCGGGTGCTGCGCAGCGAGTCGGTCCACACCGAGTGGAGCGTCATCGGCATCCGCAACTTCCGGGCTGGCGAGCTTCACCACCGGGCCCTCAGCCAGCGGGCCGCGTCGAACACCCACAGCTCGGTGCCCGCAGAGTCCTCGGTGACGGTGTCGCCGAACACCACGATCACTGATGTGGCCGTCGGCGGAACCTCGGGCGGTTCCGTTGCGGGGCACGAAGGTGGGGTCCCGCGAAACGATCACCCGGGAACGTGTAGCCGTCGACCACACGGCCGGCGTCGTGATCGGCGCGGACCAGGCTGGACGGAACCCCCTTCCATGGCAGGTCGTCGGTGGCGACGATTCGATACGGATGCTCCACCGAACCCCGAGTACACGCGCTGCACCGCCAGGTCGGTCGGGAACCCGGTTGGAATGGAACAGGTCACCGAGCGTCGTAGCAGGCGTGTTGGGGTTGCGCGCCGTGAGCCCACCGGTGCCCCAGGTCCAGTCGTCGTGGAAGACCGACTCGTCGAGCACCTCGCCGGTGGCCGCATCGATCTCGTAGCGACCGATCACACCGGCGTCGTAGCACACCGGGGTGATCGCGTTCACCAGGTCGCTGCGCACACCGGCGCCCGTGAAGGGGTGCGTGTCGTACGGCTGGACCCATTCCACGAAGTCAGAAGCCGACGTGTGCGCGACGTGCAGCACCAAGCGAGCTGGCGAGCTGTCGTAGTCCAACGTGAAATGGCCCGCCTCGCGGGGCACGAGGGCGCGGCGCACGGTCGCGGTCCCCGTGGTGGAACGCAGCTCGCTGCGATCCACGACGTACAGGTAGGACTCGGGCCGTGGCGCCACCGCCTCGCCGGCCGCCACCGAGTTGGGAGGCGCGCCGAGCTTCGACGCCTCGATGGTGCCCCCGGCGTCGAGGATCACCAGGTGATCCCGTGTCACGTCCAGTTGATGGGCGTTCTGGGTGATGATCAGCGGCCGGCGATCGGGCGTGAGCAGAGGGACCCTCTTGATCGCACCCCCGCCCGACCAGCACAGCACCTCGAAGAACGCGGTGTCCGGGCCGGGGATGACCGACAAGCAGGCGCCGTAGTACTCGCCGGTCTCCGCGTCGTAGGGAGGGTGCGCTCGTGACCATCATCGGGCACAGCGGTTGGTTCACCGCAGTGGGTGCGCCCATCGGGCGGTACGCATCGAGTCCGCCGAGGGGGCGACACAGGAGCGAGCGTGGCCGGGTCGAACTCCCAGGGGCGGCCACCGTCGACGGTCGCGAACAGCCGGTTGCCATCCATGCGAACCACGGCGGTGTTGGGCTGGTCCCTGCATCCCCAGCGGACCGATCCGCATGACGCCACGGGACTCGAAGCGGTACGGGGTGTCGGCGAAGGCCTGGCCGAGGAGGTAGTCGGTGCTGCGCAACAGCCGCGAGGTGATCCGCGGCGTGGCACCGTCGAGGTCGAGCCGCCAGATGAGGGGGTCTCCGCTGAAGCCCGCGTCGGTGGGGCCGAGCGCGAGCGACTGGAGGAACACGTGGCCCGCGAGGCCCTCGGGCAGGTCGCCGGCCAACACGCGCAGCTCCAGGTCGTCGGCTTCGTCGGTGACCTTCCGGTTGAACGCCGCGGGCATCCGTGCCCAACGGTCACGGACCGGCGACACCACCGGGGGCGCTCGGGGCCACGGTGGAACTCCCGCCCGCCGCCTCGGACGACTTCGACGAGCATCCGAGCACCGTCCCACCCAGCCCGATCGCCGCGCCGGTGGCCACGAGCCCCTGCACAAAACCCCGCCGGTCAACCACGGCCATCAACCGCGTCGATCAGGCCATCTCGATCAGCCATGTCGATCAGAGACCCTTCCTGCTGTTCGTCCGTGCTCGGCCGGTGTCGAGGTGAGGTCGGCCACGACGCGGTCCTCGGCCACCTCGGCGAACCGGACCCTCATGAGTCGAGCACGTCTGTCTCCAAGCGCCATAGCTCTGCTCCATGCCTTCGACCATCCCGGTTCCGGAGAACCGCGTCGCGGGTCTGGGCATCCGGGTAGGTGACGACGACGACAACGAGCGTGCCGCCTTCGAGTGCGGTGAAGGTCACCTCGTTCAGCGTGCCCGGTGCACCTTCGGGGATCATGTCGCCCTCCATGCGCTCGGTGAACACCACACGGTGGGGTTCGGCCATCTCCAGCACCTCGCCGGTTGACTGGAAGCTCGCACCGTCGGCATCGTTGCGCCAAACGTATCGGTAGTTCGCTCCTACCTGCGTCGCTGTCTCGCAGACCGGCATGGACCAGCCGTCGGGACCGGTCATCCAGCGCGCGACCAGGTCGGGGTCGTGGTGGGCCGCCCAGATCGCTTCGGGGGTTCCCCGCACGACACGGCCGATGCGCACGGTCGTGTCCCCGAGGATCCGGGCTTCCGCTGGCATCTCGGCTGCGAACGTGCGGGAGTCGGCCACGACATCGTCGATCTGAGCCATCGCCTCGCGGAGGCCTTCCCTCCATCCCCATATCGAGGAGTTGGTCGAGCTGTTCGGCAGATCCGAAATGCGACGTCGTGGTCAACCGGGAACCGCTGTCGGTGGAATCGAAGTCGAACACCATCCGGGTCGTGGGCAGTTCGGTGTTCGGCGATCCGTCGGAATGGCTGAAGCCGTCGAGGACCTCGAAGCCACGATGTGCATCCACGCGCAGGAACTCCCAGTAGCCACGTGATTCCTCACCCTCGGGTCCCGTCATCACGTAGGCGGAGCGTCCTCCCGGGAAGAAGTCGTGGCGCGCGAAGGTGGCCGGCCACATCGGGGGTCCCCAGAGCCGTTCGATCTGGCGTGGGTCGGCATACGCGTCCCACAGTCGCTGCACCGACACTGGGAAGTCCGCAACGACGCTCAGCGTCAACGCACCACGGTCGTTGTCAACGGATTCGATGGGCATGATGCGATCCCCCTCTGTCGATCGGGCCGACGCCGCTTGCTGTCGGGCAGATGCCGCGGTGGGATTCGTCGACCCTGCTGCAAGTATGTTCCAGATCAGTTCTCCGAAGGGGGCGCGGACAATGCCCGAGCGACAGACCACAGGCGCCAAGGCGCCGAAGCTGCTGTCGGGTGGGAACCCGCAGATCCCCAAGGGCGACGGCGACGAGCCGGTTCAGGCCTTCATCGCTGCGATGCCTGGCTGGAAGCAGCCGATCGGTCGCCATCTCGACGATCTGATCGTCGCGATGGTTCCGCAGGTGCGGAAGGCCGTGCGGTGGAACTCACCGTTCTACGGCGTCGAGGACAGCGGCTGGTTCCTCAGCTTCCACTGCTTCACCAACTACGTGAAGCTTGCGTTCTTCAGGGGAGCCGATCTCGAACCGCCACCACCGGAATCCTCCAAGGATCCCTCGGCGCGCTACCTGCACATCCACGGGCACGGCATCGACGACGAGGCACAGCTCCGCGACTGGATCGCACAGGCCGCTGCGCTACCGGGCTGGGAAGGATTCTGACACCGGCGCTGTCACGCACCGATCCCGTGACCCGGCGCCGGCGTCGTAGCCGGACCACCACCACCGCCGCCGGTCAGGCTGACGAGCTGCACCTGCCCTGCGGTCATCGGGTGCCCGGTAACCCTGGGCGTCGACGAAGCTGTCAGAGATCCGGTGGCTGATCGCCCACCTACCCGGGTTGCGCGGTCGCCGGAGCCTTCATGCCCGACCACAACCAGATCGGCGCGCCGTAGGAGCGGGTCCAGTTCCAAAGCAGTGGGCACGACACCAGGTTGTCGAGGGAGCAGATCCAGCCATCCTGGTCGAGGACCACCGCCCAAGTAGGTGGTCGTATCCTCGTGGCGACTCCTGCACGTATTGGCACCATGGTCGGCAACGTGAGGGACAGGGAGGCACGCGAATGCAGATCGAGACCTGCCTCGGAGACATCATCGGGTTGGAAGTGGACGCGATCGTCAACGCCGCCAACGAGCAACTGGCTCCCGGCGGCGGAGTGTGCGGGGCGATACACCGTGCCGCCGGAGCCGCTCTGGCTGCGGAGTGCGCCCGCGTCGGGCCGTGCCCGACCGGCGATGCCCGCGCGACCTCCGGCTACGCACTGCCGGCGAGATGGGTGATCCACGCGGTCGGCCCCGATGGGACCCCGGCGGAGGCCGAGCGGAGTCGGACCGCAACGTGGCGCTGCTCGCATCCGCCTACAGGCGAGCTGTCGAGGTGGCAGACGGCCTCGGAGCCGGATCGATCGCGTTCCCGTCGATCTCCACGGGGATCTACGGGTTCCCGCAGCCGCTGGCTTCGAACACGGCTGTGGCAACCCTGCGCGACCTCGATCCGGCTTCTATCGAGCGGTGCATCCTCGTGGCGTTCGATTCCGGCACGCTCGCCGCGCTCGACGAAGCTCTCGAAAGGCCGTGATCACTGCTGCGATCGCCTCGAGCTTCGGCGGCACGGCCCGCACCGTCAGGCCACGACGTCCCGGTTGCCCCGAGGGTGTCGATCAGCAGGTGCCATCGGATGGCGCGGTCGTCGAGGGATCCCCTGGCGTATCGATCATGAGGGTGTAGCCGACACAGGTGACGGTCGCCGAGAGGACCCAGCCACCCTCGACGGCGGTCAGGTCGATATCGGTGAGCCCGGCTCCGGTCGTGTCAGGTGCACCGTGGCCGCCGTCGGGCACCCACACGAGCAGCTCGCCCTCTTGCTCGGTCGACTCGCCGCTGATCGTCGCGGTCCGCCTCTCGGGGTCGCTCGCCAGTGCGGTGATCCGACCCGGAGCAGCGCGCGGATACGTGCGCGAGAGCACGACTGAATAGGGCTCGGTGATGCCGAGGTCGTCGTCGTCGGGGCAGCCGAGTGCGTTCAGGTGGTGCTGGTCGGTGGGTTCGTTGCCAGGCACGCCGATCGAGTGGGGATCACCACATGCCTGACGCCACTGCCACCACGCACCACCGGCCACGGCCGCATCCTCCGCAGCGGCATACCGACCGAGCTCCTCCATGTCCTGCTCACTCGTGCTCCACCAGCCGTACTCGCCGACCCAGAACGGCATCCCCAACTCGGCCGACGCGTCCTCAGCGATGCGGAACCCCTGCTCGACGGTGAGTACGTCTGTGATGGATTCCCAGTAGTGGTGCGGGGCGAACGCCAGGTTGTCGTCTGCGTCGAACCCGGCCGCGGGGACGCTGTTCGGCAGCGGGTACGACACGATCGGCTCGACGAACACGATGTGGTCGAATCCACCGGCCTGCTGCTCGGCGGCGCGGATCGCAGCGATGGATTCCCTCACGAACGCCGTGTACTTCGGCAACTGCACCTCGAGCGCCTCGACACCATTGGGCTCGTTGAACAGGTCGTAGCCCGCGACCGCCGACTCGTCGGCGAACTCGGCCGCCAGACGACCCCAAGTCCGCGCGAGCGCGGTGCGGATGCCCACCTTGGTGCCCTCGGGCATGCGGTTGTCATAGAAGGACCGGAACGCGGTCTGCACCGCTTCGGACGACTCACGACTACCGGGGCTCCGGCATGTCTCGGCACCGTCGGTGAGCGTTGCCCACTCGGGCGCTCCATCCCAACCGATCGCCCGCTCGAGCCCGTCGGGGCATTCGTGGTCCGCCGGTGTCGCGATGAAAGGACTCCATGCATCCTGGTGCATGTCGAGGATCACGTAGATGCCCTTGGCAGCGGCCTGGCCGACGGCCTCGTGGATCTCCGCCACGTAGTCCTCGTCGAACTCGCCTGGTTCAGGTTCCAGGCGTGACCACGACACGATCAGGCGCACCGCGCTGAAGCCGAGCGAGGCCATCGACCGCCAGTCGGCTTCGGTCACCGGCAGGGTGGACGGCAGGTCCGGATCCGCCTGGTGGTACTCGCCCAGTGAGTTGACGTTCACGCCTCGCAGCAGCACCTCACGACCTGCTTCGTCGACGAAGCGCGGGGCGTCGCCCCCTTCGGCACGTAGCGGAAGCAGCTCCACTGCGCTCGACTCCGCCGTCTCGTCACCGCCGGAGCGCGGCGCGCCCGGATCGTCCACTGCGGCGTCGCCTCCCCTGAGGAACACCCGGCAACCAGCACGGCGACAAGTGCCAAGAGGCCCACACGCCTGACGTTCGGCTCACAGAGACCCGATACGAGCCTTCGGCACACGAGTGCGAACCCGGCGCAGGTGCCGGTGTGCAGGCCGATGGCCAAGCCGCTGCGCACCGATGGGGAGACACTCCGCCGTGGTGGAACGAGCAGCGAGCCGGACACCCGCTACCCCGCCGAGAGCCTCAGGATCGTCACTCCGTGGGCCGGAACAGTGCCCGAGAGCCGACCATCGGTCGGTGACAGATCCTCACCGTTGGTTGCATCGCGGACCGCCCAGGTGCCCGCGGGCGCCCCCACCTCTTCGAGGGTCGTCGTGATCTCAGTCGGCGTGTCCGACTTGTTGAACAGGGCCACCGCCAGATCGCCGTTCTCCAGCGGTCGTGCCCAAACCTCGGTGCGCACCCATGGTTCGCCCTGACCCACCTGGACACGTCGAGCCTGCTTGCCGAGGGGATCCTGGTCGATCGCGACGACCTCCTCGTTCGCGAGCGCTTCGAGCACCTCCGGGGCGAGGTTGTCCAGGTCGGTGCCGATCATCAACGGCGCGGCGAGCATCGCCCACATGCCGACATGGGATCGGACCTCGTCGGGGGTCATGTCGCCGTTGCCCACCTGCAACATGTCGGGATCGTTCCAACCACCCGGTCCCGCGTAGTCAGCCAGGTCCACCTGGGATTCGATGATGTCGACGATCGACAGCCACTCGGGCGCGATGTCGCCGGTGGTCCGCCACAGGTTCGCTATCCCCGGCGCCCATGTCCACGGCTGTTCCCTGCCGTACTCCGAGATGCTGTAGACGATCGGCCGGTCGAGCCTTCGCAGTTCGTCACGCATCAAGGTGAAGGCCTCGACACGCTCGAGGCCGTCGTTCACGTCCGCTTCACACCAGTCGTACTTGAGGTAGTCGACCCCGATCTCCTCGAGCATCTCGGCATCCTGGCGTTCGTGGCCGAGGCTGCCGATGCCCTCCGCGGGGTAGCCGTCCCAGGTCATTGCGCACGTCTTCGAGCCGGGAACCAGGTAGAGGCCGAATCTGAGGCCCTTGTCGTGCACGTAGTCCGCCAGGGCTCTCATGCCCGAGGGGAACGTCTCGGGATTGGAGACCAAAGCCCCTCGCGCGTCACGCTGATAGGCCTGCCAGCAGTCATCGACCACCACGTAGGTGTAGCCGACCTCGTCGAGCCCGTGCTCGACGATCGCGTCGGCGGCACGCCTGACCACGCCCTCGTTCAGATCCTTGCAGCGGACCTGGTTCCAACTGTTCCACCCCATCGGCGGCGTGGCGGCGAGGACCTCCGGGGCCTGCTCGTCACGCTCCTCTGCAGCACTGGTCGTGCTCGTCGCCTCCCGTGAGTCGCCACCGTCGGACCGTTCGCCGGTCGAATCGGAGCACCCGCCGAACACGAGTGAGCCGCTGACGAGGACCACACCCAACAGGCCGGTTGAACATCGCTTCACCGACGGCTTCTCCTGGCTCGTTGGTCGGGACCGACTGAGGCTAGTAGGCGGGCCAGCGACCATCAGGAGCGAGATCAGGACACCGATGGCGAAGGTCCCCGCTCCGCACGCCGCTGGGATGCCCGTTGCGCGGCACGAGTGCGGACCACAGCAAGGAAGCGGTCGACGGCGCGCACGGTGTGGAGGCTCCGCACCGATGAGAAGAGGTCGAACCCATGCTGCGCGCACGGCAACTCGGCGTACACCACAGGCTGTTCGGACACTTCGGCCAGCAGCCTCGCGAACGACTGTGCGTGGGCGACAGGCACCAGCGTGTCGTTCGCACCGTGGGCGATGAAGAACGGCGGCGCGTCGGGCGCGACCCAGCTCATCGGGCTCGCGCGGTCCCACACCTCGCGCGCTTCGTCCAACGGTGCCTCGAACAGGTTCCGCGACAACAGGTCCTCCATGTCGGAACGACCCGTGTTGTCACGGTTCGTGAGGTCGTAGACGCCGTACATGGGCACCACGGCCTGCACGCGGGTGTCGGCGTCCTCGAATCCGGGCTGGAAGTCCGACACCCCCGGTGTCAGCGCTGCCAGGGTGGCGAGATGCCCACCGGCCGATCCCCCGGTGATGACCACGAATTCAGGGTCACCACCGTGCTCGGCGACGTGCTCCTTCACCCAGGCGATCGCCCGTTTCACATCGACTATCTGGGCGGGCCACGGATCTGTCGGCGCCAGCCGGTAGTTCACCGCGACGCTCACCCAACCCCGCTCCGCGAAGTGCCCCATCAGAGGGACCGCCTGTTGCTCCTTGCTGCCCGACATCCATGCACCGCCGTGCACCTGGATGATCACCGGCGCACGGGCGTCGTCGGGAAGGTCATCACGACGCCAGATGTCGAGGTGGTTCCGCACACCGAACTCCCCGTAGGCGACGTCCCGGGTCTGCACGTAGCGCCGACGCAGCGGTGGCAGCGGGTTGACTACCTGTCTCCGCATGATCGCCGCTTCCTCACGTGGAGCGAACGCGCGGTCCATCTCGGCTCGGTAGTCGGCACCGAGGCCCTCGACAAGTGCCTGCTCCAGTGCCTCTGCTGCCTGACCGGCAGCCCTGCTCAATCCGGCGAGCCCACAGAAGGACACCGCTGTCAAGGCCAACCCGGCGCGCCCGGCACGTGTTCGGTGCGCACCTGAGGCCACGAAACCGCCTGTGGCGAGGGCCTGCCAGGCCAGGGAGTGCATGGGGAGCTCCGATACGGTAAGCCCGTTGCGGAAGGCGATGTTCGCCACACGTCCGGAGCGGCCCGCGGGGCGCCATGCGTTCAGCGTTCGAGCGGCGCCGATCGCGCTG
>JAOSKI010000041.1:0-3714 GCA_027493675.1 Microthrixaceae bacterium | reverse complement strand
CAACGGGGAGACCTTCGCGGCGTGCCACGAGGCGCTGGCGGCCGCCGACCCACATCGCCATCTTCCCCGAAGGCGTGCTCAACTCGGGTGACACGCTGCTCCCACTGCGCACCGGGCGCAGCCCGGATCGCGCTCAGCGCCGCACTGGATTCCGATGATGCGCGGAGTGGTCATCGCACCTGTTGCCCTCGCCTACGAATCGCGCGGGCGGGTTGGATCCGACGTGGTGGTCCGCTTCGCCGAACCGATCGACGTGGACGCCTGGGTCGAAGCCCACGCCCCGAGGACGTCCGTGCCGAGGGCGACGGCGCCGAGGGCGACGGGGATCCCGTGGCGATGGCGCACGCGCTCACCGCGCTGTTGCAGGACCGGCTGGGCAGTGCGTTCACCCGGGCCAACCACGAAGTGCGCGAACGTCTCACCCCCGTGGCAGCCGATCGTCGCCGGCGCGCGCGGCGGATGGCGGTTCTGGCCCCGGTGGCGACCGCCGGAGTCGCGGCGAACGCTCCGGCGATTCTCCCCGATCGCTCTCGGCTCCCACTTCGTGCGACACGAGGGTTGGCAGGCGACGACCAAGGGGGTCGCCGCCACGGCCCTGTTGCCGCTGAGCTGGATAGGCACCGGAGTGGTCCTGTCCCGGCGCTGGGGGCCGACCCGCGCGGGGATGGCGGTCGCCGCCGCTGCGGGGAGCGGGTGGACGGCTCTTTCGTGTCTCGGATCGATGCGCGACCTCTATACACGACGAACCGCACTGCCGCCCGGGTGACCCTCGGGCGCAGAGCCGGCACGGACGCGCCACCTGGGATCTGATCACCGACAGCCGGAGGATGGATGGACGACATCGAGCTCGCAGACGCCCGCAAGCCGATTGCTGAGGCGATCGCCGAGGCAGACCAGACCGAGTACATCCCGGTCAGCTTCGATAGCTGCGATCACGTGCAGGGGCCGTACTTCCACGGCACGAGGTTCGCCTTCGACCTCGACGCCGAGGTGGCGCCGGGACACATGTCCAACTACCACGAGGGCTCGCATCTCGAATCACATCTACTTCGCGGCGCTACTGGAGCCCGCGGTCTGGCGAGCCGAGTTGGCCACTGCGCTGACCGGATGCGAACAACCCGGCCGGATCTACGTGGTCGAACCCACCGGGCCGTTCGAGGACGACCCGAACGTGACCAACAAGCGCGTCCCGGGCAACGTCACCCGCTCGTTCCGGTCCCGTCACCCGCTGCGCGGTCAACGAGGTGCTGACCTGGGAACGCCACCCGCCAGAGGCCCTGCAGGGAATGCTCGACAACATCGCTCGACTCCGTGAGCGTGGACTGGACATCATCGAGGACTAGGAGAGCCGTGCACGCTGTCAGAGTGGATCCTCGCCGATGGCCCCGTCGTCCGCTACGTACGCCGTCCGGCAGCTCCTCCCCACCAACGCCACTGATGCCGACCACTCGGATGTGGACCCACTCGGTCCGGGTGCAGCGCCGCCACGCCCAGCACCGTCGGTGTCCTGCTCGTCGGTCATCGCGCCATGATCGCGCAGCGTGCGCTCCACCACCGGTGTGTTCAGTCCGCTGTCGCCCAGGCAACCGCCGCGTCGCGCTCGTCGAGGTGGAAGACCTCGAACTTGCCCGGGATCATCCAGCCGAACAACCCGCCGAGATGCCTCACCCAGTCGGCATCCACCCTGCTCTGTGCCCTGGCCGTGGTGGTGGAGTCCGAGCCCCGGCCTCCCCGCCAGGCTGCCCCCCCCCCCTGTGGGGGGGGGAGCGGTCACCAAGACATACCAGGGGCCCCACCGAGCCCCAGCGGGGCCCCGGAGGGGGGGGGGGGGGCGGGGGAAGTCCTCAGCGTGGACCGTGCCGACTGCCCTCGAAGCCAATAACACCTTCGGGTAGCCCATCGATAGGTTCGAGCATCGTGCCTCCTGCATTGATCCCGACCAGGCGCTGCTACAGCGTGTGTCAGCGCTGGAAGCCGGCCCAGAGGGTCCCCCGACGAGTTGACCACCAACACGGGTGGGGGTCCAGTACTTCGTGACGATCTTCATCTTGCGGTCCGCGCGGCGTTCGATCGCCGCGGGATCGAACGCCGCGATCAGGTTCAGTTCGGAATGGAGATCCCTCATGGCCTCATGATGGGTGAGGGCGTACCGGTGTCGTCGTACACGCCGATGAGGGCGAAGAAGGTGTCGATGGGCATGGCTCCTCTTTCAGGCAGGTCCGGCTGACTCGGGCTCTCGGAGCGCACCTCCCACGATGTCGAAGAGGCCGACCGGTCGCGGGAACGATGCCGGCCCTCGACTGTCAGCAGCTCATCGAACCGGGACTACTCGGAACCGTCCATGGATCGGCGTGCTCCGAGATCGACGTGGTATCCCATGTCGGCGAGGGCCGCGACCGTGATCGCAGACATGGGATGGGCGGGCACGAGCTCCACGTAGCAGGTCATCAGCTCATCCTGCAGCACCGTCTCATCCCAATGGCCGGCATCGTGGCTCAGCGGGATGCTGGTCCCGGTACCGCCGAGGTGAAGCCACTCGGCAACCGAGCGTGGCCCGGTGGAATCGGTATCCCGTGGGGTCGCCGGTGTACTGCAGCAACGCTCCCCACGGCGCGGCTGTGCCGAGCCCGAGCGCGTGGCCGAGTTCGTGAGTCACCACGTCGTCGAGCTGGCCGGTGTCATAGAGGTTGTCCAGCCCGATCGTGCTGATACGCACCACGCTGAGCCGCGGAAGGCCGTCATCACCCACGACGCACCACGTTGCATCGCCCATGTAGCCCGGGACCGGCGTGACGATCACGTCGATGACGATGTCATCGACCACACGCCGTCGTACGGAAGGCACGAGGTCGCCCAGGCAGTTTCCCTGCTCAGGAGTTGACCGCTGTGTCAGGGATGCCGGGGGAGATCACCGTGGCCCAACGACCGACCGCCTCGTTCACAGCCGCGGTGACTCCTCGGATCCTCGGTTCCGACGAACTGGGTCACGACGTCGAACCCTTCGCTCGGGCCAGCCGCGACCTCGAAGGTGGCGGTAGCGGTCGCGGGCGGGTGTGTCCCGTCACTGACCTCCAGCCGGGCCGTGTGGGTACCTTCGCCGACGGTGGCTGTCCGCCCTCCTGTGCCCGGACAGGGGCTCGCTGTGTCATCCAGTCACCGTCGCCATCGCCATCGAAGCGGCAGGTGAGGCTCGTCGCAGTTGGGATCGTGGACGGTCCAGGTGAACGGCACTAGCGCGGGAGCCGTCAGACCGCCGGCAGTCACCGCGAAGCTGTCGATGACAGGTGGTGCCGGTGCGGGTGGAGGAGTACCGCAGAGCCGTCAGCAGCAGAACGAGGCTCCCGCCCAGGATTGCCGCGATCGTCACCCCATGTCGTCTGGATCGACGCCACATCGTGATCACCCTTCTACGAATGGCTCGGGTTGCACCTTCACCTTGCCCACTCTGCTGGGAACGTGCAAGGGGCAAGAGGGCAAGGGCCGGAGCCCTCAGGCTGTGCCACCAGGAATCGCCCGAAGGTCGGAGCGACAGTGCCGCGTTCGGGCGCCTCGACGGAGAACTCCGTGGCACCGACGATGCGGCGACGAGCATCTCGGTGCCGCAGCGGGCCAAGGAGTCGGTGCGACGCAGCCCAGCCGGCCGGCGCGGCGCGCTGGGTGTTGCACACCCGTGGAGTCGCTACCTGGGAGGCAACAAGAAGCTGCACCTGGGAC
>JAOSKI010000040.1 GCA_027493675.1 Microthrixaceae bacterium | reverse complement strand
GAACGGACCCCCAGCGCCGAGCTGACCCTGGCCCTGGACGACGTGACGCTGCTGGGGCCGACGGAGACGGTGCTCTACGATTTCGAGGATGGCAAAGGCCTGGATGACTGGCGTGGGCTGACCCGCAGCGAGGAGCTGGCCGAAGGTGGCGGCACCGTCGGGCTATGGGCCCAGCCTCGCTCGCAGGGCAGCATCACCACCGCCAACGTGCCGCTCGATTGGTCAGGCTACACCGCGCTGCGGTTCAAGCTCTGGTCGGGTCAGGCCACCGGCGACCATGTCACCGTGATCTGCAATTCCGACACGCCGGATCTGTCCGGCGCCGACCGAGTCGTGGCGCATTACAAGGGCGACACGTTCCTGGGCGACGACATCGACTGGAACATCAACGAGCGCGAACCGGGTGATCCGGCCTTCACCAAAGAGTGGACCTACAACCTCAACCGCTTCGGGCAGTGGCAGGTGCTCGGCCGCGCCTACTGGGCCTCGGGGGACGAGAAGTACGCCAGAGAGTGGATCGCGCAGATGCGGGACTGGGTCGAGGACAACCCGTACCCGCGGTTCAGCACCGGTAACGAGACGCTGACCTGGCGGACGATCGAGACGGGCATCCGCACCTCGGGAGTTGGGTCGACACGCTCTACTACTTCCTCGGCTCGCCGTCGCTGACCGGCGACGACCTGACCATGTTCCTGAAGTCCTGGCTCGACCACGGCCGCCACCTGATGCGGATCACCGTGGATCATCCGGAGCACGGCGGGAACTGGGTGACGATGGAGTGCAACGGTCTCGGCCACCTCGGGGTGCTGTTCCCCGAGGCCAAGGACGCGCCGCTCTGGCTGCAGACCGCCACCGACCGGTTGCTGCTGGAACTGGATCGGCAGGTCTATCCCGACGGGGCCCAGAAAGAGCTGACCACCGGCTACCACCAGGTCGCGCTCCACAACTTCGTCGGCCTGCTGCAGATCGCGCGGCACAACGACCGCGAGCTGCCAGCGGAGTAGGTCCAGCGGCTGGAGCGGCTCTACGACTACGACCTGAAGGTCATGACGCCCGACACCGCCCTGCCGCCGGTCAACGACGCCGGGTACACCCAGGTGCGGGAGATCCTGGCAGACGGCGCCCAGCTTTTCGGCCGCGACGACTTCAAGTGGGCCGGGAGCAACCGGCACCGCGGGCACCGCGCCCGCCTACACCTCGGTGGCGCTGCTCTACGCGGAGGCAGTACATCATGCGGTCGGGGTGGGAGACCGACGACCTCTACGCCTTCTTCGGAATCCGGGGCCGTTCGGGATCGGGCATCAACACGAGGACAAGCTGAACGTCTGGCTCTTACGGCCTCGGCCGCGTCCTGCTGACCGAAGGCGGCACGTACAGCTACGACTCGAGCAAGTGGCGTCGCTACGTGCTGGGCACCTGGGCGCACAACACGATCCTGGTGGACGGGCAGGAACAGCGCCGTCGCTCGGTGCGGGAGAGCTTCGAGACCGACCAGCCGTTGGACAACCTGTGGATCACCAACGCGGTCTTCGATGCCGCTGACGGGCGCTACACCGACGGTTACGGGAAGGAAGCCATCCCGGTGGTGCACCAGCGCACGGTGATCTTCCT
>JAOSKI010000039.1 GCA_027493675.1 Microthrixaceae bacterium | reverse complement strand
CAGGGCGAACGCGGCCGCGCCCATCGCTCCTGCCGGGATGCGCAGGAGGGGCCCCCGCATACAGCCGTAACGGGGCCCCTCCTGAGTACTTCTCGGTGGGATCAGTTCGCCACTTGAGGATTCACGTTCCCGAACTCGATGCACGCTCAGCCCGACTTCAATCGAGCTGCGACACGACACGTCGAGCCGTGAAGGTCACTTGGGCTGCATGCGCATCCCGGAGTCGATGCGAACGGACTCGCCGTTCATGTAGGAGTTGCGGATCAACTCGGAGGCCAACGACGCGTACTCCGAGGCAAAACCGAGACGCTTGGGAACAGGCACCCGACGCTCAGGCGCTCCTTGAACTGCTCCGACGCCTCACCCTGGCCGTAGATCGGGGTGTCGAACAGGCCGGGGATGATCGTGTTGACACGCACGCCCACCGCCGCGAGGTCCCGTGCGATGGTCAGGGTCATGCCCACGATGCCGGCCTTGGACGCCGAGTAGGCGGCTTGACCGATCTGGCCCTCCAGCGCAGCCACCGAGGCGGTGTTCACGATCGCACTGCGCTCACCGAACTCGTCGGGATCGGAGCCCGACATGGCGGTGGCCGCCAGACGGATGCAGTTGAAGGTCCCGACCAGGTTCACCTCCAGCACCTTGCGGAAGACCGTGAGGTCGTGCGCCGAGGAGTACTCACCGTCCTTGCCGATCGTGCGTGTCGCCCAACCGATGCCGGCAGAGTTGACCAAGGCACGGACCGGGCCCAGCTCCTTGGCCTTTTCGACCGCAGCGATGACTTGGTCCACGTCGGTCACGTCGGTGGGCATGAAGGCCCCCTCGACGTCCTCGAGGATCTTCTCGGCCTTGTCGGCCTGGTGCTCGAGGTCCATGATGACGACCTTGGCCCCCTGCTCCCCGAGGGCTCGTACTGTGGCCTCTCCCAGTCCGGATGCGCCACCGGTGACTAGTGCGGATGCTCCATTGATGTCCAACATGTGCCGCAGCATATTGACCGCGTGGTCAAGTTCGCCAACCCACCGACGCCGTCGTTCTGATGCGGCATGCGCCACGCACGCGACACAGAACGGGAAAGAGCGGGAACGCGGCGCGGCTCACGGCGCGGCTCACGGCACGGCGCGGCTCAGCGCGCCGAGGGAGTGTCGGCCACGGCTACGGCCTCGGGGTCGGCCGGCTCTAGCACGTAGCGGTAGATGACCCCGCCGAGGATCCCGCCCACGATGGGCGCCAACCAGAACAACCAGAGTTGTGTGAGGTTCTCACCGCCGACGAACAATGCCGGGCCGGTGGAGCGGGCCGGGTTGACCGAGGTGTTGGTGACCGGGATCGAGATCAGGTGGATCAGGGTGAGCGCCAACCCGATCGCTATGGGGGCGAACCCGCCCGGCAGGCCTTTGCGGGTGGCGCCGAGGATCACCAAGAGGAACCCCGCAGTGAGCACCACCTCTATCACGAGTGCCGCCAACAGGCTGTATCCCCCGGGGGACAGGTCACCGAATCCATTGGTGGCGAATGCACCCGCCTGGCCCGAGACGATCTCGAAGCCGTCCACGCCGTTGGCCACGAGGTACAGGATACCTGCGCCACCGATCGCACCCAGGACCTGGGCGACGATATAGGGCGCTGGCTTCACCGGGCTCGTGCTTGCCGGCAGCGAGGAGCCCGATGGTCACCGCCGGGTTGAAGTGACCCCCGAGACGTGCCCGAACGCGTACGCGCCGCTGAGCACTGTGAGGCCGAACGCGAGCGCCACGCCGAGGAAC
>JAOSKI010000038.1 GCA_027493675.1 Microthrixaceae bacterium | reverse complement strand
GTCTACCGCTACGGTTTTGCACGTTATCAACGGATCACACCGGGTGAGTGATGTGCTGCGGGAGAGAGTTCTCGTTGCGATGCAGCAACTCAACTACCAACCAAGCGCGGTCGCTCGCAGCCTGCGCACCAGAGTCACTCACTCAGTTGGTCTCGTGGTGTCGGACATTGAACTCCCATTCTTCGCGACGATCGCTCGCGGCGCCTTCAAGCGCGCGTCCGAGCGGGACTACATCGTGCTGCTGGCAGAGGACATCGAGGGACAGGAAGCCGATGCGACCTATCCCGGGCTGATCGCTGCGGGACGCATCGACGGGCTCGTGATCGCGACCGCCCGCAAGGGACATCCTCTCCTCCGAGGAGCTCGCGAAGCACAACACGCCGCACGTCTTCCTGAACCGCATGGTGAAGGGCACGAATCGCAACGTGACCCTGGACGACGGGCACGCGACGCGGCTGGCGGTCGACTACCTCGCCGACCTCGGCCACGTCCACGTCGGCCCGCCGCCGCCCCCCGAGCGGGGGCCCCCGCCCCGCCCCGCGGGACGCGCGCGTTCCAGGCCCACGCACGCAAGCGCGGGCTCGAGTCCAGCCCGGCACGGTCGGCCAACCTGCTCCAGACGGGCGGCGCGCAGGCAGCCTCGGACCTCCTCTCGGACCAGCCCGCGCTCACGGCCATCTACACGAGCTCGGTGACCCAGGCCGCGGGCGTTCTCAGCTTCGCCTGGCATCACGGGATCTCCGTACCGGAGCAGCTGTCGGTGATCTCGTACGCCGACACGCCCCTGGCCGAGGCGCTCGTGCCTCCCCTGACCGCGGTAACCATGCCGCTGGAGGAGCTCGGCCGGGCTGGCGTCGACATGCTTCTCGACGAACTGGAGGGCGTGGAGCCCCACGACGTGGTGATCAGGGATGATCTACGGATCGTGGAGCGGGCTTCGACCGCCGCCCCGGAGGACAGCACCGGTCTCTCTTGACCGGACTAAGATAATCGCTTAACTTGCACCGCGATGACCGGGACTTCGAGTAACGCCGAAGCCGGACGGGTGGCAGTCGTCTCGGGTGCCGCATCCGGCATCGGGCGGGGAATCGCCGAGGTGCTGGCCGAGCGTGGCTGGCAGGTTGCGGCGGTGGACAAGAACGCCGACGGTCTCGAGCAGATCGCGGGTGGACCGATCACGCCGGTCGTCGCCGACCTGACACGCTCGAGCGACTGCAGGCGCGTCGCGGAGGAGGCGGGCCGACTCGGCCCGCTCAAGGGTCTCGTGAACTGCGCAGGGCGTGAGCTCCACGGCAGCGTGACCGAGATGCCCGAGGAGGAGTGGGACCTGGTGATCGACACGAACCTCAAGACGATCTACCTTCTGAGCCACCACTGCCTGCCGGTCATGGCCCAGGCGGGCGGTGGGTCGGTCGTGAACATCTCCTCCATCCAGGCGCTCGCGACCCAGACCTCGGTGGCGGCATACGCGGCGTCGAAGGGCGCGGTGATCTCACTCAGCCGAGCGATGGCGCTGGACCACGCACCCGAGGGCATCCGGGTGACCTGCGTCTGCCCTGGCACGATCGACACGCCGCTCGTACGGGCCAACGCCGAGTACTACAACCCGGGCGATCCCGAGGCGCAGCTACGCGAGTGGGGCGGCATGCATGCGGTCGGGCGGATCGGCACGCCCCACGAGGTGGGTCGGGTGGTCGCGTTCCTGCTGTCCGACGACGCGTCGTTCATCACCGGCTCCATCTTCCGTCGGACGGCGGATATCTGGCGCACCAGACTGGAGGCTGGCCGACGACGAGCCTCCTAAGCGCCTGATAACGAGGATCGTTCATACTGGTCAGGCAACAGACGGGATGAATGCGACGTGACGAGCAGTGCCGGCTCATATCTGAGCGTCCGTGCGGCGGAGGGAAGACCCTCGCCTGCTGGGAAAGGGCGTGGCC
>JAOSKI010000037.1 GCA_027493675.1 Microthrixaceae bacterium | reverse complement strand
CTCCCGGACGGGACGGCAGCGCACCCCAGTGCGCATAGTCGGCGCTGCTTCAACGCCCCGGGAAGTGTCGTCCGAAAGGGGCATCATGCGACTTCTTCTGACGTCTGCCGGCGTCAAGAACCCGAGCATCCACGATGCGCTGGTGGAGCTGCTGGGCAAACCGATCGCCGAGGCCAACGCCCTTTGCATCCCGACCGCGGGGTACGGGCATCCCATGGGCACTCCGGCCGGGGCGTACCGCTTCATCACCGGGCAGTCCTCCACGCCCATGTGCGAGCTAGGGTGGAAGTCGGTGGGGGTACTCGAGCTCACCGCGCTGCCCACCATCGGGGAGGAGCGTTGGGTTCCCTGGGTGCGGGACACGGATGCGCTGTTGGTGAACGGCGGCGACGCCCTGTATCTGTGCCACTGGATGCGGCAGTCCGGGTTGGCCGACCTACTGCCGACGTTGCGCAACACGTTGTGGGTGGGGCTGAGCGCCGGGAGCATGGTGATGACCCCGCGCGTCGGCGAGGAGTTCGTAGAGGCGAAGCCGTCCATCACCGGGGACGACATCGCGCTGGGGTTCGTCGACTTCTCGATCTTCCCGCACCTGGATCATCCGGACCTGCCGGAGAACACCATGGCCGACGCGGAACGCTGGGCCGCGCGCCTCGAGTCGCCTGCGTACGCCATCGATGACGAGACCGCCATCAAGGTGGTCGACGGTGTGGTCGAGGTCGTCTCCGAGGGGCACTGGAGACGGTTCGATCCCTGAGGCCAGCGGGGCCGAGCGGGCTCCGCGCGCACGATCGTGGACGTGGGTCACGGAACTACGTCATTCATCCATGTCGGGTGGTGGTCGCGCTGCCTACTGCGCGGCCGTCACTCGCGCTCTGGCATGTTCACGAGACGAGGCCGAGCCACGGCCGAAGGAGCTTTACTGGTGTACCCCGGCGTGAGAACAGGGCCGCGAGTAAGGCAACCGCACGCCGGAACCCTGCATAATCAGGGCCTCATGTTCGACCAATGGGACGACCTGTTCCTCAGCGGCGCGTTCGCGCCCCGGGCCGTGCTTCTGCGTGGATTGAGCTTGGACGAGGCGAGCACCGTCCCCGACGGCACCCCACACAGCATCTACCAAGAGCTCTGGCATGCCACGAAGGTGCTCGAGATGTCGCTCGCGAACGGACGCGTGGTGTTGGAGTCCTGGCCGCTGGAGGAGCACTTCCAGGCCTCACCAGCGCCATCCAACGAGTCCGCGTGGCGGGCTCTCGGGTATCGTCCTTCCTCACGGCGTCCCAGAGAGCCGTCGCCCTCTCGCGGGACCCGGGGTGGCTTGCCTCGCCGGATCCCGGGTACGAGCGCTTCGGTCTGACCTGGCGCGACGCTCTAGAGTTCCTCACCGTGCACAGGCCTACCACCTCGGCAAGGTCGGGCGATACGGCAGAACCTCGGGTCGTGGCCCCCTCCGCCTCGTTGAGCGGCCGAGGAGATCGCGCGCCGTCTCCCACTCCGCAACGAACGGCGGCCATCGCTCCGTCCGGCACCCGCGGCCCATCGAAGTCGGGCCGCCATGTCCCCCTACACCCTCGCGTGCACGTTGCGCAACCCCGGCGTGCTCAGACGTCCGGGTCGTCCAGCAAGACCCGGACCTCCTGCGCGCAGCGGCAAGCGACCGCGAACTTGGCCGCCCAGGCTAGCGCGTCTTCGTTGAAGGCACTTCCACGATCGAGAAGCCACCCAATACCGCCCTTGGTCTCAGGGTGGGCGCCTTCCGTGACGGTGCCGTCTGGGGCGACGATGCTCGCCCTCTGGGTTCGTAGGCCGCCGCCGAACACCCAGACGCCGGCCGCTTTAGCCTCGTCGAGGACCGCGGGTGCGCCGCCCGCCCGACCTCGGGGAAACTCGTCGCGCGGGATGTGGTCCATCGCACCGTCGTCGAACGAGATCAGGTACCTGGGCATGCAGCCCCTCCTTCATGGCCGCTGGCG
>JAOSKI010000036.1 GCA_027493675.1 Microthrixaceae bacterium | reverse complement strand
GGTCGCCAACGCCGTGGTCGCCATCATCGATGTCAGCGCGCTACGCACCTTCGCTCAGGATGCGGCGCACCGAGCTGTACATCGCCGTCGGGTGCGCCATCGCCGTGCTCGTCCTCGGTCCCATCGGCGGACTCGTCCCGGCCATCGTCGCCACGATGATCGATCTGGTCAGGCGGATCGCCGGCGCGCCGTGGGCCACGCTGGAACCGCCGACCGAGGACTGGGAGATGGCCCGATTCGCTGCCGAGGTCGACCACGACGCGTCCCCGGCAGACCTCGAGGATCGTGTTCGTTCGGCTCGCCGCCCACTGTTCTTCGCGAACGCCGACACCCTGCGCGCCCGGGTCGCAGACCAGCTCGCCGGTCCCGTCCGCTGGGTCTTGCTCGACTTCAAGTCGGTCACCGACATCGATCCCACGGCGAGCGACGCACTGGACGACGTCGTCGAGATGGTTCAGTCCGCCGACCGGATCATCGGGATCACACGAGCATCAGCCGCCGTGCGAGAGCTGCTGGACCGGTACGGGATCACCGGCCGGATCGGGCCCGAGCGCATCTATGCCAGCAACCGAGCGGCCCTCATATCCCACCTCGAGGAACTCGGGTAGCGATACCGTGTCCGACGCCACCGATCGCATGGGGACGGGCTGATGGAGGGCCTCGCCGAGTGCACCCGGAACTGAGCCCGTCGGACTGGGCGCTCTCAACCGCCCGGACTGCGATCATCTTGTGATGACCCGCCAGCGGCGCTTTCCTGTTCTTCGTCGGCACCGAGGACCTCCTCCACGACGTCGGCGCCCGAGCGATGCCGCTACGGCTTCGGCGGCGCTGATCCTGCTCGGCACCGTGCAGATCGCAGCGCCCGTATCCGGCGCGGAGCAGGCGATCATCGATCTGGCGGGCCGCCGCGGGATTCCTCGACCTGGTCTGGCAGCTGGCTGGCGGCGCTACCCGGCATCTGGCGGCCACGATCGTGGTCGCCGGGCTGGTGCAGCGACGCGGGGCGCTGCTGATGGACGTGGCCACAGGTATGGTCCCCGCGACAACGCTGTGGTGGTGGGTGGACGGGACCGGGCACATCCCGGGTGCCGGCAGCGTTCCTGTCCTGCTGTCGGTCAGCGCGGTGGCAGTGGGGTGTGCCCGGCCCCACCTGGGCCGTCCTACCAGCGCGTCGGAAGGTGGCTGGTCATCGCGGCTGCGATCGCAGTGGTGGTGTCGCGACGACGACGCCGACGGGCGCCATCCTCGCTATGCTGATCGCGGTCACGTCGGCGGGCCTGTCCCACGGTGCTGGGTACGCCGGGAAGGTAGACCGGATTTCGGGCTCGTGGCCGAGGCGCTGGCGGCTGTCGGGCGGCCGGTCGGGCAGCTTCGGGAGTCCCGCACCAGCAAGCGGGGGTGTTCGTAGTCGAGGGATCGCCGAGGGTCGACCGGTCGTGGCGAAGGTCTTCGGCCGGGATGCACGTGATACGCAGCTCATGGCCAAGGTCTGGCGGTCGCTCTGGTACCGGGAGACATCGAGGGTGATGCTTACGCGTCTGCAGCAGGCTGAGCACGAGGCGTTCGTCACGATGCTCGCGGCAACTCGAGGCGTGCCCGCACCCACGGTCGTGGCGGTGACCCGAACACCATCCCACGATGCGGTGCTCGAAGTCGAGGACATCGCTGGACCGATCCAGCGGGTCGACGCGACGAGCGCTGCGGCCATGTGGGATCTGATCGAGCGCATCCACAGCGTCGGGCTCGCTCTGCGCGATGTGTCGGTGGCACGGTTCGGCGTGGGTGCCGATGCCCGGATCGGGTTGCGCGACCTGTCGACGACCGGGTTGAGCGGACCCGACGACCATCCGCTCGACCGGGCACAGCTCCTGGTGGCCACCGCGCAGCTTTGCGGCATCGACTTGCCGCGACCGGGATCGCCACCGAGCGGCTCGGCAGCGACGCCATGGCGACGCTGGTGCCCTACGTGCAGGCTGCGG
>JAOSKI010000035.1 GCA_027493675.1 Microthrixaceae bacterium | reverse complement strand
ACCAGGAGCAGGCCGACGCCGTCATCGCGGCGCTTGTGGAGGCGGCACCGGATCGACCTCTCAGGCCACACCGTGCGTTACGCCACCAGTTCGCGACCGCCGCCGAGGCGATCGGAGTCGAGCCCGCGATCCTGGCCGACGAGCTCCGTGACGGTTCCACGATCGCCGAGGTGGCAACCGAACACGGTGTCGAGGTGCAGTCGGTCATAGGCGCGATGGTGGCCGAGGTCACGGAGTGGATGAACAAGGCAGTGGCCGAGGGCCGGATCACCGAGGAGCAGGCGCGGAGCGGATCGCCAGAGCGACCGAGCGGATCGCCGATGGCGTGAACAGCGGCTTCCCGCGCCGCCCACACGGTGGTGGCGAGGGGTCCGAGAGCCCCGGTGCCGACGGTGAAGGTGGTCCTGAGGGTGGTGAAGGCGGGACGTGACTCGTCGGCACCGTCGGCCCTGTCGCTACAGCTAGACCGGGGGTTGTTTAGTTAGGCGAACTAAGTGGTAGTCTCGGGCCATGTCCGAGACCTCCTCCGCACCCGAAGAGGCACAGAGCCGTCGACCACGTGGCGGTCTCACGCCTCGAGTCAGCCGTGACCCGGCTCGCCCGCATGATGCGACAGGAGATCCAGGTGGCGCTGACGCCGAGTCAGGCCTCGGCGCTCGGGACCATTCGGAACCACGGCCGCTCACGCTCGGTGATCTCGCCGAGCGTGAGCGGGTTGCTCCTCCCAGCATCACTGCGATGGTCTCGCGCCTCGAGTCGGCAGGGTACGTGGAACGTTCCACCGATCCTGCCGGACGCGAGGGTCTGTCGCGTGGCCGTCACCGCTGAAGCCGAGGAGATGATCGCCGAGGCGCGACGACGCAAGGCCGACTGGCTGCTCGCCAGGATGGATGAGCTCGCCGGGGCCGACAGGCGCGCACTGCTCGGTGCCGTCGATGCGTTGGAGACCCTGGCCGGTCTGCGGTGAGGCGCCTGCGCTCGTTCTCGTCCACGACCTTCGCATCGTTGTCGCGCGCAACTTCCGTCTGTTCTTCGTCGGCCAGGGAGTCTCGCAGATCGGCAACTGGATGACCCTGGTCACCCAGACGTTGCTGGTGCTCGAGCTCACCCGCTCCGGAATCGCCCTGGGGTTGCTGGCCGCCGCGCAGTTCGCTCCGGTGCTGCTGTTCGGGCCGCTGGCCGGGCTGGTTGCGGATCGATCCGACAAGCGCAGGCTGCTGATGGTGGTTCAGTCGATCGCCATGGTGCAGTCGCTGTCGTTGGCGGTACTCGCCTTCGGCGGCCGACCACCCGTGTGGAGCATCTATGCGCTGGCGGCCGTCGGCGGGTTCACGGTTGCGTTCGACAACCCGACGCGCCGCTCACTCGTCGTCGAGATGGTCGACGAGGCCATGGTGCCCAATGCGGTCGCGCTCAACACCACGATGATGACCTCGTCGCGGATCTTCGGCCCTGCGTTGGCCGGAGTCCTGGTGGCAACCGTCGGGTTCGGAGCGGCGTTCCTGGTCGACGGCCTCTCCTATGTGGCGGTGCTGGTGTCGTTGGCGATGATCCGACCCGCCGAGCTCCGCCCGGCTGTCCGCCCCGGTCGCGGTCCGGGGCAGATCCGCGAGGGGATCCGCTATGTGCGCGGTGAGCCGAACCTGTTCGTGCCGATGGTGATGATGGCGGTGATCGGCACCCTGGCGTTCAACCACTCCACGGTGCTCCCCCTGTTCGCGGTCCGTGATCTCCACGGATCCGACGCGACCTACACGCTGTTGTTCTCAGTGCTGAGCGTGGGTGCTCTGGTCGGATCCCTCGTTGCTGCAAGACGCGCAAGCGTCGGGGGTGCGAACGGTCGGCTGGTCCGCGGTCGCGTTCGGGGCTTCGATGTTCGCCCTCGCGCTCTCACCCGGGCTCCCGGTCGCTCTCGCAGTGACGGTCGCCTTGGGTGGCACGAGCGTGGCGTTCCTGACGGCATCGACCGCGATCGTGCAGTTGCGCTCGCGGCCCGAGATGCGTGGCCGGGTGCTCGCGCTGCAGGCGATGCTGTTCCTCGATTCCACTCCGATCGGCGCGCCGATCGGAGTGGAA
>JAOSKI010000034.1 GCA_027493675.1 Microthrixaceae bacterium | reverse complement strand
AGTTACGTATTGCCAAGGTTAACCTGGTAACTGGGACACAAGACTCCAGCAATCTCCGAGCTCTTGTCGAGAGATGGGTGGGATCGCCTGAATCCAACAATATCGACGTGCCGCCCCGAGAGTGCGCAGGCCATCGCCGGCCGAGGCCCTCAAGGGATGAGCGGCGCAAGAGTAAGCCACAACAACGAATGGCTGATTATGTCGACCACCTTCAGCACCCGGTACCCGAGGAACGCTGCGTCGATCTGGGGATCAGTGCGACTCCTCACCTGCCCGAGCACCCCACTCCATGGAGGTGCCTTCGTACAGGAGCAGCGAAGTGTCCAGTCCGCATTGCCGTCGCCCGGCTTCGCCAGCGGCTTCAGGGTGACAGATCAATCTCCCGAGATGATCGATGATGGTCTTCAGCTAGCGACATGGTCGACGATGCCCGCAACGGCATGTCCGCGAGGCGCCCCAACCGGCCTCGGCTTGGTCAGGTCGAGCAGATAGCCGCCTTGACCCGCCTGGCGGAACCGTGGTTCGGCACATCTATGCCGATGGCTGCAGCGCCGCGTCATGCCTGGTGACGCAACGATGAACATCGACTCCTTGTTGATCGTCAGGCCGTACCGCAGATGCATAACCGGAGCGTGGGGCGGCCGTCGGAACGCTTCGGAACCGTGAGGACGAAACCGGGCCCATTCGGTTCCGGGGCCCCAGATGGACCACGCCGTCGCCGTCACGGAAAATCGGTGAGACGAACCCTCCTCACCGGTGATCGTCGCCGCTCCCTTCGAGAACAGCAGCGGTGGGTTCGAACGCAGCCCGCGCACGGGGTGGTCCCCGCCCGAGCGGTCGCCGTCATCGCACGGATCGGAGCGGTCACCGACCGGTTGGACCCGACAGAAGGGGTCACCGACTGGTACCCGTCGTGGCCGCCACCGGTCGCCTCCATGCGGCTATTGAGGATGCCCGACACCTCTTCATCCGGGCCGGCCAGCGCAGCGGGAGGCTCCGGATCACCGAACAGACCATCGAGATCGCGAACGCCTGCAACATAGGTGTGCCTGTAGTCCCACTCTGGTCACCGGCCAAGCTATGACCACGGTGCCCGAGCCCTGCGGAAGCTGGCCTCGGTCCATACCTCTGCTGCGGATCAGCTGGCGCTCACCGGACTCTTCGTCGACGACCAGAGCGCTTGCCACTACATCGCTCGGAAGCGACTTGCGCAACCGGGCGGTCGAGCTTGAAGATCACCGGTGACAGCGCCGAGAAGCCGTCCGCACCATCGAATGCTGGGTCGCGCCCGGGACCGAGACGCTCGACGATCCGTTCGGGAATCAACGACCCGTACCGCCAGGCGCCGACCGGTCACCGAAGTAAATCGGGGACCGAGAACTCGTCGCTGGGATACGGAAGGGCGGCACGACCTGACCGCCAAACTCGCGCACGGCAAACCGGCTGCCCCGGCGGACTCGAGGCGCGGGGGGATCCGGACAGCGATCCGACGATCTGCGCGCAGCCGGAACCGACCAGCTACATCACAACAACCACCACAGATGCGCAGGTCCTCACTGCGCGTAGTCGATCTCGCCGGCATCCGCCACATACCCATCGGGTTTCCCTGCCCGGATCGCCCCGACCCTCAACATTCTCGCGCAGGCGCCACGACAGGAACCACTTGTGGTCAATTCAGACGAGGTAACGGGTGGGGATTCAGCTGGTCGGAGGCGCCGGCGGTGGTGGCGGCGGTGGCGGAGGCGCTGCAGCACCAGGTGGCGGAGGCGCCGCAGCATCAGGTGGCGGAGGTGCCGCCGCACCAGGTGGCGGAGGCGCCGCAGCACCAGGTGGCGGAGGTGCCGGGGTGGCGCACCTGTGGTGGCACCGGGAGCCGGCGGAGGCGACGAACTCATCTGTAGGTTGAGCGTCGTCTGGGACTCGATGGACTGATGCCCTGAGGCAGCGTTGGCGCTGCGCATCGGTGTCGGGCATCGCACGCCCTGTTGCCTCCAGGTAGGCAATCACACCCAGGTCCCGCAACAACGGCTCGGCCTGTTTGGGGGTTGGCACCACTGGAAACGGAGCTCTCCGCCGAGTTGAGCGCAGAGTCGGCTGCGGCGAGGTCCGTTGCTGCTGCCTTGGCCTTGTCAAGAAATCCCATCGGTCCTCCAATGTCGGCGTTCGTCCGTTGCATCCAGTGGATCGACACGGGCAGTGGGTCCCCACTCGGTCGATCCACCAGGGATCACAGAACCAACCTACCCGCACTTGCCGTGTCCGCGTACCGATGCCCGCCGCTCCTCAGCAGGTGCTGTCCGCGACCACTGCGTCCGTCCTCCGCTGAGGGTGTCATCCCTCAGGTAGATTCGCAACGTGAACGACAACCCACCCCAACAGAACGTGACGATGAGCGAACGTGACGGAATCGCCGTCGTGGTCATCGACGACGGCAAGGCGAACGCGCTGTCCCATCTCGTGCTCGACCAGCTCGACGAGTGCCTCGACCGTGCGGTCGAGTACCCCGCACTCGTAATCGCAGGACGACCCGGGCGCTTCAGCGCTGGTTTCGACCTGTCGGTCATGAAGCAGGATGGACGCTGCCTCGGAGCTGATGGAGAAGGGGCGGAGTTGGCCCTGCGGCTGCACGAATGGCCCAAGCCGCGGTGTTCGCGGACCGGTCACGCGCTGGCAATGGGAGCCGTGCTGCTCGGGTGTGCTGACCTGCGCATCGGAGCGATGGGCGAGTTCAAGATCGGATTCAACGAGGTGAGCATCGGCCTGCCGATGCCGGAGTTCGCAAGTGAGCTCCACCGCGGACGCCTGAGCCCCCGTCATTTCCACCAGGCCGTCGCGCTGGCACGCATCTACGGACCGGAGGACGCAGTGGAGGCCGGCTTCCTCGACCGCATGACCGAGGCGGAAGTTGTCGTCGACGAGGCGGTTGCGACCGCCGCGGAGCTTGCATCCCGACTGAGCCCACCCGCGTTCGCCATCACCCGCGCGACATTGGATCGTGACCTCACCGTACGGCTTCGGGACCTCACCAGCGGATGGGCCGACCAGGCCTGACCTGGGTCAGTAGTCGAGTTCGTCGCGCGGGATCGCCTCCCACACGGCTTGTCGTGACAGACGTTGATCACCAGGCCGTCCGCGGAGAAGAACGCCGCCTTCTGCTTCATCACAGCCGGCTGGCGGCGGGGATCCTCGTGCGGGTCCGCACAGGGTGGGACCTCGTCTGCGCCCTCCTTGGAACACTGCGCCTTCCACTCCGAGCCCATCTCGGCGGTGATGTTGCCCCCTGGGGAGGCAAGGTACCGGAGTACCAGTAGAACAGCGCCGAACCCGCGTAGGGGAACTGACCGATCGAATCGAGCCCGAAGAAGACCTGCGAGGCGGGATCCGCCGGAACGTCGTCGGGTGAGAAGATCGCTTCGAAGGCCTCGTCGGGCAGGGCCGGTTGATACAGCGGGATCTTCAGGGTCCGGGCGATGTTGTCCGCGGTGATCGTCGCCACCTGGTGGTCTCCGAATGCCACGTCCACGATCACCTGATGCGGTGGTGTCAGGTTGTAGGGGCGGTCCGTCAGGTGCTGCACGTACCCGCCGGTCTCGCCCCGGTCCCACAGCATCTGCCAGAGCCCCAGGACGATCTGCTGCTCGAGCGGATCCGGGTATGCAACATCCATGATCGCGAAGAACGGGTCGAAGTCGACGCTGCGTGACAACAAGGTGGAGTAGCCCATGCCACCCACGCCCAGGACCGCCTTGGTCCAGTCCTGGGCGACCGCCGTCACCGCTCCGCCGAGGATCGCCCCCTGGCTGTTGCCGTCCCAGTAGGCCTCGGCGTTGTTGAGCATGGTCGCTCCACCGTCGATCTGGAACTCCTCGTTCGAAGGGAAGCCGTTCATGTTGACCAGTAGACGACCCAGGTACAGGTAGTTGAGGATCGCCTGCTGGAGGCGGTCCGACACCGAAGGGAACTCGCTCAGGTTGCCGGCCACCTGAGCTGCGAAGGCTGTGTCGCCATCGGCGAGACCGATCGCATCGGTGCCGCAGTACACCGCGTTGATCTCCGCTGCGGTCTGCTGGACATGGGAGCTCATTGCCTCCTCGGCGCCACCGAGCAGGCCGTGGCCGTAGACCACGGGCCTTGCCTCGCCCTCGGTGACCGCCTCGGTTGGGATCGTGCATACGAAGCGGGCGGTGAAGGTGCCCTGGGCCTCGGGCTTGCCGGCATCGTCGAAGACCATGGTCGCCCCAGGCTCGTAACCGTCGAGGTACAGCGGCACCTCGTAGGTCCCCTCGACCACCTTGGCAATGCCGTCACGAAGGGTCACGTCGTCACTTGACTCCTCGATCACATCGGTCACCTCGAAAGCGGGAGCGCCGCCGTTCAGCCTGCCCATGGCGTCGTCACGCATGGACAGCACGTTCCCCGCGAGGCTCTGGGGTGAGGCCACCGTGAACCACCAGGCGAGGTACACGTCGCTGCGGTTCACCCCCGTGGAGGGCAAGCGCATCGAACACCGGCTGGTAGTCGGCGCGGAGATCCTCGATCTCCGCGGAATCGGTCGTGATGTTGTCGCGGATCGCCTTGAACGCGATGGGAGCGTCAATCGGCTTGCCACCTGCGGCGTTGACGCCGCGCAGGGCCACAGCGAAGCGGTTTGCCTCGGTCAGCGAGACAGCCGGGCGGATGATCAGGGAGCGACGAGCGGAGTCAGTGGCGCGCGAATCGAGCTCTGCCCAGTGGGGCACCAGCTGGCCCGAGTCCAGGTTGATCAACACCGTGGCTGACTCAGGTGTGAGAGACACCCCGATGTTGTCCTCGCTGGGCAGCACTGTGGACTTGGTGTCGAGACGGGGAACCGTCACGAGGATGGGCGTTGACGGCGAGAACCCATCCAGGGTGTTCCACACGGTTGGGTCGAACGTGACGCCGTCGGTGTTGGGGAGTTGCCCCTTCGGGAACGCGACCCGGCGTCCGGTCGGCGAATCCGGATCCTCCACGCTGTTGAAGTCGCTCGGGAACGGCAACAGGCAACTCGACGTGTCGAGGACGTTGCATCCTTGTGGGGTGTCTTCGAGAGCGGCATCCAACTGCTCGGACTCGGTTGCGGAGGGCTCCCTCGGCTCAGGGGCGACCGCCACGGCCTCGGCCTCCTCGACCTCCTGCACCGGATTGCCTGCTGACAGTTCGCCGGTGAACAGCGGGGTCGGCGGCTCGGTCTCCGCACATGCCATGGCCACGATGGCCACCGTGGTGAGCAGAACTGGAAGACGGAGTCGGGCGATCACGTGTTTCCTCTTCGGTCTGAGCTACCCGCCCGCGCTGCGGGACGGGTTCGGGGCTGCGTGCAAGCAGTCATGTCCGGCTGCGACCCTAGCGCCGTCGGCCTACGTGCTGGAAACCTCGGCCACCCCACGAACCCCGTGTCGCGCTCGGCTATCCGCAGTTGGGCCAAGGTCGCGTGCCGCGTTGCCGCAGCAGCAACAGAGCCCGGTAGTCCTGCTCAGCCTGTGAGGCTGCGGCCGGATCACCCGAACCACCAACACCTGACCAGGTCCGACGATCGAACTGGTAGGCACCGCGATAGAGGCCGCTCGCGCTCACGATTCCGTAGTTGCCCCCACTCTCGCAACGACGGATCCTCGCCAAGGTGGCGGACTCGGCTGCGGTGGGTGAACCGGCACCGGGTGTGCCCGATGGAAGCGCATTGGTGGCTCGGGACAGCGGTGGGGGCGATGCCGTCAGGTTCGACGGGGACCCAGCCGGCCGCGACACCCGCGAAGGCGATGCAACGGCCGCCTCCGCAGCAGCCCGCTCCGCCGCCGCCCGAGAAGCCTGCTCGGCTGCGCGCGCCGCTGCCGCCGATGTGGCCTCGGCCAGTGCCGCCTCGGCGTCGCGCTCGTGTGCGGCGGCCTGCACCGCGTCGTTGAACGCGGCGGTGACCTCTTCGTTCACCGCGTCGAGGCGTCCTGCAGCGGCCACGCGCGCGGGATCGTTGAGGGCCTTCAGCGTGTTGAACCTGTCGACGGCTTCGGCAGCGTCGGCCGTGGTGGATCCAACCAGTCGGGTGTGCCATGCGACCTCGGCCCGTTCGGTCGGGTCCAGAGCCGCTGCGGCCAGAGCACCTCGGCCGCCGTCGATGTACGCCGCCACGGCGTATTCGCGAACCTGGGAGCGAGCGTCGGCGAGATCCTCGGTGATGGATGCGGCGCTCTCGGACAGGGACTCGAGTTCCGCCTTGATGGCGGCCTGCCGCCCTCGGGCATCTGCCAGACGCGCTTCTGCCGCCGCGCGTGCGTCGGTAGCGGCCGCCAACCTGGTGCGGGCGGTCGCCACCGAAGGGGTGGCGTCGCCTCCCGAGTCCGACAGGCGAGCAGACGCTCGCGCCGTGGAGAGCGAAACGAGGCTCGTCACGAGAAGTAACGCCACGCCCACACGGGTCCACGACGTCATACTCGGCGGCATAGCCCGTCTCGGCTGGAGCGGGTCTGGAAGGGTCGGTCTCGGCATGGTCGAGTGCATGGTCAAGTCGCGGCAGGGTCGAAAGCGTCCCTGGGTTGCCCGGAGATCCCGAAGGCAGCGAATCACCGGCGAATCACATCATTGTGACAATCCACGCGCAGTCTGTCATGGTTTTGTCACAATTCCAACCCACCACGTCAGAAGAAGCGCGAAGGAACGGCTCGGGCCGGGCATCACGCTGCGTCGGATCCTCAGGAATGCCGGCGCCGGCGCCGGAGCGCCACGATCACGAGGACCGCTGCACACGGCAACAACGCCGATCAGCACGAGACGCCCCGTCGTCGGCGAGGCGCGGTCTTGTGGAATCACCTCGGACGCGACAGGTTCCGGCGCCGAAACGGCGCCCTCCACACCCGGAACCACAGGTTCAGACCGCGGCGCAGGTGGCTCTTCGGGGACTTGTGATCTGCGAGGTCGATGAGCGCCTCGACCGGTGCCGGATCATCACCACCGGCAGAAGGCCGGGGACGCTTCGGGTCGTAGCCAGCCATCAGCGGAACCCCGGAACCAGCGCTGCCGCGCCGATCGGGTCTCCTGTCGCCGCCGGCGAGGACGGTTCGGAACCCACCGGCGGTTGCGGCGAGGACCCTTCGGCGGAGGTCGCCTCGTGCGATCGGAGATCGACGGTGGTCGCTTCGACCCGCACGCTCTGCATCGAGACGAACAGTCGCAATGCCAGGGCGTCGAACTCCTCGATCGCATCGGATGCGCCCGAACGGGTCAGGGAGTGCACCGGCACGGCCTGTGCCGCCGCCTCAGCCACAGCAGCACGCATCCTCACAAACGGCTCGGTGACCAGATCACGATGGGCCTTGGCGAGCTCGTCGGCCCAGTAGGTGGCGTCACGGGTGCGCCCGACACGGTTCACCACGATCCCTGCCACCGCCGGGATTCCTCCGCGGCGAGCAGCTATGCGCTCGCAGTTGCGCAGGATCTGCTCCACGCCGTCCGAGGCCCAGGCAGCCGGCTCGGTGACCACCACGGCGCGGTCCGACGCGAAGAGAGCGTTGACCGTGAGCAGGCCCAGCGACGGTGGACAGTCGATGATGATCTCGTCGAAGTCCTCCTCGACACCGTCCAACGCCACGGAGAGCCGGTCCTGTGCTCCGATCACGTCACTGACGAGCTGGTGTTCGACCTGCGCGAGGTTGGGGGAGCTGGGAACCGCCGAAACGGCCACCGATCCGCCCTCGGCGGCCCACCCTGCGGGCACCACCGCCCGGGCCGCCTCACCGGGTCGGTCCATCGCGAGAACCTCGTCGATGGTGAGTCCGGGCTCCCAGATCCCGAGCCCGGTCGTGGCATTGGCCTGCGGGTCCAGATCCACCACCAGCACCGCCCTGCCTGCCGCGGCGAGCGACGAAGCAAGTCCGAGGGCCACGGTCGTCTTGCCGACCCCACCCTTCTGGTTGACCACTGAGGTGACGCTCATGACATCCGACGCTAGTTGATGGACCTCGTGTGTCCACCGATTCGGCGCCGGAGCAGAGCTCGATCAGGATCGGCGGCTCCGCAGGCCGATCGGCACCTCCCACGGATCAGTGGCTCGGTGTGTGCCCTTCGCGGTAGAGGTCGGGTTCCACGTACATGGGTCCGACCTCCGGGGACCGCGGTGCGAACACGCTCCTCCAGCGCGTCGACGGCGGCGGCCATGGCCGCCACGTCCAGCCCACTTGCGAACTCCACCTTCAACCCGACCAACACCTCCTCGGGGCCCAGGTACTGGGTCCGGTCGTGGATGAGGCGAACCACCGTGTCGTCGGACTCCACGGCCGCGCAAGCGCGACGCGGGTGTGCTTCGAGACCCCCTCGCCGATCAGGAGGCTCTTCATCTCGATGCAGAGGAAGACCGCGATCACACCGAGCACGACACCGATGAAGACCGAACCGATGCCGTCCCAGGTCCCGTCACCCGTGACGATCGACACCGTGATCGCCCCGGTCGCGACGACGAGACCGACCATCGCTCCGGCATCCTCGAGCAGCACCACCGGAAGCTCCGGCACCTTCGAGGTCCGCAGGAACCCCCACCAGGAAGCATCACCCTTCAACGAAGAGGACTCCACGATCGCGGTCCGGAACGAGAACGCCTCGAGCACGATCGCCAGACCGAGTATCGACAGGGCGACGGCCGGTGACGTGATGGGCTCGGGGTGCTGGATCTTGTGGACACCCTCATAGATCGCGAAGAGGGAACCCAGCGCGAAGAGGACGACCGCCACGACGAAGGACCAGAAGTACCGCTCACGCCCGTACCCGAACGGATGATCCTCGCTGGCGGCACGCCGCGCCCGGCGACTTCCGAGCAACAGGAGACCCTGATTCCCGGTATCGGCGACCGAGTGGATCGCCTCGGAGAGCATCGAGGACGCCCCGGTGATCGCGAATCCCACGAACTTGGCGATCGCGATCCCACCGTTCGCGAGAAGAGCGGCGACAACCGCCCTCGTACCTCCACTTGCAGCCACTTCACTCCTCTGGTCGCTTCGCCCAGCACGATAGATCCCGCGCACGGGCACCGGGCCCACACCGTGTGCGCACGGACCGCCGGGCATGCGTCACGCAGCGGATGCCGCGCCTGCCGACACGATCGGTGATCGGTTCTGCAACACTTCGGCGATGCCCGAGTTGCCCGAGGTGGAGACCGTACGCCGCCAACTCGAACCCGTGCTCCGCGGCAGGACGATTACCTCGGCGTGGGGGTTCGACTCGCCCAAGTTCAGCCGTGCCACGCTGGCCCGAGGTGCCACGATCACCGGGCTGCGCCGCAGGGGCAAGTACCTTCTGGCCGACCTGCAACGAGGGTCGTCTGCTTCCGAGCAACTGGTGATCCACCTCGGGATGACGGGACGGTTGGCGCTGCGAAATGACCGGAACGCACCGCCCGGGTCCCGTGACGTGCACCTGCGCGCCCGATGGGTGCTCGACGACGGTTCCTTGCTGGGGTTCTGGGACCCCCGGCGCTTCGGACGGGCAACAGTCGTCGTCGGCGGTGACTTCGGTGACCTACCGACCCTCGCGCGCCTCGGACCGGAGCCTCTCTCGGTTGAGTTCACCGCGGAGTCGCTGCGCTCGGGTCTGAGCGGCCGAAAGGCGCTCAAGACCGCCCTGATGGACCAACGCATCGTGGCGGGCATCGGCAACATCTACGCGGACGAGGCTCTGTGGGAGTCGGGGATCCGACCGACCACGCGGCGCCTTGGCGCGGCGCGCGCCGAGCGGCTGCACCGGGCCATCGTCACGGTGCTCGGCACGGCACTGCACGACGGCGGAACCACCCTGCGTGACTACCGCGACGCCCGGGGGTCGAGTGGGAAGCCATCAACGGAGGCTCCGCTGCTACGGTCGGTCCGGCCTTCCCTGCCCGCGATGCGCCCGACCGCTGTCACACATGGTGCTGGATGCACGGGGAACCACCTGGTGCAGGACCTGCCAGCACTGAGTTCCTCAATGGGTCCCATCACCGGCCTGTGGCGCCTGTAAGAATTCGCTGTGATGACGACCAGACCACTTGCGCAACCCGGGCAGCCGTGTGTTAGTTTGCGATTGCGTTACGAGCACCCCACCGCACGGGCTCGAGCAGTCCCCTGAACCACACTCCCGCCCCCACATGACAGGAACGCCGTCGCCGCTCATGTCACACCGTCACACAGCCGTCGCAATCGTCGCAGCACTGACGCTCCTACTGGTCCCGATCCCCAACGCGTCCGCTGCGCCCACCGACGACGGGTCCAGCCTCGCGGAGTTGCAGGCCCAGCGGAACAAGGTCCGTTCCGAGAAGGCCGGGCAGGCATCCAAGGTCAACGCGCTCGAAGCCACCGACGCCGAGGTGAAGAACGCCCTCGCGGCCCTGAGCGCACAGGTTCAGGCCCAACAGGACAAGGTCGAAGAGGCCGAACGAGTGCTCGCGAAGGCCGAGGAGGACCGTGCGGCGGCAGAGGCAGCCCAGGAGGCAGCCCAGAAGGAGGCCGATCAGCTGCGAAGCGACATCAGGGCATCCGCGGTGGAGGCATACGTCAACATCGGGAGCTCCGATCCCACCGCCGAGGTGGCCACGACCGACATGAACGACGCCGTCAACAAGCGGGTGCTGCTCGACACACGTGCGACCCGCAGCCAGGACCTCGTCGAGAAGTACCGCGGCGTGCAGGAGGACCTGGAGTTGCAGCGTGCCGCAAAGGCCGATGCCGAAGCACGGGCAGCGAGGCAGCGCGAAGCGGTCCGTGCGCGCAAGGCGGAGCTGGACACGAGCTACGCCAAGCAACAGGAGTTCTCGGCCGCCGTCGATGCCCGCCTGGACGCGGCACTCGCCGAGGCGGCTGCGCTCGCAGATCTGGATGCAGGCCTGAGCAAGCAGATAACCGCCAAGCAGGCGGAGATCGCAAAGGCACTGGCCGCTCAACGCGCAGCCGAGAGGGCGCGGGCGGCTCAGTTGGCCGCCGCCAACAAGGCCTCCCTATCGCCGTCGTCCGGCGATTCAGGAGGCGGTGGCTACACCCCGCCGACCATCGTCGGCTCCGGAAGCATCGTCAGCGTCGGCGGGATCCGCGTTCACGAGTCGATCGCGGGCAACCTTCAAGCGTTGCTGAGCGCAGCTGCCGCCAGTGGCATTCACCTCTCCGGTGGCGGATTCCGCGATCCGGCGGGACAGATCGCGGTGCGCCGCAGCAACTGCGGTTCGTCCTACTACGCGATCTACCAGATGCCGGCATCGTCGTGTAGCCCGCCAACCGCCCGTCCCGGCACCTCGATGCACGAGCGGGGTCTGGCAATTGACTTCACCCAGGGGGCAGCACCCTCAGCCGCGGCAGCTCGGGATTCCAGTGGATGCGCGCGAACGCAGGACGATTCGGATTCCAGAACCTCCCTTCGGAGCCCTGGCACTGGAGTACCAACGGCAACTAGAGCGCAGGAACCCGGGGCTCCCGCAATCCGGCCACGGAGATCCACCTCGCTGTCGCAGGGCGTGCCACACAGGATGCGTGATCACCGTGGGGGTGGCGTGTGACCATCACGATTGCGGATTCCTCGCCGGCACGACCGATACCAGCGTCCGCCGCTACTGACCAAGCGGATCTTCGTCGGCCTGGTCGAACACCTCGGCTGCAAGGGCTTGGTCCGCGTAGACCACCCGATCACCACCAAGCTCCTTGGCGCGTAGGAGGCCGGCATCGGCCACTCGGAGGATCTCCGCCACGGTCATCCCGACCGACGAGTGGGTGACTCCGAACGAGCAGGTGAACGGCTTCACAGCAGCCACCGCCACAGCTGAGGCAAGTCCGGTGCGCAATCGTTCGATCGCCTCGATGGAGCCCTGGACGGTCATCTCCGGGTAGACGACCACGAACTCCTCGCCGCCCACCCGGGCGACCATGTCATGTCCCCGCACGTTGTCCTGCATGACCTTTGCGAAGAGTTGCAGCGCCCGGTCTCCTGCTTCGTGTCCGTATGTGTCGTTGAGGGACTTGAACTTGTCGAGGTCGGCGAGGACCGCCACGAAGGCGCGCCTCCCGTCGAGCATCTGCTGGAGCTCCGATTCGAGCGAGCGACGGTTGGGAAGGCCGGTCAGAGCATCGGTGGAGGCCTCCGCGCGGGACGACTCAAGCGCCCTCAGGGCCCCCAGGCGGGCACCCACCTGACGCGACAGGTCCGCCAGCCGTTCCACCACCTGTGGCCCTGGTGGATGCCGGTCCTCTGCGATGGCGTGGATGACCCCGACGCTGTGGCCCTGAACCGCGACAGGCAGACACACCGCCGAACATGGACCACCCGGACGACCCCGCAACCGGGGGCAGGCGTTGATCGCCTCCGAGCTGTCGGTCACAACGACCTGTCCACGCCTGATCGCCAGGCAATCATCGGTGTTGGTCACAGGACAGCCCGGCGAACCGGTGGCAGTGTTCGTCGCCACCTCGTGAAGCTCATGGGAGGAACCCGTCGGCGTGATGAGCAGTCCGCTCGGATGCTCGTCGTCAACCAACTCCAGTGCCTCTGAGACCACCCTGTAGACATCCGTGTCGCTACGGGCGAAGTCCAGAGCATCGATGATCTGGCGACTGCTCTCTCCCAACTCGCCTCGCTCACCAACCTCTCGGCCGCAGCCGAAACGTTCGCGCCCGCTGACTCGACCGCCTTCACGACGGGTACCAGTGGGCCGTTCTTCGGCCCGACCACGCGCTCGGCAGGCTCTCCCGCACCGAGCCGGAGGACCGCCTCGCGCAGCTCGATCAACGGTTCGTCGATATCGGTACGCAGCCGGCGCCGTGCAATGACCCCGCCGGCGACTGCAACCGTCAGGCCGACTCCCATGACCACCAACGCCGCCGTCACCAGAGCGCTGTCCGCCACGAGGAGTGCCACTGCCGCTACCGCACCTGCGAGAGCGCCACCCACGGCGAGGAGGACCGGCACGAGGATGCGCTTCGTGGACGCCTCGAACGAGGTCAGCGGCGGTGTGGCACGACCAGGCGTCCACGCAGGCACCGCTGGCCGGCTCGGACGACACTGTGCATGAACCTGAGACAGCTGGCTCTCGCCGGCCCGATCGTCGACCCCTTGAGGAGGTTGCTCGGCAACGGTGGGGAGTCGAATGGGCGCAGAGGGAAACGGAGTGAGCCAGGGCGCATCCGGGCCGTGTGGGTCATCGTGGCCCGGTGCCTCCGGAGTCAGGTCCTCCCTGCACACCCCGACCCTACTCAAGGGACCGCGACCGGCGGGCTCACGGCCCTCGGTTCGAGCCGTCCGTCGTGTGCAAAATGGCCGGGTTGGGTGGGCAATTGATCCCGGCGCGCAACTTCCTCTGGTCTCCAGCGGTCGCCATTGAGTACAGTTCGGACACCCTGTCTACTAATGGACCACCAATCCTGAGCAGTGGCAGGCGGGAAATCCAAGGGCGACGTGTGAGAGCACGCATACTGGGAGATGCAGTGGAGTGATTCCGCTGCTCAATCGACAGGGGTAGGAAAATGGGATCGCTTCCAGAGAGCGAGAAGTCAACCCGCAGGCGCTCGAACCGCCGAAGCATCGCTGGCATCCTGGCCGTCGCGGCGGTCATTGCGGCACTGCTGGTCTCGGGCACGCAATCCAGTGCCGCCACGAGCAGCAAGACATTCAACGCCTCCTGCAGTGGGGCCGACCCCGGCACCGCGAAGTTGCTCAAGACAATCGGCAGCGGTTCCCTGGCAACACCCGTGACGGTGAAGGCAGACGCACCACCATTTGTGGAACCGGGTCAGACAGGGGTTGGGTTCTCGCTCTCGCTGTCCTTCTCACTGGACACCAAGACGGTGGACACGGTTGCCGCGATCTCACCGAAGGTCAAGGTCTCCAAGGTCAACGCTCCGCTGGCCGTGACCGGCCCCACGTCCACCAAGAGCATCACGGGCACGCTGCCGGATCAGAACCTCACATTGGCCAAGGGCAAGCCCTTCAATGCAGCGTTCCCGCCGATCAAGGGAACGCTCAACGACATCGGCAGCGGCGGCCTCATCAAGGTGTCGACACAGGAGCTCTTCTTCACGATCACCTTGGGGAGCGGTCCCATCAAGGAGCCCCTCAACTTCAAGTGCAGCACCGGTGCCACGGTGCTGTCCCTCCCCGTCAAGGTGGCCGGCTCACCCAACATCGTGCAGCCCATCATGATCGAGACCAAGCAGGGACAACCCACCACCGTCGATGTGCTCGGGAAGTACGTGACCAACGGGAAGACAAAGGACGGCGTCGAACAGAAGGTCGATCCCAGCACGCTCAAGATCCTCGAAGGCGACGCAACGATCGTGGACGGCAAGGTGGTCGCCACCGGTCCGGCCGCCGGTAAGTCCGCCGAGGTGACCTTCCAGGTGTGCGCCGGAACGATCAACATCTCCGAGGCCGACCCAGGCAAGACAGAGGTCCAGGAGATCCGCTTGTTCTTCGACCCGAACAACCAGGCGCTGAAGCGTGAGCTCGGTAGCCGATTCGCCTTCAACCAGAAGTCCGGCGACCAGGTCGTGTGGTCCGTGAACCGCCATCCCGTAGCCCCGAACCCACCCAAGGACGAAGTGGTCGAACCCGGCAAGAACTCCTGGTGGCAACTCCACGTGAACGACTACGTGCTGTTCAACCCACACATCTACCCGAGCGCCGCCGACATGCAGGCTGGTCTCGAGTCGATCCCGACCATCGGCGCCGGTGGGGTCAAGGTCACCCAGGGAGAGATCGTCAGCAACGGCCGCAAGAACGTCCCCGAGGGCGTCACGCTCAAGGGCGGGATGCAGTACATGCCGTACACAGTGGAGTTCTCAGGGAAGCTGGCCAACAAGGCACACGATCAGATCGTCGTGGCCCAGCTCTACTCCTTCCTGCCGATCGAGATCAAGAACAGCCTCTTGGGCCTGCTGGACAAGCTCGGGGGTGACGACGGAGGCGATGGCGAGGGCACACCGAAGACCCCGATCCCCGATGGTCTCACGGCCAAGGAGTACGTCGACCAGCTCAGCGCCGAGGCCGCTCGCAAGGGTGCCAACGGCGACATCGTCGGTCAGATCGAGACGATCAAGCTGATGATCAAGGTGATCGGCGAGAACCTGATGGACTTCATCGACATCGGTGAGATCACATCCCTGCTCAACGACGTGTTCCAGTCGACACCCGAAGTAGTCACCGTGACCCAGGGTGAGGATCCAGCGCCCGAGGAGAAGCAGGAGCTCTGCTCCCAGGGCGTCGTGACCCTGACATCCGTGGCCACGGTGAGCCCCGAGACGACTGTTCCCCCTGGGCCCCCTCCCACCGTGGGAGGAGCGCAGCTCAAGCCGACGGGCTGACAGCAAGCTCGGCACCGACATACCGATGAGGATCCCGAATCGGGGGCAGGCTCGAGCCTGCCCCCGATTCGCGTTCCGGGTCCCGCCACGGCCGGCGATGAGGGGCCGGAGGTGGTGGCTCGCCAGAGGCGACACCATTTGCTGACGAGTCGTCACAAACCGGTATCGTCGGCCACGTGAGCGCACCTGTGGCCCCCTCGGAGTCGGAGTTCCGCACCGAGGTGCGCGAATGGATGCACGAGCACCTCCGTGGCGACTTCGAGGTGCTGGCCCACCGCGGCGGCCCCGGCGACGAGCACGCCTTCGTGGCCGAGCGCATGGAATGGGAGCGCGAGCTCGCCTCGGGCAACTGGACGTGTGTCGGATGGCCCACCGAACACGGTGGCAGGGAACTCCCCCTGCACCTGGAAGTCGCGTTCCACGAGGAGTACGCCCGCAGCGGGGGGCCCGGCAGGGCCGGCCTGATCGGTGAAGGCCTCCTGGGACCGACCCTGATCCACTTTGCGACCCCCGAGATCCAACAGCGCTTCCTTCCGGGGATCGTCTCGGGCGAGCAGTTCTGGTGCCAGGGCTACTCCGAGCCGAACGCCGGGTCAGACCTCGCCAACGTGTCCACCCGTGCACGCCTGGAAGGCGACGACTGGGTGATCGACGGCCAGAAGGTGTGGACGTCGCTCGCGCAGTGGTCCGACTGGTGCTTCGTGGTCGCGCGCACCGAGGACGGGTCCACGCGCCACCACGGCCTGTCGTACCTGCTCGTGGCCATGGACCAACCCGGCATCGAGGTACGTCCGATCCGCCAGATCACCGGCACCGCCGAGTTCAACGAGGTGTTCTTCGACGAGGCCAGAACCCCTGCCCACATGGTCGTGGGCGCTCCCGGAGAGGGATGGAAGGTGGCCATGGGGACCCTCGCTTTCGAGCGCGGGGTTCTCACCCTGGGCCAGCAGATGGCCTTCCAGCGAGAGTTGGACCACGTCGTTGCCGGTGCCCGGCGAAGCGGTGCTTGGGACGACCCCGTCCTACGTGACCGAATCATGGATCTGCAGGTGAGGGTCAGGATCATGCGTTGGAACGCCACCCGTGCTCTGCGCACCGACGACGCCGCGCAGCTGCCCCGAGAGGCGATGATCAACAAGCTCTACTGGGCGACGCTGCACCGCGACATGGGTGAAGCGGCCATGGGCGCCCTCGGCGCCGATGCGATGCTCACCCGCTACTCGCAGGCCGACGAGGGCGACGCCGGCGCAGACGAGATGTCACCGGATCACAAGCTGTTCTTCTTCAGCCGTTCCGACACCCTCTACGGCGGCAGCAACGAGATCCAGAAGAACCTGATCGGCGAAAGGGCGCTCGGCCTACCCCGCGAGCCCCGATGAGCGATCGCGAACGAAGGACCCGATGAGCGACCAGACACCGAACCGCCCGCCGACACCCACCGAACCGCCCGGCCGCGACCTGTTGGCAGGGCGTCGCGTGGTGATCACCGCCGCAGCCGGTTCGGGCATCGGCGGATCGCTGGCCCGACGCTGCATGCTCGAGGGGGCCACCCTCACGATCTCCGATGCACACGTCCGCCGTCTAGGTGAGACAGCGGACGCGCTGCAAGAGGAGTTCGGCAAGCGACCCACGGCCATCCCGTGCGATGTGACCGACGAAGCGTCGGTGCAGGCACTCGTGGCCGGCGCCATCGACGCCATGGGCGGCTACGACACATGGATGAACAACGCCGGCCTCGGAGGCAACGGCCTGATCACCGAGCTCACCGACGAGCAGTGGCAAAAGGTGCTCGATGTCACCCTCACCGGGACCTTCCGCTGCCTGCGAGCCGCTCTGCCACACCTGTACCAGCAGGGCGAAGGCGCGGTGGTGAACAACGCATCGGTGCTGGGATGGCGGGCCCAGGAGCGGCAGGGCCACTACGCGGCCGCAAAAGCAGGCGTGATGGCACTCACCCGCACGGCCGCAGTCGAGGCAGCGGCACACAACGTGCGCGTCAACGCGGTGTCGCCGAGCCTGGCCATGCACGCGAACCTCGCGAAGGTCACCCCACCGGGCCTGCTCGCCGAGCTCGAGGCCGCCGAGGCCTTCGGCCGCGCGGCCGAGCCATGGGAGGTGGCCAACGTGATGGTGTTCCTGGCGAGCGACCTCTCGAGCTACATGACCGGTGAGGTACTGGCAGTGTCGAGCCAGCACCCTTGAGCCCGCGTCGACCGGACCCGATCCACGACGCCACGGACAACCTGGGAAGGACCCATGACAACCACCGTCGCAAACCCCGAAGGACTGCTGGAGCTCGTCGGCAAGGAGCTCGGCCCGACCGAGCACACCACCCTCGACCAGGATCGGATCGACCTGTTCGCGAAGGCAACTGGTGACCACCAGTGGATCCACGTGGACGTCGAGCGAGCGAAGGCCGAGTCGCCCTTCGGCGGGCCGATAGCGCACGGCTACCTGACCCTGTCGTTGGTGAACCTCTTCCTGCCCGAGTTGCTGACCGTGCAGCAGTTCTCCGCAGGACTCAACGTGGGTCTGGAACGGGTGCGGTTCCCATCGCCGGTCCCCGCAGGGTCCGAGGTGCGCGCCAGGGGTGTCGTGGTGTCCGCCGAGGAGGTCAATGGCGGTGTCCAGGTGGTGGTGCGGGTGACGCTCGAGGTGGCCGGCGCCGACAAGCCGGCCTGTGTGGCAGACACCGTCAGCCGCTTCCTACCCTGACCTACCCGCACCCCCGCAGCAACCGGGCACTCGGACCAGGCGTGCGACAGCAACGTGCTGCGGTATGGTCCCGAGCGTCGGCCGTCGGTAGCCTCTGGGGCTGCGGGCCGGCACCACGGCCGGACCCGACCGACATCCCCACCGACCGAGAGGGAACTCCATGCCAGAAGCAGTGATCGTCGCCACAGCCCGCACCCCGATCGGACGCGCCGGCAAGGGCTCACTCAAGGAGATCCGTCCCGACGATCTCTCCGCGGTCGCCATCAAGTCTGTGCTGGCCAAAGCACCGGGCCTCGATGTCGCGGAGATCGAAGACGTTCTCTGGGGCTGCGGCCAGCCGGCAGGGGAATCGGGTCACAACATCGGCCGGGTGGCGGCACTTCTGGCGGGCCTCGACGACACCCCAGGGGTGACCGTCAACCGCTACTGCTCCTCGTCGCTGATGACCATCCGCATGGCCGCGCATGCGATCAAGGCGGGCGACGGCGAGGTGTTCGTCGCAGGCGGAGTGGAGACCATCAGCCGGAACATGGTCCACATGCAACTCGCCGACGGCCCGAGGAACCCGCTGTTCGCCGATGCCGAGGCACGGACCTTGAAGCGCTCCGAAGGCGGTGCCCCCACCTGGGAACCACCAGCTGGACTGCCCGACATCTACATCGCGATGGGTCAGACGGCCGAGAACGTGGCGCAGTTCGAGAACGTGAGCCGTGAACGCCAGGACGAGTTCGCCGTGCTCAGCCAGAACCGCGCCGAGGCGAGCCTCGAGTCCGGCTTCTGGGAGCACGAGATCACCCCGGTGAGCACGCCCGAGGGCGAGGTCACCGCGGACGACGGCATCCGTGCAGGGACCACCCTCGAGAAGATCAGCGGGCTCAGCCCCGTGTTCCGGCCCGACGGCACGGTCACCGCCGGCAACGCCTGCCCACTCAATGACGGCGCCGCCGCGGTGATCGTGATGAGCGACACCAAGGCCAAGGCCCTCGGGCTGACCCCGCTGGCACGCGTCGTGTCGTCGGCCGCCACCGGGCTGAACCCCGAGATCATGGGCATGGGGCCCGTGGAGGCGAGCCGCAAGGCACTGGCCCGAGCAGGGATGTCGATCGACGACATCGACCTGGTCGAGATCAACGAGGCGTTCGCCGCCCAGGTGATCCCCCTCGGCCGACCAGCTCGGCGTGGAATGGGACAAGTTGAACACCCGCGGCGGCTCGATCGCCCTGGGCCACCCGTTCGGCATGACGGGCGCGCGGATCATGACCACGCTCATCCACAACCTCCAGGAGTCAGATGCCACCTTCGGCCTCGAGACGATGTGCGTTGGTGGCGGCCAGGGCATGGCGATGATCATCGAGCGCCTGAGCTGACCAGCGGAACGGCCCTGTGCCGGCTCACCGTCGGCGGGTGCCTCGTGCGTGAGGCGCCCGCCTTCTGGCGGACACCAGCCCACTGGTAGCGTTGTGTCGAGCGCGCACCCAAGGGGCGCGACCCGACAAAGGGAGGTCATCGTGCGACGTCGCATGTTCCTCGGCAAGATCCACCGTGCCACCGTCACCCAGGCGGACCTGGAGTACGAGGATCGGTGACCATCGACGCGGACCTCCTGGATGCTGCGGGAATCCTCCCTCACGAGGAGGTCCGGATCTGGAACGTCACCAACGGCAACCGCTTGGAGACCTACGCGCTCGAAGGGCCCAGGGGGTCGGGGGTCGTGTCATCAACGGAGCCGCAGCGCACCTAGTGTCACCCGGTGACATGGTGATCGTGGCCACCTTCGGCGAGATGGACACCGCGCAGGCCGCGACCCACCTTCCGAAGGTGGTGTTCGTCGACGAGCGCAACCGCATCACTGCCATGGGCTCCGAACGTCCCGGGCCGATGATGCCGAGGCATCTCGACGACCCGTCCGTTCTCAACTGAGCGGCGTTGTCGAGCGAAGGCGCTCAGCTCGCGCCGTACACCGGTGTGGGATCGGTGGCCTGCGACAGCAGGTCGGCCACCACCGAGGTGAGCTCCTCGGGTTCCCAGCGCGCACCCTTGTCGACGCGAGGACCGTGCCGGTAGCCCTCGGCGATCCCCACGATACCGCCTTCGGCTTCGAAGACCCTGCCCGTGACCCCGGCCGACTCCGCTGAGGCGAGCCACACCACCAGCGGCGACACGTTCGCTGGGTCCATGCGCGTCGAAGGCGCCGTCTTCCACCTCGGCCATCATGTCGGCGAACGCCTCCTCGGTCATCCGCGTCCGTGCAGCGGGAGCCAGGGCGTTGGCGGTCACCCCGATGCGACCGAGCTCCGCCGCCTGAACCAGGGGTCATGGAGGCGATCGCGCCCTTGGCCGCGCTGTACGCGGCCTGGGCTACCGAACCCATCAACCCTGCCCCCGACGAGGTGTTGATGATCCGCGCATCGTTGGTCTCGCCCGCCTTGGAGCGCGCCCGCCAGTACGACGCGGCGTGGCGTGAGGGAGCGGCGTGGCCCATCACGTGCACCCGTAGGACGGCCTCCCACTCGGCCTCCTCGGAGTTCACGAACATGCGGTCCCGCACGATTCCCGCGTTGTTCACCACCGCGTGCAGCCCCCCGAAGGACTCGATCGCGAGCTGCACCATCTCCCCCGCGGCATCCCAGTCGGCCACGTCGTGCCGTGAGACCACCGCGGTTCCGCCGGCGGCGGTGATCTCATCGACGACCTGCTGTGCGGGGGTGTCCGACGGGTCACTTCCGTCCTGGGCGACCCCGAGGTCGTTGACCACCACCGACGCACCGGAGTGCGCCAACGCCAACGCGTGGGCTCTACCGAGGCCGCGCCCCGCACCAGTCACGATCACCGAACGTCCGTCGCAGATTCCCATACCAAGAATCTGACACCCCGTCAGATCCCCGGCCAAACCGGGTACTCTCCAAGCACGATCCCGGGCCGCCCCCATCGGGTGGACCAAGACGCCGACCTGATCGAAAGGAGCCGACCATGCGCCTCGGTGTGACGATCTTCTCCACCGACCAGACGATCGGCGTTCCCGAGCTCGCCGTTGCCGCCGAGGAACACGGCTTCGACTCGCTGTGGATCCCCGAGCACACCCATATTCCGACATCACGCCTGACACCGCCGCCGACCGGCGAGGACGAGCTCCCCGAGGAGTACCGACGATCGGTCGACCCGCTCGTGGCGCTTGCGGCAGCAGCGGCCCTCACCTCACGGATACACCTTGGCACCGGAGTCCTCCTCGCAGCTCAGCGCGAGCCGATTGTGACCGCCAAGGCCCTCGCGACGCTCCAGAACCTCTCGGGTGGTCGCTTGGAGGTGGGAATCGGGTTCGGGTGGAACCGCGACGAGATCGAACAGCACGGGGTCGACTTCGCCCGACGCCGCTTCGTGGCCAGGGAGCACGTACTGGCCATGAGCTCTGTGGTCCCACGACGAAGCGAGCTTCCGCGGCGAGTTCGTCGACATCGCCACCTCCTGGTCGTGGCCCAAGCCCACGGTTCCGATCCCGATCCTCCTCGGCGGCGGGATGGGGCCGAAGCTCATGGAGCATCTCGTCGAGTACGCCGATGGTTGGATCCCCATCGGTGGCAGCGGACTCGCAGAGGCCATCCCGAGCTACCACGCCGCGCTCCGGACTGCAGGACGTGACCCTGACGCTGTGCGTGTGATCCCCTTCGGATCACATCCGACCCCTGAGAAGATCGAACATTTCGCATCCATCGGAGTGCACGAGTGCGTGTTCAGGCTGCCTGCGGGTCCCGCGAACGAAGTGCTCGCTGCTCTGGAGCAGCAGGCCGACCTCCTGGCCGCACTACGTTGAACCCGCACCCCGAGGTGCAACCCTTCGGCGGGCCCGCACCGCACCAACCAGGAGCTCAGATGCGCAACATGGGTGAATCGGACCACCTCCCGGGAGAACCCGACGGGGCCTCAGGAGGGTTCAGGCCGAGTGGGCGACAGATCGGCGGCGGAATCGTCACGATCCTGTTGATCGTGTTCATCGCCGCAAACAGCAAGACGGTCCCGGTGTCGCTCGTGTTCGTCTCCGTGGAGCTCCCGATGTGGCTCGTGCTGTCCATCACGGCGCTGCTCGGCGTGGGGGTGGGCATGCTGCTCGGCTCACGCAGGGCGAAGGCCAAGTACAAGCGCCGCTGACCCCAACCCAACCCAGGCGAACTGTCTGGCGTCAGCCGCGGAATCCGCGCACCACACCGGACAGTTCGCCTGGAGGGGGTACGGGGGAGGGTGCGCTCACGCGGAGGGAGGCATCCAGTGGCCCGAGTTCACCGGAATGGCCACACCGGTGACACAGCGCGCGAGCGGGAGGCGAGGTACACCACGCTTCCGGCGATCTCCGAGGAGTGCGGCAAGTAGCCGAGCGCCGTCTCGGAGGCACGCTCGCGGTAGATGTCCTCCCAGGTGGTATCCGGACCTCGCTGCTCGGCCTGCCAATCGAAGTAGAGCTTCACCATGTCGCCCCAGATGTAACCCGGGTGCACTGCGTTCACCCTGATCCCGTACTCGCCCAGCTCCACCGCGAGGACCTTGGTGACCGCACCCAGTGCCGCCTTGGACGCCGCATAGGACCCGGAGCCTCCTGGATGTCCTGGACCGACATCGTGTTGACCATCACGATCCTGGCGTCACCGCTTGCCCGGGCCGCAGCCTTGAGCATCGGCAGCACCGCCTGGGTGAGCTGAAGGGTGCCGAAGTAGTTGACGGTCATGGGCTTGCGCCAGCGAGACAGGTCGGCGTCCTCGAAACGCACGTGGTTCCCACCGTGGAACGCCGAGTTGACGAGGATGTCCAGACGCCCGTCGAAGGCCTCAGCCAACTCATCGGCCACACGCGCGCAGTCGTCGGTGGATCCGATGTCGCCCTGCAGCTGCATCGCGCGTCGGCCGAGTGCCTCGATCTCGAGTGCCACGCCTGGAATGTGACGCTCCGAACGACCCAGCATCGCCACATCGGCACCCTGGGCAGCAAGCCCCAACGCCATGTCGCGGCCCATCCCCGGGCCGATCCCGGTGACCAGTGCGGTGCGTCCCAGGAGCATCTCACCGCCCACCGGTTGGCGTGCCGCGTCACCGGGTTCGCCGACAGGATTCGGTTCGCCGTTCATGATCGCCTCGTCACCCTCCAGGTCAGGTCCCGATCATCATATGGTTCGTGGCGGCGAGCAGGACCCGGTGTATTCCTGTACCCGCTGGGACTCAGGAACGAGTGACCGGCCTGCCGTGGGCATCCAACACCAACATCCGGAGCCCCAGGAGCCGGGCCCTGTCCGCCAGCTCCTCACGCACATCTGCGCCCCGGGGGATCTCGCCGAACAGCCATCTCGCAGCCCAGCGTCGCAGAAGCACGAACCGACCATGGCCGCCGTCGCCGCCGCGCTCGGTGGTATCGGTCAGCCCGACGCACTCAGCAAGGTGCTCGTGAAGCCCTGCCTCCTTGGAGGGGAACGCAGCACCGGCACCTACCCCACCGACCGCCACCACATCGGCTCCATCAGCCCACAACTCGCCCAGCGCCGAGGAGACGACGCCCCACGGCACTGGATCACCGAAGGCGAGCACGACGAAATCGCTCTGCGACGACTGGCTCACGGCTTCGAGAAGAACACACCCCTCCTCGGCAGGTCTCGGTACCAGACGCACGGCGTCTCCATGCTGATCCACGACTCCGACCAGTTCCCGACGCCTCGGGTTGGTGTGATCGTCGAGAACCAGGAACTCCACCCTCACACCGGGCGGAACGGAAGTCGTGACCGCGTCACACAGCCCCGCAGCCCTACCTGGCTCGCTCTCGTCCACCATGAAGCCCAGCGACACGTCGATTGCGGCCCTGCCGGTGGGGTCGACGAGCCGCGCGCTCTCAGGCGAGTGAGAAGGAGAAGCCCGGGTTCCGGTGTCTGTCTGGTCCGCCATAGGTGAGCGGCCGAATACCGCCTGGGATTCCATCGGCATCCTGGGAGGGAACTTCACCGTTTGTCTGCCACAACGGCACTCCCACGAGCGGCCACAGTGCCGTCGAGTTGCGCGACCGCTCAACAAGTCAGCGGAAGCCTCTGCGATGTGCATAGGATCCGGCCATGAGCAAACTACGCATGAAAACAGCCGCCGCGCTCCTCGCGCTCGGCGGTGCCGCCGCCGTCCTCCCCGGGTGTGGAGGTTTCTATGCAGACTCCTCTGGTAGGACCTGCGTCATTGTGCTGGTCTTCCCCATCTGCAACGGCTGAGCTGCTCGGCTCCGCCGAGGGCGAACAACCCACAGCCGAACCGCACACAACTACAAGCGCTCGATGATCGTGACGTTCGCAATCACACTGCTCGGCTCCGCCGAGGGCGAACTACCCACAGCCGAACCGCACACAACTACAAGCGCTCGATGATCGTGACGTTCGCAATCACACTGCTCGGCTCCGCCGAGGGCGAACTACCCACAGCCGAACCGCACACAACTACAAGCGCTCGATGATCGTGACGTTCGCCTGGCCCCCGCCTTCACACATCGTCTGAAGGCCGTAGCGACCACCGGTGCGCTCCAGCTCGTTGAGCAGGGTGGTCATCAGGCGAGCGCCGGTGGCGCCGAGAGGGTGGCCGAGAGCGATGGCTCCACCGTTGACGTTCACCTTTGCGTGATCCACGCCGAGTTCGGACTCCCAGGCCAGCACCACCGAGGCGAACGCCTCGTTGATCTCGACCAGGTCGATGTCGTCCATGGTCATTCGCGCTCGCTCCAGGGCGTACCTGGTGGCAGGAATCGGAGCGGAGAGCATCCGGATCGGGTCCTCACCACGCACCGAGATGTGATGAACCCGCGCCCTGGGGGTGAGCCCATGGTCCTTCACCGCCTGCTCAGAGGCCAGGAGGATCGCTGCTGACGCATCGGAGATCTGCGACGCCAACGCCGCTGTGAGACGACCGCCCTCGACGAGCGGCTTCAGGCTGCGGATCTTGTCCAGGTCGGGCTCGCGAGGACCTTCGTCCTCGGTGACTCCGTCGAGAGGGACTATCTCGGCCTCGAAGCGCCCCTCCGAGCGTGCCGTGATCGCACGATTGTGGCTGGTGACCGCGAACTCCTCCATGTCCTGCGGCTTATCCCCCAGTCCCGCGCGATCATCTCGGCGCCGTTGAACTGGTCCACCGCCTGGTCCCCGTAACGCTTCCGCCACCCCTGCGAACCCGAGAAGGGATCGTCGAACCCATGAGCCTGGCCGGCATACATGGCCGCCGAGATGGGGATCGCCGACATGTTCTGCACCCCGCCCGCCACCACGAGGTCACATGTGCCCGAGAGGACCGCCTGGGCGGCGAAGTGCACCGCCTGTTGGGAGGAGCCGCACTGACGATCGACCGTCGTGCCCGGCACGTGCTCGGGCATCCCCGCGGCCAGCCAGCAGGTGCGGGCGATGTCGCCTGCCTGTGGGCCGATCGTGTCCACACACCCGAACACGACGTCCTCCACCGCAGCGGGATCCACCCCGGTGCGCTCCATGAGCGCGCCGATCGAGTGCGCCCCCAGATCCGCCGGGTGCACACCGGACAACCCTCCACCGCGACGACCCACCGGGCTCCTGACTGCATCGATGATGTAGGCCTCTGCCACTGCGATCCTCCTGGTGTTCCCGTTCGCCGACGGGGTTCCTCTTCGCCCAACCTTCAAGGAGGGCCGCTGTGGGCCACGGTACTTCCCGTCGGTGCCCTACAACGATCCGGGGCCCGATCCCGGACGGCAGCGCGACCGTGAGCCGAACACCCGGATCCGGCTGATGGCTCCCCGCGAGCGCTCCGGGCGTCACCGGTGAGGGGATTTCGACAACAATGTCGTCATGTCTACGCGGGCTCAACGCTTCGACCTCCTGCCCTCATCGGTGCTGGCGCGCTGGGAGGACTTCCTGAAGTGGGACGACAGGACGTACTTCCCCCAGTTGCTGGGCATCACCGTCGAGGAGCTACGGCGTGACTACGCACGCATGCGCCTCCCGTGGCGCTCCGAGCTGAACCAGCCCCAGGGACTGATGCACGGTGGTGCGATCTCCACGCTCATCGACACCGTCGTGGTGCCGGCGATCGGAACTGCCTACTCGACGCCGCGGCCCTTCTCCACGATCGAGATGTCGGTGCGCTACCTGGGCCCCGTCCGCAAGGAGGACCTCGTGGCCGAAGGCTGGGTGACCCGCCGCGGCAAGCGTGTCGTGTTCTGCGATGTGGAGGTCACGACCTCCACATCAGTGGTCGTGGCGAGCGGGCACCTCATCTACATAGTGGGATCCGAGACCACAGCGGAGGCCGCAGGGAACGGGTAGCGGCGATTGGACCTGACTGTGGCCACACCATCGGGACACTGGTCCAACAACACGCAGTACCGACACTGGGCTCCGGGGACGAGAGGCGCGGTCGAGGGCCTCTGTGCCCATCGGATGTCGTCCACCGCGTCACCGACGGACTCCTCGCGGAGGGCTTCGTCGATCTCGAATCGTCTGCGATCGAACGAATCGCGCATGCCCAGCGTCACCGACGCCACCTCCTCACCATGCACGATCGCCCACAGGAGCGCCACCCGGCCTGCCAGCGCCGGTCGGTGACGCCTTCTCTGGGACGCGTCACCAGCAGATGAACCACCTGCTGGTGACGTCGGACGGCGTCTGTCGCTGCGCAGATCGTCACTCCCCGGTCGTCCACACGATGACGGAGCAACGCAGGCGCCACCATTCGGGCATTCCACGGCGCGCACCCACCGCCATGGCATCGGTCACCCATGCGACCGCCGAGTTGCGAAGCGTTGCCAGAGCGGCGCGGTCGACCCGCTGGATCCAGTCTGCGACACCCGAACGCAGGGCCTCGGGGCGTGAAAGGGCGGACTCCACCATCTCCACCGGGGTGCTCCCCGGCGCCGCGTTGCGCAGCGCCACCAGGGCGACCTCGCGGGTCGCGGTGAACGTCGCCTCCACGAAGCTCCCCGACGCATCGAAACGCTGTGGGTCAGGCGCCATCGCTCCCCTGGGACACGCCGCCGAAGCCTCGTGCAAGGCGATGCGCTCGGAGACCGGCGGTGCCGGAAGGTCCTCCGTGGTGGGTACGGGTGATCCATCCGCCGGATCATCGAGTGCCGCGTCGAGTCGACCGCGCCAGCGACGCGCCACCTCGCCGCGGCTCACCGGTCCTCCTCCCAGGGGCTCTCGAAGTCGTGTGCCCGCGGGCAGGACGCCTCCGCAGCGCAGAACCGACAGTGGACACCCGGTGTGAGGTCCTTCTCACGACCGAGCCACAACTCGACCAGGCGCCCTGCGGCCACCACCACCCGTTCCGTTGCGCTGTGGGCGGAACCGCTCACATGAACCGGAACCAGGCCCGTCCCGGGGCTCCACAGCGCGGCCGCCGCCGGCATCTCGAGGTGTCGCAGTGCGGCAAGCATCACGTAGTGCCTGAGCTGCGCGAAGTGGGAGTCACGCAACCTACCCGACTTCACCTCCACCAGCACCGCCGGATGGCCGGTTCCCGGGCCACCGAAGACCACGTCGACGCGCCCCCTCAGCGACAACACCTGTCCAAAGGTGCAACCCATGGACACCTCGGCGCGGGGGACCCACGGGCCGCAGTTGGTGAAGAACGCGGCCGACGCCGCGAGATCGGTCAGATCCGCAGCGTGTGACGGGTCGACTGCGAACCGTTCCAAGAGCACGATGTCCTCCAGTCGTTCCTGCGCGGACCACATCGAGTGCAGGTCCCCGACGGCATCCCCCACGGGCCCGGCCAGCAGGCCATGTGCGACGTAGGAATCCAACGCCCGCCCCCTGAACATCTCCCAGGTGGCGGCGCGATCCTCACCGGCTTCGGCAAGTGCCAGGCCCTCACATGCGTTCAGGTTCTGCACGACGGTGTTGCCCAGGGACAGCGGGAGGTCGATGCCGGCTCGGGCGAGGCTGCGATGGAGCTCATCGAGCGCCGCCAACTCACAGCCGAGCTCGGCGAGACGTGAGGAGACCTCCTCTGCCTCGGCATCCCGGAGGTCACCTCCTCGCCCTGCGGCACGTTCGGACCCGATCGACTCCTCGAGCCATTCGTGCAGTGCCAGGCCGGCCATGAACCGGACCTCCTAACGGCCGCGGTAACGACATCCGGAGGTGCACGTCTCGGAGACCTCCACCATCGAAAGGCCCGGGAGCCGGCTCGCCAACCGGTCCCAGATCCACATCGCGAGCACCTCGCTGGTCGGATTCTCGAGACCGGCGATCTCGTTCAGGTACCGGTGGTCGAGCTCCTCGCGCACCGGGGCACAGGTGGCCGAGATGTCGGCGAAGTCGACCACCCATCCGGAGGCCTCCCCGACGGGTCCCTCCACGTGCACCGACACCCTGAAGGAGTGCCCGTGCAGGCGGGCGCACTTGTGACCCTCAGGCACGTTCGGCAAGCGGTGCGCGGACTCGAACCCGAACTCCTTGTACACCTCCATCGGCGAGAGGCTACTCATGCCGACCGATCGGATCCGTGCTCGCCGAATCCCTCAACGGACCCCGATCAGCAGAACCAGCTCAGGTTGCCGGTCAGGGGATTCCGATCACCTTGTGGGTCTGGATGCCGAGACGCCAGCGGGATGGCGCCGACAGTACTCGACCGCAGCGACCGTGTTCGCGTGGCGATCTGGGCCGTCCATGGGTTGCAGCAGATAGTGATCGAAGCACCATTCGGCTCCGGTGAACCGTTCGGGTTCAGCTCCCTGCTGGGGATACACCAGCTTCAACTCGTCACCGACTCTCACGACCACCTCCGAGTGTGCCTTGGGCGAGACGCACACCCAATCGACGCCTTCGGGCACCGGGATCGTGCCGTTGGTCTCGACAGCCACTTCGAAACCGACCTCACCGAAGGCAGCCACCAGCTCGGCGTCGAGCTGCAGCAGCGGTTCCCCGCCGGTGCACACCACGAGTGGCCGACCGCGCTGTGACGCGTTGGTGTCGTTCACCGGTGGCTCTCCGGTCGCATCCGACCAGGCACCGCAAGCAGCGGTCGCCAGTTCGTCGGCGCTGGAGTACACACCACCACCCGGTCCGTCGGTGCCGACGAAGTCCGTGTCGCAGAACCCGCAGACCGCCGCTGAGCGATGCTGCTCGCGCCCCGTCCACAGGTTGCAGCCGCTGAACCGGCAGAACACCGCGGCGCGCCCCACGTTCATGCCCTCGCCCTGCAAGGTCGAGAAGAGCTCCTTGACCCTGTATGGCATCAGTGGCCGCCACGGTGATGCCCGGAAGCAGATCGCCCGGTCGGGTCCGCGGCAGGGAGCGGCTCCACGTACCGGGTGGGGTCCTCCACACCGGCGCCCACGAAACCGTCGCGGCGCCACAGGCATGACTCACACCGCCCACAGGCACGTCCGTCACCGTCGGGGTCGTAGCAGCTCACCGTCAGCGAGTAGTCGACCCCGAGCCGGGTACCCAGCGTGACGATGTCCGCCTTCGACATCTCCATCAGGGGCGCGTGCACCCGCGTCCTGGCACCATGTTCCACAGCCGCGACCGTCGCCACATCCGCCAGGGCGACGAAGGCATCGATGAACTCCGGTCGGCAGTCCGGGTAGCCCGAGTAGTCCACCGCGTTCACACCGATGAAGATGTCGGTGGATCCCAGCACCTCGGCCATCCCGAGCGCCACCGCCAGGAACACCGTGTTGCGCGCGGGGACATAGGTGACCGGCACCCCCTCACCGATGCGCTCGAGGGAGTCGTGCTTGGGCACCTCGATGTCGCCGGTGAGCGCCGATCCGCCGATCGCGGACAGATCCACCTCGACCACGACGTGGTCCGCAGCGCCCAGGCTCGAAGCCACACGGGCAGCCGCGTCCAACTCCACGCTGTGACGCTGCCCGTAGCGGAAGCTCAACGCGTGGCACTCGAAGCCCTCCGAGAGCGCTTCGGCCAGCACGGTTGCCGAGTCGAGACCCCCGCTCAGCAGCACCACGGCCACCGGTAAGCTCATCGTGTCACCCACACACCCACGTGTTCCCGCTCACTCGTAACCGGTCATGTCGACCACTCCGAGGCGGCGTTGGACGGCCTCCGACAGACCCGGCGCCAGCGATCCCAGAGCGGCCGCCAAGCGCAGCTCCGGGGGCGACACGTAGACCTCGGCAGGATTGCCATGGATCGCCTTGCGCACACCTGCTGCGACGTCCCGGGGGGACTTGGTGCGCACGACGCCGGGCAACTCCACGTCGTTCTGCGCGAACATGCCCGCGGTGTCGATGAAGCCTGGGGCGACGAGGCTCACCCCCACGTCATACCGAGCGAGGTCCTGTCGGATGGCGAGCGTGTAGCCCCCGCAGCCCGAACTTGGTTCCGTTGTAGAGGGCCGAGTTGGGTGTGGTCACAACTCCCGAGAGCGAGCCGATCATCACGATCTGGCCGGGACGGCTGGATTCGATGCAGCGGTTGGCGAACTCGGTGGCGAGCACCATCGGGGCGCGCAGGTTCACGTCCAGGACGTGATCGATCTGGTCCACCCTCGTACCGCTCACCGATCCGTAACCACCGATGCCGGCGTTGCACACCAGCACGTCTACTTCGCTCAACATACCGCAGATCCGGCTCAGGTCGTCGCGGTCTGCCAGGTCGGCGACCTGAACCTCGCCGCCGGTCCTCTTGGCCAACTCGGCCAGGATCTCGCCGGAACGTGCCGTGAGAACCACGTGTGCCCCACGGTCGGCCAGGTCGTGGGCGATCGCCTCACCCAGGCCACCGCTGGCGCCTGTCAGCAGGATCCTCGAACCTCTGATCTCCATCGGCAACACGCTACCCGTCCACCCAAGTGCGGCTTCAGCGGTGGAGCACCTTCGACGCGACCCCGCTGGCCCAGTGCTTCAGACAGTGCTTCACAGGAGGTGGCGGCGCACACGCCGGCGATGCCAGTCGGCGTCACCGTGACTGCGCGACAGGGCCCACGCGCGTTTCATGAACAACTGCAGGTCGGCCTCGACGGTGTAGCCGATAGCGCCGTGGCAGTGCAGCGCGGTCTCAGAGACCAGCTGCGCCGCGGTCGAGGCGCGTACCTTTGCCATCGACGCCGCGACCTGCCGGTCGACGTCTTCGCCCCATGACCTCGCCATCGCGTTCGTGCCTCCGGCCACCAGGTGGGCGGCGTGGCGAACGAGCGGATCGGCGAACTCGACCGCAGCGGTGGCGTCGGCCAGCTTGTGCTTCAGGGCCTGGAAGCTCCCCACCGGCACACCGAACTGCCTGCGCTCCGACACGTACTCCACGGTGATGGCGAGCATCGTGCGGGGAGAGGCCGACGAGCATCGCAGCATCCCCGAGCGCCGCTCGATCGAATGCCCGCGCGGTCACCGCTTCGGCGGCCGCCCCGGAGAACACCACGGCGCCCTCGGCGGGGTCGTGGCTGACCCTGCACAACGCACGTGAGCCGTCGACCGACTCCGAGCGGCTGGAGGCTCACCTCGCTAGCCTCCAGCACACACACCGCCGCCCCGGGGCCAGTGGTGTGCGGTGCATCGCGGATGGGATCGGTGCGCGCCGGATCCGAGCCGAAAAGGACGAAGCCGTCCGCACTCGACGCCGACGCGACCAGAGGTCGCGCGCCGAACCCGCTGACAACGGCCGCACCCGTGGTGATCCGCTCCAACCAGTCGGCCGCCGGAGATCCGGGCACGTCGAGCGATTCAGCAAGGGCCGGGGCCGAAACACCCACGGTGTCGGCGAGCGGGTCCGGTAGGCCGGCACGACCACATTCGACGAGGATGCCCACCAGGTCGTCGAAGCCCATGCCCATACCGCCGTGGGTCTCGGGCACCGTGAGCGCGAGCACCCCCATCTCGCTCAAAGCGGCCCACGCCTCGGGGATCCGCCCGTTGGAATCACCGAGGCCCGTGTGACGACCGACGTCTCCACCCCACGCGGCTGCAACCGCCGAGGGCGTGGCGGTGTCGGCCAACAGGGCGCGCACCGCGGATGCGAACTCGGTCTGGTCATCTGTGGGAGCGAAGCGCACGTGTGCCTCCTGTGGGGCGACTCAGAGCCTTGCCGGGCTCACTTCCGCGGCAGCCCGAGGACCCGTTCGGCGATGATGTTGCGTTGGATCTCGTTGGTACCCGCGTAGATGGGACCCGACAGGGCGAACTGGTACCCCTTCATCCAGGGACCGGTCCAACTCGGCCGCGGGTCCCAGCAGGTCGAGCGCCGCACGGTGCAACCGGAGGTCCATCTCGGACCAGAACACCTTGTTGTAGGAGGACCGTGCACCTGGGCTCACACCCTCGATGAGCCCGGTGACGTCCGCGAGGGTGTACAGCGCGTAGGCCTCGGAATCGATCCATGCATCTGTGACCGCATCCAACACCGCGGCGGAGGCATGCTCGGAGCCCTGTGCCTCCACGGCGAGGTCGACCAAGCGGGATGCGGTGGCCCGGAACCTTCCCGGTGAGCGCAGCGTCAGCCCGCGCTCGGAGCTCGTGGTCGCCATGGCCACACCCCAGCCGTCGTGGAGCTCGCCCAGCACTCCGCCACGGTCCATCCCCTCGGGGGTTCCGTCGTCGTCGGGCACGAAGGCGTCGTCGAGGAAGACCTCTGCGAACCCCTCGTCGCCGTCCAGGCGACCGAAGCCGCGCACAGTCACCCCGTCCGCGTCGAGCGGGACCAGGAAGTAGCTGAGCCCCCGGTGCCGCTGGGCCTCGGGATCCGTGCGGAACAGACCGAACATGTGGGTGCAGAACGCACCCCGGGTGGTCCAGGTCTTCTGGCCGCTGAGGCGCCACCCACCCGCTGCGTCGTCGCGGACCGCACGTGAGGAGATCCCCGCGAGGTCGGAACCGGCGTTGGGTTCCGACCAGCCCTGACACCACAGGTCCACCGCGGCCGACATGCGAGGCAGGTAGTGGTCCTGTTGCGCTTGCGTCCCGAACTCGAAGATCGTGGGGGCGAGCAGGAAGATCCCGTTCTGGGTGATCCGCTGAGGCGCACCCGCCGCGTAGTACTCCTCTTCGAAGATGAGCCATTCCCACAACGACGCGTCACGACCACCGTAGGCCTCGGGCCAGGACACCACGGCCCACCGCGCCTCGGCCAGGGCCTTCTCCCACTCGAGGTGGGCGGCGAAGCCGTCGCGCGTGTCACCCGAGGGCAGTCCGCTCGGCACGTTGTCGGTGAGCCATCGGCGGCACTCTCCGCGGAAGGCCTGCTCGTGGTCGCTCCAGGTCAGGTCCATCAGGAGTCGCTCCTCGGGTCGGCACCGCCGCACACCCGCTCCAGGGCATCGGAGGCATCACCCACGATTCCCGAGATCAGCTCCGCCACGCTCGGCAGGTCGCCGATGGTCCCCACCACCTGGCCCGTCGGCAGGATTCCCACCTCGAGGTCGCCCTCGACGATCGAGGCGCGGGTCATCATCGGAGCGTTGGCTGCGAGCGCCACCTGGGCCCAGGTGAGGTCGCCCGAGGCGTGCATGCTGCGGGCGGTGCGCAACAGGTCCAGCGGGGAGGTGCCGGCGTGCCGTGCGAACCCGATGGCGTTGCGAGCGGCACGCACGAACCTCATTGGCCCACGTGAGGACTCCAGGCCGTCGACGAACTCGGTGCGTATCACTCGCTGGGGCGCACCGTCGATGGCGGAGGTCACCACCGTGGCGTTCAGACCGCTGTCGAGGTACACCTGCTTCACGTGGTCGGGCACATGGCTCTCCGCGGTGAGCAGGAACCTGGTGCCCATGGCCACGCCGTGTGCTCCCCAGGTGAGCGCACCGGCGAGCGATGCACCATCGTGCATACCGCCCGCGGCCAGCACGACCAAACCTGAACCACGGGTGGCCTCCAGCACGCCCGGCACCAACAGCGACGTGGGGATCGTGCCGGTGTGACCGCCACCTTCGCTGCCCTGGGCGATCACCGCGTCAACACCCATCGCGTGCACCTTCTCCGGCGTGCCGTGGGGCCCCCACGGTCACCACCGTGGCGATCCCCGCGTCGCGCAGGCGGGCCACCTGCTCGGGCCGGGGAGCCGCAGCGAAGCTCACGACCTTCACGTCACGATGGATCAGCAATGCGATCCGCTCGGCGGCATCGGGTTGGCTCGGCAACAGGTTCACCCCGAACGGGGCGTCGGTGCGTTCGGCCACCTTCGTGATCGCGGCGTCCAACTCGTCGATCCGCATCGTCGCGGAGGCGAGTATCCCCACACCCCCGGCGTTGGCGGTGGCCGCTGTCAGGCGGGCACCGGACACCCAACCCATCCCGGTCTGCACGATCGGGTACCGCACGCCGAACAGGTCGGTGGCGGCGGTGGTCAGCGCCGGATGCACCCGCCGGGACGTGTCGGCGCCGCTCGCCTGCGCATCGGCGGTCACGACCCGGCGACCTCACGGAACCTGAGACCCTGTGGATCGATGCGCTCCAGTTGCTCCAGCTCCTCGGGAGTGGGCCCACGGGTCTCCGGAACCTGCTCGGGTACCACCAGTTCGAATCCCGTGGCCTCCAGCACCTCCTCGACGCTCACCCCGGGTGCACCGAACGGAGGCGCATGGTGGGAATGCCCGCGTCGTCGGTGGCCTCAAAGTCCAACACCGCCGGGTCGGTGACCACACGACGGATCTCGTGGAAACGGGAGGCGACCGGGCCCAGCTCGGCTGCGCGGTCGTATCCCACACCGCACACGACGTCGACGGAGTCGACCATCGCCCTGGGGTTGTGCTTGGGGACCCAGTAGCTCGTGGTGTGGTTGATGGTGTTGCCGGGCGCCCCCCGGAACCCCAACACCTGTGAGCGGGGCCGCGCCCAATCGCCGATGGCTGCGATGTTGGCGTTGCCGTAGCGGTCGATCTGCACCGGGCCCATCATCACGTGACGACGCCCGTGCCACAGCAGGCCGAACATCTCCCGATAGGGGTTCCAGTGCGCGATCGTGCGTTGCGCGCGCCGCTCGTTCTCGTCGAGCCCCACGGGCGGGACGTTGTCGAGCAGCGTGTAGTAGCCGTCGGTGATGGCGAGGTGCGGTTCGGTGGTGGACGCCGCGAGGCGTCCACCAATGAGCGGGAGGTTGCCTATCGGGTTGCACAACGATTCGCCGTCACCGGCGAAGCAGTCGGCGATCGCGACCGCGCACACGTCGGCCCTGCGTGGTGCCGCATCTGCGCTCATCGATCACCCTCCGTCGCCGGATCGGATCCGCTCTGCGAAGCGGCCAGTTCGTCGACGTGCGCCCTGTAGGTGGCCTCGTCCACCTCGAGGTACCTGCGGGAGAACTCGGCCCAGTCGTCGTCGTCCTTGGAGGCGGTGGCGTACAGCTTCTGGAACGCCTCGTCGCGGCCGTAGTCGGGGGCACTCGGTGAAGTGGGCGCCTCCGGGGCCTCGATCACCCCGGTCACGTCGAGACGTGAGATCCGCAGGTGCGTCACGTCCGCAAAGCCGGCCAGGTCCTCGGTCGGCACCACCTGCTCACAGCTCACGAACGCCCGCTCTGCGGCCCGAACGTAGAGGTCGTCCATGAACGGGTCCTCTCCGAGCCACAGAGCGTTGCCGGAACGATCGGCGCGGTGCTGGTGCACGAAGGCAGCGTCCAACTCCAGCGAAGGCACCGCCAGCAGTTCCTCGTACTCACCCGAGTCGCTCTCGGGATACGGCGAACGGACCATGGCCAGCTCCGGCATCACCACCGGAATGTCTGAGCCGAGCCCCGCCCTGGTAGGAAGGAACGGAACCCGCCAGGCGGCTGCCTGAAGACCCAGCAGCAGCATGCCCTCGTCCCACTCCGGCGGCCTCGATCTCGGCGTTCTGGCGTGCGATTCGGTAGTTGGGCTCCAAGGGGATGGAATCCAGCGACACGAAGCCCGAGATCACCTTCGCGACCTTGCCGGCCCGGCAAAGCAGGCCCACGTCAGGTCCGCCATAGGAGACCACGGTGAGGTCGGTGAGGTCGGACCGCAGGATCTCTCTCACCACCGACATCGGTTTGCGACGACTTCCCCACCCTCCGAAACCGATCGTCATGCCCGAGCGCAGTTCGGCGACCGCATCGGCTTCGGTGAGCAACTTGTCAGGTCCGGCCACGGAGTCTCCCGGTCGAGCGGAGGGGATCTGATGACCCGTCAGATTGCCCACGGTAGTGGGGCCTCCGCAACTCAGCGAATCTGTCCGGCACAGGGACTCGCACGCACCATCGCGACGTTTTCGCGCCATGCGCATCTATGCTTGATCAGCGTCAGTCCGATCCTCAGGAGACCTACCTTGCGCACACACGACCTTCGACTCCGCCATCTTCTGCTGGCTGCTCTGGCCGGCATCGCGCTGGTTCGGGCGCCTGCACCGACGACTCGGAGGGATCGAAGTCCGACTCCGACGAGAAGTCCGAGACGACCGACGCAGGGAAGGACTCCGAGGAGAGCACCGACAGCACCGAGGCGCCCGACGAAACCGTACCCGACGATACTGCTCCCCAAGAGCCCCCAGCGCCGACTTCCAACGAGACGGTGGAGGGGGCCATTGCCGCCATCGAGGACGCGTCGGATGCCTGTGAGCTGTACGACGCGACCAGCGCGCTGCAGTCGGTCGGGAACCCCGAGACCCAGGAACAGACCAAGCTGGCCAGCGAGTTCTACGTGGCGATGCTCAACAAGATGGCCGAGACCTCGTCCGATCCCGAGATCGCCGAGACGCTGCGAACCGGCGCAGCGGAGTTCGAGGAGTTCGCGCAGAGCGCCGACTACGACCCCGAGAAGATGGACCTCGCCGGTGAAGGACCCGACTTCGAGAGCGCCGACGCGCTCGACGAGGCGATGAACACCTACGCCGAGACCGAGTTCGTCGACTGCATGGGCGACACCGGCACGGGCGACAGCGCTCCGACGTCCACGCCGTAGTGGACGACCAGCAGCGCGCACTGCTCGGGGCCGACGACCTGCAGCCGTTCCAGCGTTGAGCGCGCCCAGCCACCGGACGTGCCGCTGGTCACACGATGTCAGCTCGTTGGGTCAGCTGTCCCCGAAGTCGGCGTCACGCTTCTCCACGAAGGCGTCGCGCGCCTCGTCGGACACCCCGGTGAGGTTGAGCTCGAAGGTGAATCCCTGCTCGTAGCGGTAGCTGCGACTCACGTCCACTGGGTCGATGCCGTTGAGCGACTCCTTGGCCGCACGGATCACGGTGCGGCTCTTGGATGCGATCTTCGCGGCGATTCCCATCGCCGTGGCCCGGAGCTCGTCGCGGGGCACTACCGCTGAGATCGATCCCCACTGGGCCATCACCTCGGCGGTGACCGGCTCGGCGGTGTAGACCATCCTCACGCATCCTGGTGCTGTGGGACCAACCGCGCGAGGTGGGTCGCCGCGCCGAGCGCTCCCTGGTCGACCTCCGGCAGGCCGAAGGTGGTTCCCTCAGCGGCCACGATCACATCCGCATTGCCGACCAACCCGATCCCACCACCGAGGCAGAAGTCGTGCACGGCTGCCACCACGGGCACCTCGCACTCGTAGACCGCCTTGAAAGCCGCGAAGCAACCGCGGTTCGCCCCCAGGAGTGCTTCGAAGCCCTCGCTTCGTTGCATCTCCTTGATGTCCACGCCCGCGCTGAAGCCCTTGCCCTCTGCCCGCAGCACCACGACACCGGTCGATCGCTCCTGTCCCGCCTCGGTGACCAGGGCGGCCAGTTCGAACCAGCCCGCGACTGTGAGCGCGTTGACCGGCGGATGCTCCATGACGATCTCTGTGACGCCCTCGGTGCTGGTGACCGTGAATCCCATCGCTGCCTCGCTTGTCTGTAGCCTGCGCGCCCATGAGTCAACACGATTCCGCCGGCACAGGCACAAGCGACGGCACCGGTCACACGAATGCCCCCGGACACGACGACGGGTTCGGGCTGGACGGCTGCGTGGTCCTGGTCACGGGCGGGACCAAGGGGATCGGGAGCCGTCCTCGTGGAGCGCTTCGTGGGTTGGGGGAGCCAACGTGATGACCTGCGGGCGCAATCAACCCGATGTGCTCCCCGGCGCCGCAGGCCGCACCGCGGCGTTCATGGCCGCCGACGTACGCGACCCTGACCAGGCCGCCGCGCTCGTCGATGCAACCGTCGATCAGTTCGGTCGCATCGACGCCGTCATCAACAACGCCGGCGGAGCGCCCCGGCGGACGCCGCCACGGCCTCCCGCGGTTCAGCGAATCGATCGTGCGGCTCAACCTGCTCGCACCACTGCACGGTTGCCCAGCGCGCCAACCACCACATGCAACTCGGTGACGGCGGGGTCATCGTGAACATCGCGTCGGTCTCGGGCACGCGCCCCTCCCCGGCACGGCGGCATACGGAGCCGCCAAGGCAGGCCTGTTGAACCTCACCTCGTCGTTGGCGGTGGAATGGGCGCCCAAGGTTCGTGTCGTCGCGATCGTCGCCGGTCTCATCGAGACCGAACAGGCGGATCTGCACTACGGCGACGCGGAGTCGGTGGCGCGCGTCGCTGCAACGGTGCCCGCGGGACGACTCGGCACTCCTGAGGATCTTGCGCAGGCCTGCAGGTGGCTCGCGCCACCGTTGTCGAGCTACGTCGACGGCACCGCCATCTGGCTCCACGGAGGTGGTGAACGCCCGGCGTTCCTGGACGCCGTGGACCGCTGAGCAACAGGTCACCCGCCGAGGAACCGCCCGGCGTTCCTGGACGCCGTGGACCGCTGAGCAACAGGTCACCCGGTTCGGTGTGCCGGATCCGTAGGATTGACGGCATCGCCACGAAGATCTTCATTGCCGTTGCGGGGCTGGTGCTGGTGCTGGCACTCGTGTCGAGGGGTAGCCCGCTGGGCGATGACGCCGACGCGCAGGTGGACATGGCCCTACGCGGCTCGACCTCGGTGGGCGCCATGCGTGAGGCGATCATCAGGGATGCGACCGGCTCCTGGCGTGCCACGCGTCGCGGAGTCCTCGGAGTCCGATGACAAGGCCAGCGTCGAGTTCGCGCTACCGGGGGCGTCGCTCGACGGGTTCATCACCGCGTTGCGTCGCCAACCCGATGCCGAGTCCGTCGAGGTCGCCCTCGAGGTCGACCCGGAGCAACTCCAACCCGAGTCTCTCGCCGGCGAACCCGGTGAGAGAGCAGCACCGGAGCCGGTGCGGGTGAAGGTGAACCTCACCAGCAGCAGGCCGCAGGGTCCACTGGTCACCTTCATCGGGGCCCTGTTGGTGGCGGTCATCGCCGCCCTGGGGTTGGGGCTCGCCTGGCGGCGTTTCGGGCGCGAGGACACAAGCACCCCGGCTGACGAGACAGGTGAGTTCACAACGCGTCGCTGGACCAACCGGATCTGAGCGGCCACAGCGCTCCGTGCGCACAGGCCACATGTGCCCCGGATGAGGCGGCGTCAACGCAGGCCGAGCGCGTCGGCCAGGCGTTGCCACCCCCGCTGGGCACCGCCGACGGGTTCGACTCGAGCACCTGGGTGCACACGTGGTCTGCTCCCGCATCGTGGTGTGCCTGCAACCTCGCCAGCACCGCGGTCTCGTCGCCCCAGGCCACGATCGCATCCACCAAGCGGTCCGAACCGCCGTCCTTGGTGATCTCGTCCTCGGTGAATCCGAGCCGCTTAAGGTTGTTGATGTAGTTGGGCAGACCCAGGTAGATGGCCATGTGGGCGCGTGCGGTGGCGCGGGCCGACTCGGCGTTGTCGTCGAAGACCACCATCTGCTCCACCGCCAGCAGCGGCTCGGGCCCCAGGGTCTCGCGGGCGATTGCAGTGTGATCGGGTGGAACGAAGTAGGTGTGCGCTCCGGCAGTGCGCTCGGCCGAGAGGCGCAGCATCCTGGGACCCAGCGCCGCCAGCACCATCTGGGCCGGCGGTTCGCCCTTGGGGGACATGAACAGCGCGTTCTGCATCGCATCGAGGTACTCGACCATCCCCGAGTAGGGCCGCTCGTAGCGATGCTTGCGGACGCCCGCCACCAGGTGACCGTGGCTGGCGCCGAGCCCCAACAGGAAACGCCCCGGATAGGCCTCGTTGAGCGTCTGCATCGCTGCGTTGGTGGTGAGCGCGTCACGTGCGTAGCGGTTCGCGATGCCGGTGGCGACCTTCATCCCAGAAGTCGCCTCGAGCAGCATCGTCGCCTCTATCAGCACGTCACGGAACACGGTCTCGGGTATCCACAGCGTCCCGAAGCCGAGCTCCTCGATCTCCGCAGCCCGTTCCCTGGCCTGAGCGGAGGGCACGAAGTCGAGCGCGGCGGTCCAGATCCCGTGCTCGCCGAGATCGATGTCGGGGTTCTGCATGTGCGCCAAGCTAGGGGATGCGGGTGCTATCAGGTCGCTACCGCTACCAAGGACTCCGGTTCGACTTGGCCTCCTGTGGGGCAGGTCAGCAGTAGGGAACCAACCTGACGGCGCGTCAGATCCAGAGACGACCGCACCTCTGCCGAGGACCGTGACCCAGGGGGTAGGACCCATGTCAACCGCAACCACCCGCCGCAGACCGGCCGTCGAGGGCTGGTTCACGATGCCCGAACCGGGAACCGGTGAGAGCCCTCACCTGATCGGCACCCGCTGCGCCGGCAGCGGGACCTTCTTCTTCCCACCCGAGCGCGTGATGTCGCGTGCACCCGGCTTCGCGGGTTCGCAGCTCGAGGAGGTGCTCCTTTCGAACCGCGGCCGGTTGTGGAGTTGGACCGACGCGCAGTACCAACCGCCTCCTCCCTACGTGCCCGTCTCCGATCCCCACGAGCCCTTCTGCATCGCTGCCGTGGAGCTCGAAGCGGAGCAGATGGTGGTTCTCGGTCAGGTACGCGCCGGCGTATCGGTCGACGACCTGGAGCTGGGCATGGAGATGGAGTTGGTGCTCGACCCCTGCGGATCGAACACGACGACGACACGGGCGAGGACGTCGAGGTGGTCGTGTGGAAGTGGGTACCGGTGCGCAACGCAGGGCAAGCAGGCGACGGCGACGACAGGGAGGCCCTCTGATGGGGGTCGAAGCGGTAACCGTTGCCGGCGTGGGCATGCACCCATGGGGCAAGTGGGGTGAGAACTTCGTCACCTACGGCGTTGCAGCCGCCCGCGCCGCGCTCGCAGATGCGGGCATCGAGTGGTCCGACGTGGGCTTCGTGGCGGGCGCCGACACCATGCGCAACGGATACCCCGGATATGTGGCCGGAGCCACCTTCGCCCAGGCGCTGGGCTGGACCGGGATTCCGGTCACCAGCGCGTACGGGGCCTGTGCCTCGGGAGCGATGGCGCTCGAAGCGGCCCGTCAGCGGATCCTCGCGGGACTGTGCGACGTCGCCCTGGTGGTAGGTGCCGACACCACGCCTAAGGGGTTCCTCAAGCCCAATGCAGGTGAGCGCACCGACGACCCCGACTGGCTGCGCTTCCATCTGCTGGGCGCCACGAATCCGACCTACTTCGCGTTGTACGCACGCCGGCGCATGGAGCTCTTCGGCGCCACTCCGCAGGACTTCACCGCGGTGAAGGTGAAGAACGCGGCGCACGGGTTGTCGAACCCCAATGCCCGGTACCGCAAGAAGGTGACCGCAGCGGATGTCGACGCGTCACCGTTGGTCGCCAGCCCGTTGCGGCTGCTCGACATCTGCGCCACCTCCGACGGCGGTGCCGCGGTGGTGCTCACGTCGACCGACTACGCCCGCAAGAGGCTCGCAGACTCACCGAAGGTGGACATCGCGGCGATCTCCACGATCACTCCCACCTTCCCGAACACCGTGATCGAGATGCCCGAGTTCGCCACCGACTCGGCTGCGGGCATCGCGGCCCCGCAGCGAACCTTCAAGCAGGCGATCGGCCACGCGGCGTATGAGCAGGCCGGGATCTCACCCGAGGACGTGGGTGTGGCAGAGGTGTACGATCTCTCCACAGCTCTCGAATTGGACTGGTACGAGGACCTGGGGTTCTGCGAACAGGGCCAGGCCGAACAGCTTCTCCGCGACGGCGCACCACCCTCGGCGGGCGCCTACCCGTGAACCCGTCGGGCGGGCTGGCCTGCTTCGGTGAAGCCGTACCGGCCCAGGCACTCGCGCAGGTCTGCGAGATCACCTGGCAGCTCAGGGCCAGGCCGGCGATCGCCAGGCGCTCGATCCCGACTCGGGTGAACCGCCAAAGGTCGGGATCACCGCCAACCAGGGCCTGTTCGGACACGGCAGCTCGGTCCTGCTCACCCGCTGAGTGCGACTCACACCCTCTGCACTCGTCCCCAGCGTCGACGGTCCGCCATCGCGGGCACCTACGATTGGCGCCGATGAGTCGGCTGCGCGGAGAACGTTCATGAGGCGTACCGAGATCCGCCACTGGCTGGCTTCCGGCGACGCACTGACAGCACGGTTGGCCCGGCGGTCGCTGCGTGAGGTGAAGCGCACGGTGGGAAGGCTCCGGTCGGGTTCGCTCACCGCCGAGATGGATCGGATCGTCGCCGGTGCGATGGACTCCGACCGCGGAACGGGCCTGTCGATCGGACCAGACGAGCTCTCACGTCGGCGCCGCGCGGCGGCAGCGCGTGCGCTCGGCGCATCGAGTGAACCGCAGGCTGCGCAAGCGGGACCGCCGAGAGGGAACACCGCCGATGACCGCCGATCGCTCTGTTGATGTCGCTACCGCGGTGATCGTGGCCCCGAGCCCGGTTCCGCTGCGCCTGGGCGGCGCCGAGCGGCACTGGGACGCCATGCGACGGTCGCTCGAGGCCAAAGGTGTGGCGACCGACCTCGTGAAGATCCCCGTGCGCGAGCACACCCTCGTCGACCTGCTGGAGGGCTACGAGGCGTTCGCGTGCCTGGATCTCTCCCACGCGGACCTGGTGATCAGCGGCAAGTACCCGGCATGGATGGTGCAGCATCCCAACCACGTCGTGTGGATGCTGCACCCACTGCGTGGGCTCTACGACACCTACAACGCAGCGGCCCACGAGGCCGACGACCCACCCGTCGGCCCCCATGTGGAACCGATCCTCGACGCGCTCGATGCCGGCACCGGATCGACCACTCCCCTGTCGCTCATCGACAGGGTGCGCGAGGCCGCGGATCACCTGGGTCCGACGGCAACGAGTCCCGGCGGGGTGCTGGGGTTCCCCGGACCGTTGGCACGCCGCGTGGTCCACTTCCTCGACCGATGGGCACTCGACCGCAGGCGTGTCCGCCGTCACCTGGCCATCTCACAGGTCGTGGCACGACGAGCCGACTACATGCCGCTCGGGATCTCACCCGAGGTGATCATCCCGCCGTCGTGCCTCCCGGACCCACTTCTCGACACGAGAGAACCTCCGGGCGGAGAGTCACGGGAGTACCTGGCCGTCGGTCGCCTCGACCGTCCCAAGCGCATGGGCCTGGCCATCTCGGGGTTCTCGCGCCTTTCTGCCCCCGACGCACGACTGACGATCATCGGTGACGGTCCCGACAGGCAGCGCCTCGAAGGTCTCGCCGCAGGAGACCCGCGCATCGGATTCGCCGGACGTATCAGCGACGAGGACCTCGCCGTTGCCTACAGGCGGTGCCGGGCGGTGCTGGTCACTCCGATCGCCGAGGACTTCGGATACGTCACCATCGAATCCCTCCAAGCCGGCCGGCCGGTCATCACCACCACGGACTCGGGAGGGCCGGCCGAGTTGGTCACCAACGGTGCTGACGCGCTCGTCGTGGAACCCGACCGCGACGCTATCGCCGAAGCCCTGGCGCAGCTCCACGACGACGACGCTCTGGTGCAGCGCCTCGGGACAGCAGGACGTGCCACCGCTGCGCGCCACTCGTGGTCGGCAGTGGCCCGCCGGCTGCTCGCACCACCGCCCAGGCGACCCCTGCCTGCCGGTCGTCGAGGTCGCATCGCGGCGCTCAGTACCTACCCGGTCGCCGGTTGGCCCGGCGGCGGCCCCGAGCGTGCCCGCAGGCTCCTGGGATCCCTTGCAGCGAACGGCTGGGAGGTGGAACTGGTCGCGATCTCCGCCGACGGCGGTCCCAGCACCACGATCGTCGCCCCAGGGTTCACCGAGGTGTGCGCCCCGTTGTCAAGCAGGCATCTCGACGCCGAACGCCATTTGCGCAGGCTCACCGCGAACCTCGCGGTGAGCGACATCGTGGCATCGGTTCTGTGGCCTGCCAGCAACGAGCTCGTGCAGGCTGCACGCAACGCCCTCGACGGCTCTGACGTGGTTGTGGCAGTGCAGCCCTACCTTGCACCCATGGCGCTTGAGCTTGCACCCGACATCCCCCTCGTGCTCGACGCCCACAACCACGAGCGGACGCTCAGTCACAGATGCTGCCCCCACGACGAGGCCGGCCGCTGGATGCTGGACCGCGTGACCGACGCCGAAGGTGCAGCCGCGTTGGGCGCCTCGCTGATCGTGACCACCACCCGCAGCGATGCCCGTTCCATGGAGGACGACCACAGCCTCGCGAAGGGTTCTGATCGTGGTCGTCCCCAACGGGGTCGACACTGCGGCGGTGCGCTCGCCACCGACCACGAGCGGTCCGAGGCACGTGGGAGTCTGCTGTCCGAGCTGGACTACTCCAATCGGGCGACCACGATCGCCGTGTTCGTGGGCTCGGCGCACGGGCCCAACATCGACGCCGCACGCGAGCTCCTTGCGATCGCCCCGGGCATCCCAGGAGTCCTGTTCCTGCTGGCCGGCGAGCATTCCGACCAGATCGACCCCCACGACTGCCCACCGAACGTGATCCGCCTGGGGGCTGTGACCACCGACCGGCTCCACCTGCTGCTGGCGGCAGCGGATGTCGCCGTGAACCCGATGCGGTCAGGTGGTGGCTCCAACCTCAAGGTGCTCGGCTACTTCGCGGCCGGTGTCCCGGTGCTCAGCACGCCCACCGGGGTTCGAGGCATCGACCAACCGGAGCGCTTCGCAGCCGTCGCGCGAATCGACCTCTTCGCCGAGGCGCTGCGGGACGTCGTCACCGATTCCACCCACGACTCGGGACGTGGGAAGCTGAGGCGCCGCACCGAAGCGGCCCGCGCGCTCGTCGAGACCACCTACGACTGGGAGGTCATCGCAAAGGAGTTCGTCGGTCAGGTGGCCGCGTTGGTGTCCCCCCGACAGGTCCCACCTCGGACCCAGAACCCGCCTCGGGCACGGAGTCCATGGAGCAAAGCAAGTGAACCAGAACCGCCTCACAGCGTACGTGGAGGTGACGACCACCCTCGCCGCACGCTTCACAGCAGGCTACGAACGCATGGTGCGCTGCCTCATCTCCGAGATCGATCAAGTCGAGGGCCGTCCGGTCGAGCTGGTGCCCGTGGTCGCCACACACCGCGACCAGCACCGACGCCTCACCGACGACGAACTGGTTCGCCTGGCCGAGCACCCCTCCGGAGGCACGAACCGTAGGCGTGCCGACCGGTTCGGTCCGCTGTCACCCGCGGTGCGAAGAGCCGTGGGGAACCCGGTCGTGGGTCGGGCCCGCAGATCGCTCACCCGGCAGCGCCGTCGCCTCACCATGTCGCCGGCGCTGCGCGGACTGGACCTCGGGATCCCCGACTACGGGTCGATCTGGTTGGACCTGGAGCCGGCCTGGAACGATCCCGCTGACCGCGCGTCGTTGCTCACCCGACTCTCCGCGCAAGGCGTCCACAGCGCTGTGATGATCGCGGATGTGATGCCCGAGCTCTACCCGGACTGGTTCGATCACCAGCAGCGACGCATGTTCGGCGACTGGCTGGAGGCGCACCTGGAGCACAGTCGCCTGTTCCTGTGCATCTCGCACAACACCGAACGCGCGACCTCCGGGAGGTCGCTCGCGCCTGAGGGTTCGACCACGAGCTCGACTGCGTCGTGGTGCCACTCGGAGCGGAGTTGCCCGACGCCGAGCCCGGAGGAGGTCGAACTGCCGGCCGCCATCGAGCGCTACCTGCTGGTGGTGGGAACGCTGGAGCCTCGCAAGAACCAGGCGCTCGTGCTCGACGCCTTCGACCGCCTGTCCAAGCGTCATGGAACGCTCGGCCTTGTGCTGGTCGGTCGCCAGGGTTGGATGGTCGAAGACCTTGCCGAACGGATCCGCAGTCATCCTCTCTCGGGTACGCGCCTGTTGTGGCCCGACGCGGTCACCGACGGCCAACTGGCCTGGCTCTACCAACACGCCTTCCTCACCATCGCACCATCGCTATACGAAGGCCTCGGCGTGCCCGTGATGGAGGCCCTCGGCTACGGCAGCCCGACGCTCGCCTCCACCGGGGGCGCTCTCGCGGAGGCCGGTGGAGGCCACGTGGAGGTGATGGATCCCGACGACGTCGACGCACTGGTCGTGGCCATCGAGCGACACCTGCTGGATCCCACCCACCACCAGCACCTCGCCGCCGCGGCCGCGCGCTACGAGCCACCTCGATGGTCCGGTGCGGCGCAGGTGGTGACAGAGGCACTGATGCAACTTGCAGTGCAGCAGCCGCCCAGAGCGGACCGTCCCAGTGAGCACCGCGGATGACAGACCTGACACATACCTCCCACAGCCCTGGGTTCACCCGATCAGGAGCACGCGCCCCGGAGTGGACCGTGCCCTCGTAGTGGTGACCGCTGTGTTCACCGCAGTCGGCATCGTCATGCGCTTCTGGCCACGCAGAGGGCTCTGGCTCGACGAGGCGCTCTCGGTCAACATCGCATCTCTACCGCTGAGCGAGATACCCGCTGCTCTGAAGCATGACGGCCATCCACCGCTGTACTACTTCCTCCTGCATCTCTGGATGACGATCGGGTCCTCCGATTGGTGGGTGCGGGCGCTGTCCGGGGTGATCTCGCTGACGGGCCTACCACTTGCGTACCTGGCCGGCAGACGCCTGGGCTCCCGCAGCACGTCCCAGGGGTTGGGGGCGAGGCGCACCGGTGCGATCACCTTGGCGCTGTGGGCGGTGCTGCCCTTCGCGGTGCGCTACGCGGCGGAGACCCGGATGTACGGCCTCGTGTCGGTGCTCGTGCTCGCCGGCTACCTGCTGGTGGACTCCTGGTCGCAGGACCTTCACGTAGCGACCCGGGCCCACCACGTACCCGGGCGGCGACCATCGGCCTGGCGTTGGTGACCGCAGCGCTGCTGTACAGCCACTACTGGGCGATGTGGCTGGGTGCGGCGACCGCGATCGTGGTGGCCGTGGTCGGTTGGCGCAGCGTGGATGCCGACCGTCGACGGGGCGCGTGGAAGGCCCTCGGGGCCATGGCGGTGGGCGTGGTGCTGTTCGTGCCGTGGATTCCGGTCATGGCCTATCAATCGGCCCACACCGGCACCCCGTGGGGTGAGGTGTTCCGTCCGGCCACGATCCTGGTGGTCACCATGACCGACTTCGTGGGCGGCGGGTTCGGCGAGCTGCAGATCATGTCCTACGTGCTGGTCGTGGCGATCACGGTGGCCGCCTTCGGCACGCTGCGCGTCCGCGCCGGTCAACAGGTGGTGGAGCTCTCGACGGCACCCCGGGCACGTATCGGGGCCGAGCTGTCGGTGTTCGGTCTGACGATGGGCATCGGATGGGTCACCTCGGTGGCGGCATCGTCCACCTTCGCGAGCCGCTACGCCTCGGTGGTTGCCCCCCTGTTCGTGCTGTGCAGCGCAGCGGGTCTCGCCATGGTGCGCACCCGTCGGGCCACCGCGGTCCTGACCGCGCTGACCTGCGCTGCACTCGTGCTCGGAACGGCGGTCGAGATCGTCTCCGACCGCACCCAGGCGAGGGTCGTCGCCGATGTGATCGCGAACGAGATCGCCGACGACGAGCCATCCGATGCCGTCGTCGTGACGTGCCCGGACCAGCTCGCACCGGCGACGCTTCGTGCCCTCGAAAACCGTGGAATCGATGCAGAGGTGTTGCCCTTCCCCCGAGGTGACCCTCGCTTCGTCGACTGGGTCGACTACGAGGACCGCAACAGCGCTGCGGATCCGGTCGCGTTTGCGGAGTCCCTCCTGTCGGCCCTTGACGACGACACCACGGTCTACGCGGTGGTCAACACCCACTACCTGACCTTCGAAGGCAAGTGCGAGGCGCTCCTTGCCGCCCTTGCATCCGATGGAGCAACCTTGGAGAATCCGGTGGAGGGCTCCGGGAACAACTTCTTCGAGGGCATGTCGCTGTGGGTGCGCAGACCGAGCAGCTGAGCATCACGGGACCCGTGCTCCGCTGGGGCGACGCGGTCCGCCCGGCGCTGCTGGGTTGGCTCGTCGGTCGGGTGGCGGTCGGAGTGGGCTTCGCGCTCGCCCACCTGCTGTCGGGAAGCGTTGGCCTTCCCCACGGTCGCCTGCACCTCGATCAGGGTCTGATGACCTGGGACGGCACCTTCTACCGGGTGATAGCCCAGGGCTGGTACAGCGGCACCGATGTGCCCGAGGAGGCGGTTCGGTTCTTCCCCGCGTACCCCGCACTGGGTCGCCTGGCCGAGTTCGTGTTCATGGGCAACACCGACCTGGCGCTGCTCGTCATCGCCAATGCGGCTGCCCTCGGAGCCGCCGTGGTCGTGTGGCGGTTGGCGGCCGAAGGCACCACGGACCGCCTCGTGGCCGACCGCGCGGCCTGGATGGTCGCCGTGGTTCCCGCAGCGAACGTGATGGTGTTCGCCTACAGCGAGTCCCTGATGCTGCTCATGGCCACTGCTGTGCTGTTGGCGCTGTTGCGGGGTCGTCCCGGATGGGCCGCTCTCGGGGCGCTGGGCGCCGGCCTGCTGCGTCCGGCAGGGGTCCTGCTGGCGCTCCCAGCGCTGGTGGAGACCTGGCAGTGGTACCGGACCCAACGAGGCACTCCCACTCGCACCTTGCTACGCAGGGCTGTCCCCTGGGCGTGCGCGGTGGTGGCACCAGCGGTGGGCCTGGTCGTGGCTCTGTGGGTCGTCTCGCGCCGCACCGGCGACGTGTTCGAGGCCTACCTCATCCAACGCAGGCTCCGAGACGGCTTCCGCGACCCTCTCACACGCATGGTCGAGGCCGGTGTCGACTTCGCCGGAGGCCACCTGCACGACATCTACAACGTGGCGTTCGCGATCGGCTTCGCTGCCCTGTTCGTGATCGCGGTGCGCCACCGCCAACGGCTGTCCTGGCTCGTGTTCATGGCGGCGACCTGGGTGGTCGCAGTCGGCGGCAACAACATGGACTCCCTCGGGCGCTACTGCGTGGTGGCTGCACCGTTCACGATCGCTCTTGCCCAATGGGGCCACACCCGGGGCCGCCAGGTCCTGATCGCAACAGCGGGGATCCTCGGAACCGTCTGGTTCACCAGCGAGGTGCTGCTCGGCCGCATCGTTCCCTGAACGCCTCCATCGGTGCCCGACAGCCTCACCTCGGCCATCCTCGGCGTATCACCCGACGCAGATCGCCGCACCCCGCTCAGGGCCTCAAGGTGTCGACGGACCTGCCGTCGACGACAACGTCGACGTCCACCTCGGGCAGCTCACCCTCAGCATCGGGTGTGAGCGATTCGGCGGCGATGGCAGTCGCGGTGTCCACCACCTGCGCGTAGGCAGCTGTGCCCTCGCAACGGCTCATGCTGTCGCTCGCCGTCTTCGTGAGCGCCACCCGCACCGAGGTTCCCCTCCACGGCCGTGTCCAGCACCTGGATGTCGAGCGGGACCGACGAGGACACCGTCGGGGAGCGACCCACCGATCCGGATATCAGTTCCTCGAGGGCCGATCGGAGCCGGTCGTCGGGGGAGCCTTCGGGAATCGGCACCGACACCAGACGATCGGGCCGGGAGCATCCCGACCCGTCGAAGAAGCTCAGCGGTGCGACGCGGGAGCGCCTGGTCGGCCTCGGTTCCCCCCGCAACCACCTCGTCACCTCCCAATGCTCCCCACGCTCCTCGGATCGGGCTCGATCGGAGTCGTCGGAGCTGTCGTCTTGATCGTCATTGGACGCCGCCTCGATGCCTTGCGTGCCCGCAACGGCGGTCACCGTGACCACATCCAGGCTCTGCATGGGACCCTGAGGCCCCATCCAGAACGACAGCATGCAGGTGGACCAGGTACCGGCCTGCCCGGCGAAGCCCCTGACGCGGGTCATGCGTGTCAGAGGTGGCGAGGGAGCGGTCGCGTCGATCTGACCCTGCACCTCCGGGCTCGCCGGCACCTGCCCCACCGCGGGATCGGCCACCGCAGCCATGAACACCGTCAGGAGCTCGGCCGCACCGAGCGGAACCGGAGTGCCCGGCTTCGGGCAGTCGTCGGGGTCGGTGGAGCGCGGGGTGGTCCCGGCCCCGACGTCCACCGCCGGGCGTTCCTCCGCGGTGCGGTCCGAGCTCCGGTGGGATCGGGCCGGACCCACGCGGGTGGTGATGAAGACCAGCAAGGCCGCAAGCAGCACCATTCCGATCACGAATCGGGCGCGCAGGTACCACGGTGTCGGCTCAGCGCCGGATGACGCGCCCGGGTCGCCGGACTCCTTCTTGGCTCTCCAGGCCATCGACGGAGGCTAACCCTGCCACCGGACAACCGCGATGGGGTCGGGGGACCGGCACGCCGGGTGTGGCCCCCACGCCTCCGCCAGAATGGACTCACCCCGATCCCCACTTCCATGTCACCGGAGCTCGACGCAGTGCCTTCGCAGAACCACCAAGACGCGCAGCCGGTCCTGCAGGCCGTGCCCGCTGTGCTCGACGCGCTCGACCGGCACTCGGCGGCGGTCCTGGTCGCTCCGCCGGGCACCGGCAAGACCACCGGTGTGCCGCCCGCGATCGCCGCGCATCACGACGGCCGCGGCCCCTGTCACAGGACCGTCGTGGTGGTGCCACGGCGAATGGCCGCGCGCGCTGCCGCGAAGCGCATGGCCGAAGACGCCGGGGAGGTGGTCGGCGGGCGCTTCGGCTACTCGGTGGCGACGACCGTGCGGTCGGCCCGCACGGTCGTCGAGGCGGTCACCCCCGGTCTGTTGTTGCGTAGGATCCAGGCCGATCCGGAGCTCACCGGCACCACGACGGTGGTACTCGACGAGTTCCACGAGAGATCGCTCGACCAGGACCTGCTGCTGGCGTTGCTGTTGGATGTACGCCATGGGCTGCGTGAGGACCTGCGCCTCCTGGTCATGTCGGCCACCCTCGACGTCACGGCGGTGACACGCGTGCTCGGCGATCAGACACCCGTCGTGAGCGTAGAGGCTCCACTCCATGCGGTCACGACACATTGGCGACCCGGCAGCGCGCAGAGCCGATCACCCGACGGGTCGCCGAGGTGGTCGTGGAGGCCGTCGGCTCCACCAAGGGCGACGTGCTGGTGTTCCTTCCGGGACGATCCGAGATCGCCACCACGGCCCGACTCTCTCTCCGGCCGCCTGGGTGCTGCGTTGAAGGTCCTCGAACTGCACGGCTCGCTGTCGGTTGGTCAACAGGACGAGATCCTCTCACGACATCAGTCGGAAGGCCGCCGCGTCATCCTGTCGACCTCCATCGCCGAGACTTCGCTCACGGTCCCCGGAGTCAGGACCGTCGTCGATTCGGGGCTCCGGCGCTACCAGAGCGTGAGTCCCGCGACCGGCATCCCGACGCTGCGCACCGGAGCGGTCTCGCTCTCGGGCGCGGATCAACGTCGTGGCAGGGCCGCACGAGAAGCACCCGGAACGTGCTTCAGGTTGTGGAGCAGGAGCGACGAGGAGCTGCGGAGGCGACACGACCCGCCCGAGATCACCGTGGCGGATCTCTCGCCGCTGCTGCTCGCCACGACAGCATGGGGTGCCTCCAGCCCGGAGGACCTGACCTGGCTCGAACCACCTCCGACGAATGCGCTCGAAGAGGCGAGAGAACTGCTCGGCGAGCTCGGAGCCATCGACTCCACGGCTCGCATGACCCCGCACGGGCGCTCGCTTGCCGCCTTCGGGTTCCATCCACGTGTCGCCGCCATGGCGGTTCACTCGGCGACCATCGGGGAGCGCGATGTCGCCGCAGAGGTGCTGGCGGTGCTCGACCACACCGCATCCACCCAGGTCGACCTCACCGAGGAGGTACGGCGCATCCGCTCGGGGTCCTCGACGGTACCCGCCCGCGCGGTCCGCGGTTGGAGCCGGCGGATCGAACGTCTCTCTGCCGCGGGTGACACGAACGGACCGGCCACCGCTGACACCGCTCGTCGACTCGACACCGTGATCGCCTCGGTCGTGCTCGCCGGGTACGCAGACCGTCTCGCACGCAGGCGTGACGATCGCAGATCCGTCTACCTGCTCCGCCACGGCGGAGAGGTCGAGCTACCCCGTGGAGAGCACCACCTGCAGGACTCCGCTTGGCTGGTGGTGATCGATCTGGACGCCCGCAGCGATGCCGCCGGCCCCGGACGCATCCACCTGGCCGTGGCCATCGAGGACTCCCAGATCGACGACCTTCTCTCACGTGCCGGTCAAGCGGGTGAAATCGACGTGCTGGTCGACCACAGGTGGAGTCCGTCGGACGGATCGACCTCGACCACCACAACGAGACGCCTCGGTGCGATCACGCTCGACACCTCACGGCGACGCAGCATCCCGATCGAAGCACTCGACCGGGAGGTCGCTGCATCGATCGCCGAACGGGGGCCGTCGGTCCTGCGGCACTGGGGCGAGCTGTCGAACCTCCTCGCAAGGTTCGCCTTCATGCGTACGCATGACCCGCAGGGAGGCTGGCCGGACCTCTCCGAAGGAGCACTCACCCGATCCGCACCGACTTGGGTTCCGGCTCTGATCGCCGTCGCGACATCTGACGGCAACCCCGGAGAGGTGAGCGGCTTCGACCCAGGCCGGAGGGCCATCGAGGCGGCGCTGCTGAACGCGCTCCCGAGCGGACTCCACCAGCGCCTCGACCGCCACGCGCCCGAGCTCTGGAGGCACCCCGATGGTCGCCGTTTCGGCCTCGCATACGGAGCCGTCGACGGCGACCCCCGCTCGGTGCTGCTCGCGGTCCGCCTCCGGGACCTGCTCGGCATCGACGACCATCCGAGTGTCGGCCGCGACATCCCGGTCACCGTGGAGTTGCAGTCACCTGCGGGCCGGATGTTGCAGCGTACCAATGATCTCCCCGGGTTCTGGCGGGGGGCCTACCCCCAGGTGCGCTCGGAGATGCGAGGTCGCTACCCCAAGCACTCCTGGCCGGAACGACCTTGGGAGGGCCGGTAGGCCCATGCCCGGTCCACTCGGGCCATCAGCAGCGCCTGAGCCACTTGCGACCCTCGGAGTGCCGGGCCTGAGTTGGGCGAGCGTGGCCTCGCCGATGCGGTCGATGCCCGCGAGGCGGTTCAGCTCCCGATTCACCCGAGCGTGACCCCACCCGGTCACCCTCACCAACTCCACAGACAGCTCAGCATTGGCCGCTCGCAACTTCGCCTTGCGTTCACGCAGCGGGACCCGGGGCACACCCGGAGGAGCTGCTTCCTCTGCCGTGGCCGTGCCGGCGGCTCGCCCTGAGGGCAGGGGCGGAGGCAACAGGAGCAGGTCCACCCCGGCGGGTTCGGGGTGGACGACCGCCGCACCCGCGCCGATCCCGTCCGGATCGTCACCGAACACCCCCTGGTCGTGGTGAACGGCGGAATCGGTCGCCACCGAAGCGATCACCGAGAACATGGACAGCTGTTCGGGGTCATCCTGGTGATCGATGTCGCCTGCTTCGGCCGCGACGACCTCACGCTCCGCGCGGCGCTTGAGGCTGTGGCGCCGCGACTGCGCTATCGAATCGGCATGGCGCACCAGACGCTCGTCGTCAGGCAGGAACACGTAGGCAGGCTGATGCCCGATCCCTTTGGTCCACCGCACGACGCGACCCACGGCCTGACGGAAGAACAGCTCGGTGGTGGTCGTCGTCGCGTAGACAGCGACCCGCAGACGCGGGATGCTCGACTCCCTCGGACACCATGCGAACCGCCACGATCCAGCGTTCGGTCCCACCGGCGAACGACGCGATTCGCGCTGATGCATCCGGGTCGTCCGAGGTCGCCACGACGACGTCACCGGGATGGATCCGCTCGAGGCGGGCCCCTATCGCCTGGGCGTGCTCCACGTCGCTCGCGATGACCAGTCCTGCCGCATCGGGATGGTGTCGGCGCAATTCCCCCAAGCGCCCGTCTGCATCAGCGAGGACCGCGGGAAGCCATCGGCCCTCCAACGACAGCGCCGTGCGAAGGCGCTGGTTGGCCCGCTCGTGACTCATCGGGTCTGCGAACGTGGCCGCGAAGACCTCCCCGTCGGGTGCCACCCATTCCATGAAGCCACCGGTGCGAGGGAAGTAGACCGGGCGAACAACCCTCGGTCGCCCAGCGCCTCTCCGTATCCGTACTCGAAGTCGGGTCGCGCCTCGTCCAGGTGGTAATCGACGAAGGGGATCTCCGCGTCGTCGGAGCGAAACGGCGTGCCCGACAGGCTCAGCCTGAAGGCTGCGGCGTCGAAGGCCTCGCGGGTCGCACTCCCAGCGACGGTCGTCTCCCGCGTGGTGTATCTCGTCGAGGACCACGTACGAACCTGCAGCCAATCCACCGAGCACCGCGGAGGACTGGGCAACCTGCGCGTAGGTGGTCACGATCCGTGCATGTCCACTGGTAGGCCCCCCGTCGGCCGGGCTCCAGAGATGGTCCAGGTGCAGACCCACCGCCGAGGCAGCTGTCGCCCACTGCGACTTCAGGTGCTGGGTGGGCGCAACGATCACCACCGACGTGCCGGGGTTGTCCACCAGATGCTGCACCACTGCGGCGAGAGCGAAGGTGGTCTTTCCGGCGCCGGGTGTGGCGACCGCCAGGAAGTCGCGTCCCCCCGTGGCCTCCAGCTTGCCGAGGGCCTGGGACTGCCAAGGCCTCAACCGCAGCCGGGTCGGCCGGCCCACAGTGGGAGCCGCTTGGGAGTGGGGGTCGGGAGGCGGCGGGCACAGCCCGTCAATCCTACGGGACCGAGCCGGGGCGCATGACAGCCGGGCCTGGACCCGACCGGCTCCGTTCCGGTCTCGGTCCCGGCCCGACGCCAGGCGCTCAGTGGTTGACGAAGTCCACCACCAGGCGAGCCGGCGACTCGAGGGTGCTGACCGCGAAGTCGACCCGGTCGGCCAGGCCCACCGCCCACGTGGCCTGCCCCTCGAAGTCTCCGGTCTGAACCACCTCGGTGACCGTCGAGCCTGCGCCGGGAACCCGATCGGGACCGGTGCAGGTCTCCTCGTAGCCGTCCTCGGTGAAGCGCACCGATCCAGCAGGTGTCATCCGGACCGTGACCACGAAAGGACCCTCCACCGCAACCTCTTCACCCGAGCCGTCCTCGGTGACGGGCTTCTCTGCGTAGAGGACCTCGTAGCCCGGCAGCGCTCCGTCGAACTCGAACACCACGCGGTCGAAGCCTTCATGACGCGCCGTACGCACCGCGGTGATGCCGGTCTGGTCGATCGCCGGAGCAGGCACGCTGACAGGTGCAGTGGATGCGCCTTCGGGAACTGTGATGCCCCCTGGATCCTCGTCCACCGGGATATCCTCGGTGGTGTCTGAACCCACGGGCGGATCGGTGCCCGAAGTCGTCGAGCCTGCCTCCGACGTCGTGGTGGAGCCTCCACCGGTGCCGGCGACGTCCTCCGTGTCGTCGCCACCTGCGGCCAATAGCCACACACCGAGCAGGACCACCACGACGACCAACACGCCCACCACGATCCAAGCCCTGCGATCCGGTCGCGCATCCTCGCCCGAAGCCATCGGCTCATTCGACTGATCACTCAAGGTGGACCTCCCGTCGTCCGGTACCGCCCGAGGCCCGTCGCCGGCGCGAACGCCCGCCGACAGCGGGATGCGGATAGCGGGTACAGGTCAAAGGTAGGTCGCCTGCACCGCGGAGAGCGCCATCCGATCCTTTTCGGGGTCCACAGACAGCACCTTCACCCGGATCTCCTCACCAGGTACCACGACCTGGTCCGGGCGCAGCCCCGGGACCGCCGACAGCTCGCTTCGGTGGACCATCCCCACCGCCCCGGTGCCCGTGAGCTCCGCGATGGCGCCGTGGTCGAGGACGCGCTGGATGACAGCGGGATACGTCTCTCCCACTTCCACCGAATCGAAGGGGTGCGGCCGGGTCCTTCGCATCGACAGGGCGATCCGGCGCTTGGAACGGACGACCTCGAGAACCTCCACGTCGACCACATCACCGACCGCGACCACCTCACGTGGATGGCCCACCCTCGACCATGAGAGCTCGCTGCGGTGGACCAGGCCGACGAGCCCGCCGATGCGCACCTTCGCCCCCATGTCCAACACCTCGGTCACCTCGCCGCGATGTCGTTGTCCGGGTGCCAGGTTCGAGTAGGACTCCCGCTCCGCCGCGCGACGGGCACGACGCTGAGGATCCCGCCTGGAGACCACCACGCGGTCCGCGTTGCGGTCGACCTCCTTGACCACCACCTCCACCTCGGTACCGACCAGTCCCGAAGCATCGCCGTCGACGTCACCTACAAGGGACTGCGGCATGAACGCCGCGAGCCCGACCCTGACCACGAACCCACCCTTGATGGAACGCTCCACGGTGCCGGTGAGCACGTCTCCTGTCTCCAGCGCCTTGGTCACTCTGGCCCACCCCAAGGTGCGTGCAGCCCACCTGGCCGACATCGGAACCCTGCCGTCGGGGTACTCGCGTTGCAGCACGGCGGCGGCGAGCACCGAACCCTCCGCAGGTGAGCCGAGGCCGGCATCGTCGAAGTCCGACCTGTCGATGACGCCTGTACGCCCGTCCGCCAGCCGCACCAATACCTCACGTTCACCCAGCTTGGCCAGAGTCACCTGGGCGACGATCGGTTCGTGCTCCGAGTGCGGGTCCGCAATGTGGGGATCCGCCTCGGGCAACGGTGGAGGTGGCGCGACCGTGTGGTCATGCCTTCCAGTCGATTCCCCCTGTGCTGCCGGACCACTCATACCCCCTGAGAGTACAGCGGCCCACCACGATTCTCCTCAGACCGACGGATGCGAACCCAGCGTGATCAGCGAGCGATCCTGTCATCTGCGGTTCCACCTTGGAGGTGCAGCCTGAGGAATTCGACGGTCTGCTCCCGAGCGGCTTCTGCTGCAGCCTCCTCGACCACACCACGTTCACCGATGTCTCCGTCCGCGCCCATGACCGGCACACCGGATTCGGCGAAGAAGTGCCTGGTTCCGGGGTGTCTCCTCGTGACCACCGACGCGCCGGCGAGGCGGATGTGAGCCTGCATCTGTGCCGCCTGATCCTCGCTCACCAGGGGATCCAGCTCCGCGAAGTGGCACATCACCGGCGCCAGAAGTCCGTCGAAGTCCATGTCCTGGTGTCCGTAGCAGGCCACGACCGCGCCGACGGAGTCGGGCTGGCTGCACGCGGCCCACAGCGCCCAGGACGCACCCATCGAGAGCCCAGGATCCCCACGGGAGCCTGGGGATCCTCACTGTGGGCCCGGAGGGCGACGATGCTCGCCAGGATCAACCCGGCGGTGGCATCCACATCTGCCTCAGCGAGGCGAATGGCTGCCTGCAGGGGATCAGTCGGGTTCGCCAACTCCGTGCCACCGAACAGGTCCGGGGCCATCGCGGTGAACCCCGCATCGCCCAGACGCTCGACGAGGTCCTTGATGCCCCGGTTGAGGCCCCACCACGAATGGAGCACCAGCACGCCCGGACCCGCGCCGTCGTCAGGGCGCGCCAGGTAGGCCGAGCCGGCCGGCGCGCCGGTGGACGGGCCCCGCCGATCGGAGGTGCTCTGAGCTGTTGGCTCGTCAGCGGGATCGGAAGGGGCATCAGGGGACATCACTCAACTGTGCCACCCGAGCCGTCGGCGCATCCTCACCTGCCCGATCTCCGCCCTGGAGGCCCAACCTCGCGTCGCTGCGTGACGACGCGGGCGCGTGCGCGAGGATGAGGCGATGGGATCGGTGACCGCAGTACTCAACCAGAAGGGTGGGGTCGGCAAGACCACCGTCGCGCTGGGGCTCGCGGCCGCCGCCCAACGAGCGGGCGACAAGGTTCTGCTGGTCGACCTCGATCCCCAGGGGAGCGCCGGCTGGGCGATGGGTGTGGAGGCCGACGACGAACACCTCGCGGTGGGCGACGTGCTGCGGACCGGCAGTGCGGATGTGGCCACCGCGGCCACTGTCACCTCGGGTTGGGGTGAAGGCGTGGACGTGCTCCCTTCGAGCAGGTCGTTGATCGACAGGGAAGCCGACGGGCACAGCGACGCAACCGCGTTGCGGCTCCGTCGTGCCCTCGAACCGCTGACCGCTCAGTACCGCCACATCCTCATCGACTGCGCACCATCGCTCGGCCCCACCACGCGCTCGGCGCTGGCGGCCGCGGATGGACTGCTGCTGGTGGTGGAGCTCTCGGCGCTGTCGGTGCGCGGCGCTGACGCCGTGATGGACACCATCGAGGACATCGGATCGCGGCTCAACCCGCACCTCGACGTGTTCGGGGTCGTGGTCAACCGTGCTCCAGCCAGCTCCACCGAGGCGGAGCACCAGGCCGAGGAGCTCACGCGCCACATGGGCGCCGGAGCGGTATGGAAGCCTTTCGTGCCGCAACGGACGGTGCTCAACGAGGCAGTCGGCCTGCGGGCGCCCTTGCACGACCTCGGCTACCGGGCGAAGGCGACCGTCGCGACCTTCGATCGGTTGTACCGCCACCTGAACCGTGTGACGAATGCATCGTCCGCTGCGACCGACGCGACCGACGCGACCAACGCGACCAACGCGACCGCGCGACCGCACCGGCCGCACCGGCCGCACCGGCGAACTGAATGGGCTCACCCACCGATGCGGTGGGTGAGCCCATTCAGAATGCCGAGTGTTGGCGCCGGTGTCAGCCCAGGTTCGCGGCCACGAAGTCCCAGTTGACCAGCGAGTCGAGGAAGGTCGAGATGTAGTTGGGACGGGCGTTGCGGAAGTCGATGTAGTAGGCGTGCTCCCAGACATCGATGGTCAGCAGGGCCTTGGCGCCGTGCTTCATCGGCAGATCCGCGTTGGACGTCTGCATGATCTCGAGGCCGGACCCGGAATCCACGAGCCACGCCCATCCGGAGCCGAACTGCGTCGTGGCTGCCTGGGCGAACTGCTCGGAGAACGCCTCATGGGAGCCGAAGGCCGAGTTGATCGCGTCCGCCACCGCTCCAGAGGGTGCGCCACCGCCGTCGGGACTCATCGAGTTCCAGTAGAACGTGTGGTTCCACACCTGGGCCGCGTTGTTGAACAGTCCACCCTCGGCGGAGGTGATGACGTCTTCGAGCGACTTCCCGTCGGCGTTGTCGTCGGTGAGCTTGTTCAGGTTCGTAACGTAGGTCTGATGGTGCTTGCCGTAGTGGTATTCGAGCGTCTCCGCCGAGATGTGTGGGGCGAGCGCGTCCTGAGCGTAGGGAAGTGGGGGCAGGTCGAATGCAGCCATCTACGGTCCTTTCCATCGGGTGGCCAACCGGGCGATCCGGTTGTCGATTCCGTTGTAGCGATGTCGACCGTAGTCCAAGCATCGCTCGGCGCGTCCTCGGGCCCGATGGAGACGGCACCGGGACCGGTGGTGTGCACAGCCTGACCCGTGCCGCCGGCTCCTGGAGCGTGTCACGGCATCGCACCGAGTGGTCCGGCCGGCGCGTCGACCGGCCGGTTGTCGTCGATCCATCGGTCGATGTGCTCCCACCACGCGTAGAGCCACGCGACGCGTTCGGTGTATCCACTCGGCACGTGTTCGGCCGGGACCAACCACGAGGTCAAACGCACCTCGGAGCGCATTGGCAGTCCACTCCAGATCTGCCGCACCGAACCAAGCTGCTCGAGTCCGGTGTGAGCCACGAACAGCACATCGGCTTCGGGTGCGGCGTCGATGGCGGCAAACGCCCCGTGAGGACGTGGAGGAAGCACCTGGGTGAAGCGTTCGGCCCTTTCGACCAGGTCGTCGAGTCCGTCCTCACGCAGGCGGTTGATCGCCCTGAACCGACGACGCCGGGTGAAGTTGCCGCCCTCCGGGAACAAGATCAGCGCACCGTCGGACCCGAGGTCCGAGGCCAACTCCGCAATCGATTCGACCACGCCGGAACCCTTGGGCGGATTCTGCTGGATGAACTGCGAGGGGATCCGGCTCAGGGCCACGTCGATGCACGGATCCCAGCGGAGTTCGTCCTTGAGCACGATACGAGGCCGGCGCCCGTAGGCGTTGAGGATCGCATCCACCAGCACGAAGGAGTCACCCGCACCCGCATGGCGACTGAACACCAGCACGGGGCGTGCTGTCGCGTCACCCTCCGCACGCGCTCCGAGGGGATCGGAGACCCGCAACTCCGTCGGAACCTGGTCGGTCACGACACGAAGGCCCAGGACCCTGCGTGCCGATCCGATGAGCCCGCCGACAAACCACCCGGCGAGCGCGACGTGCGCTCGCTGCATGCGGTCGCTGTTGAGCTTCCATCCGAACCCGCTGACAACCCACAGCATGAAAAAGAGCCACCAGCCCCACCGCCTCGCGGACCAGGTACACGATCGCGAACCACAGGAACCGCAGGCCGCGCCAGCGACCCGGCAACCATCTCACCGAGAAGGCTGCAACGAGCAGGACCACGGGCAGCAGGATGAGAACCATGACGGTCAGCACGCACATGGCCGGAGCCAGTACGACGCGGCGCACCGGTGTCGGCGGTGGGGGGATCACGGGTGACCCGGATGGCGTCCCGGTGGTGACGCACTCCCGATCTGAGGGGAGGTCGCCCTGGTGGACACGCTGGTGGACGAGCTACCGGAATGGAGCTCCAGGTAGGCGACCGACGCTTCACGTGCACGCCTGATGCCGGCCGGAACGTCGGAGAGGTCGCCGTAGCGGAGCTGGCGCAGATCTGTCGGCCTCGGCGGCACCGATCCTGTCGGAAGCACATGGACCTCCACCTCGGCCGGCAACGATGCGAGCGCTGAGGCGAAGCTGTGACGCCGCGCTATCTCGAAGGCGACCACCGCCACCTCGTGGGGCCAGCGAGGGGGCTGAAGAGGTTCCTCGATCCGTCCCACCTGCAGCACGTAGATCCGATCGGCACCTTCGGCCAAGGCACGCGCGACGGGAACCGAGTCCACAACGCCACCGTCGAGGAAGTGCTCATCACCGACCCGCACCGCGGGGAGGAGTCCGGGAACAGCGCTGGAGGCCAACACCGCCGGTACGAGCGGTCCTGCGGTGAACCACCGCTCGTGGGCCGTCTCGATGCATGCGGCCACGCACTCGAAGCGGACCTCGAGGTCCTCGAAATCCGCCGGCAGGTTCCGCTGGAGCAGGTCGCGCAGAGCGTCCGCCGACTGGATGCTGGTGCGGTTCCTCGCGATGTGGCGGACCCGTTCCATGACGCCGCCTCCCGAACACACCCGCGCGCTCCACCTCCAACCAGACGGACTCCAGCGCAGCCAGGCCACGCTCTGTGGGGTCCGCGCTGTAGGCGGCCCCGTTGACCGCTCCGATTGAGGTCCCGAGCACCAGGTCTGCGCGGATGCCGGCACCCGTCAAGGCCTGGAGCATCCCGACCTCGACCGCGCCGAGCCGACCTCCACCCCCCAACACGAACGCGGTCTTCGGTTCCACTCCGTCGATGCTCCCACACCACAACGGCAGCATCGCTGCAGAAGAAGGCTCGGCACCGCCGCCCTCGGACCGGAACGGTAGACAGGCACCCGAAGCGCGACGAGACCCCCGGACTGCCTGCCCGGGGGTCTCGTCGCCATGGGACTCGAACCGGTGTCACAACACCGGCGCGATCGCATGCATCACGGACTCAGCAGCCGGAGCCCCTCCAGTGGGAACGTCCGCCGTGGTTGATCGTGTGCAACGCCACGGCGTCCTGGACGAACCACGGGGCGTACTTGGCACGTGCGTAGCCGGGGTAGCCGGCGGTGCCGACACGCTGCGCCAGGTGCTGTCGATGAACTGGTAGGCGCCCGACGCGCTGCTGCGCGTTCTGTGCGGAGTAGCCACCGGCGCTGTCGGACTCGTGCCTACGGATGCAAGTGAGCACCGGGTGCTGCTGAACCGCCCTACGGTGCTGCTCCACAGCCTGGGCCACGGCCCGGATCACCACTGCTGTCTGGCGGTCCACCTCGGTCTTGGAGATGGTCCCGTCACCGTCGAAGTCGGGAACCCACTTCGCCACCGGGATGTTGCACGCGGAGGACACGATCGCCACGAGGGCAAGGCCGGCGAACGAAGCGGCTAGGCGGCGCCTGCGCACAGGCGCCCTTTGGACTCGGGGGGTTGTGCTGGTCTCTCTTCGCGGAGTGCATGGTGCGCTCCTCCTGTTTGATCGGCCCGCGACGATGCCGCGGCGGGGTTGGGGGGAATCGCGCGACTCAGTCAAGTCACGACTTGGAGGCCATTATTACAGAATCGACCCGGTTCCGTAATAATCGACATCCAATTGTGACGTCAATCACAGAGCCGTCGGGTGGCCGACCCCATGGCGCGTGGACCGGTCACAGCAATCGTCGCGGCCTCGGGTCACCTTCGAGTGTGACCGATTACCTGCCGCCACGGGGTGCCCCGGGAAGCTTCCCGGACAGCGGCTGGTTACCATGTGCATGATCATCATGACCCGTGATGTGCAGTCCGTACCGGTGAGGCGCCTGTGACACCTCGGACTTCCCGGGTCCGCACGCTCGCCTGTGCGTCGGTGGTCGCCGCCGGTGTCCTGTTGGCCTCATGCGGCGGCAGCGAGCCCGCAGCGCAATCGTCAAGCACCACTACAGTCCCCGAACCGACCGACTTCTCCGGCTACGTGCGTTCTCCGGTTTTGAACGTGTCGTCGGTGACCCTGCCCTCGGTCGACGGAACACCCGTGAACTTCGTGGCCGATCCCGGCGGGCTGAGACTCGTCTACTTCGGCTACACGACATGCCCCGATGTCTGTCCTGCGACCTTGAGCTACCTCAAGAGGGCCTTGGCTGCTCAGCCCGAGGCCGACCGTGAGCGTGTTCAGGTGGACATGATCACCGTCGACCCCCACAGGGACACCCCTGAGAAGTTGGCCGAGTACGTGGCCCGCTTCGTTCCGACAGGCAACGCGATCCGCACCGAGGACCGCAAGTTGCTGTACGCGGCGGCCGACGAGTTCGGTGCGGAGTTCAGGATCAAGATCAACGAAGAGGGGAAGAAGGAGGTCTCCCACCGCCGACCTCTACGTCGTCGATGACACGGGAACCATCGTCCTCGCCTGGCCCTTCGGCACGTCTCAGCCCGACATCGAACGGGACCTGACCCGCCTGCTCGCCGGTGAGCGCCCTGAGGCGGATCCACCGGCGGACAGCTCCAGCGTCCCCCCGGAGGAGGATCCATGACCGGTGCGATCGGTACCGGCACACGGGTCACGAGCACTCGGACGATCCGAAGACCGGCGGGTGGCCTTCGGCTGGTCGGTGCCGCGGTGACCTCGGGTGTGATCCTCACCTCGGTGGCGTCGTGCGCCAGCGAACAGGCGGTGCCGACGTCAACCGAACCGGCGCCGGTCGAGACCACGGTGGCCCGCGAGCGCGTCATTCATGAGTTCGTGATCCCAGACGGCACCGCGGCACGCTTGGCCGCGGGTGAGGAGGTCGAGGTCATCCCGCCCTCCATCGAGGTACGCGTCGGGGACAAGATCCGGGTCCGCAACGACGACAGCGAGTTCGCGAGGCTCGGGATCTTCGACGTCCGCGCCGGTGAGACGGTGACGATGACGTTCAACACCCCTGGAAAGATGGAAGGCATCATCTTCAGCGACGAGAGCAGCGGATGCGGGGTTCCCCGCCGGACGTGAAGACCTTCACCATCGACGTACGCGCCTGAGCCGGACCTTCGGGGGTCCGAACTCGAACAGGCCCGGGGTGCCTCGCTGCAACCAAGTGACGTACGCGAATCGGAACTCCCCGAACCGGTGACCGGTTCGGGGAGTTCGTCATCCCGCGCGGGTTCAGCTGTCAGCCTCGGTGGCCGGTTGGGCCCGTGAATCAGCGAGGTGGGGGATTCCCCGCCACGAACACGCCTGCCGCTCCCTTGCCCACATTCGCGAACTTGTGCGTGACCGCTGTGTAGTAGCCCTCGTTGTCCAGGTCGAACTCGACGAACCCGCCCTGTGCCGGTTGAAGGTCGAGCGCCTGGGAACCACCCCGGCTGGCATCGGGTCGGAGGAGGTATGCGCCCTCCTTGAACGTGGTGTCGAAGATCGTTCCGACGATGTGGAACGACGAGTTCTCGCTCGGACCGTCATCGATCACCCAGACTCGCACGCGGTCGTTGACCCCGACCTTGATGGGCGAGAAGACGTACTGGTTGAAGTAGCCGTTGAAGACCACGGCATCCCAGTCCTCGTTCTGCATCTTGGTGAGGTCGCCGATCCCGCCTTCGGGACCGAAGTAGAACTCGGACTGCACGAACAGGAACTCGTGATCCACCGGTGCCAGCTCCGGCGGGTCGATCACGACCGCTCCATACATGCCGTTCCCGATGTGATGCAACGTGGGTGCGGTCCCACAGTGGTACATCCACGCTCCGGCGTACTCGGCGGTGAACTCATAGACGAGCTCCTCGCCGGGACCGATGTCGCGCATCTCGACGTTCGGTGCCACCTCGGAGGCGTGGAAGTCGATCGAGTGGTCCATGTCGGTCTGGTTGACGATGGTCACGATGAACTTGTCACCGACCTTGCCCCGCAGCGTCGGACCCGGTGTGGTGCCTTCGAAGGTCCAGAGATCCTGTGTGACACCTGGAGCCACCTCGGTGACCTTGTCGACCATGTTGAAGGTGACCTCGTGGACGGTGCCTTCGGGAGCCGGTGGCAGCTTGGGGTCACGCGGCACCCAGTCCTCGGAGGGCTCTCCATTCGGGTCGATCTCCGCGAAGTCACCTTCACCGGCCGCGGCGGATTCGGATGCCGAATCGGTGGCCTTCTCACCGGAACCGCCCGCAACGCCGATGGTGGTCTCCATGCCGGCTTCCTTGTGACCGGGGACGGTGCACCAGGCGTTCACGGGACCCTCCACCGGGCCGTACTCGAAGGTCTCGGTGGCACCGGGGTTCAACATCGCGGTACCGGTCGAGCCATCGATCTTGAAGTCGTGTTGCATGGTGCCGTCGTTGGTGACCACGAAGGTGATGGTCGACCCAAGGGGCACCTCGGTCTCGGAGACCTCGATGAACATCTCGCCCAAGGTCACATCAATCGTCACCTCGCCACCCTCGCCAACGGCCGTGTCCGAGGTTTCGCCGTTGGGGGAGAACAAGGCGATGACACCAACCACGAGGGCGAGCACGGCGAGCACAGCAGTCGCCATGAACCAGGTGAACACCCCTCCGTTGGGTGATCCGTTCGAGGATCCGTCAGGGGGTCCGTTCGAGTGGGCTTCGTACGGGGTTTCGTCCGACATGGGGGCTCCTTCCGCACCTCTGTAGCCGGTGTCCGCACCTCTGTCTCATGCGTTCACCTCGGGCATCACTGCCAATTCTTCCGGTGCGCAACTGAGATAATGGCCCAATCGTCGCGAGGACCGCAAAAGCATGCTTGGCGCAGCATCGACCCCGAGCAGCTCACAGGCTGAGCCGGCACGAGACGACTCGGATCGCCCTGTGCATCCCGTGGTGAACTGGCGGGCGCGGTTCCGTTCCTCCTGGTGCACCTGGTGTCGCCTCTGACGATCCTCAGCGACGAGACCTCGACGGTCCCCGAGGAACCACGAAGGAGCACGCCAACGTCCCCGAGATCCAAGGGATCAACACCAGGGACCGGGTGGCCCCCTCGACTTCGCTCTGGCGGGGCTGCCCATGGGCGAGTGCCGACACGACAACCACCACCGCCACACGCTCCTTGACCGCCAGGGTGCCTACTGGTGTGACGTCCATCGCGGCTACTGGGTCCTCTTCCGGACTCGAGAAGCCGGTGTGGTGTCGGACCTCAAGCGTCTCGAATGTGATGGGCCGATTCCCTCTGGTGGAGAGACGTACTCACCTGTACTGTCGACACAGGCGAACTCCTGCACCGAACGGGCGGGCGACCCCAAGGGTGGCGAGATGCGGATCACTTCACGTACGCAAGATCCTGAACACGGCGGACCGCTGAAGCAGGTCGCCGACACCCTCACCGACACCCTCACCGAGACGATCGAGGCCATCGACGCCTACGGTGACCGTCCGTTCTGGCGTGGCAGGCTCCACCTGCTCGCCGCGATCGTGGCCGTACCCGCAGGCCTGGCGCTCGTCCTCGCGGCTCAGGGTGCTGCTGCGCGGTTGCAGCCGGGATCTGCGCGGCGAGCCTCGTAGCCCTGTTCACCGTCAGTGCCTCGTACCACCGTCTCGCCCGCACGGAGACCGCTGTGAAGTGGTTCCGGCGGGCGGACCACTCGATGATCTTCATCCTGATTGCCGGCTCCTACACCCCGATCTGCCTGGTCGCGCTGCCGCCACAGTGGGGGATTCCGCTGCTCGTGGTGGTCTGGGTCACCGCGCTCGCCGGGATCACCGTGAAGATGCTGAAGGTGACGGCGAACGGCGCCGCCGGAGGGTCGTGGCTGTACATAGTCATCGGATGGGCGGCCATCGTGGCACTTCCGGCCTGATGAGCTCGCTCACAGCGGGACAGGTGGCGCTGCTGGCAGCAGGCGGGCTGATCTACACCGTGGGAGCGATCGGCCTCTGGCGGCGCTGGCCCAACCCCTCACCGGTGCACTTCGGCTACCACGAGGTGTGGCACGGAATGACGATCGCCGCCGGCGGTGCCACTTCACGCTCATGGCAGCGATCCTCCGCTGAGGTTCCTCCCTGGCGACGTGTCAGGATCGACCGATGCACGATCGCCGGGGACACCTGGAATACCACTCGACAGTCGGGGCACTGCGTGGCGAACTGGACAGGACGATCGAACTTGCCGGACGCACCCCGGCTGACCGGGCGATCCCCACGTGTCCGGGATGGAGCGCAGCCGATCTCCTGGAACACCTTGGCACGGTTCACCGTTGGGCTGCCGCGATGATCGAGGCACGGGCGACCGAACCGATCAGCCGGCGGAACCTCGACGTCGACGCACCCACCGACGATGACTGGGCACCGTGGATCTCCGCAGGCGCTCACAGGCTGCTCGTCGCACTCGAGTCCACCCACCCTGACGAGTCGGTCTGGACCTGGGGCGGTGGCCACGACGCGCGGTGGTGGGCCAGACGACAGTTGCACGAGACGGCGGTCCACGACGCGGACCTGGCGCTCGCGCTTGGCGAGGCCTACGAACTGGATGAGTTCGTGGCAGCCGACGGCATCTGCGAGTTGCTCGACAACGCTGCTGCGCGACTCACCTGGCCCGACGCCACACCGTCGCTGCTGGATGCCACCGTGCACCTGCACGCCACCGACGCCGATACCGACACCGGCGAGCCTCTGCTGGGTGACGACGGCGAGTGGATGGTGACGATGACCGATGGCGCTGTCAGCTACACCCATGGCCACGGCAAGGGGTGACGTCGCGGCACGAGGGCCGGTGACACAACTCATGCTGGTGATGAACCGCAGAGCGGAACCGGATGCTTCGGGTGTCACGTTGTTCGGGGACACGGAGGTCCTCCACGCACTGGTGACCGCAACCGGCCACTGACTGCAACCCACCGCCGGCCACGGCCCACCCCGCACAGCGGCCTCCCATCATGACGCACCTCTGCATTGTCGTTGGCGAAACCGCCGGCGGTACCGTCGATGGGATGAGGATTCGAGTGCTCACCGGGCTCGTCGCCCTGTTGGGGGTGTCAGTCATGGCGGTATCGTGCAGTTCCACCAGCGACGAAGGCGGCTCCCCTTCGTCCGACCCACACGCCGCTACGGACCCCGAGCACGACTGCCGCCACCGGCACGAAGTCGCTCGGATCCGAGTGCGCCGACAAGTCCCGACACGTGCTTGTGGTCGGCATCGACGGGTTGCGTTCCGACGGCCTCGAGGCGGCCGACACACCGAACATCGACGTGGTTGCCGCCAACGGCGCAACGACCATGTACGCCTTCGCTGGTGGCGTGCAGGGAACCGAGACCGAGCAACCGACGCTCAGCGGCCCGGGTTGGGCCTCGGCGCTGACCGGGGTCTGGACCGACAAGCACAGCGTCACCGACAACGAGTTCAGCGGACTCGACATCGAGAAGTACCCGCACTTCTTCCAGCGGATCAGGGAAGTGGATCCCGAGGCCCGGCTGAGCTCCTTCGTGCACTGGATACCGCTGCGAACCCTCGCAGCCGACGGCGACGTCGACGAGGTCGGTGACGACAGGCGCGTGACCGATCTCGCGGCAACCGAGCTCGCCACCCAGGACCCCACAGTCGTGTTCGTGCACCTCGACGACGTCGACGCGGCGGGCCACAGCAGCGAGTACTCGCCCACCGAACCGACCTACGTGGCAGCGATCGAGACCGTCGACGGGCTCATCGGAGAGCTCTCAGCTGCGATCGATGGTCGCCCGACACGCGGCGAGGAGTGCTGGGCAACCGTCGTGGTCACCGATCACGGTGGCATCGGCAACCTCCACGGCGGCCAGACCCCCGAGGAGCGGAGGGTGCCTCTCATCATCGGAGGCGACGGCGTGAGGACTTCGGTCGTCGACAAGGGTCCGGGCATCACCGTCGTGCCGTCCACGGTCACCGCCTATCTCGGGATCGAGATCGACCCCGAATGGGGTTGGGAGGGCGAACCGTTCGGAATCCCACCTGAGTGACCCCGAACGGCCGGGGGTGCGCACCGCCGCCCCACAGGCGCTCGGTTCGTGACGCCCTCAGGGACGCCTGCTGGGGGCGAACTGCGCGGTCAGCGCGGGGTCGCTCAACGAACTCGGGGCCATGAGGTCCCCGATCCGTGACGCCACCTCGTCGGTGAGGCCCACCTCGAGGGCCCCGACGTTGTCGATGATCTGCTCGGGCCTGCTGGCGCCCATGATCGCCGCCGCGACGTTGTCGTTGCGCAACACCCAGGCAAGAGCCAGCTGGGCGGTGCTGCAACCCAGCATGTCGGCTACCTGTGCGAGCTCCTGGACCCGTTCCAGCAACTCGTCGTTCATCATCATCGCCATCATCCGAGCTTCATGGGTGTCCCCCTCGGCACGCGAACCCGTGGGCAGCGGCTCGCCCGGACGGTACTTGCCGGTGAGGATGCCCTGGGCCAGAGGCGACCACACGATCTGGGAGATCCCGAGCTCGCGGCACGCCGGCACCACCTCGCCCTCGATGACACGCCAGATCAATGAGTACTGAGGCTGGCTCGAGACCAGGCCGATCCGCAGTTCGGCGGCCATCGCGGCCCCTTCGCGAATCTGGTCCGCGGTCCACTCCGACACCCCGATGTAGTGGACCTTGCCGGCTCGAACGAGATCGGCGAAGGCGACCATGGTCTCTTCGAGGGGCGTCTCGGTGTCGTAGCGATGAGCCTGGTACAGATCGAGATGATCAGTGCGTAGGCGCCGAAGGGAGCCGTCACATCCTTCCATGATGTGCTTGCGTGACAGGCCACGCTCGTTGACGCCGTCGCCTGAGGGCCAATAGACCTTCGAGAAGAGCTCGTAGGACTCACGCCTCACACCTTGCAACGCCCGGCCCATCACCTCCTCGGCCCTCCCCAGCGCATAGGCATCCGCGGTGTCGAAGGTGGTGATGCCGGCATCCAGAGCCGTGTGGATGCACGCGATGGCGGTGTCGTCGTCGACCTGGTTGCCATGGGTGACCCAGTTGCCGTAGGCGATGGCGCTGACCTTCAGGCCGCTGTTCCCGAGGTATCGGTGTTCCATGGATCGGGTCTAGCACGTCGGCGGCGACGCCTGCAGAGGTCAATCCGAGACGCAAGGAGCGGTGTTGTGTGACGATCGGTCGGCACCTGGCACCGCACGCACACCGGTGACCACCTGCTGTTGGGAGCGGAGGGTGGCGATGAAGCTCTCGGCGTCCATGGCCCGCGCGTACAGCCAACCCTGTGCCAGGTCGCACCGCTCCTCGACCAGCCAGTCGCGCTGCTCGGTGGTCTCGACGCCCTCGGCCACCACCCGCATGCCGAGCGTGTGGGCCATCGAGACGATGGCGCGTGATGCCCACCGCCGCACGGCGGTCCGGCAGGCCGGCAACGAAGGTCTGGTCGACCTTCACCTCGTTGACCGGCAGTCGCTCCACTCTGGACATCGAGGAGTAGCCGGTGCCGAAGTCGTCGATCGACAACCCCACCCCCATCGAGGCCAGGGCCTCCATGCGTTCTCTGATCGCGCCGAAATCCCCCTGATCCATCGCTTCGCTCTCGGTGATCTCCAGCACCAGGGCCTCCGCGGGTACCTCCGCGCTGCGCAGGAGGGTCCGGAGATGCTCTATGAGGCGCTCGTCGGAGAACTGCTGAGCCGACACGTTCACCGAGATCGAGTCGAGATCGAGCCCTTCGGTCCGACATCTCCCTGAGAAGCTCGATGGCCCGCCCGATCTGCACCTCCCCGATGCCCACGATGAGCCCGGTCTCCTCGGCGACGTCGATGAACTCCTCGGGTGACACCTCTCCCAGCACCGGGTGCTTCCAGCGCGCAAGGCCTTCCGCGGAGACGATCCGACCGGTCATCAGGTCGACCTTCGGTTGGAAGTGGGTCAGCACGGTCGTGCCGTTGCCCTCCAAGGCGTAGCGCAGCTCGGTCTCGATCGAGCGACGACGCTCCTGGGCCGCGGCCATGGTTCCGTCGAAGGCCACCCAGGTGTCCCTCGCCCGGATCTTCTGCGAATGAAGCGCCACATCCACACGCTCCATGAGCTCGACCGCCGTGGCTGCATCCGTCGGACTCGAGCAGAGCGCGGCGGTCGCTGTTAGCGACACCGAACGCTCGCCCATCCGGAACGGCCTTCGAAGGGTCGACACGAGCCGATCCGCCACCGCCGCGGCATCGCTGTGGTCCACCTCGTCCAGCAACACGCAGAACTCGTCGCCACCCAACCTGCCGATGGTCCCTGAGCGCACGCTGCCGGCAAGGCGGTCGGCCACCATCCGAAGCAGCTCGTCGCCACGGCTGTGCCCGATGCTGTCGTTGACCTCCTTGAAGCGGTCCAGGTCCACGAGTATCACCGAGACGTGCGGATCCCCGGCCTGCTCATCGCTTCGTCGACCATGCGGTGCACCGACTGACGATTCGGCAAGCCGGTCAGGTGGTCACGCTCGGCCAGCCTCTGCATCTCCGCCGCGTTCACCTCGAGGGCCTCATTCGCGCTCTCCAATGCCTTGGCGAGGCGCTCGAGGCGCCGGACCCTCGACCACCACAGGTATCCGGCCACTGCCATGAGGGTGAGCGCAGCTCCCGATGGCGACGAAGATCATCCTGCGGTTTCCGGCAGCCAGCGCAGCTGCTGCCCCCTCACGAGGCGATCCCCCCAGCACCACCTCCAGATCCCCGATGCCAACCTCCCGCACCGCCGTCGGCGACACCAGCGGCCCCAAGTCGGTGCGCGCGGACTGCGGGGTCACCAGGTCGCCCTCCACGCGGCCGACCAGGAAGGCACCGTCGCGGCCCGAAGGCCCGTCGCTGTCGCCGGTCCCACCGCTGTCGCGGGTGCTGACCACCAGGTTCGAAGAACCAGCCTCCGCAGTGGACACGTCCTCGAAGACGCTCTCGTGGGACACGACGGCCGAAGCAGCACCGACGAGTGCCGCCGCGCGATCTGCGGGGGTCGTCAACGGGAGGTCGGCATCGAACACGGGGCGCAGGACCCGCACCGCCTCGATCTCCCCCCTCCGGGCCACGGACCAGTTGTGACACCGGAGCTCCGCCGGCACCACCGGTCACCATCTCGTTCACCAGGTCCGCTCCTCCAGCGGCGTCGAGGACGCTCACTCCCGTAGCGCTCGGCGAGTGTCGCTCGGGCGCAACGAACCATGTGACCAGGTACTGATCGCGCTGGGAGCAAAGGTCAGGAGCCCCTGTGGGTTCACCTCGGTGATTCCGGATACCCCGACGTCGGCCAGCCGTGCTTCCAGTTCCGCCCTCTCGGCGTCACTCACGTAGTCCAGCAGCTGCATCGAACGGATCTCGGGGTGCTTGTCGAGGAACCCTCCGACGAAGCGGTCGAACTCGGCACGGTCCACGTCCTCCGGAGCTCATGACGAACCCTGCGAGCGCGGAGACGATCTCCTCGGTGCGCTCGAAGTCCGAGCGCATGGCCGCTGCGGTGTTCTCGACAGCCCGTTCGGTCTGTGACTCCGCAGCGTGTTCCGCCCGACGATCGTTCACCGACAGCGCGCCCACCGTCAGCGAGATCCCGACGACGACCAGGGCGACCGTCACCAGGCCGCGATGCGGCCGAGGAAGAGCCGTCATGGCCTGTTCGGTCATCCATCGCAGGGTACCGAGCGTTGCAGCGAACCGGTCCGTACGTCTGCATGACGTCGCACGCCGACTGAGTAGGCCCCATCCGCGACCGACACCTGCGGGCAAAGCAACATCTGGGGTGACCGATCAGGACCCTCGAAGGAGACCGATGGCCCTTCGGAGGCAGACCGGGACCCGGTGCCCAACGACGCTTCCGCCCACGAGGCCGAGCATGCGCCGCTCGCGCCGGTTCTCTGGTTCTCGCTGCTGGTCATGGTGATAACGCCGTTCTTCGCCCCCACTGCCCTCGGCCGCGCGGCCACGACGCTGCTGCTGGGCGGCACCGCTGTGATGGCGCTGCGTCGCAGCGGCGCGCGGCGTTCGGTGGTGTTCGCGGGAGAGGCGACCGTGGTCGTGTTCGCCGTCATCAGCCTGCTGTCACGGGAGCTAGGCTCCACCGACAACGCGCTGTCGGTGGTCGGCACGGCCCTGGTCTGCGTGCTGTTGCTCGTCACTCCGGCGGTGGTCGTGGTGCGCCTTGCAGAGCGACCAAGGGTCACCCTCGACACCGTCGCCGGCGCGCTGGCCGCCTATCTGCAGATCGGGCTGTTCTTCGCGTCCCTGTACCGGCTCGTGGGCCTGGTGGAGACGACGCCGTTCTTCGGCTCCGCACCGGACGGCACCGTGATGAACTACCAGTTCTTCAGCTTCGTGACACTCACCACGCTGGGCTACGGGAACCTGGTGCCGGTCACCGATGTCGGCAAGTCGTTGGCCATGCTGGAAGCCGTGCTGGGACAGGTGTTCCTAGTGACGGTCGTCGCGATGGCGGTCAGCAACCTCGGCGGTACGGTGCGCTCCCGCAGAAGCTGAACCCGGTACCTGCTGCCATCAGGTATCCGACTTGTCCCGACGCGAAGCGCGTGGGACGCTTGCGATGTCCTCACGACAGGGCGTGCACCCAGGAGGACGACACAGACCTGCTTCTTCCTGGAGTGCATCATGCGTACGATTTCCGTGCGCGTCACCTCGTTCGTGGGTGGCGTGCTTCTCTCGGCCTACATGTACCTGCTGGTCACGGCAACGGCTCTGGGCAGCAGTCCCTTGTTCGTGTTCGAGGAAGGCATCGCGACCCTCACCGGAGCCCCATTCGGTGTGGTGACCGCCGCGAACGGCATCTTCCTGTTGACGCTCGCAGCGATCATGCGGGCGCCGGTGGGACCGGGCACGCTGTCGGTGCCGCTGATGTTCGGCCTGTGCGTCGAACTGCTCACCCCGGTGGTCCCCACGATCGACGGTTCGGCACCCGGCGGATTCGTCCTGCGGATCGCCCTGCTGGTGCTCGCCACGCACCTGATGGCGCTCGGCGGCGCCCTCGTCGTGAGAGCGGCCTTCGGTGCGGCGGCGATCGACGCCGTGATGCTCGGGTTGTCCAAGGTGCTGCGGCGTGACACCGCTCGGGTGCGCATCGCCATGGAGGTGGCGCTCGCCACGGGTGGCGCCGCGCTGGGTGGTGCCGCCGGAGTGGGCACGATCCTCGCCGGGCTCACCGTGGGACACAGCTTCCGCTTCTGGGCGAAGCGTATGGGCATTGCCGGCGTCGGCACCCGCCGCGCCTCCACCGTGCGACGTGGGGCTCAGCCTTCTGCTTCGGAGGTAGCCGTGGATTCGGGTGTGGAGCCGTGCACCGAGGGTGTGGGCCGGTTCTCCACAGGCGGTTCGCGGTCCTCGAGTGTGGGCTCAGCGGGATCCGAATCGATCTCGGGATCCGGGGCGACATCGGTGGACTCGACGGTGATCAGCGTGCGGCGGACCACGAAGTCACCCGCCGTTCCGATCAGCTCGATGTTGTCGATCGCAACCAGGTCGCCGTCGTAGAAGCGCAATACCTGGGCCTGGTACGGCTCGTCCGCCACCACGGTCATCGACCCCAACCCGGTGGCACCGGTTGAGCCGACCACTGCGATCACCGTGTGGTCCTTCGCCGTGGTGACGCTGCGGTGCAGGTGACCCGCCATTACCACCGGAACCGTCCCGGTCACCGCTGAGGCCATGGCAGGGTTGTGCATGGCAACCACATCAGGGGACTCGCGCTCCACCAGCGCCTCGAGCTCTGGTGCGGCAGCCTCCATGATGCGGGCCCGTTCGGCTTTCGGGACGGTCCGCGTGGTGGTGACGACAGGATCGTCGAAGCCGAGTATCCGCAGACCGTTCACCTCGACCACCTCACGATCGATCGAGGTGACCCCCGATGCCGCTGAGATGGCCCGACGGTTCGCCATCGAGTCGTGGTTCCCTGCCACGAAGTAGTAGGGAACGCCGAAGTCCTCGAACAGCCCGCTGAAGGACTCCTCCATCGGCAGGCCGAACGAAGTGGTGTCACCGGTGTCGACGATGGCGTCCACCTCGAAGGACCGTGCCAGATCTCGGGCCAGGTTCACGCCGATCGGATTCAGGTGGATGTCCGAGACGTGGAGTATCGCCACATCGCCTTTGCTTCGGGCGATGTCGGTGGTGACGCTCGCTGAGTAGAGATCCGCCAGCCGCCGCGCGAGCACGTCGATGCGCGCATCCAGTCCGCTGGCGTCTCCCGATGTCACCGCTGCCAGCAGTGGTCCACCGAGGCTCAGCGTTCCGTCATAGGTGGGTTCCTCGAAGCGGTCCACGTCGAAGGCCACCAGGACCGAGACAGCTGTGAGGCCCACACTGAGCGCACCCACCAACGCCCCCAATGCAACACCGGCGAAGCGTCGTCGCGGCAGGACCGCCGCGGCGAGCGAACCCAGCAGAGCACCGATCGCGAGGAGCCGGATGAACGCCGAGGTGACAGCTCCTGGGAGGTCGGCACGCACCTCGGCTTCGATCGACTCGGCGTCCAACCGTCCTTGCCCGGATATCACAGGTCGGAGGTCCAGTTCGCGCAGTTCCGCTGTCACCTCCACCGGGGAGGGTGGGTGTACGCCCGAACGTTGCCGAGGGGGGCGGAAACGAGAGCGTGGTGGCACCGCGCAGCGCAGGGCCCATCTCGATGCTGACCACGCCCGGGCCGATCTGATGTTGACCGGCGGGGATGAGCGGGACCACCAGCAACGACACCGCGACGATCCACAGCAGCCACGCGCCACGACGTAACGAGCGCCTGCTCCGAGCGATCGGCGACCCGCCGCGCCGTGAAGGCGAACCGGGCCTCGCCTCGTCCTCGCCGGTACCCTCGACGCCGTCCATCGAATCCGAGTCTGCTCCATCGACGCGAACCAGGAACACCGAACACGACCACCGGGCATGACTCCGGCCGTTCCCCCATCGGCCGGAGTCATGCTCCGAATTGAGCAGTCCACCCGGCTCCACCCCGATCCGGTGAACACCGGCTTGCTCCCGTGTACCGACTAGAACATGAAATGCAGCCTGGGTGCAACAGGGTTCACTCTCACACCCACCCAACGTGCAGGGACGAACGCATGGCGTGGTAGCCGGCCGCAAGGGCTCCAGGCGATCCGAGCGGGGGTGCTGAGGGCGCCGATCAGTCCGCTACCGCGGAGTCGGTCCGGCCCGTGACCCGTGAGTATGCCTCCAGGACCGCAGGAGCGAGCCACTCGGCCGCTCGGAGCGAACCGTCGTCGCTGAAGTGGATCCCGTCGGGCCTGAGCCTGTTGTCGTCGGGCTGAGACTCGACCCACCCGGCCAGATCCACCACTTCGACCCGGTCACGCGACGCGGCCACCTCGTCGATGATCTGGTGGAACGCCTCCATGCGTGCGGGGTCCGACCCCGGATACGGCTCAGCCGGGTCCTTGCCGTCGACGCGCCCGAAGAGCACCGGCGGCGGAGCCAGGATGACAACCGCCCCGTGGTGCTCCGCCAGCAGATCGACGCCTTCACCCAGACGCCTGGCCAACTCGCTGCGCAGCTCCGGGGAGGTGTCGATCGACAGGAACTCGCCGCCGGGGATCAGCTTCTGGTCGGCCACCTCCCACGGGCCCAACTGGATCACCGCCACGTCACCGGGATCAGCCTCCGCTGCGGCAGCCCAGTCGGCCGGCCATGTGTCGCACTCCGGGGGTATCTCCTCGATGCGACCGGCGCTACGGCGCTCGGTGCCGGTCAACAGGCCACAACCCAACTCGACGAACCCGCCTTCGGAAACGAACTCCTCGGGATGCTCACGACTGCGGGTCGACATGCCCATCGCTGTCAGCAGCGCCGTGGAGTCCCCGTAGAAGCGGATCTGGGGAGCATGCGACTCGGCCTGTGCCGCGGTCTGGTCCAGGAATCGCTCCCACGCCTCTTCACGGTCGAAGGTGGAGGCATCACCGGCGGACACCTCACGGTTGAACACCGAGGTGACCACCAGGACCAGAACCGTGGTCAGCCCCAGACCCACCGCCGCGGCCGCGAACACCCTGCCTTGGCGGAACCTCCTCCCCTCACGCACCGGCATCTCGACGAACCGCGCCGACACGACCGCGGCGAGGAAGGTCACCACCAACGCCACGCCCAGACGCGTCCAGCCGCCCATGCGGCTGTGCTGTCGCAGCCACACGAGGACCGGGTAGTGGAACAGGTACACCGCGTAGGAGATACCCCCCACCCACACCAGCGGCCTCCACGACAGCACACGGTGCACAGGACCCGCAGGAACCATCGCGGACAGCACCACAATCACCGTCAACAGGGAATACAGGGCGAAACCACCCCGGTAGAGCTGCCAGTCACCCACGTGCGCGACCCGCCAGGACACCGCAACCACCGCCAGTGCCACCGGACCGGACCACATCACGACCGCACGTGAACGCCGCCCGAGAGGCTCGTCACGCCTCATCCACCACAGCGCGAGGAGCGAGCCGACGAGCAGTTCGGGCAGGCGGACATCGGTGCCGAAGTAGAGCCTGTCCACAGGTACCCCTGAGGATGCCAACCAGTTGGCCCACAGGATCGATGCGACCGACAACACGGTGAACGCAATTGCCAGGAGACGCCTGGATCCCCTGGCCACGACCAGAGCACCCAACACCAGCAACGGCAGCACCATGTAGAACTGCTCCTCGATGGCGAGGCTCCAGAAGTGCGTGAACGGTGAGGGCTCTGGAACATCGCGCCGTAGGCGTCACCCGCGAGGATGAAGCGCCAGTTGGCCACGTAGAACGTCGCCGCCAGTGCATCGGGACGCAGGCGCAGCCACTGGGTGGTGTCAGCCAGCGCGATCGATGCGACCGTGATCAGCACGATCACGGTCAACGCTGCGGGCATCAGGCGCCGTATGCGCCGCTCCCAGAAGCCACGTAGCGACACCTTCTCGCTGCGTTGGTGCTCCGCGAGCATGAGGGCGGTGATCAGGAAGCCCGACAGGGTGAAGAACGTCGACACTCCGAGGAAGCCCCCGGGCGTGACCCCGAGATCCGAGTGGTAGAGCACGACCGCCAGCACCGCCAGGGCTCGCAGGCCGTCGAGCGACCGGTGATAGCCGAGCTTCTCGGGCCGTGGCGCAGGCGCGCGACGGTCGTGCGGCCCTGACCACCCGCACGGGCGACGCGGATTCGGTGACCTCAAGCGCCACGCGAGGCATTCTGGGGGCTCGACACCATCCTCCGAGCCTATTTGAGCCTCGTCGTCAGGTTGCCTTCAGGCGAGGTCCAGGCGTTCCGACAACTCGCCTGCCGCACCCAGGTAGCACTCCGCTGTCAGGTGAAGGCCATCGGCTGACAGGCACTTCGAGGTCCCTTGCACTTCGGAGCCGGTGAGCTCACCGAGGTCCTGCACCTGCACCCAGGCTCGGCTGGAGGCAACCTCGCTCGCGAGCTCGTGGATGTGGCGGTTCACATCGCCGATCCGATCGTCTGAGGGTCGCAGCTGACCCAACCAGACCACGGACGTGGCGGTGTGCTCGAACTCGTCGAACACGGCGGCCAACCGACGTGAGTACTCCTCGTCCCAAGCCTCCTCGTCGGCCATGGTCACGACCGTGTCTCCTCGCTCGTCGGTCAGGTCCTGCGCGTCGTTGGAGCCCACCGAGAAGACCAGGACCTCAGGCGGGAAGTCCTGCGCCAGCTCGGACAACCGGCCCGGCCAATCGAACTTGTCCGGTCGTGCGAGCCCCGTGCCGTTCTCACCGATGGCCTTGACCTGGGTCCGCGCGTCGCCGGTGTTCAGATCGACGCCATCACGCATCGCCACACCGAACCCGAGAGAGATGCTGTCCCCGCGACGGTCACCTTCTTCGCGCCCTGATCGGCTGCTGCCACCGGTGGTGAGGGATCGGCGTTCCCACACGCGACGCTCGCGACGGCCGGAAGGATCGTCGACACAACCCCGAACGCGAGCATTCGGACATACGACCGGGCCCATGGCATGGGTACATGGTCGTGGGCGGTCGGCCACGGCACAACTCGGCACCGCGGTCGGGAACGGGTTCGGGAGCGCCCACGCACCGCTTCAGGATCCGCGACGAACGGCCCCCGAGGAGCCGTCGACGGTCACGTGATCGCCCGTCGCGAGCACGGTCGTGGCCCGCTCGGCACCCACCACGCAAGGCAGGTCGAGCTCACGACTCACGATCGCAGCGTGCGAGGTGACCCCGCCCACCTCGGTGACCAGAGCGACGCAGCGGACCAACGCCGGCATCCACTCCGGAGAGGTGAACGGCGTCACGAGCACATCTCCCTCGATCACCTGGTCGATCATGTCGATCTCGGTGACCACGCGCACGGGGCCTGTGGAGACTCCGGGGCTTGCGCCCTCTCCCCGCAGTACCAGGTGCTCGTCGGATCGACTCCCGGGACCGTCATCTCGCCCTTGACTCCCCACACGGGTGATCGGCCGGACCTGGACCAGGTACAGGATCCCCGCAGACCAACACCACTCGACGTCCACCGGTGCCCCGAATTGATCCTCGATCCCGACCACCGTCCCTGCAACCTCGGACAGCATCGCTTCGCGTTCGCCGCCATCGACATCCACCCCGGATTCCACCTTCGACCTCGCCACACGGAACCGCTCCGGGCGGGCCGTTCCCGACATCAGAGCGCTCCCCCGCTCCACTCACCGACTCGATGAGCAAGGTGTCGGTGTCCCCGGAGACCGGGTCGACGCTGAAGCCCACTCCCGACAGCTCGGCGTCGATCATCTTCTGCACCACCACTGCCATGGCGGAGACCTCCGGAAGACCGCCGGCCCCGCGGTAGGCGGCCGCCCTTGGTGAGTCGAGGCTCGCCCAACAACCCCTGACGGCCGCAGCTACCGCGTCCACACCCGCTCCGCTGGACACCACGATGTCGGTGAAGGTGTCGAACACCCCCGCATACGACGACGCCATCGAATCCTCGCCAAGAGCGGAGGACCTCACTGCGACGCTGTGAGCACCGAGTTCTGCCAGGGCGACACCCAGCCGTGCGGCGAGCTCCGGTCCGTCGGTCCTGCACATGGCAGCGGGCACGACGAACCCGGGTGGTACCTCGAACCCGGCACCGATCAGCTCACCGAGGTTGGCGGCCTTGGCGCCGTACTCTCCGGCATCACCACGTCGCAGTTCACCGAGTGACACCAGGCGATCGACCATACCGACATCATCGCCGACTCTGCGCCTTCGGGGTCGCACTACGCCACGTATCCTGAGAGCGATGGCACGCAGCGCGTTCCTCCATCCCTTCACCAGGCCCACCGCGTCGGACTTCGTCGACATCACCCGCGGTGAAGGCGCCGTCGTCTGGGACTCCGAAGGCAACCGCTACGTGGACGCCATGGCATCGCTGTGGTACTGCCAGGTGGGCCACGGTCGACACGAGATCGCCGACGCTGTGGCTGCTCAGATGCGGACCTTGGAGGCGTTCCACACCTTCGAGATGTTCACCAACGATCCGGCCGAACAGCTCTGCGAACGCCTGGCAGCACTCGCCCCGATGCCCGATGCGCGGGTGTTCCTCACCTGTTCGGGTTCCGAAGCGGTCGATACGGCGATCAAGTTCGCCAGGTTGCACTTCGCCTGGCAGGGTCGCCCCGAGCGCAGGATCGTGGTCGCGCGCGACCGTGCGTACCACGGCGTCACCTACGGAGGCACAAGCGCCCAGGGGATCCCACCCAACAAGGAGAACTGGGGCCCCTTGCTCGAGGACGTCGTGGTGCTCGACGCCGACGACCCGATCGCGATGAAGGACCTGTTCGCAGACCGGGGTGAGCGGATCGCGGCGGTCATCACCGAGCCCGTGCAGGGAGCAGGAGGGGTGTACCCACCGCCGGAGGGCTACCTGCGGGGCCTGCGTGAGCTGTGCGACGAACACGGCGCCCTGCTGATAGCCGACGAGGTTGTCTGTGGCTTCGGGAGGCTCGGGTCATGGTGGGGATCGCAGCACTACGGGGTGGAACCCGACCTGGTCACCTTCGCGAAGGGCGCGAGCTCCGGCTACCTGCCCCTCGGGGGCGTGCTGGTCGGCGCGGCGGTCCGCGAGGTGTTCGAGGCCGACGACACCCGTGTGCTGCGCCACGGCTTCACCTACTCCGGGCACCCCAGCGCGTGCACGGCCGCTCTGGTGAACCTCGACATCCTCGAGTGCGAGGACCTACCGGCTCGTGCATCGTGGATCGGCGAGCGCCTCTTCGGCGCACTGCACGACCTGGTCGCAGAAGGCCTGGCTGCCGAGGTGCGCGGCGAGGGCGGTGTGTGGGGCCTGGGCATGAACGAGGGCGTATCCGCCGTGGCGGTGCGCGACGAGATGCTCCGCAACGGCGTGATACCCCGACCGATCGCGGACCACACCGTTGCCTTCTGCCCGCCGCTGGTCATCGACGAAGCCGATCTCGACCACGTCGTCTCGGTGACCCGATCCGCCGTGGAATCCGCAGCCGACCCGTGACGTCACGGATGTCACGGGCCCACGCCAGGCGCTCCAGGACGCGGGCCTAGGAGGCGAGAGCCTCCGCGACGGCAGGGTTGACGACCTTCCCGGAGCGTGTGTTCACACCGAGGGCGAGTGCCGGATCGGCCGCCACCGCGTCGTCGACACCACGCACGGCCAACTGGGTGAGATACGGCAGCGTCACGTTCGTGAGCGCGTAGGTGGAGGTGTGCGGCACGGCGCCGGGGATGTTGCCCACGCAGTAGTGGACGACACCGTGACGTTCGAAGGTCGGATCGTGGTGGGTCGTCTCATGGGTCGTCGCCACACACCCGCCCTGGTCGACCGCGATGTCCACGATCACCGAGCCCGGCTTCATTCCTGCGACCATGTCCTCGGTGACCACGACCGGCGCCCGGCCCCCGCCACCAGCACCGCGCCGATCACCAGGTCGGCGTCGGTCACCGAACGTTCGAGTTGACCCCGGTTGGAGGCGAGAGTGACGATGCGCCCCATCCCCATCTGGTCGACCCAGCGGAGCCGGTCCACGTTGCGGTCCAGCGCGTGGACCTCGGCTTCGAGGCCCGCCGCCATCCATGCGGCGTTCCACCCGACGTTGCCCGCGCCCAGCACCACCACCCGCCGGTCTCACCCCCGGTGCACCACCCAGCAACACCCCGCGCCCCACCGTTGTGTCGTTCGAGGAGGTGCGCTCCGATCTGAATCGACATCCGACCCGCCACCTCGCTCATGGGAGCCAGAAGCGGCAATCCACCATCGGCGCTCTGCACGGTCTCGTAGCCGATGGCAGTCACGCCGCCGTCGAGCAACCAGTCTGCGACCTCGGGGTACGCCGCCAGGTGCAGGTAGGTGAACAACACCAGGTCGTCCCGCAACCACTGGCGTTCGCCGTGCTGGGGTTCCTTCACCTTGCACACGATGTCGGCCGTTGTCCACACCTCTGCGGCTTCGTCGACGACGCGGGCGCCCGCATCCCGATATGCCGAATCGGCGATGGATGCACCTTCGCCGGCACCCGACTGCACCAGCACCTGCACACCTGCGTGGGTCAGCTCACGGACACCGTCCGGAGTGATCGCAACCCGGTGCTCGTCGGGCTTGACCTCGGTCGGGACCCCCACGACTCGCATGACCCGAATGTACCGGCCCCATCGCCCACCCCGGCGAACTGACTGCTGTGGGCCACCCATACCGTGGTTGAGACGAGTCAGTTCGCTGGGGATCAGGTGCCGGTGAGCTTCCCCACCACCGGCGCGAAGTCGTGCACCCGATCACCTGGGATGACGGTGTAGGAGTACCCCCAGCGCTCGCGTCGCGCCCGGAGATCCTCGGCGACCTGCGACTCGGTGCCTGCCAACACGATCGGCGACTCGAGGCCGGTACCCGGTTCCACGCCGAACATCTCACCGAGCAGCGCTGCTACGGCATCGCGGTCCTCGGTGATCTCAGCGACGGCAAGCCAGGCGTTGAACTCGATGTCGTCGAAACCCGTTCCGTCGGTGCGGCCGGCCGCACCCTCACGCACCCACGAGAACTTTCGTCGATGCGCTCGGGCATGCCGTCACGGGCGGCTTCGGTGTCGATCTCACCGGAATGGATCGACGGGTTCACCCCGACGATGTCGGCGAATCCACCAGCGAAGCGCAACAGGCGCGGCGCTCCCCCACCGATGATGAACGGTGGCCCACCCGGGGAATGCGTCGCTATGTCGGCCAGCAAAACGCTCACGTCGTAGTACTCGCCGTGCAGGTCCACCTGGCTTCCCGACAGGTACTCCCGCAGGATGCGACCGTGTTCGATCATGCGCGAGACCCGCACGCCTGGACGGTCCATCGGAATACCGGAACGCTCGTAGTCGACGCGCTTCCAACCCGCACCGATGCCCACTTCGAGGCGACCTTCCGACAGTTGGTCGATGGTGGCCAGCTCACGTGCCAGCAGGGCGGGATGGCGGAAGTCGCAGTCGAGTACGAGTGCACCCACACGCAACTCGGTGGTGACAGCCGCCGCGCTCGCCATCGCGGCGATCGGCCCGAGGCCCTCGTCGAGATGATCCGGCACCAACACCGAGGAGTAGCCGAGGTCCTCGAGCACCCGGCAGCTCTCGGCCCATGTGCGACCTTCGAGAGGGCCTTCGAGTTGCACTGCGAAACGGAACGGCTTTGGCATGGAACCGAACCTAACCGTCCGGCGGCCCCGGGTTCGCTGCAGCGTTGGGCGACGCGGTGCTCCTCAGCGATACGGCGCCGGCGCCGGCGACTCGAGAGGCTCTCTCCCGTGCTGCGCGCTACGAGTGGGCGCACGGCCTGTTCGGCCAACCAGTAGGCGCCGTAACCCACAGCAGTGGCGAGTGCGGGCAGGCCGATCAGCCACGCTCCGTACCCCGCGAGGATCCCCGAACGCCAGTGCCGGCGTCCCCACAGCAGCGACGCCGGGATCGGGGCGAGCATCGCGAACACGGTGACCCACCACCAACCTGTGAAGAGGCCCGCGACCAACATCGCACTCCCGACGATCGACCCGAGGGTCCACAGCACCAGAGCCGACCTCGACAGCCACGACCGCTTCCAACAGGTCGCCATCGTCACCGCGGCGTGCATGAGGCCGCGACGCAACAGCGGCACCCCTGTGGCGGCCATCGCCGCCAGGAACACGTCGTCTGCCTCGCTGCGGAGCAGAGCGGCATCCGAAGCGGTGACCTCACCGGATCGCACCGCCACCTTGATCCCCTCCAACATCGTGTCGTGCACGAGTGCTGCGGGGGTGTGCCGCCCGTTGACCGGTACGAACCACGCCATGAAGAACGGGATCGAGGCCAGGTCGGTGGGCACCCCCCTCACGTCGCGGCAGCGACATCGAGATCACCCCGTCGTCGTAGAGAACCAGCTCTTCGACCACGAACCGGTCGTCGTCGACCTGGCGGAGAACGAAGCGGGCCGGTTCCTCGCCGGCACCGTCGAAGAACGGTGCGGTGGGTCCCCCGAAGGACCATTCGTTGCGCCACCCACCTCGGCACCTCCTAGTTGTCGACCACCCCACCGTAGGTGTGCTGCACTCCAGCGGCACTCCCTGATCGGCCACCGACGCTGCGAGGTCCTCACCGAACGCGGTGGCCACCTTGTCGTGGCCGGGCGAGAGCATCACGTGCAATCCGCCCTGCTGGCGATCCATGTTCCAGCCCCGCTCGTCCATCCGGTCGCCGACGGCCTCGATGTCGACCACCACCTCGGAGTCGGCGTCGACCCCGATCTGGAACACCGACATGTCCGGTGTGGGGGTCGCGCGGACGCCGTCGACGGAGTCCACCGCTGCCAGGAAACCCTGCGTGGCTTCGAGCACCCGGGCGCCGAGACGCATGTAGCCGTCGGCACCCAGGTGGGTGATCGTCGCCCACGCTCCGGCGATCGGAGGACCCGGGCGGGTGCCCGCTGCCGAAGCCGACGCGTACAGCCCGCCGGGCCACTGGTCGTACATGAACACCTGGCGCTGGTACAGCTCGGGGTCGCGGTAGGTGATCGTCGAGATCCCCTTGAAGCAGTAGCCGTACTTGTGGATGTCCGCCGACAGCGACGTCACACCCTCCACCCTGAAGTCCCATGGAACCACCTCCTCACCGAGGCGCTCCCAGAACGGCAGCAGCCAGCCGCCGAGGCATGCGTCCACGTGGCACAGCAGGTCGCGCTCGGCCGCCATGGCCGCGATGTCGGTGACCGGGTCGATCACACCGAAGGGGTACCCGGGAGCGGACGCCACCAGCAGCGCCGTGTCGGCGTTGAGGGCAGCCTCCATGGCCTCGGGGTCGGCCCGACCGTCGTCGGTCACCTCGGTGAAGCGCTGGGTCACGTCGAGGTACTTGCACGCCTTGGCGAACGCGGGATGGACCGTGCGTGCACATACCAGCTCTGGCGACATCACACCCCTGGCGTGGGCATGGTCACGCGCGGTCTGCACCGCGAGGAAGATCGACTCGGTTCCACCGGCGCTGAGCGACCCCGCGTTGGCCCCGAACAGCGACCGTGCCATGCCGATCACCTCACCCTCCATCCGCAACAAGGTGGCGTAGCGGGAAGGGGTTGAGCGCGTTCTCGTGCAGGAACATCCCCGCAACCGAGTGCTGCAACGCCTCGAGCTCGGGATCGTCGGTGTTGTACACGAGGCTGAACGCCCGACCGCCCCGCCAGTCGAGGTCACCCTCTCGTTCGACGTGCAGCTCCTCGAGGAGCTCGCCGGCCGGTCGTCCCTCGGCCGGAAATGGCGTGTCACCCATGTGGTCCCCCTCGCAGTGTCGGTTGTGTTCGCGCAACGGTGCCACAGCGACTGTACAGACCGTCGCGCAGGGGGAACCTCACGTTGGTCCGTTGGGGTCCCGCGCTCAGGCGGGTGCGGGTGGTCGCCCAGAGGGTTGTTCGCCTGGCGGTTTGGGTGGTCGTGGGCGGTGTTGGGTCGGTAGTTCGGCTCCGGTGGCGGTGGTGATCGTGAAGTGGCTGTCAAGGCTGCCCGGGTGGTCCGGGTGAGAGCCGCTCGGGTGGTTCAAGTGCATGGTCCAGCCGGTGCGGTGCACGATGCCGTGGTGGTGTCGGCACAACAACACGAGGTTCACGATGACGGTTTGGCCGTCGTCGGCGTATTCGATGACGTGGTGTGCGTCACACCATCCGGGTGGGGCGTCACATCCCGGGAACACACATCCGCCGTCGCGTACCCCGAGTGCGCGGCGCATCGCCCGGTTCGGCAACCGGAGCCGTTCACGTACCGCTACGGGCATGCCCAGTTGATCCAGCAGGGTCTCAGAGATCGCGGAGTTGCATACCAGCAGCTCCCATTGGGTGGCGGTGAACCACAACCTGTTGCCTGCTGTGTCGGTCACCGGCACACCGATGAGCGCCCCGGGCCCGGGCCGGTCTGAACAGCACCCACCGGCGGCGGTGTCACCGGGACCGTGGGGATGGGGTGGGGTGGTGGAGTGCGGCGGCGAGGAGCGGGTCGATCTCACCTGTTCGGTCGGTGTCGATGACCAGGTTCATCTCGGTGACCATGCAAGGCGTGGTGTTGTCTCGCCTGGTTGTGGCACCGCGGCGGATGAGCTCGACCAGGGCTTGGGCACGGATCTGGGCTCTGGTTGGCATCTCGAGCTCCGGGCAGCATCGGCGATCGTCGCGCATGCGGCGCCACATGCGGTTCGTTTCGGCTTCGAGGAGCTCTTCGAAGGAAACCCCTCGGGGCCACACAGGGTGGCGTCGATGACCAGTTCATCGGCGCTGCGTCGCATCGACACCTTCGATTTCGCCTCAGTGGGGGTCGTGACCGCCGTCGGCATCGGCGTAACGGGCGAGATCGTCGACCAACGCGGTGAACCGTGACCATCCCGGCTCCGCGTCCGACAGCGCCAACAACGCCTGTTGCGCGGCACCGAACGCATCCGCGTTGCGGTCGTTGACCCGAGCGGCGATGAACGCCGCACGTTCGAAGGTGATCTCACCGCGCCAGCCGCTTCGAACAACTCATCGAGATCGGCTCGCAGACGCCTACCAGCACGAATCTCACGGTTCACAGCGGTACGCGAACGTCCGTGACGACGCTCGAACCACACACCCGTGGCGGTGCCGTAACGGATGTCGCACAAACCGCGGCGGTCCACCTCGGCAAGCACTCCCGCGGATGCCGCATCCAGTGACCGGCGAGCCGCTTCGATGTCGTCGACCATCACAAGGCACTCCTCATCGGACAGCGCCTTCGCGTCGACACCGGCCAAACCCGCGTGCCGTGGTGATCACACCAGCGGTGCTCCCGACCCGTCCCCAGAACCACTTCCCACAATCGAACCCATGTTCGATACCATAACAACCCCGTGAGACATCGAACCGAAAGCCCCCATCGCGCTCACCCCGACGTGCCCAACCCCGATGACGCAAACCCACCCCCACGTCCTCACTCAGCGCGCCGCCCAACACACTGTGCTCCTGAACGACACTGTGTCTGGAACGACCTGTGTCAGTGAACGACACTGTGTCTGGAACGACACTGTGTCTGTGAACGACACTGCGGCAGCCGACGGACACGTACTCGTCGCACGGGGACTCCGGAAGAGATTCGAGCGCACCCAGGCCGTCGACGGCGTGGACATCGAGATCCATCCGGGTGAACGCGTCGGCATCGTCGGGCCCAACGGCGCGGGCAAGACAACCACCCTGTTGATGCTGCTGGGGGCGATCGAACCCGACGAGGGTTCGGTCGAGCTCGTCGGTCACCCGTTGCCGGGCGGTCGTGGACCTGCCATGGCCGAGGTGGGCTTCGCTGCGGGATACATCCCGCTGCCCGAACGCATGACGGTCTGCGAGAGCCTGCGCCTGTTCGGGACCCTCTACGGCGTCGACGACCCCGGGCGGGCGTCGGCCGCTGTGCTCGAGGAGCTGGGCATCTCCCATCTCGCCGACCAGCGCTGCGAGTCGCTGTCGTCGGGTCAGGGAACCCTCGTGGGCTTCGCGAAGGCCGTCATCCACCAGCCACGGCTCATCGTGTTGGACGAACCCACGGCGTCGCTCGACCCGGACGTCGCGATGCGGGTACGTGACCGCCTCGAGGTGATGAACCGCGAACACCACGCCACCCCTGTTGCTCACGAGCCACGACATGCGTGAGGTGGAACGCCTCACCACGCGGGTGATCTTCCTGCGTTCGGGCCGGGTGATCGCTGACGGACCTGCCGCGGCGGTGGTAGCCGGAGCCGGCTACCCGGATCTGGAGACGATGTTCCTGGCCGAGGCGGCTCGCCTGCGAGGAGGCCGTATGAGCACCGGCACCACGGGCTCCCGCAACGTCGGTTCGTCCCGACGACGGGTGTGGGCGATGTCGAAGCGCAACCTGTTGGTGCAGGCCCGCAACCCGGGGCACTGGTTCCTGCTGCTTGTGCTGCCGCTGGTGGACGGACTCCTGTTCGGGTCCATCGGCGTGGCGTTCGGCGAGGGCGATGCACCCGTCCGCCTGCTGATGACCGGGGTGATGCTGTTCCATCTGATCTGGCAGGTCACCCTCGCCGGATCACTCGGCCTCCTCGAAGAGGTCTGGTCACGCAATCTCTTGAACCTGGCGACCACGCCGCTCACCGAGCGGGAGTTCCTGGGAGCCCTCGGGATAGTCGGGCTGCTGCGCGATCGTGTCGGTGAGCGTGATCGGACTCGTGGGGCTCGGCTTCTACGCGGTGACGCCCGAGTCCGCAGGGTGGGTGCTGGTGCCGTGCGCCGCGATACTGCTCGCCTTCGGGTGGGCCATCACGTTGTTCGTCGTCGGTCTGACGCTTCAGTACGGCGACAGCGCCGAGGTGTTCTCATGGGGCACCCTCGTGCTGCTCATGCCGCTGTCGGGGGTCTTCTATCCGGTCGAGTCGCTACCGGCGCTGCTGCAACCACTTGCCGAGGTGATACCGCTGACCCGTGTGTTCGCCGCGGTGCAGATCGGCTTGGAGACCGGTACCGTGGCATGGGGACAGCTCGGGATCGCCGCGGTGGGCACGCTGTTCACGCTCGCTGCGGCTACGTGGTTCGTGGACCGTCAGCTCCGGCGGTTCCGACGCCACGGTTGGATCACCCGCTTCACGTGAGGCGGATCGTCACGTGAAGCAGGCCCCCAAACGATTCAGTTCCTGGTACCGACCTCGTGCGCAGCGGCGTTCATTGCCTCTGCCAGACGCAGGTCCAACTCGGTTATCCCACCCACGTCGTGGGTGCTGAGCTCGACCGATACCCGGTCATAGACGTTCTCCCAGACCGGGTGGTGGTCCAGTTCGTCAGCGGTGGGTGCCACCTTGGCCATGAACCCTCATGGCGTCACCGAAGCCGTCGAAGCGGAACTCCCGCAGCAGGCGGTCGCTACCTGTACCCACCCTCCACGGATGGTGATGCGCCGCCCACTTGCGGATCGCGCCCTCGGGGAGCCTGTTTCGAGCCGGCGGGTCCTGAGTGGTCATGGTCCGATCGTGCCATACGGCGATCCGATCGGGTACGCGCGGACGCGAACTGAGCGAGCATCCGTTGACCTACGGTCGGGCAACCAGGCCGTGACGACCCCAGGACCGCTTCACCATGACCGAACACGAACCCATCCGACGTGCCGTCCTGGCGGGTCTCGGCGAGGCCCGCAACGACGCTTCCGTGTGGCTAACCAACGCGGTGGCGCTCATGGTGGACGCGGCGACGGCTGCCCTGGCGGGCGTGCAGGAAGGCCTGCGATCGAGGATCGACATGGTGTGTGCGACCGTCGGTTCCGACGACTCCCGATCCCGCCGGTGCGGTCGCCACGGCACTGGATCTACCAGGGTCTCGAACGATGGTCGCAACGATCGGCGTTCCACAGCAGCGGTTGGTCACCAACGCGATCCTTGCGGTGCAGTCCGGTGAGTCCGACGCTGTGCTGGTGCTCGGCGGCGAGGCCAAAGCGTCCTCTCTCACCGCGCGGCGCAACGGGCTCGATCCTCCGTTGGTTCCCCAGGGACCGGGGGCAGATCAGACGCTCGAACCATCCGGCGAGTTGATTGCCGATGCAGAGGTGGCGGCTTCGCTGTGGGACCCGGTGACCCAGTACGCGCTCATCGATTCGGCACTTGCACGCCACGAACGGCGCTCGCCGAGCGAGCTGCTGGATGACGTCTCGGTTCTCTGGGCGCGCCGCTGCGGTGGCAGCGGCGAAGCCGCACGCCGAGTTCGCCGGTCCGCCGCACACCGCGACCGACCTTGCCGAGACCACCGAGGAAAACCGCCTGCTGGCGTTCCCCTACAACAAGTGGCATTCGACGCAGTGGGCGATCGATCATGCGGCAGCGCTGTTGGTCTGTGCCGAGGACGTGGCGCTGTCAGTCGGTCTGAAGCCCGACGCGTTGGCACACCCGCATGTTGCCCTCGACTCCTCCTGGGGGCTCAGCCTGTCGCGTCGGGCCGAACCTCACCGGTGGCCGGCGATGGAGCTCATGGGTCAACTGGCCGAGGAACACCTTGGACGACCGGTGGGCGACGTCGACCTACTCGAGCTCTACTCGTGCTTCCCCGCCGCGGTGCGAGTACAGCAGCATGCGCTCGGTTTGCCCCTGGACGGCACGCCGACGGTCACCGGCGGCATGGCGTTCGCGGGCGGGCCCTTCAACCACTTCACCTACATGGCCACAGTGGAGCTCGCCCGCAGGTTGCTGGCGGGTGAAGCCGACCAGGTCGCCCTCACGACTGTGTCGGGCATGCTCACCAAGGGCGGGCTCATGGTGTGGGGACGTGAACCCCATCCCGACGGGCCGCTCGTGGCCGACGTGGGGATGCGCGCAGAGGCCCTGACCGACACCATGGCGGTTTCCCCATGGGACCCCGACAGGCAGCTCTTCCCTGCCTCGACTGCCCGAACCGAGGCGATCAGCGACAAGGACCGGGTCGTGGCGGCGACCATCACCGGCGGTTTCGAACCCACCCTGTTCGCGCTCACCGAGGACCCCGACGGGATGAGCCATGTCGTGTCGCAACCCGCACCCCCGGCGACCCCGCCGCGGTGCTCGCCGCGCTCACTCCTGGAACACCCGCCTGAACCATCCACCCCAACGCGTGCGGTGGTAGTCGAGCAGCTCGTCGATGCGCAGCGCCCGTGTTCCATTGCCGGCACGAACCCAGAACTCCGGGTTCCGGGCCCCGGCACCCATGCCCTTGGGGGGCGTCAGGTACACCGGGAAAGGCGAGGGATCCACGTCGATGCGACACACCTGAGTGGTGTCGTCGACGCTCTCGAAGCCGATCCGCACCGACGACATGGCAGGCATCCCCAGGGTGGTTCGCAACAGGTCGGTGAGGAACAGCTCGTAGCCGTCGACATCGGGAAACTTCATGAACGGGAGGTCCACCGCGATGCCGATCGCCTCGCCGTCGTCGGCCACGCCGACCAGGAGCGTGCCCCCTCGTCCGTTGAGGAATCCGCACACGGTCCTGGCGATTGCCCCCTCGATTGCCGGATCACGCTCACCGGTGTGCTGGTTTCGTCGGGCGGTGGACTTGAACTCCACGTTCGCGGATTCACCCAGGCGGATCAGTTCCGGTACCGGTGTGCTGTGGATGTCCACCGCGGGACGGAAGTGCCTCTCCACCATCGTGGCAGCGAGGAGGAACGAGATCGTGAGTGCGAGAGCCAACAGCACTGCCGGCAGCGTTGGATCCGAGTCGGCGAGGCTGGCGAGCCCGAACGCGACCGACCCTGCCAGCAGGGCGAGGATCGCCGAGGTGGGCCAGGTGATGGACCGCACCCTGGGTACCAGCACCCGTGCCACCGCTGACATGGCGAAACCCGCCGCAACCGCGCCGGCGATCCCCCAGTAGGTGCCCTCCAGCGGTCGCCCCTGTGCCAGCAGGATCACCGGGGCGATCAGCCAGGCCAACATTCCCGCGAGATCGCGTGCGGATCCTGGTGAACGCTCGAACCGTCGCCCATGCACAGCACCGGGCGTTGCTCTGCGCTGATCGCCGGCCAGTCGATGGATCCGAACCGGGGCGAACCGTCGCGAGCGAAAGAGATCCAGGCTTCGTGCATGTTGCGTGCCAGTTCCTCGGGCGCCTCGGGACCCACCATCACGTGCAGGCGGTGGTCGGTCACCATGTCGAAGACGAAGGGGATCTCCAATGCGTGCGCTGCACCGAGCATCCCGCCCATCGCCGGGCTGCGCCAGTCGAAGCGGTACTGCCACACCGGAGCGTGCGACACGTGTGCATCGGCGAACCGGCTCGCGGGAACCCGGAACACCACGTCGGTGAGCATCGCTGATTCGAGCTCGGCGATCGTTGAACCGGGATGGTCGGCCTCGTACGCCGCGATCACCACCTCGGGGTCGGCGTCCAGCAATCGCACCCGGTCCGACAGAGCCTCTCGATCCGTCGCGGCCTGGGTCATGAGGGCGAACAGCTTCCACTCCTCGAGGTTGGTCCCCACCACCAACGGCACCGCCGCCGCCCGACCGGCCTCCACCTCACCAAGAGGATCGCGGGTACCTCACGACCGTCCGCCACCGGCCGGAACGGTAGGAACGCCAGCGGGCTCCTGCCGCGCTTGATCACGCCGTCGGGATCTGCGATCCGCGCCATCGACATCGAGGCGTGCGCGCTCAGCAGGTCGGCAACCGGAGCCGCCTGGAGCTCCTCGACGGTGGTTGCGCCGACGAGGGCGATGAACTCCTCGGTGGTGTCCGCCGCGTGCTCGGGCTCCTTGGCCGACGTGAGTGCCCCGGACTGTGTGATCGCCTTGTGGAACAGACCCGCGCCGAGGGCATCGTGAGCAGCAACGAGACGCTCATGGCCCCGGCCGATTCACCGAAGACGGTCACGTTGTCGGGATCACCACCGAAGGCCGAGATGTTCTCGGTCACCCAACGCAAGGCCTCGACCTGGTCGAGCAGCCCGACGTTGCCGGAGCCTGACATCGCAGGATCCAGGTGCCCCAGCTCCAGGAAGCCGAGGCTGCCCAACCGGTAGTTGATGCTCACGTACACCACGCCGCTGCGAGCGAACGACTCACCGTGGTAGAGCGGGGACGAACCCGAACCCATCTCGAAGCCACCGCCGTGGATCCACACCATCACCGGCAACGGCTCGGCGGGAGTGGCGGTAGGTGTCCACACGTTCAGGTGCAGGCAGTCCTCGTCCCAGCGCTCCGCCTCACCTCCGAACAGGGCGTCCATCATGGAAGGGTTCTGCGGCGAGATCGCCCGGAACTCGGTGGCGTCGAGGATCCCCTCGTGGGCGTCGTTGGCGACAGGCGCACGGAAGCGCAACTCGCCGATCGGTGCCTTCGCAAAGGGGATCCCCAGGAAGCGTGCGACGCCTTCGTGGAGCAGGCCGCGCACCTCTCCACGTGGGGTGGACACCTCGAGTGCTTCCGGAACCTTCAGCTGTCATAGTGCCTCACCTGATCGTGGATGGACCGTCCTCAGGTTACGTCGGCGTCCACAGGTGCGGCGGTCCGGTCAGCCTCCTCGTCCGGGACCTGACGGCTCCTTCGTGGACCCCCGCGGGGTGCCGTCATCACCGCCACCACCGCGCACAGTCCGACCACCAGCGGGAACAGCACCTGGAGCGTGAGCGACTGACCCACCCACACATCACGCGGCCCGACCACCTCCATCAGGTCGCGTGTCAACAGTACCGGGGCGAGCACACCGGCTGCGGTTGCGACGAGCGCCGGGACGACCCGCCACCGTCCAGGGAACAGGAGCGCCGGAAGCACCAACCCTGCACACACCGCGTAGGCGACCATCGGGTCGACCAGTGCCTCGGTGCGTATGGGCGCCTCACGCCATGCGATCAGAGCCGTGGCGAACTCGAGGCAGTAGAACACGAACAACGCGATGAGAAGCGCGCCACGCTGACGCCTGCGGAACCACCTGCCTCGGGACCCAGCGGAATCCCGCGCGACCGGTTCGGCCTTGGCGGAACGCCCGGGCTTGAGCGGCCCAGCCTCGGTTCCGGCGGCCCACACCGGAGCGAAGGCAGGGTCATACTGGTCTTCCGATCCCGTTGCGGGAGCACCGGTTGACTTCCTCAACTCGGCAGGTGGCTGCGGCCTGTTGCGCAGCCGCGACTCCCCCGATGACCCTGCTTTCACGTCCCGACGATACCCGTGGCACCGCTGGGCCTGCAGATCCACCCAAGCGACTCGGATGGCCACGCCTGTGAGAGACTGCGAGTCGACGCCGGTGATGCCGTGGCGGGAGTTGGCCGATTCCGGGAGCAGCCGAAAGGAGGCCATGACGACGATCGCATGGATCGCTGTGGCAGCGGTCGTCGTGCTGGTGATGCTGGGTGCGCTCTGGTTCTTCGGCATGCGCGGGAAGTGGCCGCTGGTGCTCAACTTTCAGCGGAGGATGAACCGGCGACTCGTCAACCCGCGCCAGATGCGCAACGCCGGTACGCCTGGCGCCTACGCCGGCATCGTCCGTCACGTCGGCCGACACAGCGGACAGCGCTACGAGACCCCGGTGGTTCCTCTTCGCACACGCGACGGCTTCGTGATCCTGATCGTCTACGGAACGGTCTCGGACTGGGTACGCAACGTGCTTGCCGCCGGATCGGCCACGATCCTCGTCGAGGGCACATCCTTCGAGGTGACCGACCCCGCGGTGGTACATGTATCCGAGGCTGACCGGGAGTTCTCCAGGCGTGAGCTCCGGGAGATGCGGACTCTCGGCAACAACACCTGCCTGCGGGTCCGCCTGGCGGATCGAGACGATGACGACGCCGGAGTGGACGGTGGCACCTGAGTGAGCCGGGCCAGGACCTCTGCGGGACCAGGCCAGTCCGCGTGGCTCAGTGGGCGTCCATCCACTGAAGGAGCTTCTCGGCGATGAGCGGGCCCTTGTCCTCCTGCAGGAAGTGGCCGGCGCCCTCGATGGTCGTGTGGGGTTGGCCGGCGGTGCCGGGAACCCGGTCATGGAACACCCTGTCGCCACCACGGGTGATGGGGTCACCGTCGCTGAACGCCACGAGGAACGGTCTGTCGAAGCGCTCGAGGGACTCCCAGGCCGCCACGTTGTCGGGCACCGCAGGATTGTCGGGTTCCATGGGAACCAACGCCGGGAAGATGCGTGCGCCGGCCGTGTAGCTCTGATCCGGGAAGGGCGCGTCGTAGGCGGCGACCTCGGACTCGCTGAGTCCTCCGACGGTGCCACCTGCCACGATCATGCCAACGGGGAAGTGCTCCGCGTTCTGCGAGTAGTCCCGCCACGCAATGAACGCCTCCGACGCACCGTGGCCGACCGGCAGGCCCGTGTTGGCCACGCAGACGCGGTCGAACCGGTCCGGTTCCTCCGCCACGAGACGCAGGCCGATGAGCCCACCCCAGTCCTGGCAGAACATGGTGATCCCATCGAGGTGGAGGTGTGTGAACAGCGCCTCGCGCATCCAATCCACATGGCGGGCGTAGGTGTAGTCGGAGGTCTCCGTGGGCTTGTCGGACCTTCCGAAGCCGACCAGGTCCGGGGCGATCACCCGCTTGCCTGCACCAGTGAGGACCGGGATCATCCTGCGGTACAGGTAGGACCAACTCGGCTCTCCGTGCAGGAGCAGCACCACCTCACCCGACGGCGGGCCTTCGTCGAGGTAGTGGATCCTCAGCGTGGCGCCTTCACCGTCGGCGACCTCCAGGTAGTGGGGTTCGAAGTCGAAGTCGGGAAGGTCCTCGAACCGCTCATCGGGGGTGCGACGTACGTCCATCACCGAACCGTACCGGCAACTGGGCACCTCAGCGCGGCCGGCGCGCTGCGACGATTGCGCGATCAGTCCACCGCTCGGCAAACCCGCCGAAGTAGCGTCGTGCCCATGAGCCAAGCATCCGACCCGGTCAACGTTGAGGTCCGGGGGCCCAATCCCTGGCTGGCCATCATCATCCTCGGCACCCTGACCGGCCTGCTCGGCATCTGGCTCACGGTCAGTGCGATCGCTGGAACGAGGTTCTCGCTCGCATGGATCGCGTTCCTGCTTGCGCTCGGGTTGTTCTTCAACGGATTCGCGGAGCTCGCGTGGGCTGCGGATAGGGAGTCACCGGTCATCGGCTACGTGCTCGGAACGCTGTTCATCGTGGGTGGCGTGATCGTGGTGCTGCAACCCGGTAGCGGCTTGAAAGCGTTGGCAGTCGTGATCGGAATCGTGCTGATCGCGGTCGGTCTCGCCCAGAGCGCTGTGGCGATCATCGGCCGCGAGGAGCTCCGCCACTGGGTTGCGCTGACGGTGTTCGGCTTGCTGACGATCGCCATCGGGATCGCGGCCGTCGTGTGGCCCGACATCACGATTCGTGCGATCGCCCTGCTGTTCGGCATCCGTCTGTTGGTGATCGCGCTGGGGACCATAGCGGTGGGGACGACTTTCAAGAAGCTCGCGTCCTAATCGTCCTGCAAATCGATACGCTCACATGGTCGCCCCGAGCGACCACCAGTTCGATCCGAACCCTGGAGGCTCCAGTGTCCGATATTCCACCACCCCCAGGCGGCACACCACCACCCCCAGGCGGCACACCACCACCCCAGGCGGCACACCACCACCCCCAGGCGGCACACCACCACCCCCAGGCGGCACCACCACCCCAGGCGGTCTGACGCCAGGTGCGCCACCACCCCCAGGTGGAGCGCCACCGCCTGGCCAATGGGGCCAGAGCACCCCTCCAGGGCACCTCCTCCCGGGATGGGAGTGCCGATGCCTCCGCGCACCCAACAACCCAGTCAGACCAACGGGGCTAGCGATCGCCGCGCTGGTGGTCGGCATCCTGAGCATCCCGATCGCGTTCGCCTGTGGCGTCGGTGGGTTGTTCGGAATCGCGGCTGTCGTGCTCGGATTCCTGGGCATGAAGAAGGCAAACGACGAGCTGGCCGGCTCTGGCAAGGGCATGGCGATCGGCGGAATCGTCACCGGCGTCCTCGGACTGCTGGCCTCGATCGCGATAGTCCTCTTCTGGTTCGTGCTGGCCGACAACGCCGTGGACGAACTCCGACACGATCAACTCGGACCCGAGCGACGGCGTCTGCAACGAGGATCGCTTCCTTCAGGATCCCGACTGCTGAGACCGGTCAACGAACGCCAGCGCATCGAGCACAGAGGGGTCCCTGCCTATTGGGTGGGGACCTCCACTTCGTCCCATACGTCGATGCTGCCCGAGTAGTTGGCCACCCAGACTCGCCCGGTCGATCCGTCATAGGCGATCCCGATGGGATGATGACCTGCCGGGACCGTCTGCAAGAGCGACATGTCCTCGGTCGCCAGCTTCGACACGTCGTCGCTTGCGTAGTTCACGACGTACAGGGCACGCCCGTCATCGGAGATGTCCATGGACCGCGGCTGTTCGCCGGTGGCCACCTTGGTCACCACCTCGTTGGTGCTCAAGTCCATCTTGGCGACCTTGCCCTCCTTGTTGAGGGTTGCGTACAGGTACCGCCCCGTTGGATCCATCACGAGGTGTCTTGGCCCTGCGCCGACCGCGATGGATCCGGTCTGAGCACCTGATTCGATGTCGATGACGACCACCTCGTTGCCGCCCATGACCGCGACGTACGCCGTGGTGCCATCGGGGCTGATGGCGATGCCGCGCGGGTAGCGCCCGATCGGCACCGTGTCGAGCACCTCGGCGGTCTCTGTGTCCGCGATGGTCATGTCGAAGGTGCACCAGTTGGTGGCCAGCACCTTGGAGCCATCAGGGGTGACCGCAACGTACTTGGGCACCGCACCCGTGGGTACCACCTGGTTGATCTTCCACGTCTCGGTGTCGATGCGGTACAGGAAGCTCGGCGGTGTGCCATCGGAAGGGCTGCACTCGTCGGACCCCTCGCGGAAGCCCGGGCCGTACATCGAGTAGTTCGACACGTACACCGCGCTTCCGTCGGGCATGAACGCAGCCTCCACGGGAGCGCCCTTGAACTCACCCGCTTTGTCGATGCCGAAGTCGGACAGCCTCACGGTGTCCGGCACCGTCGCGATCAGGTTGCCGTCGGCGTCGTAGGCGGTCACGGTGTGCCGGTACATCATGTTCTGGGCTGTGACCACGCCAGTGCCCGAGGCCACGATCGACTTGGGACTCAGATCGCCGGAGATCGTGACGAACTCCTGCATCGTCAGGGTGTCCGCCGGTGCCCGGGGCGGTGCTGTCGTGGTGATCGTCGTGGTCGTGGTGGGTTCGGAGTCGTCCGCGCCTGCTTCGGCGTCGTGCGCCTGCGCGTCACCCGGCGCAGGAGCGGTTGCCACGTCGGATCCGCTGGTGCCGGCGCATGCCCCGAAAGCGCAACCACGCCCGAGATCGCCGCGAGAAGAATCAACCGTGCGGCCACGCGAGTCGGTGCGAACGGCATGCGGTGCCCGTTCAGTGCTGGGGTCATGCACCACAGGTTGTCACCCCGGTTCGATGAGTTGGTAGGCGAGGCGAGCCGTGACACGTCGTCGGGGCGTCCAGGCCACCGACGATCCGTGCACGGGTCTTCTGCATGGTCGAGACTGTCGGTCGTGCAAGCGTGGGTGGTACGTGCTCCCTCACCGATAGACGAAGGTCCCTTGTCGCTCGTGGAACGACCCCGGCCGGTACCCGGCTCTCACGAGGTGCTGGTGCAGATCGTTGCGTGCGGCGTGTGCCGCACCGATCTTCATTTGGCCGAAGGCGACCTGGAGCCGCATTTCGATGGAGCGACTCCCGGACACGAGGTGGTTGGACGGGTCGTGGAGACCGGAGAGGGCGCCACGCGGTTCGCGATCGGCGAGCGGGTCGGGATCGCTTGGTTGCGTCGCACGTGCGGTAGCTGCAGGTTCTGTCGCAGTGGTGCCGAGAACCTGTGTGTCGACCCGCGCTTCACGGGGTGGGACGACCACGGCGGCTTCGCGCAGTACGCGGTGATCGACGAGGCCTACGCGTACCGCATCCCGGAGCGGTTCGACGACGCGCACGCGGCACCCCTGCTCTGCGCGGGGATAGTCGGCTACCGGGCGCTGAAGCGCGCCGGGGTGCCCCCGGGTGGCCGCCTCGGGGTCTACGGCTTCGGGGCGTCTGCTCACCTGGCGGCACAGGTGGCGATCGCATCAGGGGTGGAGGTCTACGTGTGCACCCGGTCGCCCAACGCACAGCAGCTCGCGCTGGAGTTGGGGGCGGTTTGGGCCGGTGAGGCAGCCGAACCCCCGCCGGTACCTCTGCAGGGAGCGGTACTGTTCGCCCCGGTGGGCGACCTGGTCCAACCGGCGCTGGAGGCGCTCGACCGCGGCGGCAGACTCTCGGTTGCGGGGATCCACCTGAGCGACGTGCCCGGGCTCGACTACCAACGGCACCTGTTCCACGAGCGCGAGCTCGTCAGCGTCACCGCGAACACGCGAGCCGACGGCGAGGAGTTCCTCGCGGTCGCCGCCAACATCGGCATCCGGGTGGAGATCAACGAGTACGGCTTCGCTGAGGCGGACCGGGCGCTGGTCGACCTTGCACACGATCGTGTCCGGGGCGCAGCCGTGCTGTCGATGGACCCGGGGAGCTCACCCGCGCTGTGAGCGTGCCGGGCATCCGAGCGGCACCGGACCCTCGGACGACCGGACCGACCCGACCCGACCCGACCTCGCCCCGGTCAGGGCCGGCGCCGCTCGTAGCGGTCCGCAGGCGGTCGGGAAGCCGATCCGTGGATCCACGATGGATCCCAGATCGGGATGAGATCCTGTGACCCAGCGATCGACCTCGCGAGCGTGCGCACGTCGGAGTGGGTGCCCCTCATCATGCGCTCGCCGAGCTCACCGTCGTGTTCGAAGACCACCCGCAGGTGGCGCGGCTGCTCGTCGATCCCTCTATGAACAACGAGATGACCTTCTCGTGCGCCATCGGCCCGCCCAAGCATCTGCTCCGAAGTACATCTCCGATGATGAACGCGAACACCGCCGCGCGCCAGAGCGTCGATGTAGGCAGAGTCCCCATCAGTGGAACAGGGATCCACCGAGTACGATCGGTCACGAATGCCGTGCACGCGACAGGCGGGTCTTCCGTGTTGTGCGCGTGCCCACCAGCCCTCGTAGCTCAGGGGATAGAGCGTCGGTTTCCTAAACCGTGCGTCGCAGGTTCGAATCCTGCCGAGGGCGCCACCTCCCGCCAACTGTCCGGTCCTGGTAGCGGATTCCCCACCACACCGGACAGTTCGCATGGGATGGGTACGGTTGCATGGGATGGGTACGGTTGTGTCCATGCCGATCGGACACCGAGGAAACCATCTCGACGAGGATGGAGGAGCCGACGACCTGCGAGCAGCCCGCGAGGCGATGGTGGCTCGCGACATCGCAGCGCGGGGGTTCGCGACGGCCGGGTGCTCGAAGCGATGCGATCGGTCCCACGCGAGGACTTCGTGCCGGATCGACGCCGGCAGAGCGCCTTCGAGGACCATCCGCTACCGATCGGGCACGACCAGACGATCTCCCAGCCCTACATCGTCGCACTGATGGCGGAGGCCGCCCGGATAGGCCCAGATGACGTGGTGCTCGAGATCGGTACCGGCTCGGGATACGGCGCCGCGGTCCTGTCACACCTAGCGGCCGAGGTACACACCGTGGAACGGATTCCGGACCTGGCCGCGACCGCGACCCAACACCTGGCGGGATACGCGAATGTGACCGTCCACACCGGTGACGGCACCCTCGGCTGGCCGCCGCCGCACCATACGACGCGATCGTGGTGACCGCCGCGGCCGCGACTGTTCCATCGGCACTCACAGAGCAGCTCGCCGAGGGTGGGCGCCTCGTGATCCCGGTCGGTGAGCAGTACCACTCACAGACGCTGCTCTGCATCGAGCGCCACGGATCCGTCCTGAGCGCGCAGGACCTCGGCGGGGTCGCCTTCGTGCCGCTCGTCGGCGACGCCTGAACGAGGTCCGCCGAACCGGGCGGTCAGTCCAACTCCTCATCGGGTGCATACCACTCGGGATGGTCCACGACGGGGCGGCGATCAACACCCAGATCCCCAGGACCGCGCCGATCGATGCCGACAGGGCACCCACCATGAACAGCCAGCGCTGCCACTCGGGGGCGTCTGTGGCGCAGCGCAGCGTCGAACGCGCGTCGGCATCGAAGTCACCGATCGGTACGGGTGCATCGCCTGTGGTGACATAACCGGGGTCGAGCTCCTCGGGTGCGAAGCGCACGAGCGTGGACGCGCAGCCGAACGACGCGTCCAGCACCCAGAGACCCTCAGCGGGCTGCTCGGCCAGTTCGATGCGGGTCTTGAACCCTTCGGGCTGGGTTCCCAGTTCGATCGTCTCCGGCGCTGCATCGGGGTCGTCGCGGTACACGATCCAGGAACCTGCGGTGTCCTGGGCAGTGCTCTCGGTGATGGGGAACAGGCGCAGGGATCGCAACTCCCCACCGGCACCGTCGGGAACGACCACCGCCAGGGCATTGCCGGCCGGACGACCCACCGCAACCTCCGGTGTCACATCAGCGCACTCGATCAGCCCGCAGATGCCGTCACGCAACAGCCCCGGAAGCACCATCGCCAGCACACCCGCAATCACGAGGGCGATCGCCACACGCGCCTGAGCAGACCCGCGGACACTCGGCGCCGTGCCTTTCCGGGAGGATCTCCGTGGTGAACCGTTGGCTGCCATCGTGTCCGATCCCTAGAGGGGCCAACGGTGTCGACGACCCATGTGCGAACGGGCACCAAGCACTACCTTGGCGCGAGCCATGGCCGCATCCGACGAACCGAGCATCCAGGGCGCGTCGTTCGGCCCTCTCGGCCTGGTGCTGGCGACACTGGTCGTTTCCAACGTGATGGCCAACGCCGTGCTGGCGGACTGGGCGTACGTGCCATGGAACCTCGCGGTGGCAGCGGCGGTGGTGACCCTGGCCGTGCGCGTCGACGGTCTATCGATGGATGCCATCGGACTCGGCCGTGGCACCCTGGGGTCGGGGCTGCGACTGGGATTCGGGGGTCTCCTCCCTGTTGGCTCTGGTGATGGTGGCGGGCCTGTTGATCCCTGCCACACGTGAAGCCTTCATGGACGAGCGGGCCGACGTGTCGTTCTGGCAGATGGCCTACAAGTTCCTCATCGAGGTCCCACTCGGCACCGTCCTGCTGGAGGAGATCGCGTTCCGTGGTGTCCTGCCGGCCATGATCGGCGCGCGGATCGACCCTGGACCGCGACGGCGCCTCAGAGCAGACGCGGTCGCGGCTGTGCTGTTCGGCCTGTGGCACATCCTGCCGGCCATGTCACTGGACGACGCCAACGACGAGCTCGCAGAGGCCGTGGATCCCGTGCTTTTTCAGGTGGGTGGGGTTATCGGGAGCGTCGTGGTCACCGCGGCGGTCGCGATGTGGCTGAGCTGGATGCGCAACCGATCCGACAGCGTCGCCGCACCGGCACTGCTGCACGCCTCCGCGAACGGCCTTGGGTCCGCACTCGCCTGGGTGGCTCAGCGGGTGCTGTGAGTCGGTGTGGCACCGCAGGATCGGCTCCGGGCCCGAATGTCAGCTTCCGGCGAGGGCACGCCATGCATCGACGTAGGCCCCGTCGGGGGCACACACGTCGAAGGCCGTGGAGTTGTGGTTCGGTGAGGAATCCCACGGACACGTGGAGACCCCTGAAGTGACCAGCCTGTTCCCTGTGAAGGGCGGCGCGGTGGCAGAGACCTCGGGTCCGGGTACGCCCACCGCATCGGCCACAGCAAGGATCCTGACGCCTTCGTAGTCCGAGGTGTGCCGCAGGATTCGGATCGCCGAATCGGCCGTGGCGAACCCGGGTTCGGCGGTCCATGGGGCAGCGGTGGCCGTCGTCGGAGAAGTCCTGAACGCGTCGTATGACCCCGACAGGAGCCCTCCGCGCGCAGCGGGAAGAACTTGGACATGTAAAGCGCGACACCCGCGCCCTGGGAATGACCGATGAGCGCGACCTTCGACCACTTGAGCTCACATGCTCCGTAGGTGGTGTTCATGTTGTTGCAGACACCGGAGGTGGCGTCCTGGAACTGCCCCCAGCCGGCGGACGGCGCGATCACCTTCATGCGCTCGATCAGCTTCAACAGCCTGTTCACGAGCGAATCGGCTGCCGGGACCTGGGCACCCGGGTGGTCGAATGCGTCTCCGCTCGGATCCTGCACGCCTGCACCGAAGACCGTCTCGCTACGGAAGGCCCGATGGCAGTCCGGGAAGGAGGAGCTCACGCTGTCGGGACATGCCCCCAGGGTTCCGAGCGCTGCGGAGTACCGCAGGACGATCACGTGGTAGCCGTCGCTGCGCAGAGCCGACGTGATCTCGCCGTACCCGGTGGTGCCTGCGCCCGTGCCGTGGAGAACCACTGCAAAGGGCACCTCGTGGCGTGCCAGTCGGCAGGTACAGGCGGTTCGGGTAGAGAGGATCCGCTTTGGTGGCGGAATCCGCCGTGACGGGGTCGACCGACCAGGTGGTGGTTCCGTTGCCGCCGCCGGGACTAGGTGGCGATGTGCACGCGCCGGCGAGGAGCGCAACCCACGTGAGCGTGGCCAACGCCACGAATCCGGATATCCGTCCGAACACAACTGGCCTTCTCACTGCGCTCCCCCTTGGGTTGCACCCGACGCTCCGGATGATCGCTGCCACCCGGTCGCCCCCTGATGCAGCTCAGTTACTTTTGCACAAACCACGCCTTCGTGACGAAAAATCACCGCGACCACAGTCGGCTTCGCGGCAGACCGGTGGTCAGAGCAGGTCGGCGAAGAAGTCGTTGCCTTTGTCGTCGGTGATGACGAAGGCCGGGAAGTCCTCCACCTCGATCCGCCAGATGGCCTCCATTCCGAGTTCGGGGTACTCGAGCACTTCGACCTTGCGGATCGAATCCCTCGCGAGAATCGCGGCCGGCCCGCCGATCGATCCCAGGTAGAAGCCGCCGTGCTTGCGGCACGCGTTGCGCACCTGATCCGACCGGTTGCCCTTGGCCAGGGTCACGAAGCTCCCGCCGTTGGCCATGAACTCATCCACGTAGCCGTCCATGCGTCCCGCCGTGGTCGGCCCGAAGCTCCCCGAAGGCATCCCCTCGGGGGTCTTCGCAGGGCCCGCGTAGTAGATCGGATGGTCCTTCACGTACTGGGGCAGCCCCTCACCACGCTCCAGGCGCTCACGCAGCTTCGCGTGTGCGATGTCGCGGGCCACCACCATCGGCCCGCTCAACGACAGGCGGGTGCGGATCGGGTGACGACTGAGCTCGGCGCGGATCTCGTCCATCGGAAGGGTCAGGTCGATGCGCACCACGTCCTCGGAGAGGTGCTCGTCGGACACATCCGGCAGGTACCTCGCGGGGTCGGTCTCGAGTTGCTCCAGGAACACGCCTTCAGAGGTGATCTTCCCGAGCGCCTGACGGTCCGCCGAGCAACTCACCCCGATGCCCACCGGACACGAGGCACCATGGCGCGGCAGGCGGATCACCCGCACGTCGTGCACGAAGTACTTGCCGCCGAACTGGGCTCCGATACCCGACTCGGCGGCCAGCTTCGTGACCTGTGCCTCGAGCTCCAGGTCACGGATCGCGTGTCCCAGTTCGCTGCCTCGCTGCGGGAGACGGTCGAGGTAACGGGCGCTGGCGAGCTTGACGGTCTTGAGGTTCATCTCGGCGCTCGTACCGCCGATCACGATCGCCAGGTGGTACGGCGGACAGGCAGCGGTTCCGAGTGTCTTGATCTTCTTCCCGATGAAGGCCAACAACGACTCGGGGTTCAGCAGTGCCTTGGTCTCCTGGTACAGGAAGGTCTTGTTCGCGCTTCCACCACCCTTCGCCATGAACAGGAAGTGGTACTCATCTCCGTCGACAGCCATGAGGTCGATCTGGGCGGGGAGGTTGGTGCCCGTGTTCACCTCTTCGTGGGGTGGTTATCGGGGCTACCTGGGAGTAACGAAGGTTGGTGTCGGCATATGTGCGGTGGATGCCCCTGGCGAGCGCCTCCTCGTCACCACCGGGTGCTTCGCCGTCGTGCTCGTCTCCGTGGGTCCAGACCTGCTGACCCTTCTTGCCCATCACGATTGCGGTTCCGGTGTCCTGGCAGGACGGCAGCACCATCCTGCCGACACGTTCGCGTTCTCCAGCAGCGTCCGCGCAACGAATCGGTCGTTGTCGGTGGCCTCCGGATCGTCGAGGATCTTCGCAAGCTGCGTAGGTGTCCGGGTCTGAACAGGTGGGAGACGTCGTGAAGGGCTGCCTCCGCAGCAACGTCAGTGCCCTGCGGTCGACCTCGAGGACGTTCGCACCCCGATACGTGCCGGTGCTCACGAAATCGTCGGTCAGCCTGCGGTAGGGGGTATCCGGCGCGGCCTGCAGGAACATCGGGAGAACTGGAACTCAGCCATTGCGCCAGCCTAGGGGCGACCGCCCGACTGCCTGAATCCCCGCACCGGCTCAATCGTTGCGGCGCGGGCGATGGTCGTGCCCCGTGGTGAGAACCGAGTGCTGCGGCCCTGTCCATTCGAAGGCCCGTTCCAGGAGCTTGCCCCGCGCCTTCGTGTCGGCCTTGGGCGGGTCCGAGGCACCCTTGTCAGGTGCCGGATCGGGGTTCGACCGTGCAGCAGGCGCTGGAGTCGCTGGTCTTCCAACCTCCTGCACCAAGACCGGTTCCTGCTCCGGGGTCTCCTCCTCCAGTGGTTCCATCCGCGGGTAGGCGCTGGGGACTCAGTGGGAACGCGCGCGGCGCGGGCAGCCCGCCTCGCTTCGATGAAAGGCGAAGGCGCCGGTTCGACGTTCGACGTCTGAGGCTGCTCGACGCATCCCACACCTATCAACCGGCGGTCGGTGACGGTCCAACCCAGAGGAGCTGTCAAGGTGCCTGCGTGGATGCTGCAGACCTGTTGGGCAGGCCGGCCGTCCTCCACAGGCGGGTCCAGCCAGACAGCGGCCGCCTCGGTATCATAGGTGAGCCGTGCCGCGGCGAGGCTGTTGCACCCCGGGCGCATGCATTGGCGAGCCATGGGTTCAGGCTACCCGTCTTGTGCCGAATGTGGACGAACCGCCCCCACTGACCGACAATGTGACCGATGCCGCTCAACTTGACGGCCGCTGCAACCGATGCCCTGTGCATGGCACCGGGGTCGCACAGCACACACGCGTCACGGCGCATCTCGAGCCGGATGGCGGCCCTGTTGACCGCTGTCGTCGTATTGGTCGCGTTCACCGCCGGCACGCCGCCGGCGGGAGCCGAGGAGTCGTTCACCTTCACCGGTGGCGGCTGGGGTCACGGGGTGGGACTCAGCCAGTACGGGGCATGCGGCATGGCATCCGCCGGCAGCAACTACGCACAGGTCCTCACCCACTACTACACCGGTACGCGTGTCTCCGGTGTCGCCGAACCCGCCAACCTCCGTGTGCTGCTCGCAGAGTCGAGCACCTTCACCCTCGAGGTGCCCAAGGGATCCACCATCTCCGGCGTCGGCAAGTTGGGCTCCGACCGAACCGTCACCGTGAAGCCATCCGGAGGCAAGGCCAGGCTTAGCGGCGGTGTGAGCGCCACCGTCGCCCTGCCGCTGACCGTCGCGCGGACCGGTGCCATGAGGGTCTCACCTCCCGGACAACGCTTCGACCGCGGGCATCTGGTGATCCGGGCGCACCCGGAGGACTCCGCGAAGCTCCGGGCGATCATCGGAGGGCTCACCACCCGCGACTACCTCCTCGGCCTCGGCGAGATGCCGGCGTCCTGGCCGGTCGAGGCGCTGAAGAGCCAGGCAACCGCCGCACGTACGGTGGCCGTGGTGAAGGCCGCGTCCTCTGCGGGTTCGGACCACGACCTCAAGGGCTACCTGGACGGCGCCTACATCGGCTACGAGGTGCGCGCCCAGGCAGGTCCCACGTACTGGCCAAGGTGGGTGAACGCAATCGACACCACCGCCGGGAAGGTCGTCACCTACGGTGGCAAGCCGATCGCCAGCGCGGTCTACTCGTCGTCCTCGGGGGGCGCACCGAGGACAGCGAGGACGTGTGGTGGGCCACGACGCCGTACCTGAGAAGTGTCGGCGATACCGCCGACAGCGGCTGCGGCAACCCTCGCTTCCGTTGGTCCAGGAGCTTCACAGCATCGCAGTTGGGGGCGAAGTTGAAGATCCCCACGGTGCGCTCGATCACCGTCGGCGGCAACCTGGGCACCTCGGGACGGACCGACAAGGCCGCGATCACCTTCACCGACGTCAAGGGCGCCCGGCACACCTTCACCGGTGCACAGCTCCGCTCGGCGCTCGGTCTGTACTCGACGAAGTTCACGATCAGCGGTGCCACCACCACATCCAGGGCGCCATCGGGCACCCTCGGTGTCGTCCGTGCACACGACCGTCGCACCATACTTGTGGCAGGCCGGGCCGCTGATCCCGACGGGACTCCGAGGGTGTTCGTGGCCGACGTGGTCAACGGTCGCACGCGGTGGTACGTGTTCAACTCCGCCGGAGGCAACTTCCTAGCGGCGTTGCCGGCCGACCCCGGTGAGCACACGACGTGCGTAGCCGTGCTCGACACACCCTCGGGTACCGCCACGACCCTCGGATGCCGCAGCACCGTCGTCAAGTAGCGGATCCACGCCTCTCCTCACTAGCGAACTGAATGGTGTCAGCCACCGTCGCGGTGGCTGACACCATTCAGTTCTGCAACGCGGGCGTTGAGTCGCTCCAGGCGCTCGGTCGCTTCGAGGTACTCCTGGACCATCTCGATCACGACATCACCGGCACGCCGCACCTTGTTCATGGATCCCACGATCTGGCCCACAGGGTTGAAGTTCACGTCCACTGCGGCTTCGGGGTACTTGTGCCCACGAGCAACCGCCTCGCCGGTCACCATGAACTGCAATGGCATGCCAAGGGGGTCAGGAGTGTCGTCGCGGGCCCACGCCTCGGTCCAGTCGTTGCGCAGCATGCGGCACGGCTTGCCGGTCCAGGACCGGCTGCGCACGGTGTCCCGCGAGGTCGCATCCAGGTAGCTCTGCATCTGCTTGGGGGGATGTCGGCCTCCTCCACGGTGAGCCACAGGGATCCGGTCCACACACCCTCGGCGCCCATCGCAAGCGCGGCGGCCATCTGACGGCCCGAACCGATGCCCCCGCTGCCAAGACCGGGATCGGCGCAACCGCGTCGATCACCTCGGGCCACAGCACCATCGAACCCACGTCACCGGTGTGGCCTCCACCCTCTCCACCCTGAGCGATCACGATGTCGACTCCGGCATCACGGTGACGACACGCCTGCGAGGCCGATCCGCACAACGCCGCCACCAGGCGGCCGGCATCATGGATCTCCTCGATGATCTCCGGCGGCGGCGTGCCCAGCGCGTTCGCTATCAGACGCACCTTGTCGTGGAGCAGCGCCTCGTCCACCAACGGCCGTGCGGTCGCCTCGGTCCATCCGATCAATGCCGGGGCCCCACCTGGTCGTCTGGCATCTCGGGCACACCGTGCTCCGCCAGCAGCGACCGCGCGAACTCGCGGTGCTCGTCGGGGATCATCTCGCTCAGTTCCGCCTCGAGCTTTGCGGGGTCCAGCTCGCCCATTCCCTCGTACTTGCCCGGGATGACCACGTCCACGCCGTAGGGACGATCCGTGTGCTCGTCGATCCAGTCGAGCTCGGTCGCGAGTTGCTCGGGGGTGAACCCGACCGCCCCGAGCACGCCGAGACCGCCGGCGTTGGAGACCGCCGCGACCACGTCACGGCAATGGGTGAAGGCGAAGATCGGGAACTCGATCCCCAGTTGGTCACAGATCTCGGTGCGCACCGCGACACGCTAACCCGAAACCGGCCTCTGATTCGGTCGTGCTGTGGGCGGACATCGCCCCCTGGGTCGACGAACAGCCGAACGGAGTAGTCACCGACCGGCCGGGGTCAGCCTTCGACGGTCGACTTGTACTCCTCGGCTGCAGCGGTGATCTTCTCATCCGCCGTGGCAATGGCCTCCTCCGCCGGTTCGTCGGCCAGGAGCACGGCCTCAAGTGCGGTTCTGATCGCCTCGCGCTCGTCTTGTAGTCCCCGATCAATGGTCCGGGAAAGTCGGGGTCCACGTTCATGAGGACCTCCATCGCGACGGTGTTCCAACGCCCACCGAGGCTCCCGGACCAAGTCTCCTGCAGCCCGGGGTCGTCGAGCGCGGACTGCGTCACCGGCAGGCCGCTTCCCTCCGATGCCCAGCGCACCTGCTGTTCGGTGGCGTTGAACCACTTCATGAAGTCCCAGGCCGCGGCCTGCTGCTCAGGTGTTCCGCTGTTGGTCAGGTACCACGCCCCGCCTCCGATCTGGCCCTTTCCTGGTTCTTCGATCCCGGGGAACTCTCCCACGCCGATGTCTATGTCCAGGCCGGCGAAGTCCGGCAGCTCCACTCCGAGCTCCTCGATGAGCGCCTCGTCGACGGTCCCCTCGAGCAGGCCGGCGATCGTGTTCACCGCAGCCGAGCTGTCGACAACCATGGAGGCGCTCTGGGTCGCCATCGCGAAGAGGTGATTGGTCTGACCTTCGACACCCGGGTAGGCAGTGGCCAAGCCGTCATCGACCATACCCCGCCAGAAGTCGAACAGCTCGAGGGTTGGCTTGCTGTCGAACTCCGATGCAGTGGCCAGACCGTCGCGCCCGTTGTCCTCGTTCACGATCGGCTGACCAACCCCGGTCAGCCACCACTCCCGTCTGCCAGGACGCTGCCACCACCGCCACCGGCTTGTCACCCACGCCGGAGTCCTTGATCTTCTGCGCCGCCGCTCGTACCTCGTCGAGAGTCGTTGGAGGCACATCGGGATCCAGGCCCGCGGCGCGGAAGGTCTCGCGGTTGTAGTAGATCAGCGCTGTGTAGACGTCGAACCCGACTGGCAGCACCTGATCGTCCACCGAGTACGAGGCTGTCGCGATGGGCAGGAAGTCGTCCTTGATGGCCTCACCGTCGGGGTCGGCGTCGAAGCAGGCCTCACCCGGGATGATCGTGCCCGAGTCGGCCATCACCTGGGTGGTGGTGTCCTCGAGCAGCGCCAGCGACGGCAGGGCGTCGTCCTCGGCAGCGAGCTTGTACTTGCGGAGCACCTCCTCGAAGGAGACCCCCTGTGGCTGGAAGTCCACCACCACACGATCCTGACTGGTGTTGTACTCCTTCACCATCGCCTCGAAGGTGCGCCGTGGCAGGGCGTTGAAGTTGCTCCACACCGTGATCTCGACCTTGCCGTCCGCGTTCTCGAGTGCGTCGACGGGGCATTTCGAGTCGTCGCCGCCCGACGCGGATCCGTCCCCGTCGTCGCCACCTCCGCCGCAAGCGCCGGCGAGGAAGGCCATCACCGCCAACAGCGCCAGGATGGGCGTGAACCGTCCGCGTCGAAGGGTAGGACCGGACCGCAGGACGGGGGCTGTCGTCGGGATCGTCGGTGCGGGAATGGCGCTTCATGTTCATTGTGGTCACCTGCCGGTGGGCTCAGTGTCGTTGGAGAATTCGATCACGGGATGACTCATCCCTTTACCGCTCCCGCGGTCAGGCCTCGGATGAGCTGGCGTTGGAAGATCAACAGCAGCACGAATACTGGCACCGAGGCGATGAGTGCCCCGCGAATCCTATGTGAGAGCGGTCGATGTTCTGCACGGCGAGCGACGCAAGGCGGATCTGCAAGGGTTCCCAGTCGGTCTCGGTGACAGCCAGCCGCGGCCATGTGTACTGACCCCAGGCGGACAGGAGGGATACCAGCGCGAAGCTCGCGACCGCCGGACGGTTGACAGGCACCGCCACACGCCACATGAACCGCCAGTGCGAATACCCGTCCAACTCCGCCGCGTCACGGAGGTCCTTCGGCAGGCCCAGGAACGCCTGGCGAAGCAGGAAGATGCCGAACGCGGTGGCCAGGAACGGTGCGGTCAGACCCTGGATCGAGTTCAGCCAACCCCACGAACGAATCGTACGGGCGTTGACCACGAGGGTCACCTCGATGGGCAACAGGAGCGTCGCGACGGTGAGTGCGAAGAGAACCGACTTCGCGGGGTAGCGGAGGAAGGCGAACGAGTAGGCGGCCAGCACGGAGGTGAACAACTCGGCCACGGTGATCACCAGCGTCACCATCAGCGAAAGGGCGAAGGCACGTCCCAGCGAGCCCTCCGACCACGCCTCTCCGAACGCGCCCCACTGGATGTCGACGGGATACGGAGGCAGGCCTTCCTGGAGGTACGGGATCGGCAGGGACACCGCCCGCACGAGCGTCATCCAAACCGGGAACAGCACCACGACCGACAGCACGGTCATCAGCAGGTACCACGCCACATTGGCGGCCCTGATCCGCGGTGAAGCCGCTCCGTCGGCCGCCGTGGGCGAGAGCTGCTCAGTCCGCATAGGTCACCCTGCGTTCGAGCATCCCGAACTGCAACAACGTCACCACGAAGGTGAAGCGCGAACAGGCCGATCGACATCACCGCAGCCGTGTTCACGTCGTCGAACTGGATCCTGAAGATGCGATAGACGAGCGTCTCGGTGCTTCCCTGAGGTCCTCCGTGGGTGAGGATGTCGATCTGCCCGAACGCCTGGAACGCGAAGATCACCAGCACGACGGTGAGGAACAACAACGTGGGGCTGAGCAGCGGCAGGGTCACCTTGCGGAATCGCCTCACCGGCCCGTAGCCGTCGAGCGTGGCGGCCTCCATGAGCTCCTCGGGAATCGCCTGCATGGCCGCCATCACGATGATGAAGGTGAGCCCGAGGTTCTGCCAGATGGAGCTCACCGCAACCGCAAGCAGTGCAGTGGATGGATCCTCGGTGTTGAGCCAGGACAACCAACCGATGTTGCGGAAGTAGCCCACCTCGGGGTTGACGAGCGCGAAGAAGATCACCGACGCCACCGCGACCGAGGTGGCAACCGTGGAGGAGAAGACCGTGCGGAAGAACGCAATCCCCCGCAACTTGCGATTGGCCAGCTGTGCCAACCCCACACCGAGGATCACGCCGGCCGGAACGGTGTAGATGACGTACTTGACCGTGATCCAGAGGCTGGAGCGGAACTCCTCGCCGCCCAGCACCTCGGCCCACTGTGAGAACCCCACGAACTCCTGGCGTTGGTTGGCGAACACGCCACGGGTGTCGTACAGGCTCAACTGGACGAGCCGGGCGAGCGGGTAGAAGAAGAACACGCCGAACACCACGAATGCCGGAACGAGGTAGGCGTAGCCGAGCAGGGCCTCGCGTGTCCTCGCGCCGAGCCTACGGGGCCGCGCGACCGCGGGATCATCACCGGAGGCGCGCTGCTCGGTCTCGGCCGCGATGCTCATGATGGCGCCGAGACTAGGCCAGCGGAGAGGCGCAGCGACGCTTCGGCTCTTTCGGAGCGACTCGAGGGGTGCAGGTCCTGGCTCGACGTCCCATCGAACGGTCAAGCCATCGGACGTCGGGCAGCGTGCACTCAGGCCACCGAACCAACCGGATGCTTGCGCTCCCCGGGGGTGAAGGTCACGGGGAGATGCTTCATGCCGTGGATGAAGTTGGACCGCAGGAGCTCCGGTGGACCGGCAGCCGCGATGTCGGGCATTCGGGAGATCATCTCGCGCAAGATGATCCGCAGTTCTGCACGGGCCAGGTTCGCTCCCAGGCAGAAGTGGGGCTCCACCACCACCGAACCCGATGTGCTCGTTGGGGCTGCGCCGCACGTCGAAGGTGAACGGGTCCTCGAAGATCTCCTCGTCACGGTTCGCGGAGACGTGCCAGATGAGCACCTTGTCGCCGGCCGCGATCTTCTTGCCCCGCAACTCGGTGTCGACCCTCGCTGTGCGCCGGAAGTGGTGCACCGGAGTGGCCCACCTGACGATCTCCTCGATCGCGGTCGCGATGAAATCGTCGTCGAAGAGGTTCTCCTGCATGAGAGCCATCTGGTCGGGGTTCTCGAACAGGGCATGCATACCGTGCGAGGTGGCGGTGCGGGTCGTCTCGCTGCCAGCCACCGACAGCAGGAGCATGAACATGTCGAACTCCTCCTCTGTCAGCGCTTCGCCGTCGATGTCCGCGTTCAGGAGCTTCGTGACCAGGTCGTCACGGGGGTCCTTGCGACGCTTGGCCGCCAGCTCGTTCGAGTAGGCGTACAGCTGCACCGCTGCCCTCGCGGGCCTCGGCGCTGGAACCGGCCTCACCGGTGTACTCGGGGTCGTTCGCACCGATCATGACGTTGGTCCACTCGAACATGAGGTGACGGTCCTCCTGTGGAACGCCCATCATCTCGGCTATGGCCTGGAGTGGCAGCTCGGCCGCAAGGTCGTTCACCAGGTCGCACTCGCCACGTTCGATCACCTCATCGACGATCAACTCGGCTCGGTACTGGAGGTGGTCCTCGAGCAGCCCGATCATGCGCGGGGTGAACCCCTTGTTGACGATCCGTCGGTAGCGGGTGTGCTGCGGCGGATCGGTGTCGATGAGCATCTTTCCGCGGGTGTCGAAATCGGGGTCCAGATCGGAGATGTTGAACCGCTGGGTCCCACCGAGCTCGGAGCTGTAGGTCTCGACGTCGCGGTTGACCGTCTGCAGGTCACGCAGCTTGGTCACCGACCAGAATCCGGGGCCGTCGTCCTCCTCGGTCCAGTGCACCGGATCCTGCTCCCTGAGGAGCTTGAACATCTCGTGGTGTGCCCCACTCAGGAAGCTGTCCGGATCGATGATGTCGATGTCTTTGAGTTCCATCTGACTGCCCTCAGTCATGCCGCCGTGCGCGCTGCACAGCGGGGTTTGTTCCACGGTGAGCGAGAACCCTACTTGAAACCCCTGTCCCGGGCTTCAGGCACCCAGGAAGGGCCCGACCCGGTCCTTGGGCCGGCCGATGATCGCGCGACCGTCCCTCACCAGGATCGGGCGCTGCAGGAGCTCGCCGTGCTCGGCCAACACATCCGCGACCTGTTCTGCAGTCACCACATCGTCGTCGGTGAGGCCGTGACCCTTGAACTTGGCGTCCCGCCTCACAAGGTCCGTGGGAGGGTCCTCGAGGATCTCGATCAACTCGAGTATCTCGTCTCGGGTCGGACGCTCCGCCACCAGCATGTACTTGCGGAGCCGCACCTCGACTCCGGCGGACTCGGCGAGTTCCACTGCGAAGCGCGAGGTGGAGCAGTTCGGGTTGTGCCAGATCGTGGTCTCATCCATGGGGTGACGATATCCCGCCAACTCACCGTCTGGACCCAGCGCGACGGCTTGTAGCGTGCACCCGGTGACTCACGAGCCGACCGCAGCGGGCACCGCCGGGGCGTTCACCGCGGTGGGGATGTGGGGGCTCGGCAACGTCCTGGTTGCCTCGATCCCCCTCAACGGCCTGGTCATCGGGGTCTACCGCCTGGGCCTCGGGACCGCCGTCTACCTGGCCGCGCTGTACCTGAGGGGCATCGCCTCAGCCTGCGCTCGCTGAGACACGGCTGGATCGGGGGATGGCGTTCGGGCTCGACATCGCCGCGTTCTTCCTCGCCGTGCACAACACAACGGTGTCGATCGCGGTCACGATCAGCGCACTCCAACCAGTGGTGATCGCCGGCTTCGCCGCTTTGACCTTCGGCGAGAGGATCCACACCAGACACATCGTCGGAACCCTCATCGCAGTGCCCGCGGTGGGAATCGTTGCGTTCTCCGGCGGCGACGACAGCACCCAGAGCCTGTTCGGCAACCTGATGGCGGTAGCGGCCCTGTTCTCATGGTCGGCCTACTTCATCGCCTCCAAGAAGGCCCGGGAGAAGCTACCGACGATGGAGTACATGACCGTGATGAACATGGTCGCGTTCTTCACGGTGCTCGGCATCTCGCTTCCTGCAGGTGCCCTCTGGAACGAAGGCGGCGACATCACCTGGGGCACCGCTGCGATGATCGTGGGGGTGGTCGCGCTACCGGGATCCGGGCACATCGTCATGAACTGGGCCCATGCACACACCACCCTGATGCTCACCTCTCTCGCGACGCTCACCATGCCGGTCGTATCGACCTTGGGCGCCTGGGTGTTCCTCGGCCAGGCGGTCACCGCGCTGCAGCTCGTGGGGATCACGGTGGTCATGACGGTGCTGGCATTCGTGGTCGTCGGTGACAGCCGTGAAGCACGCGTGGTGATCTGACCCTGCGGTGACACGACGAGACCGCGGCAATCGCATCCGGCGTTCCACGTTGTGGGCTCCGCACCTCGCGCGGGTGCGCCATGCTGTATCGATGTCTCGTAGGAATCCCCCGCCTGAGCCCGTCGAATCGACATCGGAGGTGGTCGAGACCCTGATCGCCGGGATGACGCTCGCCGAGAAGCTCGCCCAGCTGGGTTGTGTGTGGTCCACCCAGCTCCTCGAGGGTGAGGAGACGATGCGCGGTTCTCACCCGACAAGGCCGCCGAGGTAATGGCCGACGGCACCGGCCAGGTGACCCGAATAGCTGGATCCACAGGCTTGAAGCCCGCTGGGGTCGCCCGTTTCGCGAACGAGATCCAGCGTTGGCTGATAACCAACACCCGCGTCGGCATACCGGCCGTGATCCACGAGGAGGCCGTGGCGGGGTTCTGCGCACGCGACGCCATCGCGTTCCCCCAGGCGATCGGCCTCGGCGCCACCTTCGACGTGGACCTGATGGAGCGCATCGGCGACCACATACGCTGCGAGATGCTGGCAGTCGGTGCGCGACAGGCACTCTCACCGGTGTTCGATGTCGCACGCGATCCCCGCTGGGGTCGCGTGGAGGAGACCTATGGTGAGGATCCGGTGCTGGCGGGGACTCTGGGCACCGCGTACGTGCGTGGCATCCAGAACACCGGCCCCGAGGGCCTCTCCGCAGGCGTCGTCGCCACGGCGAAGCACTTCCTCGGATACGGCGCCAGCGACGGGGGCTCAACCAGGGTCCGGTCCACCTCGGCCCACGAGAGCTGCGCGAGGTCCACGCGGAGCCGTTCGCGGCCGCCATCCGAGACGGCAACCTCGCCTCGGTGATGAACTCCTACTCCCTGGTGGACGGCCTCCCCCTGCCGGTAGCAGGGCGCTGCTGACCGAGTTGCTGCGAGGCGAGCTCGGTTTCGAAGGTACCGTCGTTGCCGACTACTTCGCGGTGGACATGCTGCGCACGACTCATCGGGTTGCCCCGACCAAGGGCGTGGCGGCAGCGCGAGCCGTCCTGGCGGGAATGGACGTGGAGATGCCGACCCTCGACTGCTTCTCGGTGGAGAACCTGGGCGCGCTCGTGGAAGCAGGTGTGGTTCCGACCGAGGTGATCGACGAATCGGTCCGCCGGGTGCTCACCCAGAAGGAGCAGCTCGGCCTGTTCGCCGAACCGATCGTCGACGAGAGCACTGCTGCCGCCTGCTATGGCACCGGGATGGGTCGCAACCTCGCCTTGCGCGCTGCGCTCGAGTCGATGGTGCTCCTCGACAACGACGGGACCCTGCCGGTCGACCCGGTCTCGTTGGCGACACCCGGCGACGTGCCGGAAGCGTCGGCGCCGGTCGTGAGGATCGCGGTGGTCGGCCCCGCAGCCGACGACCCACGACTCGCCGAAGGTGACTACCACTACCCCGCGCTGAGATCCTCTACGTCACAGACACTGCCGGCGACGAGACCGACACCGTCGGCGACGAGACAGACACCGTCGGCGACGAGACGTCCGAGAACGCCGCGCACGGCGCGGAGGGGTCGTTCGCTCCGGGGCCCTTCCTCCCCGACATCATCACCCCGCTCACGGGCATCCGCACGCTGGTGGAACAACGCCTCGCCGGAGCCGGAGCTGGAGCCCCCGGACCGGGCGCTTCCGACATCACGGTGGAGGTCCGCCACGCACCCGGTTGCGGGGTGACGGCTCGACCCGGCGACGACGAGGCGATCGTAGAAGCCGTCGAGGTCGCACGGTCCGCCGGGCTCGCGGTGGTCTGCCTCGCCGGCCGCTCAGGACTGACTCCCGACGCGACCGTCGGCGAGGCCCGCGACGCGTCCTCGTTGGATCTCACCGGCCGTCAGATCGAGTTGCTGCAGCGCGTGGTCGCGACCGGGGTTCCGACGGTCGCGGTCGTCTGCTCGGGCCGCGTTCACACCCTCGCCGAGGTCGAACAACTCGCCAACGCGACGCTGCTCGCCTGGGTGCCCGGCATCGAGAGCGGCACCGCCATCGCCCGGATCGTCTTCGGCGAGAGCTGCCCGTCGGGGCGCCTGCCGATCAGCCTCCCCGCGAGCGTGGGACAGGTTCCGGTGCACCATGCACCGCGGGCCGGTGGCGGCCGCAGCCAGTTCTGGGGCGACTACACCGACGGCCCGACCGCGCCGCTGCACCCGTTCGGGTACGGACTCAGCACCACTGAGTTCGCCTACTCGGATCTGCACGTGACCGGCGGCTCCACGACCGAGGTAACGATGGTGGCGGTCACCGTCACCAACTCCGGGCCGCGACGCGGCACCGAGGTGGTCCAGCTCTACGCACGCGACGAGGTGGCATCGGTGGCCCGGCCCGAGCGGCAGCTCGTCGGCTTCACTCGGGTGCCCCTGGAGGCGGGCGAGGCACGCACGGTCACCTTCGCGCTGCACCCGTCGCGTCTCGCCTTCTTCGACGAGGACTTCCGCTTCGTGTGCGAGCCCGGCGCCTTCGACCTCGAGGTCGGGGGTTGGGCCGGAGCTCCTGCGCTCACTGCCACCGTCGACCTCGGTGGAGATGTCCACCAGTACCGTCAGCGCGAGGTGGTGGCGACCGCAGCCTCGATCAGCTGAGCTGTTCCTGACACCCGTGCTGTTCCGAGCAGCAGCGCTGCGATGGGTGACCGAATTGGCTCAGTCGGTTCCGCGCCGCACCACGACGACCGGGCACGGCGCGTTGTTGACCACGTGGCTGCTGACCGAACCGAGCAGCGCACGCTTGATCGCCCCCTTGCCGGCGGAGCCCACCACGACTGCGTCGACGTCCAGCTCCCCCGCCAGGGCGCACAACAACGGCCCGGCATCGCCTTCATCGGTCCGGGTCACGATCTCGGCATCGCCGACAGCTCCAGCGACGGCGTTGACGGTCGCCTCGAGAGCCACTGACGCCTCCTCGCTCGATCGCCGGCGAACCTGTTCGACCTCCTCGTCGGTGGCCATCCCGCCGGCAAAGCCAGATTCATGGCCGCTCATGAGGATCGAGGAGTGGTCCACCACGCAAACCAGGGTCACCTTCTCGACGGTCCCCAGCAACCCGACGCCGCTGACTGCGGCAGCTATCGCCTCGTCGGAACCATCTGTACCCACCAGGACATGCATCACGCCACCTTCCGCTCGAGTCACTCGACCCGAGCCGCCCCACGTTACCCGGGTGCCCGAGCCGTACAGCGCTGCACCCGTGATCCGCCCGGTGCAGTGCCGGAGAGCCAGCCTCTGTAGCCTCGGGACATGACCCGGGCGTTGATCATCGGTGGTGGGATCCTCGGAACCGCCCACGCCATGGAGGCGCTGGGGCGCGGCTGGGAGGTCACCCAGTTCGAGGTGTCAGCCGAACCGCAGGCGTCGACCCCGCGTAGCCCTGGTGTGTTGCGCTTCTCCCGTTGCGCGCCGGGACTGGAGCTCCAACTGGGAATGGCCGCCGCCCGGGCATGGCGTGAGCTCGCCGCACGAGCCGACCGTGCGCTGATCAGGGACACCGGTTCGATCGTGGTCGCCACCGACGACCTCGAAGCCTCCGTGATGGCCGAACTCGCCGATCGTGTGGACGCCGAGGACCGCTGCTGGAGGTGGCTCGACGAACCGAGCGCGCGGGCCGCTCATCCGGAGCTGGGCGGTCAGGTCCGCGGGATCCTCACGTCGGACCTCGACCTCGTCGTCGAACCGCGGGCTCTGCTCGAGAACCTCCGGGGTAGCGTGACCGCCAACGATCGGTACACCTTCAGAGGTGGTGTCGAGGTCCGCGAAGTCGGCCCCGACTCGATCACCGACGCCAACGGACGCACCCACCGCGGAGACCTCGTTGTGTTGTGTCCGGGATCGCGCTCCGACCTGACCGTGTCGGTCCTGCGCCAACCACCGATCCTGCGCTCCATCCGCCTGCAGATGGCACAGACCGAACGCTTCGAGGGAACCCTGCCGACCCCCGTATCCGACCTGGCCGCCCTTGGCCAGAGCGGGATCGGCCGCAGCGAGGGCATCACCGGGACCGCAGCCGATCCGCGGCTCGGTTCCACTGAGGTGGGCCTCACGTGCGTGCAGCGACTCAACCACTCCTTGACAGTGGGTGAGGCCAGGGACCAGAACGAACCGTTCTCCTTCGACGTCGCGCAACGCCCGACCGATGTGTTGATGAACCGGCTCCGAGTCATCCTGGGTTCGGAGCCACCGCCGGTGACACGCCAGTGGGTGGGGTCGGTACGCCAGTGCGTGGACGGGAGGCTCTGGTTGCGCGAGGACCTCGACGAGACGGTGTCGCTGGTCACCGGAGCGGGCCAGCGCGGCATCATGCTTGCACCGGTGATCGCCGAAGAGACCTTCAACTGGCTCGCCGACGGGATCGACTCGGGAGCGACCCGCCCTGGGGCCGACGGTGGCCGGGTCGACTGAGCACACCGACGGTTCGAAGAAGCCTGCGCCGACAGCCAAGGACCGACGCGTGCTTCACGCGGACCTTGACGCCTTCTACGCATCGGTGGAGCGACGCGACGACCCTGCCCTCGCCGAAGTCCCGGTCATCGTGGGCGAAGGAGTTGTCCTGGCAGCCACCTATGAGGCGCGGGCCAAGGGCGTGCGAACAGCCATGAACAGCACCGAGGCCCGCCGGTTGTGCCCGGAAGCGGTCGTGGTGCCGCCCCGGATGAAGGCATACTCCCAGGCCAGCGCGGAGGTCTTCGCTGTGTTCCGCGACACCACCCCGCTGGTGGAGGGCCTGTCCATCGACGAAGCGTTCCTGGATGTGAGCGGCCTGGAGCGCACCCAGGGCGGACCGAGCCACATCGCAGCCCGATTGCGCGAGCGGATCCGTGACGATGTCGGCCTACCGCTCAGCATCGGGGTCGCCTCCACGAAGTTCCTGGCCAAGGTGGCGAGCGCTGCAGCGAAGCCCGACGGGCTCCTGGCGGTCCCGCTCGGAGGCGAGCTCGACTTCCTGTGGCCACTGCCGGTGCGACGCATCTGGGGAGTGGGCCCCGCCACCGAGGAGCGCCTGGGATCACGCGGCGTGCACACCGTGGGCGACCTTGCTGCGGTTCCGGTGGATTCGCTGCGGAGCTGGTTGGGCAGGGCGAACGGCTCGCAGTTGCACGCACTCGCCCACAACCGCGACCCACGACCGGTGCAGGCCGACAGGCGCCGCAAGTCGGTCGGAGCACAACAGGCGCTGGGACGGCGCTCGGTCGGGCGTTCCGAATCCGACGTGCTGCTGGTGGAGCTCGTGGAGCGGTGGCACACCGCCTGCGGGAAGGTCGACGAACGGCACGCACCCTCGAGCTTCGATGGCGTGACCAGCAGATGGGCTCACACACGATGTCGGCCACCCTGGACCATCCCACCGACGACACGACCACGCTGCTCGCGGGTGCCCGGAAGTTGCTCGAGGACGCATGGCCTGTCATCGATCCGACCGGCCTCGGACTGCTTGGATTCAGCGTCACGAACCTCTCCGAGCGACACGCGGTGCAACTCGGCTTCGACTTCACCGGTCGGGACCGCACCGAGTTGGACTCCACCCTCGACGCGGTCCATCAGCGCTTCGGGAACGAGGCGATCACCCGCGGGTCGCTGTTGGGACGCACGCCCATTGAGACACCGGTGCTCCCGGACTCCGCGGCCGAATCCTGAGTGCCTTCGGGACGGCTCAACCCGGCTCGGTCACGCCTCGGTTACTCTCCGGATCACCACGGCTCCGACCCCACAAGCACCAACCGGTGCATCGCGCGTGGACGCACCACCGGGGCCGCGGACACTGGACCCGTACCCGAGGAAGCGAGCTACCACACGCACGTGGCCCGAGGAATCCCGCAATCGCTCCTGCACCCCCTCCACTGGGGTCGCCGGCTGGTCGACCTCCTGGGTCCGACCGGGGATGCGGCGCGCCAGAGCCTCGGAGCCCTCGTGTTCAACTCGCTGACCAGCCTCGTGGCAGGTGCGTTCCTGGGATCCATCGTCGACAGCTTCGAGGAGCTACCGGGCCTCCTGTTGATGGTCCCCGCCGCCATCGGCCTGCGCGGCAACATATTCAGCACCTTCGGCAACCGCATCTCGACCACGGTGCACACCGGCACGTTCAGGCCCTCGCTGCGACGCGAAACCGTCTTCGGTCAGAACGTCCTGGCGACGATGTCACTCACCGTCGTCATGTCGCTCGTGTTGGCAGTGGTGGCACGCGTGGTTGCGGTGGCGTTCGGCGTGGAGAACGCCGTGGGAATCCTAGAACTCGTGCTCATCAGCTTCGTGGGAGGCGTCCTCGCGTCGCTTGTGGTCCTCGGCGCGTCGATCCTCCTGGCGGTCATGGCGGTCCGGCGCGACTGGGACCTCGACAACCTCGTGGCACCAAGCGTCTCGACCCTCGGGGACGTGGTGACGATCCCGTGTCTGTTCCTGGCCTCGCTGCTCGTCGGTACCGGCAGCTGGACCCTCCTGGTCGGCGGCGCGCTGGTTGTCGCTTCACTCGGCGTTGCAGTGACCAGCGTCAGGTCACACCTCGCTGACTTCCGGCGGATCGTCATCGAATCGATACCGGTGCTGAGCGTGGCACTCGTGCTGTCGACCCTGGCAGGCGTCGCGGTGGAGAAGCGACTCGCCGTGTTCGCGGCACTCCCCGCGCTGTTGGTGCTCCAGCCGGCCTTCGTGAGCTCGGCGGGATCGCTCGGTGGAATCCTCTCCAGCCGCATCAGCACCAACCTCCACCTCGGCCTCGTGGAACCCACGCTCGTGCCGGGTCGCCCCGTGCTCGAGGATGCCACGTTGGTGATGGGACTTGCCATACCCGTGTACGTGCTCAACGCTGTCGGGGCGCAGGCAGTGGCGGCATTGCTGTCACAGGCCTCACCTGGCATCTGGTGGATGCTCACCGTCTCGCTGGTGGCCGGACTGGTGACCGTGGCGTTCGTTGTGGCACTCGCCTACTACGGAACGATCGCGGCATGGCGGGTGGACCTCGATCCCGACTCCGTGGGAATACCCGTGGTAACCGCTTCGGTCGACTTCGTAGGTGCAGTCAGCCTGGTCGCGGCCGTGGTCACCTTCGGACTGGTGTGAGCCAGGAGCCAACGTCACGACCCCGCAGCAATGAAGCACAGCCTCTAACCTCCCCACATGACCGACGACGCCCCACCCGATGGCGGTATTGATCCGGACGGCGATGTTGAGCCCGACCACCGTGTTGAACCCGGCCAGGGTAAGGATGGGTACGACAGCGCCGAACCCGACGCCCTGCTCCGAGCCGAGCCAACCGATGCCGGCCCGCCACGGTTCGTCGTTCCAGACCCCGCCGATCCTCCCGAGGGCGTACCGACCACCTTCGTCCCACCCGCCCACCAGAGCGGTCCACCCACTGCGGCTCACATGCCGACCATCGAGCAGCAGTGGACCGCGCCGGGTGAGTCGTCGCCCCAGCCTCCACCTCCCACCCAGCACCAGCAACACCCCACCACGCAGCACCCGACCGCGACCGGATACCCGCAGTCGCCACCGAATGCACCGCCGCAACCGCAGCAATCGGGTGCCGCAGGGTCCGCGATGCCGCTCGGCGGATGGGAAGGCATGCAGCCACAGGGCCATCCGCCGCCGTCCCAGTACGCACAGCCCCAGTACGCACAGCAGCCCCAGTACGCACAGCCCCAGTACGCAAGCCCCAGTACGCACAGCATCCACAGCCCCCTCAGCCGGCGACCCCCAAGTCCGGCCGTTCGGGGCACGCAGCTGCGATAGCCGTGGGAGTGTTGATCGTCGTCCTGGTGGCCATCGGAGCGTTCTTCGGATTCAGGGCACTCACCGGTTCGGCCGCTCCCGTCGACGGCACGGTGGAGCAGTGCCACATCGCAACAGACGGCACGCTCAGCGCCTCGGGCACCGTCACCTCCGACGAGGCGCTGGACACGGCACTGGAGGTCCGCTTCGAGGACGTGGCCGACGGCGAGGTGGTCGATCGAAGCACGGTCGATGTGTCCGGATCCGCCGGCGAGCAGATCCAGTGGAGCGCCACCGGGCAGGCTCCCGATGACGTCGTGCGGGTCACCTGCACGATCGGACCGGCGAGCTGAATGCCGATGCAGCTCGTCCGCACGCTCGAGCCACTCGAACTCCAGGGCACCGACCATCGGTTCCCGGTGCGGACGGCTCGCACCCCATGCGGGTGATGACCCGTCGCGCGGCCGGCATCGAAGGACCTCCATGGGGACCCGACGCAGCAGAGCAGACCGCCGCTCTGTTCAACTCACTTGCCCCCGAGTGGCACACCCGCGAGTCCGAGGATCGCACGGCCATCGTCGGTGACGCGTTCGATCGTGGCCTCGACGCGCTGATGGATCCCTCGATCCCGACACCCGACGTGGCACTCGAACTCGGCTCTGGGTTGGGAACGTACTCCGGGTTGGTGGCCCGGCGATTCGGCCTGGCGTTCGCAGTGGAGTTGTCCGAGGAGATGCACCGCCGGGCACATCGCACCGCGGCACACAGGCTGCTCGCAGACGGGAGCACCCTCCCGGTCCGCAGTGCGTCTCTCGGGGCCGTGGTGCTGGTCAACTGCTTCCTTTTCCCCACCGAGATCGACCGCGTGCTCGCTCCCGGTGGAACCATCGTGTGGGTCAACTCCAGTGGCGAGTCGACTCCGATCCACCTGAGCACCCACGAAGTGGTCGACGCACTGCCCTTCGAGGTGTCTGGCGTCGAAGCACGCGCGGGGATGGGAACCTGGTGCGCGTTGCGCCGCCTAGCCTGAGCATCGACGCCCCTCGACACACACATCGGAGCTCCAATGGATCGTGACCTCCTCGACATGTCCGACGGGCTGCTCAGCGGTCGCATCTCGATCGAGGACCACTTCCCGGTCTCGATGGCGACACAGAGCCAAGCGCTCGAGTTGGCCGACGGGCTCGCCTTCGTCGAGTCGTTCGCGAACGTCACCGCCATCAGCGACGGGTCCGAACTTGCCATCGTCGACTCCGGGCAGCCCGCTGCACGCCGAGAGCATCCATGACGTAATCAGGCGGTGGACAACCGACCCCCTTCGCACAGCCGTGTACACCCACGGCCACGTGGACCACTGCTTCGGGAGTCCCGATCTTCGAGCATGCCGACGGCGCTGTTCCGGTGGAGGTGGTGGCGCATGAAGCAGTCCCGGCGAGGTTCGACCGCTACCGGATGACAAGGGGCTACAACGGGATCATCAACCAGCGCCAGTTCCGCCTCGGTGCACCCCTGTTCCCAGAGGACTTCCGCTACCCCGACCGCACCTACCGGGACTCGACCACGATCGAGGTGGGAGACCTGAGCGTTCAGCTTCACCACGACAAGGGTGAGACCGACGACCACACATGGGTCTGGATCCCGCACCACCGCGCTTCTTTGCACGGGCGACCTCTTCATCTGGGTCGCGCCCAACTGCGGCAACCCGCAGAAGGCCCAGCGCTACCCGATCGAGTGGGCGGCCGCTCTCCGCAGGATGCAGTGCCTGGGCGCCGAGATCCTGCTTCCCGGTCACGGCCTACCGATCCGCGGGGCGAAGCACGTCTCGCAGGTGCTGGGAGACACCGCCGAGCTGCTCGGAATCGGTGACCTCACAGACCTTGGAGATGATGAACCCAGGCGCCCGCCTCGACGAGATCGTCCACTCCGTCACGGTTCCACCCGCTCTGACCGAGCGGCCGTGGCTTCAGCCCGTGTACGACGACCCTGAGTTCATAGGTGCACAACGTGTGGCGTCTCTACGGCGGTTGGTACGACGGCGACCCGTCGCACCTCAAGCCGGCACCGGCGCACCGGCTCGCCGGAGGAGATCGTCCGGCTGGCAGGAGGAGCGGACGTTCTGACGGCCCGTGCAACCGACCTCGCCGAGGCGGGCGAACTGCGCCTGGCCGGCCACCTGGCCGAGTTCGCAACACAGGCTGAACCGGACAACCCTGCTTCGCATGCCGTGCGCGCCGAGGTCAACCGGCTCCGCGTCGCCGAGGAGTCGTCGCTCATGGCCAAAGGCATCTTCGGGTGGGCCGAGCACGAGTCAGCCCCGGCGAACTGAAGGGCCTCATCCACCGGACCGGTTGCCCAGAGCCTTCAGTTCGCCGGGGTGGGCGTATCAGGGCGGCGAACGGGGCGTAGTGTCGGACCATGAGCCTGCCCACACCCGGTCCCGACCGCACGGCCCTCGTGACGGGTGCATCCTCAGGAATCGGAGCGGACCTCGCTCGCGAGCTCGCCCGCAGGGGTCACGGCCTCGTCCTCGTGGCCCGACGTCGTGAGCGGCTCGAGGAGCTGCGCGATGAGCTCAGCGAGTGCGACGTGCGCATCGAGGTCCTCCCAGCCGACCTCTCCGAGCGAGCCGAGCGCTCCCGGATCGCCGACGAGGTCGCCACCACCGGACTTGCGGTCGACATCCTCGTGAACAACGCGGGTCTGTCGACCATCGGTGCGTCCTGGCGCAACCCCGTCGATGCCGAGTTGAACATGATCGAAGTCGACGTGGCGGCGGTCGCGGATCTGTGCACACGGTTCGTGCCCGCGATGGTCGACAGGGCCGCGGCGCGTGCTCAACGTCGCTTCGACCGCGGCCTTCCAACCCCTGCCGGGACAGGCCGGCTACGCGGCCTGCAAGTCATTCGTGTTGTCGTACACGCGCGCGTTGAACGGCGAGCTCCGCGGAACCGGCGTGAACGCAACCGCGCTGTGTCCCGGCCCGGTTCGCACCGAGTTCGGTGACGCAGCGGGATTCAGGCCCGGGGGAGGCCGAGCACACGTTGCCGTCGTTCATGTGGGAGCCGGCCGCCGACGTGGCGAAAGCTGGGGTGGACGGGCTCGACCACGGCCAACCGGTTGTGATCCCCGGCACGTTGAACCGCCTGACCGCCGCCGTCGCGACAGTGACACCCAAAGCGCTGCTGGTTCCGGTCATGTCACGGTTCCACCCCTGCCTTGCGTCACTGACATCCGACCGCGGCCGGGCGACGCTCCGCTCAGCCTTGCCAACAAGGGAGACGAAGATGGGGATCCTCGATGCTTTCAGGGTCGACGGGCAGGTGGCCCTTGTCACCGGAGCAGGTCGTGGAATCGGCCGAGCGACCGCGATCGCACTCGGTGACGCCGGCGCCGACGTGGCCCTCCTGGGACGCACCGAGGCCGACCTCGTGGCCGTTGCCGCCACCGTGGAGGCAGCTGGCCGCCGGGCACTGGCGATCCCCCTTCGACGTGATGGACGTCGACGCCATGCCGACAGTCACCGAGCGTGTCGCGCAAGAGCTGGGGCGGCTCGACATCCTGGTCAACAACGCCGGCGGGTCGTTCCCGAAGCCGCTGCTCGAGACCTCTGCAGCGAGCTTCGAGAAGGCCTTCACCTTCAACGTGACCACCGCCTTCGAGATGACCAAGGCTGTGGTCCCCCGATGCTTGGCGGCGGTGGAGGATCGGTGGTCAACATCAGCTCCGCGGCCGGGCGCATGGCCGGCCGCGGGTTCTCCGCCTATGGCACCGCCAAGGCTGCGATGTCCCACATGAGCAGGATCACCGCGATGGACCTTGCGCCGCACATTCGCGTGAACGCGATCGCCGCCGGGTCGGTCGCGACCGACGCACTGGCCTCCGTGCTCGACCCCGAGCTGCGTTCCACGATGGAGGCCCACACGCCGATGCGGCGCCTCGGCACACCGCAGGACATCGCCGCCGCGGTGCTGTACCTGTGCTCACCGGCCGGTTCGTACGTCACGGGCAAGGTGCTCGAGGTGGACGGAGGCATCGACCACCCCACGCTGGCTCTGGGCATACCCGACTACGAGCCACCATCGGAGCGAGGCTGAGCTGGTAGACAGATGACCCATGACCAGCCATGAACCGCCAAACCCTGCGACGGTCGAGAAATGCCTGATCCTGGGACACGGGTTCCACCACGACGACCAAGCGAAGGTCCTCGAGATCCTCCATCCCGTCGACGCACGGATGAATGGGCTGTCGGCAGACCACGTGAGCTTCGAGTTGTCCGTGAAGGACCGTGACCACAACGACCAGAAGGTGACCTTCGAGGCGAACCTGGGCAGGGAACACATCGTGACGACCGCGCAGGACGAGGATCTGTGGGCCTCGGTGGCACATGTCCGCGACGAGTTCCTGCGCCGGCATGCCGACTGGAAGGACACCCACCGACGGTGAAGCACAGGAGGACACGATGACCGAACCTGCGGTACTGACCGAACGCGACGGGCACCTCCTGGTGGTGACCCTCAACCGACCCGATCGGCAGAACGCCATCAACGGCGAGATGCTCGTGCGGATGTTGGATGCCTTCGTCGAGGCCGACGAGGACCCCGACGTGCGCGCGATGGTGCTCACGGGTGCGGGTGGGAACTTCTGTTCCGGTGCCGACCTGAAGGAGATGGCCGGAGGCCACCAGGGGGAGGCCGGTGAGATCGACGTCCAGGCGCGCCTCGCGGAGGATCCCGATCTCCCGTGGAAGGCACTGCTGCGCAGCTGGCGCCCACACGTGCCGATCATCGCCGCCATGGAAGGAACCGCCATCGCCGGTGGCACCGAGCTGTTGGGCGCGACTGAGATCCGCGTGGCGGGCAGGTCCGCTCGATTCGGCATCTCCGAGGCACGCTGGTCGCTGTACCCGATGGGTGGCTCAGCGGTGCGGATCCCACGGCAGATCCCCTGGACGGTTGCCTGCGAGTTGCTGTTGACCGGCGACCACATCTCCGCTGATCGTGCACTCGAACTCGGCCTCGTGGGCCACGTGGTAGACGACGGGGCAGCGCTGGACAAGGCAGTCGAGATCGGCCGGCGGATCTGCGCCAATGGTCCCCTCGCGGTGAGCTCGATCCTGCGCACGCTTCGCGAGACCAACGGCATGCGCGAGTCAGAGGCGCTGGAACACGAGTTCACCTACGGTTGGGACGTCTTCGGATCCGAGGATGCCAAGGAGGGACCTCGCGCCTTCAAGGAGAAGCGCACCCCTGAATTCAAGGGCCGGTGACTTGCTCAAGAGCCAACGACTCTCAAGAGCCAACGACTCGTTCTGTGGTGTGCGTGGCGCTGAGCGCCACGCACACCACACAGAACGGAACTAGAGCTGGAGCTGGAGCTGGAGCTGAACGATGACCAATGACCTGAAGCTCGGGATGATCTGGGGATACTGGGGGCAGCTACCTCCACCCAGCCTGATCGAGACCACCAAGGAGGCCGAGAGCCTCGGGTTCGATTCCGTTTGGACCGCCGAGGCGTGGGGTTCCGACGTGTTCTCGCCGCTGGCCTACCTGGCCGGCAACACGAGCCGGATCCGCCTGGGAACCTCGGTCGCGCAGATCTCGGCACGCACACCCACCGCGACCGCCATGCACGCGATCACCCTCGACCACCTCAGCAACGGACGTCTGGTCCTCGGCCTCGGAGCATCGGGACCACAGGTGGTCGAAGGCTGGTACGGCCAGCCCTACCGCAAGCCCCTGGCGCGCACCCGCGAGTACGTGGAGATCATCCGCCGCGTGATCGCCCGCGAGGAGCCCCTCGACTTCGACGGGGAGTTCTACCAACACCCTTACCACGGAGCGGACTCGACTGGCCTCGGCAAGTCGCTCAAGTCGATCACCCATCCGTTGAGACGCGAGATCCCGATCTTCCTGGGAGCCGAGGGGCCCAGGAACGTCTCCATGACCGCCGAGATCGCCGATGGTTGGATCCCGCTGTACTACTCGCCGTTCCGACAGGAGGTGTGCGCGGAGCACCTCTCGGGCGCCAGGAGGGCTTCGAGGTGATCGCCATGGCGAACATCTCGATCACCGACGACATCGAAGCGGCACTCGCCCCGGTGAAGGCGATGCTCGCGTTCTACATCGGCGGCATGGGCGCCAAGGGAAGGAACTTCCACACCGACCTGATGGCGCGCATGGGCTTCGAGGAGGAGGCCCACCGCATCCAGGACCTCTTCCTCGAAGGCCGCAAGGACGAAGCCGTCGGGGTAGTCCCGACCGAGTTCGCTGATGAGATCTCGCTCGTGGGGCCACCCGAACGCATCGCCGAACGACTCGGGGCCTGGCGTGACAGCCCGGTCACGACCGTCACCATGTACCCCACCGATCCCGGTCAGATGCGCATCGCGGCTGAGCTCATACTGGGCTGACGGCTCCGGCTTCGGCGGCTCCTACGACACCGTCTCCGACCTTCGGGTCTGCTCGGTCACCGCAGGAGCCACCAGCGGCCACGGCATGTGTCGCTCGGCTGCGAGCGCCACATCGAACAGCAACGCGTCCTCGTGTGGACGGCCCAGCACCTGCAAGCCCACGGGCAGACCGCCGACGGTTCCACCCGGGATCGACACAGCGGGGTTGCCGTACAGGTTGGAGATGATGGTGAGGCCGCCCATCGTCACCACGTCGGGTGCCTTCTCGGTCACCGCGTCGAGGATCGCATTCGGCAGGCGCGGGGCGAAACCGGACGCGACCCGCACGGCCTTGAGTCCGCTCCGTGCAAGGAGGTCGGCCGCCGTGCTCTCGCCGAGCACGTCGAGCGGGGTGCGCTCGGGGCTGCTGTTGGTCTTGTCGGCGGGGAACGCGGGACCCGGGTTGGTGGCGCACATGATGAAGTCGACCTGCGAGAACGCCTGCGCCATCGCCTGGTAGGACTGCACCCGACGTTGTTCGGCCACACCTGCCACGTGGATGTTGTAGAAGGTCTCCGCCAGCATCATCCCCACCTCGATCTCGTAGGTGAGCTCCTTGCGGCGACGGGGCCACATCGGCCCGAGCTCGGGCACCAGCGTCGAGAGGTTGCCCATCGCCCACTGCGCAGCGAGGTTCGGAAGTTCGAGGGTGATGTCGACCGGGACCATCCCGGTCGCGGCGATCAACTCACCTGCCGCGGCACGCGTGGCTTCCTCCACACCCGGCTCCAGCTGCACACCGGCGATCGAGGGCAGGATCGCCACCTTGCGACCCTTCAGCTCATGGGTGCCCAGGTCGGCCTCCCAGGTGCCCGACGAGGGCAGCGCGGTCGGGTCGGTCGGGTCGACTCCGCAAACGACGTCGTAGTAGCGCCGCATCACGCACCGAACGGGCCATGTTGCCGAGTACCACGGTGCCCGGCCGGGAGTATGCGGCCGGGCCACGCGTCGTGCGACCATAGGTCCCCTTGAAACCGAGAAGCCCGGTGTAGCCACCCGGGATACGCAGCGAGCCACCTCCGTCACCGCCGGATGCGAGAGACACAAGGCCGCCCGCCACCGCCGAGGCGCTCCCACAGGACGATCCACCGCAGGTGCGTCCGTGACGCCACGGGTTGTGGGTGACGCCGTTGAGCTTGGTGACGCTCACGTTGAGGCCACCGAACTCACTGGCCGTGGTGAGTCCGATCGGTACCGCTCCACCGATGTCGATCGCGCGACCGACCGCGTGGCCCGTGTACTTCGCCACCCTGTCTGCGAACAGCAGCGAGGCCTGGGTGTCGGGCCAGCCCTGGATCTGGTCGAGCTCCTTGACACCGAAAGGCACGCCGCCGAACGGCTTGGACACATCGGCGGCCTTCGCTGCGGCCTCCGCGCGGTCGCGATCGAGGAACGAGAAGCAGTTGAGGTCGCTGCGCTCAACGGCATCGAAGCTCGCAGCGAGCTCCTCTGCGGGCGAGCGCTCTCCTTTGCGGAACGCCTCCACCAGCGAGCACGCGTCATCCAGCCAGGGTGTATCGGTCATCCGCGGAGTATCGCAGCACGGACACCGATTGTCGAAGGCGGTTCATTTCGAGAGTGGATCGATCGACGGCGGTTGATGCCGAAAGCCCGCTCTCTGCGGAATACTTGTCCCGTCTGATCGACGACCGACGGGGTCCGACAGGCCCAAGCGAGTGGAGCGCACATGCCCGACCGGAACGCAGTGAACCCAAGCACGGCATCATCGTTCGTCGACAACGCGGCAAACGAGCTCGCCGAGGCGATCAGCCCCCTGCTCAGCAGCCCGTCCGCCCCACTGGAGGCGACGTCGCTGGTCGACGCCTACGGACCGTCGCTGATGCCACGGGCGACCCTGCACCAGGGCATGGCGGCGGGGCTTGCGGTGCTCGCCGCAGCGATCGTGAACGCTCCGGTCCACTGGGCGGCAACTCGCATAGCACCCGAGGACTCCCCGTCGGCTGGCGGTTGCTGGCACGCGGCGGGATGGCGGCAGCAGGCTGGTCGCTGGCCAACATCTCCGAGACCGACGACGAGCACACCCTGGTATCGAGCGTGCGCAGCATCGGCGACCTGACCGTCGCTGCATCCCTGGGTGGCATGATCCACGAATCCGCGAAGGAGGTGAAGCAACGCTTCCCCGCCAGAGGACCCTGGCGCCCACTCCTGATCGGCGCCACGGGTGCCGGATACGCGCTGTACCGCTCCAGCAGGTCACTGAAGACGAGCACCTCACTGGTCCAACGCTGGACCGACGAGGACAAGCCGGCGAACCTGATCGGCACCATTGGGATCGGCGTCGCCGTGTCGACCGTCGGACACTTGCTGGCCAAGGCTTTCCGAGGATCCGCCAGGGGCACCGCTGACTTCTTCGGTCCCGACGTCCCGCATCAGATCATCGGACGGGCCGTCAACGCCGCGGCGTGGGGTGTCGGCGCGCCGTCGCGTACAACGCTGGAGTGTCCCGCATCGCCAGGGCGAACGAGAAGGTCGAACCCGGATACGACGAACCTCCGACATCTGCGCACGTCTCGGGCGGACCGGCGTCGATCTCACCGTTCGGCGAGCTGGGCCTGCAGGGCCGTCGCTACGTGACCGACGTGGTGACCACCGAGTTGATCGAGGAGACCCTCGGCGAGCCCGCGGTGGCCGAGCCCGTGCGGGCATACGTAGGCGTGAACTCCGAGCCCGTGTACGCGGCTGGTCGCTCGGAGATGATGTGCGACGAGATGGAGCGGCTCGGCGCGCTCGACCGCTCCCATCTGTTGCTGTTCTCCCCCACCGGAACCGGCTGGGTGGACCAGGCCGTGGTCTCCGCGGCCGAGTTGTTCACCCGTGGCGACATGGCCACGGCGTGCGTCCAGTACGGACGCTCCCCGTCGTTCCTCGCGGTGCAGACCGTGGCACTCCGGGCGCTCGCAGTTCCGGCTGTTGATGTGGAGTGTCAAGCAGCGCCTCGCGGACCGCCCACCGCAGCGGCGCCCGAGGGTCTTCGTCTTCGGCGAGAGCCTCGGAGCGTGGGCATCCTCCGACATCGTCATGCGGACCGGCATCGAGGGGCTCGAGCACTACGGGGTGGACCGGGCGCTCTGGTTCGGTCTGCCAGGTCTGGCCAAGTGGTCACGAACCGGCATGCGTGAGGGCAGGGGCCCGACCGTTCCCGAGGGGAGCGTGGGCGCCTTCGACCGGCCTGAGCAGTTCGCAGAGCTCACCGACGAGCAGCGCAACGCCATGCGCGCCGTGATCCTCGACCACGACAACGACCCGATAGCCCTGATGTCGCCACGCCCTCGCAGTCAAGCGGCCGCCTTGGCTCGTCGAGGGCGTGGAACGTCGCAACGTGCCCGACGAGATGGACTGGATCCCCGTGCTGACCCTGGTCCAGGTGGTCGTGGACGCCATGAACGCGATGCGCACGGTGCCGGGAGAGTTCAAGTCGTTCGGCCACGACTACCGGGCGGACACCGCAGCGTTCGTCCACGGCGCGTTCGGGCTGCCGAAGGTGACTCCTGAGCAGTTCGCTGCGGTCCAGCACGCCCTGGTGGAGCTCGAGATCGACCGCGGCGAGCGCTTGAAGGCCGCCAAGGCGGCCGGAGTGGGAGACGCCACCACCGAGGTCCAGTAGGCCCGAACCCTGGGTGTGCCACACCACGGGCACCCGCCGGACCGATCACACTCCTGATCGCGCCGGTGGGCGACAATGGAGCACTGGTGACCCATCCCCGTGGGGTCACCGTCGACCCCGAACGGGTCGTGACCGGAAACACCGCTGAGGAGACGTCGTGCCGCGCCAGGATTCGCTGTTCACCGAGTTCGCCCGTGAGGTGGTGGAGGTTCCCGTAACCGAGGAACTGGGGGAATCCTTCCTCGCCTACTCGCTGTCGGTCATCACCAGCCGCGCCATCCCCGACGTGCGTGACGGCCTCAAGCCGGTGCAGCGGCGCATCCTGCACGCGATGTCGTCGATGGGCCTGCGACCGGACCGACCACACCGAAAGAGCGCCGGCGTGGTCGGCGAGACCATGGGCAAGTACCACCCCCACGGCGACAGCGCCATCTACGACGCCCTGACCCGCATGGGCCAGGGCCTTCGGCCGCAACGTCACCCTCGTCGACCCGCATGGCAACTTCGGAAGCCTGGACGACCCGCCGGCCGCGTACCGCTACACGGAGTGCCGCCTGAGCGACGCCGCGCTCGGGACATGCTGGGCGAGATCGACGAGGACACCGTCGAGTTCCGCCCCACCTTCGACGGCGAGCGGGCCGAACCGATTCACCTGCCGGCCAAGCTGCCGAACCTGCTGGTCAACGGGTCGACCGGGATCGCAGTGGGCATGGCCACCAACATGGCGCCCCACAACCTGCGTGAGGTCTACGAGGCCGTCAAGTTGGTGATGAAGAAGCGCCGGCCCAAGCCGACTGTGGCCGAGCTGATGGAAGTCCTCCCGGGACCGGACTTCCCGTCCGGCGGAACAATCATCGACGAAAGCCTGGCTGACGCGTATGCACACGGGAAGGGCTCGATCCGCATCCGTGCGCGTAACCGAGGTCGTGAAGCTGACCCGGCCCGTGACGGCATCGTGGTCACCGAACTGCCGTACCTGGTGGGCCCGGAGCGCGTCGTGGCGCGCATCCAGGAGCTGATGCGCAGTGACAAGCTCCCCCAGGTCACCGACGTGAAGAACACCTCCGACCGGCGCACAGGCCTGCGCCTGGAGATCGAGCTGAAACCGGGTGCCAACGCCAACGCGGTGCTCACAGAGCTGTTCCGCACCACCCCGCTGGAGGAGTCCTTCGGGATCAACAACGTCGTGCTGGTCGATGGCGTGCCGACCACGGTGGGCCTCTGGGAGCTCTGCAACCACTACATCGAGCATCGCCTCGAAGTCGTCGAGCGACGGACCCGGTACCGACTCGAACGCTCCCGCCGCCGCCTGCACCTGGTGGAGGGGCTCCTGATCGCGCTCGATGCCATCGACCTGGTGGTCTCGATCATCCGGTCCTCCCAGGATGCGGCACAGGCACGCAACCGCCTGATGGACGAGCTGAGCCTGACCGATGTCCAGGCGGTGCACATCCTCGACATGCAGCTGCGGCGACTGACCGCACTTGCGAAGCTGGAGCTGCAGGCCGAGGCCGACGAACTGCGGGAGCGGATCGACGGGTTCGAGAAGATCCTGGGATCCGAGCAACGCCGCAGGACCCTGGTGCTCGCCGAGCTCGAGGAGATGGCCGACACCTACGGCTGGGAACGCCGCAGCACGATCGTGACTCCCGACGACCTCAACGACGTCACGCTCACCGAGGTCGCCGAGGCCGAGCGCGCCGAGCGCGCCGAGGAGCCATGCGTGCTCGCCCTCACCCACAGTGAGCTCCTGGGGCGCGAACCGGTCGAGGGCCCGCGCAAGGCGACCTTCGGCCGCCACGACCTGCTGACGCAGAGGGTGACCACGACCACCCACTCGACCGTCTGCGCTCTCACCACCAAGGCAAGGGTGTTCGCGATCGACGTGGACTCGATCGAAGAGGTGACCGGCCGAAAGCGCGGTACCCCACTGCGCGACCTGGTGCCCCTCGACAAGGGCGAGTCGGTGCTCCACGTCGTCGCACCTGCGGTGATCGACGAACCTCCGCCACTGATGCTCGTGTCGGCCGGCGGCAGGATGAAGAGGATGGAGGTCACCGAGATCACCACCACACCCGATGGTCGCACTGCCATGAACCTGAAGCAGGGCGACACCCTGGTGGCCGCGTTCGCGGCTCCCGAGGGCGACGAGATGATCGCCGTGGCGTCGAATGCCCAGGCGATGCGATGCGCCGTCGATGCCGTGTCGATCCAAGGGCGCTCGGCTGCGGGGTCGCGGGGATGAAGCTCGCTGACGGCGCCACCGTCGTCACCGCTGGTCCGGCCAAGGAAGGCTCGATCGTCCTCACCGTCTCCGACGCCCAGACTGCCAAGGTCACCGACGTGGCGGAGATCCCCACCAAGGGCCGCAACACCGCAGGTGTGCGAGTCACCCGCTACCGCAGCGAGAAACGCCTCACATGGGCTCATGTCGGCCCTCCCGAAGGTCTGTTGGTGGTGGTCGGCCAGCAGGACGCCCCGACCAAGCCCGACGCCTCCCGGAGCCCTTGACGATGGAGCACACCGGTCGTGACCTCGTCTCGCGCAAGACCCGCCGACGGATGCTCGGCGTGGGCTTCGGCCGCTGGTGAACCAGCGCGTCACCACTGCACGGGAGCGCTGGTGAACCAGCGCGTCCATACGGCATGGGGAGACTGAATGACGATGCCCCCGTCGATACCTCCAAGTCGTCCAAGGCGGCGACCAACCGCACATCGGATGCCTACGACGAAAGGAGCATCCAGCTCCTCGAAGGACTCGACGCGGTCCGCAAGCGCCCGGGGATGTACATCGGCGGCACCGGGCCCGCCGGATTGCACCACTTGGTGTGGGAGCTCATCGACAACGCGGTGGACGAAGCTGCCGCAGGCCACGCCAACCTCGTGGAGGTGACCCTTCACCGAGACGGTTCGGTGGAGGTGGGCGACAACGGCCGTGGCATCCCCATCGGACGCAAGGACGGCAAGCGCACCGCGCTCGAGATCGTGTTCACCGAACTGCACGCCGGAGGCAAGTTCGGTGGCGGCGCCTACAGCGCGTCAGGGGGCCTGCACGGTGTGGGGGCCTCGGTGGTCAACGCACTGGCCGAGAAGCTGATCGTGGAGGTCGACCGCGAGGGCCAGACCCATCGCCTGAGCTTCGTGGACCGTGTGCCTGGCCGGATCGACGCCAAGGGGCGCTTCACTGCAGGTTCCGCGCTCGAGAAGGTGCGAAAGGTCCCCGAGAAGCGAACCGGTACGAGGGTCCGCTTCTGGCCCGACCTCGACCTGTTCGACCCCGGCCTGGCCATCGACCCTGCTCTGGTGGCCGAGCATGCTGCGCTGGTGTGCTTCCTGGTACCGGGGTTGAAGGTGCGGGTGATCGACAAGCGATCCGGCGGCACCACCGAGGAGTTCGTTGCCAAGGGCGGATTGGCGGACCTGGTCGCGATGCATCCCGGCGTCCCGGTTACCGAGGTGATCACGCTGCACGGCACCGGCTCGTTCGAGGAGAAGGTCCCGGTCGAGGGAAGGATGACCGTGGTCGAGCGCACCGTGACCGTGGATGCCGCCCTGCGTTGGACCAGCGGGTACGACAGCAGGATCGACAGCTTTGTGAACACGATCCCCACTCCCGACGGCGGCACGCACGTCTCGGGCTTCGACCGGGCACTGACACGCGTGTGCAACGACCTGATCGTCAAGGACAACCGCAAGCTGGCGAAGTTCGCGAAGTCGGGCAAGGACCGAGCGGAGAAGGCCGACGTGCAGGAAGGCCTGGTCGCGGCGGTCAAGGTGACGTTCCCCGAACCGCAGTTCAAGGGCCAGACCAAGCAAGAGCTCGGCACACCGCAGATCCAGTCGATCGCCTATGAGGTGGTGCGCGACGGCCTCGCGAACTGGCTCGAAGGTGGTGGCCGCAAGAGCCACATCAACGCGCTGCGCGACAAAGTCACCAGCGCCATCGTCAACCGCGTCCAGGCCAAGGCCGCTCTCGACGCCAGGCGCAAGGCGGCGAACATCTCCTCGGCCGGTCGCCCCGACAAGCTGGCCGACTCACGTCGCCACGGCATGGACTCCGAGTTGCTGATCGTGGAGGGTGACTCGGCGGCCGGGCCTGCCAAGGCGGGACGCAACGCCGAGACCATGGCGGTGCTGCCGCTACGCGGCAAGGTCGTAAACGCCTCCAAGTCGACGATGAAGCAGGTCATCGACAACGCCGAGGCCCAGGCGCTCTTCGCCGCGATCGGCGCGGGGTCCGGCCACGACTTCGACCTCGACCAGGCAAGGTACGGGCGGATCATCATCCTCTGCGACGCGGACGTAGACGGGTCCCACATCCGCTGTCTGCTGCTCACGCTCATGTACCACTACATGCGGCCGTTGCTGGAGGCGGGCCGGGTGTTCGCCGCGCAGCCACCGCTCTACACGGTGAAGGTTGGTGACGACACCGTGCACGCGCTCAGCGACGAGGACAAGGAGCGCCTCACCCAGGAGCTGGTCAGGGGAGGCCGAAAGGCAGAGAACCTCCAGTGGGTGCGCTTCAAGGGCCTCGGCGAGATGGACACCGAAGAGCTCGCTGTCACCTGCCTCGACGCCGAGACCCGCATCCTGCGGCGGATCACGATGGACGACGCGCACGAGGCGGCCGCGGCGGCCGATCTCTTCGAGACGCTCATGGGCAACGACGTCGCTCGGCGCCGCAAGTACCTGCTCGACAACTCCGAGTTGGTCGACCGAGAGATCCTCGACGTGTGAGCACCTGCCAGGACCGATGTCATCACAGACGGGCCCAACGAATCCCATGACTGCCGAGTGCGGTGTATCGACAGTATTGCGAAAGCGTCGGTAGCATGGGAACTTGGCTGGGTCGGGTGGTCAAGGGGAGCTGCCCGCCCGGAAACCGACTGTCCTCAGACGAGGGGCGATGGCGACGACAGCTGGGACTCCCGGAGAAGCGGTGGATACAGCTGGACGCTCCACCTCTCGGCCACATCCCCAGCTTCGACGGGTTCCGCGGCGTGTTCATCCTGGTGGTCGTGCTCTACCACGCCGAGGTCCTCGGGTTCCTGCGGGGGTGGGCCGATACTCATCGACTGGTTCTTCGTCTCCAGCGGATTCCTCATCACAAGCCTCCTGCTGGATGAGCAGAACCGTCGGAGCTCGGTCTCGCTGCGCAACTTCTACACCAAGCGCGCCCTGCGGCTGTTCCCAGCCATGTACGCCATGCTGGCAGTGTTCTCGGTCATCGCGATCCTGGGCGTGCTGCTCCTGGAGGATGCGGACGGGTTGAGCAACTGGTGGGTGGACGTGCTCGGCGGCGGCCTGTACGTCTACAACATCATCGCCGCCGCAGACCCCGACGCCCTGACGGGAGCGATCGGGCACATCTGGAGCCTCACGGTGGAGGAGCAGTTCTACTTCGCGTGGCCCCTCCTGCTGACCTTCGTGCTGCGCCGGGCGACACGGCGAGCGGACGCGCAGCTCGTGTTGGCCTCGGTGGCGTTCATCGCGGTCTGCTTCTTCCTGCGCGCTCACTTCCAGGACATGGTGGTGATCAAGGGCGACAGCGTCACCTTCACCGACGAGAACGATCCCACCTGGGCCGGTTTCACCTATCGCATGGCCGCCTTCAGGCCGGACATGATCGTCTACGGGTCACTGATGGCGGTGTTCGCCCGGCGTGTGGCCCCACCGTTGTCGGATCGCTTCCGCCGCGTCATGTCGGTGGTCGGGCCGCTCTGCTGGGCGTGGTTCTTCACGGTGATGTTCCTCGGGAACCGCGTGGCCGGCTTCGAGCTCTGGGGTGGCTGGGCATACCAGGTGGGGTTGTTGTGCATCGGACCTGCGACCCTGGATCTGTTCTTCCGCCGGGACTCCCTGTTCGCGCCACCTTCTCGTGGGCGCCGATGCGCTGGGTGGGGGTGCGGACATACGGCATCTACCTCTGGCACGTGATCCCCTTGATGCTCTTCCTGCCACTGATCAGCGACTCCTACGGGGCCCGCAAGCTGCTGTTCGGCCTGATCGGGGCCTCTCTGGGTGTGCTGGCGGGAATCGCGTCGTATCGTTACATCGAGCGCCCCTTCCTCGCGATGAAGGTCCGGGTCGACCAGATCGGCCGGACGCGTACCGTGCGCAGCGGTGAGGTGCCGTGACCACGACCGATTCGACGTTGATCCGCACCGACGCTCCGGCGCTGCGCTACGAACCGGCACTTGACGGGATCAGGGCCCTCGCGGTGCTGATCGTGATGGGCTACCACTTCGGCGCCGAGCAGTGGCTCGAAGGTGGCGTGATAACCGTCGACTGGTTCTTCGTGCTCTCCGGCTTCCTCATCACGAACCTGCTGCTGGACGAGCAGAACCGCGACGACCGCATCAGCCTGCGAGGGTTCTACCACCGTCGGATACTGCGCCTGTTCCCCGCGATGTACGCGTTCCTCGGGTTCATGTTGCTCGTCTCACCGCTGCTCTACCGCGAGGGTGTGACCGGCATCTTCGCCGAGATCGGCTCGGCGGCGCTGTACTCGTACCACCTGCTTCTGGGCTTCTTCGGCTTCGGCACCCCGGAGCATCCCCGTGCGTTGTTGCACATCTGGACTCTGTCGGTGGAGGAGTGGTTCTACTTCTTCTGGCCGATCGCCCTCATCTGGGGGATCTCACGGGCCCGCAACCAACGCCGGCTGTTGATCGGCGCGGCCGTCTTCGTGGTGTTCTGGATGGCCGTTCGCCTGTCGGCGGGCCTCTACGACGTCGACCTCACGCGGGACTTCCGGGACTCTGACCCCTACCCATGGTGGGCCGAGTCGCTGTGGCGCTTCTCCATCATGCGCTTCGACGTGCTCGTGATGGGCTGCATGCTCGCGATACTTCGCAGGCACATCGTTCCACTCACCGACGCAGCCAGGCGCTGGGTCAACGTCACCGGCATCGCCGGTGGATTGCTGGTGGTGACCTTCCTGCTGGGCAGCGGACGCATCGCCGGCTTCGAGTCATTCGACAGCATCGGCTACAACACCGCGCTGTTCGGTGTGCTGGCAGCCGCTCTGTGGCTCCACTGCTTCCCCTGACACCGGGGTGGCGAGGGCCATGTCGATTCCGTTCCTGGTGTACGTCGGCAAGCGCTCCTACGGCCTGTACCTGTGGCACGAGGTGCCCAACGTGATCGGACCCATCGGCACCGGCAAGGTCGGCTGGTTGATCCGTGCGATCATCGTCTACGCGCTGAGCTTCGCTCTCGCCGAGTTGTCCTGGCGGGTGGTCGAGTCTCCGTTCCTGCGCCGCAAGCACCGGCAGTACAAGAACGTCTCCGGTCGCTGATCGTTGCCACCCCAGGGAGCGACATCCTGCCCGAGAACGACAACGGAGGGCCGGGAGGCCCTCCGTTGGTGACCCTGCCGCCGGGGGAACAACGGCGGGTCAGCGAACCCGGTGCGGCCAAGGGGGGTGGCCTGCCCGGGTCGGTCAGTTGTCCTGAGGTCTGCTCAGGCAGCGCTCTTGGCAGCCGTGCTCTTGGCAGCGGCGGCCTTGCGAACCGGCTGCTTTCGATCGAGCAGAGGGTCGGTGAGGGTGCCGCAGCACGGGCTGCGCTCAGAGCGACGGACTTGTTGGTGGCGATCACCTGGGTTGCGAACTTCGCCTGGTTGTCGATGATCTCCTTGGGGGTGGGGATCTCGGACCCGAAGGGGGATCGCCGGGACCTCCACTCGGTCGGTCACGAGGCTGACGACGCCGTCGACGGCCTGGGTGATCGGCTCCTTGACGCTCGCGAGCAGCTCGATGATCTGCTCCTGGACTTCGCTGACTCGGTCGAGAACCTGCGTGCTCATGCTTGCTCCTAGGTCGTTCGGGGTTGGTCTTCGCTCGGGGTTGGCCATCGCCCACCGGCGGCAAACCTGCGCCGCTCCGTTGGATCCGGAGCCAGCGCCGCCTCCAGCGGTAACCGCTGTCTGAACCTGCTACCTCTATCGGTAGACTGCGCTAACTGTAGCAAGCATTGCTAGCCGGAGTCAATGGTTTTGCTTGCAACTGTGAGCAATGTCACTCCAGCGGCGGTGGCCACACTCGACCCCGATGACCGGCGCGGGTACGCGCCGACGCGGACTTGTGTCCGAGTCGGTCACCGCTGACACTGTTCGGATGACGACGCGGGGCACCGGTGGGGGCGAGACCGCACACGTTGGCGTCCCACGACCACGCTGGCTGCTGCCCCTGGCGGCCGCCTCGGCCGTGCTGGTTCTCGTGACGAACCTCGGTGGCATCGCAGTGGGTGACGACGGCGTCGGCTACCGGGCGATCGCGGATTCCATCCTGGCCGGGGACGGCCTCGGCTACTTCCTGGACGACCCTCTCACGATCTGGCCGCCCTTGTGGTCTGCTCTGATGGCACTCGTTGCCTGGTCGACGCCCCTCGACACCCTGGGCGCTGCGGTGTTGCTCAACACGGCAACCGTGGTGGCCGTCGTCTACGTGGGGTACGGACTGCTTGCCCGGGTCGTGGCGGACCAGCGATTCGTCGTACTCGGCACGGTGGTGATGGGCCTGGGCGTGTCAACGGTCGGATTCGGTCACCTGCTGATGACCGACCTGGCCTTCGCCGTCGTGGTGATGATCTGGCTGCGATGCCTCATCGCCTTCCACGACACCCTCGCACGTCGCTGGATCCTGCTGGCGTCGATGACGCTCTGGGTCGGATTCGCGCTCAGGTACGTGGCGCTCTACCTGCTGGCACTGGGCTGCGCCTGGTTCATGTTCGACCTGCGTCGGAGGATCACCGACAGGCTGACGACCGCGATCACCTACGCGGCGGTGGGCATCGTGGTCCCCGCACTGTGGATGCTCCGCAACCACGGGATCAACGGCACCCTGACCGGCGAACGCACCCCATCGGCCCGTGGTCCGATCGGCAACGCGTTCGGCGCGCTCTCCACCATGGGTCAGTGGCTGCTGCCCGGGTGGCCGACGGGGCGACCCGATTGTGGGCGATGGCGGCTGTCGTGGTTCTAGCTGTGTCGGCTTGGCTCGGATTCCGCATCCTCACCGTCGCCGCTCCACGCAGCGCCTCCGACACACCAGCGCACCGGCTGGTGACCTGGATCGGTTCACCGACGGGGCTGCTGGCGGTGCAGGCGTTCGGGTACCTCGCCTACATGGTCTACGTGCGCTCAAGCACCGCACTGAACCGTCTCGAGCTGAGGCTACTGAACCCTGCGTACTTCTCCCTGGTGGCGCTGGCGCTCGTGCTCATGTCCAACCTCGGGCGGCTGGATCGGGCCGACGACACACACTGGGCGCGACGCGGATACGCCACAGCGGTCATCTGGGCCGTTGCGAACGTGGCAGTGGGCGTGTTCGCCACGGTGTCGTTCGCCACAGGGGATCCCTTCTTCGAGGGCAACTACAGCTCCACGGCGTTCCTCGAGATCCGCGAGGACGCGGCGCTCGACGCTCTGGGAGACGACTGCGTCACCTACTCCAACCTGCCAAACGCCCTGTACCCACGCGCCGAGGCACAGTGGAGCCCGCGCCGAACCGCTCTCGAGTCCGACGCCACGACCGACGACCTCGACAGGCTCGTGGACTCGGTGCGGCGAGAGCGATCCTGCCTGGTGTGGATCGACGCTCCTCCGCGCTACGGGCACCTGTGGACCCGACGACAGCTGTCCGAGAGGGTCTCGCTTCGGGAACTCGACCATTCCGGTCCGGTGACGGTCTACCTGATCACACCTCTCGACTGAGCTTCGTCGACCCCGTCGACACCGGATGCCGCCTCGATTGCCGCGCGGTGGAGACGATCCGCGGCGCGGCTCCCAAGGCCAATCAGAATGTGGCCAGTGACTCAGCGATTCAGCGTGGTGTTGCCCGTGCGGAACAGGGCCGACAGCGTCGGGCGCGCCGCTGTGTCAGTGCTCGCTCAGACCTTCGGTGACGTGGAGCTCGTCGTGGCCGACGCCGCCTCCTCCGACGGCACGCTCGAAGCGGTCCGCACGATTGCCGACGACCGGGTCCGTGTGGTGCACGGATCCACCACGACGACCGCGCGTGCAGCCGGGATCCGAACGGCACGCGGCGAGTGGGTCGCCGTGATCGACGCCGACACCGTCGCCCGGCCCCAGTGGCTCGCCAGGGTGGGTCGCCTGGTGGACCGGACCGGTGCAGACGTCGTCTGTTGCGGGGGCGTCCAGCACCATTGGGACCATTCGACGACCGAGGTGCTGCCGACACCCGAATGCACACGCCCGGGCGCATTCCTCGCCAGGCGCGTACGCCCTGAGGACCCGCACGTCGTCACCACCCCCGAGCTCCTCCTCGACTGGCACGAGGCAACTTCCACTGTCCCCGCGTCCGACGACGAGCGCCGCCTGATGTGGGCGACCGACGCCATCGCCATGCTCGGGGACTCCCCATTACCGGCCCCTGACCTGCTGGTCCGCTACGCCACGCTCGCAGGGGTTTCGGCTGCCCGCCTCCACCGTCATCGGGAGGCCAGACACATGCTCGCGATGGCGCGGAGCATCCAACGCGACGAGCTCCGCTGCTGGGCACGATGGGCCGTGGCATCGGTGCCACCACTGGCGGACCTCCTCTGGCCGGCGAGCGGTTAGCATCGACACGCCTCGCAGACCCTGAGTCCCCAGCACGGAGGAACCCGGTGAGCAACCCCACACCAACACCCCAGACGACCCAACGCGGGGTTGCCGCCGGTGCGATCGACGCCCGCAAGGACTACGGCGACGGAGACTCGATCGTCCACGCCCTCGACGGCGTCACCGTCAACTTCGAACGTGCACGGTTCACAGCGATCATGGGCCCCTCGGGTTCGGGCAAGTCGACGCTGATGCACTGCCTTGCCGGGCTGGATCGGCTGAGCGCGGGCCGGGTCTTCATCGGCGAGACCTACCTCGACACCCTCGACGACGCAGAACTGACAACCCTGCGTCGTGACACGATCGGCTTCGTCTTCCAGGCCTTCAACCTGATCCCCACTCTCACCGCCGGCGAGAACATCACGCTCCCGATGGACCTGGCGGGTCGTAAGCCCGACCAGGCCTGGGTCGACCAGGTGGTGCGCACCGTGAGGCTCACGGACCGCCTCGACCACCGCCCGAGCGAGCTCTCGGGCGGCCAACAGCAACGCGTGGCGGTCGCACGTGCGCTCTCAGGCCGCCCGGAGATCATCTTCGCGGACGAGCCCACGGGCAACCTCGACTCGCGATCGGGTTCGGAGATCCTCGAGTTCATGCGTGCCGCGGTGGACGAGCTCGACCAGACCATCGTGATGGTCACCCATGACCCGACCGCAGCGGCGTGGGCCGACCGGGTTGTCTTCCTCGTCGACGGGCGCATCGTGGACGAGATGGTCTCTCCGACCGCGGAGGCGGTGCTCGACTACCTGAAGCAACTCGGGACCTGACCGACGATGCTGCGGGTCGCCTTCAAGGATCTGATGGCGCGAAAGCGCCGTCTGGTGACCACTGGAATCGCGATCATCCTGGGGATCGCGTTCCTGAGTGGAACCCAGGTGCTCGGTGGGGTCCTCAACGATTCCATCGACAGCCTCGTGACCGACGTCTACAAGGGCTACGACGCCGTTGTGCGCTCTCCCGAGGTACAGGAGTCGGCGTTCGGCGAGTTCAGGCCGCCAGTGGATGCCGACGTCGTCGATCAGGTCCGCACGGCCGAGGGGATCCGCGCCGCCTACGGAATCATCGAGGCGCCAACGGTCCAGTTGATCGGCAGCGACGGGAAGGTGATCAGCTCCGGGTTCGGACCACCGACCCTGGTGTTCAACTGGATCGACGACCCGATACGCCCCGGGAGGCTGAACGCGGGGCGGGGCCCGGAGGCAGACGACGAGATGGCCATGGACTTCGCCACCGCGGAGGACAACGGGTTCTCGATCGGGGACCGGGTGGAGGTGGTGGGTCAGAAGCAGACCGCCGAGTTCACACTCGTGGGGCTCCTCGGCCTCGGCGATGAGGGCAACCTCACCTCGGGCGTCAAACCGCTCTACTTCACCGACACGGTGGCTCAGGAGCTCGCAGGAAGCCCCGGTCAGTACAGCTACATCGCGGCAGCCGCGGTCGAAGGGGTCTCCGAGGAGCAGCTCGCCGAGTCCGTCTCTGCGGTGGTGCCGGACCAGCAGGTGGTGACCGGCGATCAGTGGACCGAGCAGAACAGCGAGCAGATCGCCCAGTTCGTGGGCATCCTCACCACCACCGTGACCGTGTTCGGTGTGATCGCAGTAGTGGTCGCCTCGTTCATCATCTACAACACGTTCTCGATCATCGTCGCCCAGCGCACCCGGGAGACCGCGCTGCTGCGGGCCATCGGGGCGCATCGGCGACAAGTGGTCCTTGCCACGCTCATCGAAGCAGCACTGGTGGGACTCGTCGCATCGGTGGTGGGCCTGATCGGCGGCACCTTGCTGGCAACCGGGATCAAGGCTCTGATAGGTACGGCCGTCAGCGTCCAGGGGCGGAATTGCGCTGCCCACCCTCGGCACGCTTGTCACGGCGTTCGCAGTGGGCCTCGTGGTCACCTCGCTGTCCGCGGTCATCCCCGCCATCCGCGGATCGCGCATACCGCCGATCGCGGCCATGACCGAGGTGGCGGTGGACCGTACCGACCTCTCGACATCACGCAAGGCATGGGGGCAATGCTCGTGGTCGGGGGCCTGGTCCTCATCGCTCTGGGGCTCACGAGCACCGTCGATGACGAACTGGTCTTCGTGGGCGCAGGGCTGTTCTGCATCCTCTTGTCGGTGGCAGTCGTCCTGGGGCCGTTGCTGGCGGGCCCCGCCAGTCGCGCCCTCACCTGGCCGCTCACCTCCCGCGGCAACGTCACCGCGCGGCTCGCTTGCGAGAACGCGTCGCGCAACCCACGCCGCACTGCCGCGACCGCGGCGGCGCTCACGGTGGGGGTGACGCTCGTGGTCGTCATCGCGGTGTTGGCCGCTTCCATCAAGAGCAGCGTCACCGAGGAGATCGAGGGAGCCCTCGGCGACGTCGACCTGATCGTCAGTGCCGGGCAGTTCTCGCTCCTGGGTGTGCCCCCACAGGTCGCCGAGACCGCCGGGAGCATCGAGGGCGTGCGCGAGGTGTCACCGGTCAAGTTCGGGTTCTTCAGGCTGCTCGACGACGAGGGCCGGCGGATCGCGGCGGAGAACCCTGATCCCGACACCGATGCCGAAGATGCGGCGGGCCAGGTCTTCGGCATGGGCGACGACGCACCGGAGGGCGAGGACGTCGTCGCGAACGGGTTCGAGCCGGCGAACTACTTCGAGCTGGTCGACCTGGGTGAGGTGGTCGGCAACCCCGAGGACTCCCCCGGTTCGGCGATCGCCGCACAGGCCGAGGTCGCCGAGGAACGTGGATGGTCCGTCGGCGACACGATCCCGGCCTACTTCGCGGCCACCGGTGAGGTGGACCTCACCCTGGTCGCCACCTTCACCAACGGGCTCGGCCCCGAGGACAAGTACTACCTGTCGAACGAAACGGTCGCCGCCAACGCCACCCCCGGCTTCGACATCGACTTCGCGGTCTACATCGCAACCGACGACAACCCCGGCACCAGGGAGTCGGTGCAGGCGGAGTTGGAGAAGCTCACCGAGGATCGACCCGATGTGGTGGTCCAGGACAGAGCGGAGTTCATCGAGGCGCAGACAGCGATCATCGACGTGTTCGTGGCCGTCGTCTACGGCCTGCTCGCCCTGGCCGTGATCATCGCCCTGATCGGGATCGCCAACACCCTGTCGTTGTCGGTCCTCGAGCGAACCCGCGAGTTCGGCCTGCTGCGTGCGGTGGGGATGTCGAAGCGCCAACTCCGGTGGGCGGTGCGTGCCGAGGCGGCGGTGATCGCAGTCTTCGGCACGCTCCTGGGCATGGTCATCGGGATTGCGTTCGCGATCGCTCTGGCCACCGCGCTCACCGCTGACGACCCGGGCCTGTTGACCCTGAAGCTGCCGGTCACCCAGCTGGTCGTGATCACCGTGCTGGCGGCGCTGGCCGGCATCGTCGCCGCAATACCGCCTGCACGACGTGCGGCCCGCATGGACGTGTTGCAGGCCATCTCCACCGAATAGCGACCCATTCACGCGGCCGGCAGAGCGAGACCCGACATCTACTTGAGCAGGGCACCCGCGTCGATCGGAAGGGCCACACCGGTCACGTAGCGAGCTTCGTCGGAGCAGAGCCACAACATCGCATTGGTCACGTCGACCGTCTCGATCCAAGGCACGTCCATGGGTTGCTGAGGTGCCAGGAAGTCCGCCGCATCGTCGATGTCAGGGGCATCGAGATCGCCACGTACCAGCTTCGGGAACACGTCGTTGCGGATCATCGGAGTGTCGACCGAGGTGGGGTGGACCGAATTGACCCTGATCCGGTTTGGTGCCAACTCGAGCGCCAGGGAACGCATGAGCCCGACAACACCGTGCTTGGCCGCGCTGTAGGCCGGCGCACCGTAGAAGCCCTTCAAGCCCGCCGTGGAGGAGGTCAACACGATCGCCCCGCCCTCGTCCTGCTCGACCATGGTGCGCAATCCCGCCTTGACGGTGTGGAACACACCGGTGAGGTTCACCTCCACGGTCTCGGTCCACGAATCCGGGGCCACGTACCGCACCGGCATCGGCGCATAGCTACCCGCGTTCGCGAGGATGACGTCCAGGCGGCCGAACCGCTCTACGCCCGCTGCCAACGCGGTCTTGGTTCCACGGTAGTCACGGACGTCTGCCACCTCTGCGTGCATGGTGCCCCCGACTTCCTCCACCTGGCGGACCGTCTCGGCAAGGTCATCCTCGGTGGCGCCGGGGTACGGAGCATGCTCCAGGTCGGCGCACACGTCGATCCCGATGATGGCCGCCCCCTCGCGGGCGAAGCCGATCGCGTGGCTCCTTCCCTGCCCTCGGGCCACTCCGGAGATGAACACGACCCTGCCCTCGTAGCGACGGTTGCGGTCCTCGGCTGGTGATTCCATCGCAGCAAGCTACCTCCGCACCGCTGTGGGATACTGGCCGAGTGGCAGCCAGAGCGAACGAGTACCACCCGGCCTTCGAGGAGTACTGCGAGGCCATCTGGGAGTTGAGCGAGGACGACATCGAGGTCATCCAGGCGCGCATCGCCGAACGGCTCGAGGTCTCGCGTCCGGCAGTGTCGGAGATGATCCGACGCATGGAGGGTGAAGGCCTGATCGAGGTGAACTCCACGATCACGCTCACCGACAAGGGTCACTCCCTGGCCGAGCGCGTGGTCCGCCGCCATCGCCTGGCCGAGCGCTTCCTGACCGACATCCTCGGGCTGTCGTGGGCCGACGCGCATGAAGAGGCCGGCAAGTGGGAGCACGTCATCTCGCAACCGGTCGAGACCGCGCTGGCCCGCGTGCTGGGTGACCCCACCACGTGCCCGCATGGAAACCCGATACCCGGAGCGGCGTACGAGGCTCCCGATACGCAGCCTCTGTCGGACGTCGCGGTGGGTACGGACTTCACGATCACACGGATCCCCGAGGAGCTCGAGTTCACCCCCCGGCCTGCTCGCCTACCTGGAGGAGAACTCCCTGCTTCCAGGCCATCGAGGCGTGCTGACCGCCAAGTCACCCGACGGGACTGCCACTGTCGAAGTGGAGGGACGCGTCGTGGGAATCGGGGCGTTCGCCACCGAACGCATCCTTGTCGCCTGCTAGCCAGGCGAGGTCGCCAGTGTGGATGATGCTGAGGCGCTTGGTCGAAGCGCGTCACGGCCACATACAGCGATTGGGGCCCACGTGCCTCGTCCCGGAGGATCCGCGACGGCTCCACCACCACGACCGAATCGACCTCCAGGCCCTTCACGAGCTGCGGCGCAACGACGGTCACCTGCCTCGCCAACCCTTCCCGCGTGGCGCTGCCGTACTCGATCCCCGCACGGTCCAAGGCACGCCCGACCTGCTCCAACATCGCTACCGATGCCACGACGGCCAGGTTCCCGGAATCCACCGCCTCGAGCTCACCTTCCACCAGCATCGCCAGCCTGTCATCGAAGTCACCGGGAGCCACCTGCACGAGGAGAGGTGGCTCACCGCTGTGTCGGATCGACCGCGGAGGATCCAGTCCGGGAGCTGCAACCGCCAACACCTTGGATGCGAGGTCCATGATCGGGCCCGGCACGCGGTAGCCGATCGTGAGCTCCTCGCGGCGCGGCGGGCGGCGCTCGGGCAGGTGATCGAGCACGGACTCCCAGTCGTCGTGCGCCCAGGCACCCGTCGACTGGGCTATGTCGCCCACGATCGTCATCGAACCGTTGAGCGAGCGGCGGTCGAGCACCCGCAGCTGCATCGGGGAGAGGTCTTGAGCCTCGTCGACCACGATGTGCCCGTAGGTGCGCACCGATTCAGCGGCTTCGTGGCGCGGACGCGGACCGAGCCGCTCGGCGGCCTCGTCCAACAGGGGCACGTCATGGTGTGTGAACACGGCATCACGCGGGTCGCCGAGGCGTTCCGCGCCAACAACGCCGCCTCGGCCGGCTGGAGATGTCGACGGGTGGCGGAACGCAGCAGTGCCGGCGAGCCGAAGCAGTCGTTGAGCAGCTCCGCAGGTCCGAGCACCGGCCACATCCACTCGAGCGCCTCACGCACCTCGAGCTCGCGGCGCGTGCGTTCGCGCACGACGTCGGCGGGATCGTCGTTGCGGTGGCTCGCGGCCAGTCGCTCGAAGAGCATCGTCTCGACGAACCTGCGAGCGGCGTTGTGGGTCCGGAATCGGCGCCTCGCCTGCTTGACGATCTCCGCGGAGTCCTGAGTCGACACGGTCAGGTGCTGAACCCCGTAGGGCACCTTCAGCGGTCGTCGGAGTGGCTGCTGGCGATCGCGCACGGCGCTTCGGATCACGTCCACCATCGCGAGGTCTCCCTTGACGCGCGCGGTCGCCTCGCCGTCGTATCCGACCACACGCGCGTGCGGGATCAGGTTCGACAGCTGCGCGATCTCCACCCCCGCCTCCCCCGAGCGACGGCAGCACCTGCTCGATGTAGTTGAGGAACACGCGGTTGGGCCCCACCACCAGGACCCCCTGGCCCTCCAGTGGGAACCGGTGGGTGTAGAGCAGGTAGGCGGCACGGTGCAATGCCACCACGGTCTTGCCGGTGCCGGGTCCACCCTGCACGACCATCACACCGGGAAGCTCGGAGCGGATGATCCTGTCCTGTTCGGCCTGGATGGTCCCGACGATGTCGGACAGCTTGCCCGAACGCGACTCCTCCAGAGCCGCTATCAGTGCACCGTGACCCTGCACGCGGCCTTCGTCGAGTGCATCGGTCGCAGACCCGAACAGCTCGTCGTCAATGCCGAGCAGCGTGGCTCCGCGGGTGCGAAGTGGCGCCGTCTGCGAAGCCCCATCGGATCCACTCCGGTGGCCCGGTAGAACGTCTCGGCGACCGGTGCACGCCAGTCGACCACGACCGGCTCACGGGCCGAATCGGACACCGCCAAGCGGCCGACGTAGAACGTCTCGGGCCCGTGCCCCTCGGTACCGGATGGACCCTCGGTCACCGCCTCGGTGTCGATGCGACCGAACACGAGCGACATCTCCCCCAGATCGAGTTGCCGGAGACGGGAGTCCACCCGGTCCCACATGACGTCACGTTCGAAGCGGTTCTGATGAGTGCCGCCACGGCCGTCCTCGACCTCACTCCGCATGGCGGCAACCTCGGCACGGGTGGCGTCCAGGCAAGCGTGCGCATGGTCGATGTAGGCCTGCTCCGATTCGAACTCGGGATGCTGCACTCAACCTCCACTGAGTACCTCGCCGAAGGGTCCGGGGACCGCGCGGTCGTCCACCGAAGCAGGCTCAGGACTGCTGTGAACCCTGGATCGGGGGTCTGCCATTGTACCCGCAGGACGTGGGATCCATCAGGCCGGCACCTCCACACGATCAGGATGGCCCATGGACCGCCACAACCACGGATTCCTGTTGCGAACACGCTGGTGGGAGACTCCCCGGTGATGACACCGACTCCACACGCAGACTCGACGTTCATCCGCGCCACTCGGGGTGAGCCGGTCGAACGCACCCCCGTGTGGTTCATGCGTCAGGCAGGTCGCTCCCTGCCCGAGTACCGCGCGATCCGCGGTGAGGGCACGATCCTCGATGCGATAGCCGACGTGGACCGCGCCACGGAGATCACGCTGCAACCGGTGCGGCGCTACGGCGTGGGCGCGGCGATCCTCTATTCGGACATCATGACCCCGGTGCACGCCATCGGCTTCGGGGTCGACATCAACCTGGGATCGGTCCCGTGGTGGAGCATCGGTTCGACACCAGGGCGGATCTGGCACGCCTGCGCCCGCTCGAGGCCGAACTCGACACGCCCTACGTGATCCAGACCGTGGCCAACCTGGCCCCGAGCTCGAAGTTCCCTTGATCGGTTTCGCCGGGGCACCCTTCACGGTGGCCAGCTACCTGCTCGAAGGTAGACCCACACGCACATGGGTTCGCACCAGGCGCTCATGGCTACCGATCCAGTCCTCTGGCACGAGCTGATGGACTCTCTCGCCGATATCGCCGTCGCGTCGCTGCGATCCCAGGTCGAGGCGGGCGCGTCCGCGGTGCAGCTCTTCGACTCCTGGGTCGGGACCCTCTCACCCCCCGACTACGAACGCTTCGTGCTTCCGGCGAGCGCCAAGGTGCTCGCCGGTGTGGCCGACCTCGGTGTGCCACGGATCCACTTCGGAACCAACACCGCCGAGTTGTTGGGGCTCATGGCGCGTGCCGGCGCAGACGTGGTCGGCGTCGACTGGCGCACACCCCTTGATGCAGCCCGTGACCGGGTGCCTGTTGGCACCGCCCTTCAGGGCAACCTGGACCCTGCCCTGGTGGTGCGGGTTGGGAGGCCACCGAGCCCGCCGCCCGCGACGTGTTGGAGCGGGGTGCCGACCCCAGGGGCGGGCACATCTTCAACCTCGGTCACGGGGTCCTGCCCGAAACCGATCCGGAGGTACTCGAGAGGCTGGTCGACTACGTCCACAGCCGGTCGGTGCCTCCCACGACCCGTGCAGACGGAGCCTCCGGCACGGAGACCGTCCCCATGACATCGGGCCTGTTGGTGATGGCATACGGATCACCCACCTCCGCCGATGACATCGAGGCGTACTACACCCATCCGTCGCGGCAGGCCACCAACCGACGCGCAGCTCGCCGACCTGACAAGGCGCTACGAGGCGGTCGGTGGAACCACGGCTCTCGCCGCGCACCGCTGAACAGGTGACCGCAATCGAATCGGCGTTGGCCGGCATGCCCGACGAGACCGACGACTGGGTCGTGGCGCTCGGCACCAAGCACTCGACGCCCGGAATCGGCGAGGGATGGCCTCGCTGGTGGAATCGGACGTGGGCCGGATCGTCGGGCTCGTGCTGAGTCCCCACTACTGCGCTGCGAGCGTGGGCGAGTACCACGGTCAGGCGGCCTCGATGATCGAGGAGGTCGAAGCTGTCGAATACCGTCGCATCGACAACTGGCACATGCTCGGCGCGCTGATCGCCTTCCAGGCCGACCAGGTGCGGCATCACATGAGGGCGTTGCCCGAGCGCACCATGGCTGTGTTCACCGCCCATTCCCTGCCCGAACGGGTGCTCACGGGAGATCCCTACCCGGACCAACTCCGTGAGTCCGCATCGGCCATCGCCGCCCTGGCCGGCTTGGAATCGACGGCGGACTGGTGCCTGGGATGGCAGTCGGCAGGAGCCACACCCGAAGCGTGGCGCGGCCCGGACCTGCTCGAGGCATCGCCGAGTTGGGCCACACGGGTCGCTACGACGGTGTCCTGGTGGTTCCGCAGGGTTTCACCTCGGCCCACCTCGAGGTGCTCCACGACATCGACATCGAGGCCTCCGCGGCCGCCGAAGAAGCCGGCCTCGCATTCCGTCGGACACAGGTGGTGAACGACGATCCTGCGGTGATGGATGCTCTCGCATCACTCGTGAAGGCCACCGCGGACCGAGCCGAATCAGACGTCGGTAACCGTGATCGTGAACTCGCCTGAGGGGTGGACGTCGCATTCACCGCTGAGCGTGCCCGCCGAGTTGAACTCCATGGCCACGGTGCTCTTCGCGGGCACCCAGAAGATCCCGACCATTGCGCCGCGGACGTCCTCGTTGACGACACGGATGTTCTCGCCGACCTTGACGTTCAATTCGGCAGGCACGATCTCGACCTCCTCACCGGCGTCCATACGCTCACCGGTACCCGCTGGGATCACGTAGTCGTAGTCGTAGGTGGCGTCAGTGGGCTCGACCGACTTGAACTCGGGTACCGGCGCGATGCGATCCGACGACGTGTCATCCACCGGGTCGCTGCAGGCGCCTGCAAGAACCACGGCCGACGTCACGGCCAGGAAGGACACGCGCACCGGTACCCGGGCCATCAGGCCTCCTTGACCTCGGCCGTCACCTTCTCGGTGGCACCGCTGTGGAAGTCCAGGGTCACCTCGATGGTGTCACCCACGGCCAGGTCCTTGGCAAGGTTGAGCAACATGACGTGGTAACCACCCGGCTCCAGGTCGACCGACCCGCCGGCGGGGACAGCCACCGAGTCGACCTCCCGCATGGTCATCATGTCGCTGCCGTGATCGTCGGCATCCCCGGAGGTGTCGTCGGTCATGTGGTCGTCGGCCGCTGAATCGTCGGTCATGTGATCGTCTGACGTGCCGTCGTCGGTCATGGTGTCGTCGGTCATGTCGTCGCCGTCGTCGGTCACCGTCTCATGCACCTCGGCGGACTCGGCCACCTCGGTGGGGACGCTCGCGCCGACGAGCGCGTCATCGGTGTCGCCGCCGGTGATCTCCATGTAGACCGCGCTGTTCCCACCGGCGGTCCCGGGACGCGCCCACACATCGTCGATGCTCACCGCTGATCCGCTCGCAGTGTCCGCCGCCGTGGTGGTGGTCGTGTCCTCAGCAGCCTCGTCGTCGCTGCCACACGCGGCGAGTGGGCCTGCTGCCGCCAGTACCACGGCGACCGCGGCGAGCACCGTCCGCTTGAGCTTGTGGTTTGCATTCATGTGTCTTCCTCCTCCGGCACACGGCCGGCACTCACACCCCACAACCATGGGGCGGGCTCAGGCCGGGGGTCGACCTGGGCGAACGCGGATCCGGCTCACCGGTGATCGACTCACCGGTGATGGACTCGTGGGTTGAGCACGGTGAGGTCGTCGTCCACGACGACCTCACCGACACTGACGTCCTACCCCACATCAGGGCGAGCGCCGCGGGGAACATCACGAAGTTCCTGGCAGGCGCTGCTGGAGCACCCGTTCGCAGCTCGGGGGTTCAGCCACCGGCACCATTGCCTCTGGCATGGCACAAGGTTGGTACGCCCGATGAGGTGGAGTCAACTCACCCCGGTCTTCCCGATGAGCGCGGATGGGTGGAAAGATCCACCGGTGTCCGTGGCGCGGTGTCGAGATTCCCAGATGGCTGTCGGCGGGCTCTCGCTGGTGGCCGGCCTACTGATCGCGTTCGCGTTGCCGCCGTGGGGTTGGTGGCCGCTCGCGCCGGCAGGCGTCGCCCTCTGGCTCTGGCTGCTGGAAGATGCCTCGCTGCCGAGGCGGATCTGGATCGGATGGATGGTGTGCATCGGGTGGTTCGGGCCCTCCACGCTGTGGATGCTCGGCCTCACCGCTCCCGGGTACCCCTTCGGCGTCCTGTTCGGCTGGGGGCCGATGGTGGCGGCCACCAGCGCGGTCGTTCCCAACGACCGTCGCAGGTTCCTGGTGTTGCCCGCAGCACTCGTGGCCTTCGAGTGGTTCCACTCCCACTGGCCCTTCGGCGGCGTGCCCTTGTCGATGCTGGGAATGACCCAGAGCGGTGCTCCGTTGGCGCCGATCGCCCGATTGGGCGGCGATCTGCTCCTGGGCGCAGCGGTGAGCGCCCTGGGCGTGGCGCTGTACCTGGCGGTCTCGGCGATCAGAACCGGCGGGCCACGCCCCTGGCCGGCACCGCTTTGCATCGTCGCCACGATCCTGGCGTTGGCGCTCGGTGGTGCCCTGTGGCCGCTCGGCGAGCCCACCGGTTCGATCACCGTGGCCGCGGTTCAGGGCGGCGGGCCACAGGGAACGCGCTACTCCAGCGGCGAGGAGCCACTGGTGTTCGAGCGTCACCTCGAGGCGACCCGCCGGATTCCCGCGAACCCCGATGTGGATCCCGGGGATCGTGTCGACCTGGTGGTGTGGCCCGAGAACGCCATCAACGTGAGCGGCCGCTTCGAGGACCATCCGTGGCGTGAGGAGGTGGCGGCCGAGGCAGCGCGCATCGGCGCACCCATCGCGGTCGGCGCCGTCAACGATTCCTCGTTGGGGGAGGACCGCTTCGAGAACTTCGTCGTGGTGGTCAATCCCGACGGCACTCTCGGGGACCGCTTCGACAAGGTCAGGAGGGTTCCCTTCGGAGAGTACGTTCCAGCGCGCTTCCTGTTCGAGCCGATCGCGGGAGCCAGCCTGCCACCCCGTGACCAGGTCCCCGGCGAGGGTGTGGCGGTGATCGAGACCGACGCGGGCCCCATGGCCGTCGTGGTGAGTTGGGAGGTGTTCTTCTCCCGGCGGGTGCGCGAGGGGGTACGCGCGGGAGGGCAGGTGGTCCTCAACCCGACCAACGGCTCCAGCTACTGGCTGACCCAGGTGCAGACCCAACAGATCGCGTCCTCGCAGCTGCGCGCTCGAGAGCGGCCGCTGGGTGGTCCAGGTTTCGCCCACCGGATTCTCGGCCTTCGTGGACCCCTACGGCGGCGTCCACCAACGAACGGCCGTGTCCGATGATGCGGTGCTCACCCGCACGATCCAACGCTACGACTCGACCACCCCGGCGCAGGCCCTGGGAGCGACGCCGGCGCTGGCATGTGCCGCTGCCGCGGTGGCGATCTCCCGGTTGCGACGCCTCAGGACTCGAGCATCAACGTGACCGGTCCGTCGTTGACGAGGTTCACTGCCATCTCGCAACGGAAGCGACCCGTCGCCACCTCGGCACCGAGACCGCTGAGTCGACCCACCAGTTCGTCGATCAGCGGCTCCGCGTGCTCGGGGCGCGCCGCTGCGATGAACGACGGCCGGCGGCCCTTGCGGGTGTCGCCGTAGAGGGTGAACTGACTCACGACCAACACCGAGGCGATCTCGCCGTCAGCCGCCCTCGCTGCCAACGAGACGTTCATGGCACCCGCGGCGTCGGGGAACACCCGTAGGTTCCACAGCTTCTCCGCGAGTCTGGCGACCTGTGACGCCGTATCGTCGTGGGTCACCCCTACCAGCACCAGCAGGCCCGGCCCGATCGCTCCGACCCGTTCACCGCTCTCAACGAGGTCAACCGAGGCGGACGAGACGCGCTGCACCAGTGCTCGCATCGGGCAATTCGACCACAGCGGGCGGCTCTTCCGGAAACAGTGGGCCGCCCGCCGGAGGCGAGAACCGCCCACCGTAGGCCAGGACTCACAGCGTGCGACCACGCTCCTATACCCGCGTGCGTCTCCTGCTGTCGAATATGACCCCCGGAGAGCCACTCGCTAACGTTGCAGATCATGTCTGCCGTCAACCACAGCCCGGCAGCCTCCGGGCGGGTCCCCGGCGGTCGGCCACCAGGCCCCGACGATCCCCTTCGGATCGCGTATCTGACATATCGGGGAAAGCCCCACGTCGGAGGTCAGGGTGTCTACACCCGCCACCTCACCAAGGCACTCGCGGACCTGGGTCACCACGTGGAGGTGCTCTCGGGCCAGCCGTATCCGGTTCTCGACGAACGCGTACCGCTGGTCGAGCTGCCGAGCCTCGACATCTACAACGACCACTTCCCCATGCGCATGCCGGGGCTCTGGGAGCTGAAGGACCGGTGGGACTGGTTGGAGGTCACGTCGTTCTCGGCGGGCACCTTCCCGGAACCACTTGCCTTCTCGATGCGCGCGTGGGACCACCTGCGCGCAAGGACCGCTGACTTCGACCTGGTGCAGGACAACCAGTGCCTCGGCTACGGACTTCTTGCCTTGGAACGCTCCGGCCTACCCGTCCTGGGCACGATCCACCACCCGATCACCGTCGACCGTCGCTTGGAGATGGAGCACGCCGAGACGCGCAGAGCCCGCTGGGGCAAGGCCCGGTGGTATTCCTTCACCCGGATGCAGACCAGGGTCGCCTCGCGTCTACGACGGGTGATCACCGTGTCCAAGAACTCCTACGACGACATCGTCAGTGACCACGAGGTGGACCCGGCACGCTTGTTCGTGGTTCCTGTCGGCGTGGACCCGGAGCTCTTCAAGCCGTTGCCGGAGATCGAGCGCACTGGCAACCGGATCATCTCCACGGCTTCCTCGGATGTGGCGATGAAGGGTCAGCGCTACCTTCTGGAGGCGCTCGCCAAGGTACGTGCCAACCGCCCGGAGCTTGACCTGAAGCTGGTGTTGGTGGGCAAGCTCAAGGAAGGCTCGGCGGCCCAGCGCACGATCGCGGAGCTGGGCCTCGACGACTCGGTGGAGTTCGTCTCGGGCGTCACCGACCAGCGGATCGTGGAGCTCTACAACGAATCCGCGTGCGCAGTCGTGCCGTCGCTCTACGAAGGCTTCTCGCTGCCCGCCATCGAGGCCATGAGCACCGGCTGCCCACTGGTTGCCACCACAGGGGGGCACTACCCGAGGTGGCCGGCAACGACGGAGAGACCTGCTTCGCCGTGGCCCCCGGCGACAGCGGAGACCTCGCGAGAGGGATCATGGCGGTGCTCGACGATCCGCACGCCGCTGAGACCATCGGCAGGGCGGGCCGCGAGCGGGTCATCCATCGATGGAGCTGGCGCCACACCGCCGAGCAGACGGTGGAGCACTACCGCGCCACCCTCGAGCTTCCCCCGGTGTTCGGACCTGCGCCGATGAGCAGGATGAGCGGTACCACACGATGCTGACGGTCGACTACGACCTCCTCGGGCTCACGCCCGGCGACCTGGTGCTGGACATGGGGGCAGGGGCGGGTCGGCACTCCTTCGAATGCTTCCGCCGCGGGGCCGACCTGGTGGCCCTGGACTACGGATTCGACGAGCTCCCCCCGGTACGTGAGATGTTGGCCGCGATGCTCGCCGAGGGCGAAGCGCCCGCGGGCAACCTCGGCGCCTGCGTGAACGGAGACGCACTTCGCCTCCCGTTCGCGGACGACACCTTCGATCGCATCATCTGCTCAGAGGTCTTCGAGCACATCGGTCACGACACCGACGCGATGACCGAGCTGCACCGCGTGCTGCGTCCTGGGGGCGTGCTGGCGGCGACCGTGCCGGCATGGCTTCCTGAGAAGATCTGTTGGGCGCTCTCCGCGGAGTACCACGCGCCGCTGGCACCTGGTGGACACGTGCGCATCTACACCGAGAAGCAGCTCAGGACCCGCCTCGACGCCGCGGAGTTCGAGGTTCGCGGATCACACCGCGTGCACGCTCTGCACTCCCCGTACTGGTGGCTGCGCTGCCTGGTGGGACCGACGAACGACACCAACCCCCTGGTACGCGCCTACCACGAGCTTCTGGTCTGGGACATGGTGGACCAACCGCTTGTGACGCGGACCGCCGAGAAGCTGCTCAACCCGGTGATGGGCAAGAGCGTGGTCGTCTACGCCCACAAGCCCACTGAACCCGGCGGCGCGGACACATCCGGTGAAGCCCGGCGAACCTCGACTCGCCGATCGGCCGATCAGGCGGCGGTCGTGTCGAGAACGGAGACCACCAATGCCTGATGCCCCCGACTTCCTGCGCGACCTGGGCGACTCGGTCAGCGCGACCGAGCTCCGATCGACAGTGGACGCGATAGCCGAATGGCAGCTCCCCACAGGCATGGTCCCGTGGTTCCCCGGCGGCCATGCAGATGCCTGGAACCACACCGAGGCCCTCATGGCCATGATGCTGGGTGGCCGGCGTCAGGAGGCCGAAGCCGGCTTCGAGTGGCTCCAGAAGGCCCAACGTGGCGACGGGTCGTGGCACCAGTACTACCTCGCTGACGGAGTGGAACAAGACAAGCTGGACGCGAACTGCATCGCGTATGTGGCAGCCGGCGTGTGGTTCCACTGGCTCTGCTACCGCGATCGTGGCGCCCTGGAGTCGATGTGGCCGATGATCGAATCCGCAATGGAGTTCGTGCGAGGCCTGCAGACACACCGCGGTGAGGTGATCTGGGCACGCCACTCCGACGGCACACCGTGGACCTTCGCGTTGCTCACCGGGTCGTCCTCGATCGGCCACAGCATGCGCTGTGCGATAGCCATCGCGGAGGAGCTCGGTCACGAGCGCCCAACTTGGCGTCGCTCCGCGGCCCGCCTCACCCGTACCGTGCGGGACGAACCCGATGCGTTCGCGCCGAAGCACCGGTGGGCGATGGACTGGTACTACCCGGTGTTGACCGGCGCGGTCCTCGGGGACGCCGGACGGGAGCGCCTGGCCCACCGCCGCGACGCCTTCGTGATCGAGAACTGGGGCATCCGCTGCGTCTCGGATCGCCCTTGGATCACCGCTGCGGAGACCTGCGAGTGCGCGATGGCGCACCTGGCCGTGGGTGAGCTCGACTGGGCACGGCGCCTGTTCGACTGGGCCCAACGCCTGCGCGGCGACAACAACCGTTACTGGACCGGCATCGTGGTGCCCGAAGAGGTCCACTTCCCCGGCGGTGAGCAGTCGACCTACACGGCGTCGGCCATCGTGTTGGCAGCCGACGCGCTGGCCGGTGGGTCACCCGCCTCAGGCCTGTTCACCAACCACCACGAACTGCCCGCAGTGCTGGACACCGAGTTCGACGACGAGCCTGCCGTCACCTCCGAACCGGCCGATGGCTGAGTCGCGAACCACCGGAGCACCGGTGGTCGGGGTGTTGATCTCCGCTCTGCTGATGACCGCTGTCGTCACCATCGGATCACAGCCCGCAGGTGCTCAGGAATACCTCGATCCACCCGTCACCGCAGTGACCCCGGAGACCACCTCGACGCTTCCGAGCGGAGGCGAGCTGGGCAACATCGTTCCAAAGCCCAACTCGGGACGGGAGCCGGAGACGCCGGGGACCCGGGTGGTTCCCAGCAGGTGGCGCTGTTCTTCGTGTTGTGCTTCGTCATCGCCGCCATGGTCGGCGTGATGTGGTGGCGCTCCCGGGTGGCGCGGTCGACGAGGGCCGCAGAGGGCCACGACCCTGTGACGGTCGCCACCAGGCACGGCGGCGACGTGCGGAAGCCCCGCCCACCAGGGATCGTGGACTGATCAGCAGCCGACGCGGCGCAGGACCCTCAGGGACCCGACGGCTCGTGCCTCTGTGAACAGCCCGGAGTCCAGCGCGGGCAGGTAGATCCGTTCGTAGGGGGACGACCACCGTCGGCCGGGTCGGGAAACACGTCGTGGATCGCCAACAGGCCGCCGGGGGCCACCACCGACGACCAGCACCGGTAGTCGACCGCCGCGGGTTCCTCTCCGTGGCCACCGTCGATGAACACCATCGAGGCGGGAGTCGACCACCAGGCAGCTACACCTGCGGAGTCACCCACCACCGCCATCACCACATCTTCGAGTCCGGCCTCGAACATGGTGCGCCTGAAGGTCGGCAGCGTATCCATGACCCCGATGTCGGGGGTCCACGAGGTCGGGCTCGTGATGGTCCCAGCCGACCTGGTTCTCCTCCGAACCCCTGTGATGGTCGATGGTCACGACCACCGATCCGGCCTGCTTCGCGGCCGCGCCCAGGTAGACGGTCGACTTGCCGCAGTAGGTGCCCACCTCGACCACCGGAGCGCCTGGAACCGATCCGATCGCCTCCAACGCGGCCTCGTGAAGGGCCGCACCTTCGTCCGAGGGCATGAAGCCGCGCGCCGCCTCGGCCAGCTCGATGAGTCGCGGATCCATCAGACCGGGAGATCGCCGTGCATCATCTCGAGGTCGTCCTCACCGGGATCCTCGCCATGGTGTGTCACCTTGAACAGCCACTTGTCGAGCACGACGTAGCGTGCCAGCCAAACGATCCCGAAACCGACGAGCTGGGCGAAGAACACCGCCGCCTTCTCGATCCAACTGTGCCCGTCGATGGCCAGGTCGACCAAGAACGTGAGCAGCGTGGCGAGGCTGACACCGAGCATCGCCGCCACCCAGAACACCACCACCTGCGTGCGCAGCCCATCGCGCGATGTGTGCTTCCAGACCAGGTACTTGTTGGCGAAGAAGTTGGGTACGGTCAGCATGGCTGCGCTCGCTATCGAGGCCGCGGTCCAGTTGGTGTCCTCACCGCTGTTGAAGACGAAGGCGGCGAACAGCTGGATCAGCACCTGCCCGAGCGGCACGAACACGAGGGAGACACCGGCATAGCGGAGCTGCTTGCGCCCCTCGTCGGAACGGGCATGATCCCGCAGGGCGGCCGTTGTCACCTTCATCACCCGCGAGGCTATCGAACTGCGACCGCTGGACCCACGCTCACGCGCGGTTGACCTCCCGGTAGCACCACAACGGCCACAATGGGTCGGTGAACCAAAGCGCAGTCGACCGCCTCATCGCCCTGCTGGACCTGGAGCGGATCGAGGTCAACATATTCCGGGGCACCAGCCCCGATGAGGACCGATCAGCGCGTCTACGGCGGCCAGGTGGCCGGTCAGGCGCTCGTGGCTGCGGCACGTACGGTCGAAAGCGAGTTCCACGTTCATTCCCTGCACGCCTACTTCCTTCGTCCAGGTGACCCGAACGTACCGATCATCTACGAGGTTGCACCGATCCGTGACGGACGCACCTACGCCACACGGCGCGTGCAGGCGATCCAGCACGGAAGGCCGATCTTCCACCTCTCAGCGAGCTTCGGGCTCTCCGAGGGCGGGTTCGACCACCAGTTCGGGATGCCCGAAGGCATCGTCGACCCGGAGTCATTGCCGGACTTCAAGACGCAGATGGAGCCCTACAAGGAACTGATCGGCGACTGGTACGACCGTCCGCGACCCATCGACCTGCGCTACTGCGATGCGAGTCCATGGGAGCGCTCGGAGATCCTGCCCCCGTACCAGAACGTGTGGCTCCGAGCGAACGGGACGCTGCCGGACGATCCCGTCCTGCACATCTGCATCCTCACCTACGCATCGGACATGTCGCTTCTCGACACCACTCTGCAGCCCCACGGCCAGTCCTTCGCCGCAGGTGACGTGTTCATGGCATCGCTCGACCACGCCATGTGGTTCCACCGGCCCTTCCGTAGCGACGAGTGGCTCCTGTACGCACAGGACACACCGAGCGCCTCGAACGGCCGAGGCCTTGCCCGTGGCCTCGTCTACTCCCGTGACGGTACCTTGGTTGCCTCGGTCATGCAGGAAGGGGTGATCCGTAGGTTGCGCGATCGCTCCGCCGGTGACGACTCCGCTGCGAAGCCAGACCACGTAGCCGAGGACCAGTGAGCCCGCGCACACGGCCCCGTGTCTTGCAGGTGGGCCTTGCGGTGCTCGCCGCTGCGACGCTCGGCGCACTGCGTGCAGCTCCGAAGACGGTCCTCAGGACTCCACGCCCAGTTCCCTTTCCAGCACCACCACCGAAGGCGCCGAGGTCACCGAGGATGGATCCTCCGGCACCCCCGGGCCCGTCGAACCCGTCGAACCGGCTCTCGTCGATACCGGCGTGAGTACCGACGTGACCGATCCGATGGACGCGCACGCGCTCGACGGGTCACTGCTGGTTGCCGAACGCACCGGAAGGGTCGTGGAGCTCACCCCTGACGGAAGCGGCGGCTACGAAGTCGCCGGGACTGTTGTGGACCTCACCGCCTCAGTTGGTGGCACCGAAGTGGAAAAGGGGCTGCTCGGGGTGACAACGGACACCTCAGGCGATCACCTGTACCTCAACCACACCAGGGCCGACGACGGTGCGACGGTCATCCTGGAGCTCCCACTTGATGGCGAACCCGGATCGCTCGCCGCGGGCGAGGCACGGACCCTTCTGGTGATCGACCAACCGTTCCCGAACCACAACGGCGGCGACCTCGCATGGGGGCCCGACGACATGCTCTGGATCGGCACCGGGGACGGAGGCGGCGCGAACGATCCGGAGGGCCGCGCCCAACGCCTAACCGATCTGCTCGGCAAGATCCTGAGGCTCGATCCCAGCCTCGAAGGCACCGGGGAGGACCTCGCGCCTGACGACAACCCCTACGCGGATGGCACCGACACCAACGGTGACCCGGCCAACCCGCTCGTGTGGGCACGCGGTGCCCGCAATCCGTGGCGCATCGCATTCGACTCGGAGTTCGGTGACCTGTGGATCGCGGACGTCGGCCAGGACAAGGTCGAGGAGATCACGGTGCTGCGGGCGTCGCAGGATCTCAACCCCGGCGCGGATCTCGGATGGGACCACACCGAGGGGGACTCGGACTTCGCTGATGCGGGACCCCGCGACGACTGGCCCGAGGACGACGCCAACGTCATCGCGCCGCTGTTCACCTACACCCACGACGAGGGCTGCTCGATCTCCGGCGGGTTCGTCTACCACGGATCGGCGCTGCCGCAACTCCGCAACCACTACCTGTTCAGCGACTACTGCATCAGCGAGATCCGCTCGGTGGACACCGACGGCACCGACCAACCGCTGGGGTTGACCGGTACGGGCGTGGTGTCCATCAACCCCGACGAGAACGGCGAGCCACTCGTGCTCGCCGACGACGGCATCAAGCGAATAGCGCCTGCTTGATGCGCGTCATCCCCACCCCCACCCCCACCCCCACCCCCCACCCCCGGCGAACTGAATGCTCTCACCCACCAATACGGGTGCCCACACCCTTCAGTTCGCCGGGGTACGCTCAGCCACCAATACGGGTGCCCACACCCTTCAGTTCGCCGGGGTACGCTCAGCCACCAATACGGGTGCCCTCACCCTTCAGTTCGCTGGGTTGCGCTCGGCCACAGATCCGGTTGCCCACACCCTTCAGTTCGCCGGGGTACGCTCGGCGCGTGACAGTGACCGCGTTGATCCGTGTGTGGTGCTTCCTGTTCCGTTGGAAGGTCGTGCGCACCGAGCACGAGATCCCCAGGCCGTGTGTGGTGGTGGCTGCGCCGCACACCAGCAACTGGGACTTCTTCGCGCTGATCGCGACCACCCGACTCAACGACGTGGACATGCGCTGGCTCGGGAAGCGCCAGATGTTCGACGGCCCACTCGGCTCGCTGTTCAGGGCGCTGGGCGGCATTCCGGTCGACCGGGCGGCTCCAGGCGGCGTCGTCGGCGAGATGGTCCAGATGCTCGACGAAGACCCTGACCTGGTCGTCGTGGTACCAGCCGAGGGCACCAGGTCGGCCACCGAGTACTGGAAGTCGGGCTTCCACCGGATCGCGAGGGAGGCAGGCGTGCCGATCCAGATGGCCTACGTGGACGCCCGCAGCCGTACCAGCGGCTTCGGCCCGAGCCTGCTCGCCAGCGGTGACGTGTCAGCCGACATGGACGTCATCCGCGCGTTCTACGCCGACAAGACCGGCATCAAGCCCGACCGTTTCCTGACACCGTGCCTACGCGAGGAGACGAGCGCCGAGGCAGCCTGAGCGCGTACAAGGCACGCGCACAAGGCACCGCCCGCAGCGACCCGGACCCCACCGCGGTCACCTCGAAGCGGAGCCGTTGAGTGACCGCATCGTGTCACGTTGGGATTCGATCATCGCGCGCACCTTCTCCTTGAGCTCCCCGACGTCGTCGAGGGTCAACCCTCGGTCGCCACGGGTGACATGACGTGCACCTCTGCATCGGCTCGCCCGAAACGCCAGTCGTGCTTGCGGAGCGCGTCGCGGGTGCCGCTCACGGCCAATGGAAGGATCGGAAGTTGGGTCTCCACGGCGAGGCGGAACGCCCCGTCCTTGAAATCGCGCATCTCAGCGGTGACCGACCGGGTGCCTTCGGGGAAGATCATCACCGACACGTTGCGATCGAGCGTCTCCCTGCACAGCTTCATGGCGTTGCCTGCGCTCTCGCGGTCGCCGCGCTCGAGGGGGATGTCCTTCGCCATGCGCATCAACCATCCGACGACGGGCAGCTTGAACATCTCGATCTTGGAGAGCCACTTCATCTCCCACGGAAGGTGGCTGATCAGAAGGATGTCCACGAACGATTCGTGGTTCGACACGACCACGTAGGGATTGCGGGGGTTCTCCGGCATGGTCCCGCTCACCTTGAAATGCCACAGCGGATTCAACACCTGGTGTGCCACCGCCAGCTTCCGGAACAGGTATCCGGTCCACCACCGCGCCCGGTCGAACGGCCAAGTGACCAGCCACACGAGGGCCATCAAGGGCAGCCAGACGAGCACACACGAGCCGAAGACGAACCAGCTCCAGACCGACCACGCGGTCGTGGCCAGTCCGACACGGGGTGCGTCCGATTCCTCGACCTCTGTCTCCGGTGAGCTCATGGCCCGAACCCTAGACCGGTTGCCGTCACCGGTCACCCCGCCTGGCCGGGCGGAACGAAGCGGTAGACGTTGGTCTCCCCGCCGGACGAACCCCAGGCGCTCGTACAGACGGTTCGCGGCAGCCCTCTGCGGTCGCGACGTCAGGTCCACGGTGCGTGCACCCTTCTCGAACGCCATCTCGATTGCCCGCCGGTTGAGCGCCGCACCCACCCCCTTTCCCCGTGCACCGGAGTCGACCACCACATCCTCGATCCACGCCCGGATGCCGGTCGGGATGGGAAACACCACCAGCGTCATGGACCCGAGCACCCCGCTGTGGTCACGTGCCAGCAACAGGTGACAAGCGGGCGACTCGACGATCGCGCTGAGGCGCTCGCGGTCCGGTGGTGGTGACGACGACGACAGCTGGGGTACCAGCACCTCCATGGCGGTCACCAGTTCGTCGGTGACCTCCAGGCATTCCTCGACCGTGCAGTGCGACTCGGGCATCGCGCGAGCCTAGGAGGCTTCGCAGGCCTTCACCGATACCGTGGACGTCATGGGGTACCTCCGCTGGGAACTGAAACCGCCTTCCACGGTCGCCGCTTCGACGCACACCGTGATGGTGGCCGCCTTCACGGGCTGGAACGACGGCGCCGAGGCGGCCGGCGACGCCATCGATCACCTGTGGGAGCAGTGGGATGCACAGAGCATCGCGGAGGTCACCCCCGACGACTTCGTGGACTTCACCGTGAGCCGGCCGACGATGGACCTGCACGACGGCGTGCCGTCTGACATCCAATGGCCATCCACGCGCCTGGGTTGGTGCACTCCGGATCCGAGCCTGTCGGTGGTGCTGGTGAAGGGACCCGAACCAGGATTCGGCTGGCCGGCATTCTGCCACTCGCTGATCGGCGCGGCAGACGAACTGGGTGCCTCCACGATGATCACCCTCGGCGCGATGCTCTCCGACGTGCCCCACACGCGGCCCGCCCCGATCTTCTGCGCCGCCAGAGAGGAGCACATCCTGGCCAGCATCGCGCTGCCACGCTCCAACTACGGGGGCCCCGTCGGCATCCCGTCCGTGCTCGCCGAGTTCGCCCACCGGCGCGGCCTCGAATCGCTCGGCCTGTGGGCGGCCGTGCCTGGATACACCGCGGGTGTGCCCAGCATCAAGGGTGTGCTCGGCCTCCTCGACGCGCTCGAGCGGATCCTGGACGTGGACGTCGACACAACGGGATTCGCTGAGGCGGCCGACGAGTACACCACCTACCTCGACGCGCTGGTGGCCGAGGACTCCGACACCGCCGAGTACGTCCTGCGCCTCGAAGAGGCCTACGACCGCGCAGACGATCTGGTGCTCGGGTCGTCGACCGACCTGGTGGTCGAGGTCGAGGACTTCCTGCGCGAGCTGTAGGCGTACCGGCGTGCTACCAAGGGGTCGCGCCGTACCGCGCGCACCTCAGACGCCAGTCGGTCCCGTCACGGGTTCGAGTTCATCCAGCAACGCACGGGTGAGCTCCTCCTGGAGCTCCGCCGAGACCACCCGACCACCGCCCGCGAACATCACGTAGAAGCTGTCCACGACATCGACGCCCATCGTGTCGATACGCGCCCGCGTGATCTGGAGGTCGAACTCCCCGAGCGCCCGCGCCAGGCGGTAGAGCAGCCCCACGCTGTCGGGACCCACGACCTCTATCACCGTGGAACCACTCGTGGCGCTGTTGTCGAAGCGCACCGCAGGAGCGAACTGGTGTTCACCCACGTGCCTGCTCCGCTGGAGTGAGCGTGCTCGCTCGGCCAGGCGTGAACGCAGCGCAAGCCGGCCTCCCAGTGCCCGCTCAACGTCGTCGGTCACCAGATCCCAGGCGATGCAGCCCGAAGGCCCCGCCCGGACCGTGAACTCGGCCACGCTGCGAATCCCGTTCGAGTGCACATCGGCTGAGAGCACATCCAGGCCGTGCAGTGCGAGCGCGCCCCCCACACGACTGAACGCTCCCGGACGTTCCTCGTAGGCGACGGTCAGCCTGTCGCCTGTGCCTTCCACCTGCGTTCCCCAACGGTCCAGGAGTCCACGTTGCTGCCGATCGGGGAACTCGCGGTCGCCCACAAGGTGCCGGGTGCCGCCGTCGAGTGCCTTCACCGCGCGGGTCGCCAAGAGGTCCACCAGGTCGGACTTCCACGGAGACCACGCGTAGGGCCCCGTGGCCATGGCGTCTGCCCGGGTCAGGGCGTGCAGCAGCGCCACCCGCTCCGTGGTGGCCAGCTTGCGGCCACGAGCTCCGCGGTGGCCGGATCCTCGAGGTCACGGCGCGTCGCGACATCCGCCATGAGCAGGTGGTGTTCCACCAGACACGAGATGGTGGCCACGTCGGTGCTCGGGAATCCCATTCGCCGGGCCATGCCCTCGGCGATCCGGGCTCCCTGCTGCGAGTGATCGCCGAGCTCCGGGTACGCCTTTCCGATGTCGTGCAGCAGAGCGGCGATCACCAGCAGGTCGGGGCGTGGCACCAGATGCGTCAGCTCCGACGCCACAGCAGCGGTCTCCAGGAGATGGCGGTCCACGGTGTAGCGATGGAAGGCGTTGCGCTGCGGGCGACAGATGGCGGGGTGCCACTCGGGAAGCAACCGGGTCCACAGACCCCGGAGCTGGAGGACCTCGATCACCGCGGTCGACCCATGGCCTGTGAGCAGCAGCTCGACCAGGCGTCCACGGGCGTCGTCGGGCCACTCCTCGGGTGGTCGGGGTGCGCCCACCAGGGCGTTCAGGGTGGTGTGACTGATCCGCTTGCCCTCGCGGGCTGCCGCAACGGCGACGTCGAGCATCGCGAACGGATCCCGGGGCGGCCTCATCTCGTCGGTCAACGACACGCGGTTCCCGCGGACGCAGGTCTCACCCATGACGCGGTCGCGCGCGGACCTGCTCCGCACGCGCGACGCCATGTCGTACCAGGCCTCGTCGGAGGAGATCGCGATCCGGCGACCGGCCGCCGCCACGCGGGCCATCAGGGCATCCGCATCGGCGTCCCCGAGCCTCGCCGCCACTGCGTCCTGTTCCTGGAGCACCAGGGTGTCACCCGGACGCCCCTGGACCCGGTGCAGCTCCACGCGGACCTCGAACAACACGTCGTGTTCCTCACGCAACCCGACCAGGGGACTGCCGGCGGGTTGTGCACCTGCGGCGACCGCCCAGGACAGCGCATGGACGTCACGCAGCCCACCACGTGCCTCCTTGAGGTCGGGTTCCAGCGCAAAGGCAACCTCGCCGGCGTCCCGGTGACGTTGCTCCACCGAGGTCGCCAACCGCTCTATCCATCCGCGGCCTCTGCGACGCCAGTTGGTTCCCGCGCGTTCCGCCAGCTCGACGCTCAGCGCTTCGTCACCGCAGATGTGTCGCACCGACAGGAGCGAGGTCGCCGTGTCCAGGTCCGAGGAGGCGAGGGACAACGTGTCCCGCACGCTGCGCACGGCATGTCCGAGCTTCAACCCCTCGTCCCAGATCGGGTACCAGAGCGCTTCGGCCACCTCGGTTGGCGCACCGCCTCCCTCGAAGAGCAACAGCAAGTCGAGATCCGACTGAGGAGCCAGCTCCCGACGACCCTGACCGCCCACCGCAACCAGCGCGAGACCACCGGGCTCCCGCCGGGCCTCCGGTCGCCTCGGTGAACAACTCGGCGAGCCAGGACTCCACGCGAGCGGTCCACGCCTCCGCGAACTTCCGTCCTCGGAGCTCGCCTGCATCGAGCAGGTCGCTGCGGACAAGCGGGCGTGCCATCGGAGCGCTCAGACCGCCTCTGCGCCACGCTCACCGGTACGGATGCGTACGACCTCGTCGATCGGCGATATCCAGACCTTGCCGTCACCGATCCGGTCGGTGCGTGCCGCATCGACTATCGCGTCGAGCACACCGGGCGCATCGGCGTCGTCCACCACCGCCTCCAGGCGCACCTTCGGCAGGAAGTCCACCTGGTACTCGGTTCCGCGGTAGGTCTCGGTGTGACCACCCTGGCGCCCGAAGCCGCGTACCTCGGTGACCGTGAGCCCCTCGACTCCGATCGCCTTGAGAGCGTTCTTCACGTCATCGAGCTTGTGGGGTTTGACGATTGCGGTTACCAACTTCATGTCTGCTCCTGTCGTTGTCGCTTGGTCCTGATCGTTTCAGCTGCGGCTGCACCGACACCACGTCGTCTTGACGGGCCGAATCAACGGGCCATCGTCGATTCGCCGAGGTTGTATGCGGACTCGGCATGCTGTGAGATGTCGAGCCCGGTGACCTCGTCCTCCTCGCTGACCCGGGATGCCCATGACCATGTCGAGTGCCTTGAGGATCACGAAGGTGACCACGAAGGAGAACACGATCGTCACCGCATTGGCGATGAACTGCTCGAGCAACAGCTCGCCGCCTCCGCCGTAGAGGAGCCCGGCCTTGAAGTCCCCGAGTGCACCGGGCTTGGCGAAGAAGCCGATCAGCATCGACCCGACGAGTCCACCGACCATGTGCACCCCGACCACATCGAGGCTGTCGTCGTATCCTGCCTTGAACTTCAGGCCGACGGCCAGCGCACAGATGATGCCGGCTGCCGCGCCGATCCAGATCGACGACATGTCTGACACGAAGCCCGCGGCCGGGGTGATCGCGACCAGACCCGCAACCAGACCCGAAGCGGCGCCGAGGTTGGTGAAGTGACCGTCCTTGATGCGTTCGGTGAGTGACCAGGCGAGCCCGCCGGCGGCCGCTGCGAGGAACGTGTTGGCGAAGGCCTGGACCGCAACACCGTTGGTGAGTCCGCCGGCTCCCGAGTTGAACCCGAACCAGCCGAAGAAGAGGATCGCAGTGCCGATCATCACCAATGGCATGGAATGCGGTGGGTGACCTTCGGTGGGCCAACCCTTGCGCTTGCCGAGCACCAGCACCGCTGCGAGCGCCGCAACACCGGCGTTCACGTGGATGGTCCGTACCGCCAGCGAAGTCGAGTGACCCTCGCACGGACAGCCATCCGGTGAGACCATCGGCATCGCTGCCGCCGTAGATCCAGAAGGTCACCGGCACGTACACCAGGAGGCTCCACAACGGCACGAACAGCGCCCAGCGGAGAACTTCATGCGGTCCGCCACCGCACCCGAGATGAGCGCGGGCGTGATCGTCGCGAACGCACCAGGTAGACGAGCCAGAGCAGCTTCTCACCCTGGTCGTCACCGATGCCGGTCGCCGACAGGAATGCGAAGTCGAAGTTGCCGATGAACGATCCACTTCCCCGAATGCGAGGGAGTATCCGATCACCACCCACACGATCGGCAAGGTGAGCAATGCCCAGAAGTTCATCATCAACATGTTGAGGCTGTTGCGCGAACGATCCATGCCTCCAGGTAGAAGAACGCCAGCCCCGGTGTCATGAACAACACGAGTGCAGACGAGACCAACAACCACGCGGTGGTTGCTCCATCCATGTCCAGGTCCTTTCGTCGTCGGAACGGAAGCGCTGTCGCGCACCGTCTCGTTGAAAGCACACAGACCGGCGGACAGCCGAAGCCTCTGTGGTTGATCGTGACGATATGGACGCCGCGTTTCCGCGATGTTTCGTGAATCGGGCGAATCGGTTGCGGCCGATTCCACCCCGAGTCGGGTTGTCTCTCTGGGTGAACCTCTCCAGCAGGCTCGGACCATGGCCGTGCGCACTGACTGCCGTCACTCTTCGAGCCGAACCGTCTCAGCCGGCGAACTGGTGCAACGATGCAGGGTCGATGCCGCCGACACCGTCCCCTTCGCGTGCCCCCCAAAGGTGCCTGTTCCATGAACCACGCTCGATCACCGACGCCGGATGGGACCGCTGGAGCGACACTCCCTGACCCACGACCACGCATCACCCCGTGCTCAGCCACGGTGACGGGCGAGTGCAGGCTCGCCTGCAGCACCCCTTCTCAATCCCGGTTCTTGCAGCGCCTCATCCACACCGCTTCGAGCGGCTCCCGCGCGCACACCGGCGGCACGACCTCGGCATCACTTGGGTCCGGGCCATCGACCGTCGGTGACTCGGGCATAGCGTCCCCTGGTGGCGTGCCGACAGAGCCGTCGGCTCAATGCCCCGGAGGCAAGCCGACGCTTGCCAGCACCTCGTCGGGTTCAGCCACCATGCCGACATAGAAAGGGCCGAAGACCCCGAAGGGGCAGATGCCTCGTCGAAGCGCATCGTGTACACGACATCCTTGAGATCATCGGGATTCACGCAGAACAGCGTCACTCCCCACTCGTAGTCATCCAGTCCGGTGGACCCGGTGATCACCTGAAGCACCCGGCCGGTGAACTTGCGACCTGACGCCCCGGTGTTCGTACATCATCTCCTTGCGTCGATCGAAGTCCTCGATGAACCAGTTGTCGGATCCCTCACGCTTCTTCGACATCGGATAGAAGCAGAACGCCGGCTTGCCCTCAGGCGGGAGCTGCGGATACAACCGCGCGTTGCGCATCTCCTCGGGGACCCCTGACGCGTACTCGCTGATCTCGGTGAGCGGCACGTAGAGTCCACCACGTCCAACCCCGCAGCTGCCAGGTCGGTCTGCAGGCGTCTCAGGCTCCACTGGTCCTCCGACAGCGCCATCAACGCCACGTCGGCCTTGTGACCGAGCATCGAGGCCATCACGACCTGGTCGCCGCGTTAGCGCGCAGACGCCACCGCCGCCAACACCGCATCGTGTTCGCCGAGCGGCCCCACCTTGCAGAACAGGTGCATTACTGCGAGACCTACTGACGGGGCAACCGGGGTGAGCATGGTCGCAGTCTAGGAACCCGCTGCGATCAGGCGAACTCAGTGGCCGAGCGGCCAACGAGACGACCGGCCCTCAGAGCTCAGGCCGACGACGCTGCTGCTTCAACTCGGAACGGCGCTTCTTGTCATCCAGGCGACGGCGTTTGATCCGAGGTAGGCCTGGTAAGCGCGTCGGGGCACCTCCACCACGAGCGTTGCAGGATCCGGCCGGCCAGACGCCGGCGTGCGATGTCACGATTGCGGGCCTGCGAGCGTTCCTCGTCCACCACCACCCGTACCACCTCGCCGATGCGATCGATCAGCCGCCCGCGCTGAGCGTCGCTCAGAACGGCGCTGGCGGTCACGTCGAAGCTCAACTCCACACGGGTGGACGCGCGATTGGCGTGCTGGCCGCCGGGACCACCCGAGGGCGTGAACCGTTCAGTGAGCTCAACAGCCGGGATCACCAGTCCCGGACGCACCTCGAGTTCGTCGGCCACCCACCCAGTGTCTCACCAGCGACACCAGAGCGCGGCGAAGCCGAGCGCCGGCACCACAGAGCGACTCAACCGCCTGCGAGCAGGCCTCTCAACTCCGTGACGCCGTAGACGACCGCGATGACGACCACCAACGTCGCGAAGAGCACCTGTATCGTGCGGTCGGACGCCGCCACGGTCAGCTTCGCCCCTACCTGCGCGCCGGGTATCGCCCCAGCGCCAGCGGGATCGCGATCACCCAGTTCACATGCCCCAACCACACGTGTGTGACCAGAGCCGGAACCTGGAACACAGCCACCGCTACCAGGCTGACGCCACGGCCTGCCGCATCGGAAGGCGCAACGGGCCGCTGAGCACCGGCACCACGATGATCCCTCCGCCCACACCGAGCAGCCCTGCGGTGAACCCGGCGATCACGCCCAGCGCACCGACCAGCAGTCCGGAGGGTCGGGGCTCGTCCCTTTCGGAACGCGCTGCGTCCGCTGGGGCGGCCATCCGCGGGTGACGCAGCCGCCACACCACGCTGCCTCCCGCCCAGAGCATCATGAATGCCGTCAGGACCATCAACAGACGCCCGTTCACCGCATCGGACGCCAACGCCCCGACGACGGCCATGACCGAGCCGCTCAGGCCGAGCGTGATCGCGATGCGCCACTGGACCAGTCCTTCACGGGAGTAGCGCCATGCGCCACTCAGCGCACCGGGGATGATCGCCGGAACGGTCGAACCCACGGCTTCGATGGGGGTCCCCCGAGGAGCCTCACCATCGGCGTGCTCACCACGGCTCCGCCTATGCCGAGCAACGCCGAGAGAACCCCTGCGCAGAAGCCCGCCAGCACCGCTCCGGGCACGACCGACCACAGCGAGGCGGACGAGGCAAGCATCGTGCGGGTCTACCTGATCAGCTCCGGCGGGTCTGCATCGGTTCCCGGGCTCTGCTCGAGGATCGTGGACAACCGATGAACCGAGACGGCAACTCAGCCGCCGGCCACGGCTGGAACGATCGAGATGGTCTCCCCCTCGGGGACCTTGGTACCCAAGCCGTCCAGGTAACGGACATCGTCGTCTGCGAGGAACACGTTCACGAAGCGGCGAATGCCGCCCTCGTCGTCGAACAGGCGCTCGGCGAACCCTGGGTGAGCGGAATCCAGCGCATCCAAGGCCTCGCCCACAGTCGCACCCTCGACCTCCACCTGGGACTCGCCGCCAGTGAGGGTACGCAGGGTGGTGGGGGATGCGGATGTTGACGCTCATGATGTCTCCTGGAGGTTCGACGACAGCCTGCCCGATGCTAACGACGCCTACAACAGGTACCCCAGTCGGTGATTCCCGCCGAACTCGTGCGCCATGGGGGAATGCCCGGACCGCGCACTACGTTGGACCCTCTGTCCACAGTGGACGACGGACCACATGAGCCACACCCATACGCACCAGATCCGCAGCTTCCATCATGGCGAGTACCCGCTCGGGCGGGTGCTCAAGCCAAGGGTCATACGACCGTCTCGGTGGTTCTTCCGGCCCGCAACGAGCAGTCCACCATCGGTGCCATCACCTCATGCCTCCGGAACGACCTGCTCGAGCCCGGCCTGATCGACCAGCTACTGGTGATCGACGACCACTCGGACGACTTCACCGCATCGGTCGCCGCCCGCAACGGTGCCGAGGTCCTCCATGCCGGGGACGTCCTCGCGGAATACGGCGAAGGCCACGGAAAGGGAGGGTCCTGTGGAAGTCCCTTCTCGAGACCACCGGCGAGGTCGTGCTGTGGTGTGACGCAGACCTGGTCGACTTCCATCATCGGTTCGTCTCGGGCCTGCTCGGGCCACTGCTGTGCGAACCGGAGGTGGACTTCGTCAAGGGTTTCTACAACCGTCCGTACACCGACGGCGAAGGTGGGGGTCGTGTCACCGAACTGGTGGCGAAGCCACTCATCGCCTTGTTGTTCCCGGAGCTGACGGGAATGCTCCAGCCGCTGTCCGGTGAGTACGGCGGCAGGCGCACGCTCCTCGAGAAGCTGCCCTTCGTGGAGGGCTACGGCGTCGAGATGGGCCTGCTCATCGACATCGTCAAGATGCAGGGCACTTCACGCATGGCCCAGGTCGACCTGGAGGTTCGCCACCACCGGAACCGGCCCCTGACCGAGCTCGGCCCCCAGGCTGCGGCCATCATGCAGACGGTCCTTCGCCGTGCCGACCGCGGCCTTCTCGGCGTCCACGCCGAATTGCCGCTCGGGACGACCACCGCTGCCATCGAGGCAGCCGAGCGGCCACCCATGCTCGAGGTCGTCGAGTACCTCAGGCGCCACGCCGATCGCTCGAGTGTGCTTCCCACTGCTCTAACCAGGTGACCCAACGGTCTAGCCAGGTGACCCAACGGGCAGGTCACCCAGCAGCCGACTGATCGCGTCCGCTGACTCGAACAGGCACCCGCCCGCGTCGGCCAGCGCGAGGTCACGACCATGGGTCTGCACCAACGAGAGCGTGGGGACACGTCCTGCTGCGGCCTCGAAGGCCTCCCCCACCACTGCGACGATTGGGAGCCCGAGCTGCCCTGCTGCGTCCGACACCCCACCAACCACCTTGCCGTCGAAGGACTCCTCGTCGAGGAAGCCTTCACCGGTGACCACCGCGTCCACGTTGTTGAGTGCCTCGTCGAACCCGGTGAGCTCCGCCACCAGATCGAACCCAGGGACGAGGTCCGCCCCCACACAGGCAAGCCCGCCCGCGAGCCCGCCTGCTGCGCCCGCTCCCTCCAGCACCGTGACATCCACGCCGTAGTCGGACTCGTAGTCCTCTGCGAGCACGGCGAGACGGCGGCGCAGCAGAACGACCTGGGCAGGTGTGGCACCTTTGGGGTCCGAACACATCGGCGGCCTCCAAGAACGGCGTCCGCACGTCGCACGCGACGGTCAGCTCCACTCCGCCCAGGCGGGCGAGCGGATACATCGCTCGAAGCGCCCCGAAGCCACCATCGGTGGTCGCAGAGCCGCCCAGCGTGACGATTACGCGCCTGGCGCCCATCTCCACCGCGGTGGAGATCAACTCACCGGTTCCGGTGGTGGCCGCAGCCACAGGATCGTTGCCCTCCGCCCCGCCCACGAGCGCGATCCCCGACGCACGCGCCATCTCGATGACGGCGGTGCCCCGATGGAGCCGCCAGGGAGCCTCCACCGGATCTCCCAGAGGGCCTGTGACGACAGTGGACTTGTTGGGTCCACCGAGCACGTCGAGGGTGCCCTCACCTCCATCCGCGAGCGGTAGTTCGACCACATCGTGACCACACCGCCTGAGGCCTGATCCCAAGGCGGTTGCAGCCTGCGCGGCGCTGAGGGTGCCGCGGTACTTGTCGGGGGCGACCAGGATCCTCACGGATCAACCATAGACAGCACCGGCGCACACCCGACACGGCTGCGCACCCCACACGCCGGAGGCCTTCGCTGCCGGCTCCGCTGACGCCACAGCACCCGATGTTCCTAGGGTGGCCCCATGACCACCCATGAACCGGCTCCCGTGGTGATCGTGTCCAATCGGGGCCCTCTGTCGTTCACCGAGGCCCGCGGCGAGCTCCGGCCCCGACGGGGGCAGCGGCGGCCTCGTGTCGGGGTTGGCACCGATGCTGCATTCGGGAGGCGCGACGTGGATCGCCGCCGCGCTGTCGGAGGCCGATCGAGCGGCCATCGACGCCGACGGGGTCGCCCGCGGGGCGGGCCTGGAGGCTCGACTCCTCGAGATCGACCCCGACATGCAGCGTCGCTACTACGACGAGATCTCGAACTCGACGCTCTGGTTCGTGCACCACGGCCTGTACGACCGCGATACGCTCACCCGCGTACGACGCCGACTGGTGGGAATCCTGGAACGCCTACCGGTCGGTGAACCAGCGGTTCGCAACAGCCGTCGCCGACCACGCTCCGCAGGCGGCGGTCGTGTTGGTGCAGGACTACCACCTGACCCTCGTGGCCGCTCATGTGCGCGAACAGCGCGACGACCTGCGCTTCGTTCACTTCCACCACACCCCCTTCGCCGGACCGTCCGACTTCGAGGTGCTGCCACCGGCGGTGCGCGACGAGATCCTCGAAGGCCTTGCAGCCCACGACTCATGCGGATTCCACACGCCGCGCTGGGTCGACAACTACCGGGCCTGCCAAGCCGCGTTCTCCGACCGGGGAGGCGACCACGTTCGCTGCGACGCTCAACAGCGATCTCGCCGACCTCGAGTCGGTCTGCGCCGGTGACGCCTGCGCGACGGCCGGCGCGGAGCTGGACGACCTCGTCGGCGACCGGCTCCTCGTTGCCAGGGTGGACCGGATGGAACCGTCCAAGAACATCGTGCGTGGTTTCGCTGCGTTCGACCGGCTGCTCGAACGCCGGCCCGACCTGCACGGGCGCGTGGTGTTCGTCGCCACCTGCTACCCCTCACGTCTCGGAGTCGAGGACTACCGCCGTTACGGCGACGAAGTGGTCGCCTCGGTCGCGGAGGTGAACCACCGCTGGGGGACCGGCAACTGGCAGCCCATCACCCTCATGACCGACGACGACTTCCCTCGGTCGGTTGCGTTGCTGCAGCGCTACGACGTGTTGATCGTGAACCCGATCCGAGACGGTTTGAACCTGGTCGCCAAGGAGGGGCCTGCGGTCAACGAACGCGACGGCTCGGTGCTGCTATCGACCGAGGCGGGCGCCTACACCGAGCTCCACACAGCAGTCGACGCCGTGTTCCCGTTCGACATCGAGGCATCGGCTACCGCCTTGGAGGCGGCGGTCGACCGCGACCGAGACGAGCGCGCCCGGCGATCGGCCCTGTTGCGCCGGATCATCACCTCACGTGCCCCTGCGGACTGGTTGGCCGACCAGCTTGCCGCCGCACAGGCTGGGGCCTGAGGAGGTGCGCCGATCAGCCCGGCACCGTTCAGCCCGGCACCGTGGTGGTGGTCGTCGCGCCACCTGAGACCACCGCTTCGGCATCGGGACCGAGCACGATCACCACGGCGGCTTCGGGTGGTTGCTCGTTGGCAACGGGCTCTGCGGGGAGCGGCTGGACCTGCTCCGGCGGCACCGAGAACAGCGTCGCCAGGGCCGTGGCATTGGGTTGGAATCCGTCTGCGAAGTAGACCGCCGTCGCCGTCGCATCAGCTGTCGCATCGGTCGCCGTCGAACTCGTGTAGCCCTGGGTGGCCAGGAAGGCCGTGGTCGAGCCGGCAAGACCGGAGATGCCCGCACCATTTGCTGCGACGACCATCACATCGGCGGGCGCAACGGTAACGGGAGGCGCCTCGGAGGTGGCCGTGGTGTCCGTCGGCGCAGTCGTGTCCACAACCTCGGAGCCGTCGCCCCCGTTGTCTCCGATGTCGACACCCTTGGAGTCCGAGTCGAACCCGACGGATCCACCTGCCGCAAGGAGGATGGCGCCGAGCACCACCGCGACCGCCACGAGGATCAGGCCACGGGCGGCCGGATCAGCTCCACTCGGCTCGCTGCGCCGTTGGGATTGCCGGGACTCGCTCATGTCAGAACCCTAGTCAAGAAGCGCACCGGGCAGGACCCCGGATCAGATGACACCACCGATGACCAACCCGGCGGCAGCCGCCGCAGTCGCAATGCGGTACCAGCCGAAGATCGCCAGGCTGTTGCGCTCTAGGTAGGCGATCATCCAGCGGATCGCGATCACCGCGGCCACGAACGCGAAGAGCAGACCGATCATGGGATCCAGCAGGCCGAACTGCTCGAAGAGCCCGCCACCGTCGGAGGCGAGCGAGTACACCGTTGCCGCACTCAGGGTGAGGAACCCCAGCACGAAGCTGAACTCCACCGCTGCACGCATCCCCCCACTCCCACCAGCAGCGCTCCGAGGATCGTCGCAAGCGAACGGCTGGTTCCCGGCCACAGCGCCGTCACCTGGATCACGCCGATCAGCAGGGCCTGCCGGTAGGTGATCTCGAGCAGCGGATCGTGGGCGTCACCGGCCGATTCGAGGCTCTCCGAGGGGTGCTCTGCAGCATCCCGTGATCCGCCGTGCGGAATGAGCCCGGCGCGTTCCAGGCCCAGGATCAGCACACCACCGACCAACCACGCACCCACGATGGGCCACGGTCCGAAGAGCCGTTCCTCGATGGCGTCGTCGAACAGGAAGCCCACCACCGCAGCGGGCACGAACGCGATCACCGTGATGACCAGCATGTGCCGGCCCGGATCGGAGCGGCCCAACAGGCCCTGGGCCATGGCCACGAACCGTCGCCAGAACAGTCCGGCCACCGCGAGGATCGCGCCGAACTGGATCGCGATCGCGTAGGTGTTGGCTGCAGCCTTGTCGCTCTCGGTCTCCCTCAACCCCAACAGGTCCGACACGACCAGCAGGTGGCCGGTGGACGACACCGGCACGTACTCGGTGAGGCCCTCGACGGTCCCCAGGATCGCAGCCTTCCACCAGGTCATGGCGCTCGCTGCGGCATCGCCGCTCGACTGCCCCACCGAGCGCACAGCAGCACCGGCAGAGCCCGGAACGAACCACAGCACCACGATGAGGAGGCCCAGCACCGCAGTGACACGCCCATGACCCGGCGAAGCCCCGCTGGACAGAGCCTCCGATCCGTCGGATCGCTCGGGACGCAGCGACATGATGCTCATCCGGGGGTGGTCTTGGAGATCTGCACGGCGAACATACTGGCCGCTGGAACACAACCGACCGCGGTCTGTGAGGCCCATTGCATCGCAGTAGCGTCGCGAGACGTGTCCATGGCGATGATGAGGATGCTCCACCAGGATTCCTCCAAGGCCGAGGGCGCGACGCTGGACCGGGCCCTCGTGCGGCGGGTCGCGTCGTGGGCGGCGCCTTACAAGGCACAACTCACAGGGTTCCTCGTTGCCATCGTCGCGGGCTCGCTCCTCGCGCTCGTGCCGCCGTTGGTGTTCCGTTCGATCATCGACAGCACCCTTCCCGCGGGCGACTCGGACATGCTCGCGATGCAGGCCGGGCTGGTCGTGGCAGCGGCAGTGGTGGCCATGGTCACGTCCCTGTTGGAGCGCATGTGGTCCGCGCGCATCGGAGAGGGCCTCATCTTCGACCTGCGGGTGGCGCTGTTCGACCACGTCCAGCGAATGCCGTTGCAGTTCTTCACCCGCAGCCAGACGGGTGCCCTGGTCAGCCGGCTGAACAACGACGTGATCGGCGCACAGCGAGCCGTCACGGGCACCCTTGGCACAGTCGCTTCGAACATCGTGACGCTCATCACCACGCTCGTGACCATGGTCGCGCTCGACTGGCGGGTCACGCTCGTCTCGGTGCTCCTTCTGCCGCTGTTCCTCGTGCCGGCCAGGCGTGTGGGCACCAGGTTGCAGTCCTACACCCGCAGAGGAATGCAGTTGAACGCCGACATGAACGCCCAGATGACCGAGCGGTTCGGTGTGGCCGGTGCGATGCTCGTGAAGCTGTTCGGGCGCCACGACGAAGAGACCGAGGCGTTCTCGGACCGCGCCGCGGGAGTGCGCGACGTGGGGATCCGCTCCGCTGTCTACACGAGGGTGTTCATGGCCGCGATGGCGCTGGTCGGTGCGGTGGGCGTGGCCGCGGTGTACTTCCTCGGGGGCCGCGCGGTCATCTCGGGGAGCATCACCGCGGGGTCACTCGTGGCTCTGGCAACGCTCGTCACACGCATCTACGAACCACTGACCAGCCTGACCAACGCCAGGGTCGACGTGATGAGCGCCTTCGTGAGCTTCGAGCGTGTCTTCGAGGTCCTGGATGCACCCAACCCGATCTCGGACAACCCCGACGCCGAGACGTTGACCGACCCCGAAGGTCACGTCCGCCTCGAAGAGGTGACCTTCGCGTACCCCAGCGGCTCGGAGGGCTCGGTCGCAAGCCTCGAGACGGGGCCGGTGGAGCGCGTGCTACCGGGTGGCTCCCCGACGGTGCTGCACGAGGTGTCGATCGACATCCCCTCCGGTACGACCGTCGCACTGGTAGGACCCTCGGGGGCCGGCAAGTCCACCGTGGCGTCGTTGATACCGCGGCTCTACGACGTATGCGGCGGGAAGCTCACGCTCGACGGTCATGACGTCCGGGACCTCACCCTGGAGAGCCTCCGCGGCGCGATCGGTGTGGTCGCACAGGATCCCCACCTGTTCCACGCCACCGTCGGGGACAACCTGCGCTACGCGGCCCCGGATGCCACCGACGATCAGCTGCGCGAGGCATGCAGGGCGGCCCGCGTGCTCGATGTCGTGGAGGGTCTGCCCGACGGGCTCGACACGATGGTGGGTGAGCGTGGTTACAGGCTCTCGGGTGGGGAGAAGCAGCGGCTCGCCATCGCCCGGATGTTGCTCAAGGATCCGGCTGTCGTGGTGCTCGACGAGGCCACCTCCAGCCTCGGCGCGGAGAACGAGCAGGCGATCCAGCAGGCGCTGCGGACGGCGCTGGCCGACCGCACCGCAGTGGTGATCGCGCACCGGCTCTCGACGATCGTCGGAGCCGACTCGATAGTCGTGCTCGACGCCGGCCGGGTCGTGCAGCAGGGAACGCACGCGGAACTGCTCGAGCGCGGCGGGTTGTACGCCGAGCTCTACCGCACCCTGGTGACCTCCGAGGCCGACACACCCTGACACGAGTGGAGAGCTCGGCGGGCAACCGGCCTCTAGGCTGGCCACGCACAACGTGGCACACAGGTCCACCTACACCTCAGGAGCAGCCGTGCACACACTGATCGCAACCGACGGGTCCGCAGTCTCGATCGACGCCGCCAAGCAGGCCGTCTCCCTGCTGAACCCCACGAAGGTGACCCTGTTGACCGTTGCGGACACCTCCATCGCGGACGATTCCGGTGCAGGCGGTTTCCGAAGGCAACCTGTTGTCGCCCGCCGAGGCGGAACGGGCTCGTCAGGCGATCCTCGATGAGGGGTCCAGCGAGGTGGCCGACACCGCCCAGGCAGTCGGATTGGATCCGGCGATCGTGGATCGCCGTGTCGTGGAGGGTGCGTCGGGTCAGATGATCATCCACATTGCCGACGAGGTGGACGCAGATGTGATCGTGGTCGGTTCGCACGGCCACGGGTTCCTGTCCCGGGTGCTCATCGGATCGGTGAGCGAGTACGTGGTGCGGCACACCTTGCGTCCGGTCCTCGTGGTGCGCCACGACGAGCACCGCTCCGACAGGGAAGCCGCTGCCGGCGAGGGCGACTGAACCGCCGATGGCTTCTGCGCCGTTCGAGCCTCCCCTGTTCTCCCTGGACGAACCCACCGACGACGCATCCGGCGAGCCGCATCCACCAGTGGAGCACACCTGGAGCGTGCCCGAGCTCTACGGCACGTTGTCCTACCTGATCGAGGGACGCTTCGGTTCGAGCACCTGGGTGACCGGCGAGTTGCGTTCCCTGAGCAGCAGCCCCAAGGGTCACCGGTACTTCGAACTGATCGAGCCCGGTTCCGAGGACGACTACAACACACCGCGCCTCAAGGTCACCTTGTTCGCAGGCAACCGCAAGCGTGTCAACGCAACGCTGCGCGAGACGGGCAGCGCGGTGCAGATCGAGGAGGGCACGATCCTGCGGATCTGCGGAGAACTGCGCCCTTACGCGGCGCGCAGCACGCTCCAACTGGTCATGACCGGGATCGATCCGTCCTACACCCTGGGCGTTGTCGGACGGCGCCGAGAGGCCGTTCTCGCAGCGTTGCGGGCCGAGGACCTGATCGGAGCCAATGCCCGGCTGGAGGTGCCGTACCCGTCGATCGACGTCGCGCTGATCACCTCAATGGGAAGCGCCGCCGCGGCAGACACGCTGCACGAATTGGAACGTGCCCGGGTCGGCTTCAGGCTGGTGACCCTCGATTCGCGGACCCAGGGAGCCGAAGCCGAACCCTCGATCGTGGCCGCACTGCGCACCGCGGAGGACCTGTCGGTCGACGTCGTGCTGCTGGTACGTGGAGGTGGGTCGGCAAGCGACCTGTCGGTGTTCGACAGCGAGCTGATCGCCCGCACGATCGCCGGCCTGTCGGTGCCCGTGTTCACCGGCATCGGCCACGAGACCGACCGCAGCGTTGCCGACGAGGTCGCCCACACCGCGCACAAGACCCCCACTGCTGCCGCCGCTGCGATCGTCACGGCCGCGATCGATGCCAGACGCTCGCTGGAACAGGCGGCCGCGTCGGTGCGCTCAGCGGCATCGGGCACCGTCGTGCGCGCCGAGCGCGACCTGCTCGGTGCCGCGCGTCGGGAGCGTTCGCCTGCCGTGCGCATCTCGATCGCGAGGACAGACTGCTCACGACCCGCCTGGAACGCATCAGGGCCGCCGCCCCGTCGGCCCTCGACCGGCTGAAGGGGCGCATTGAGGACCAGCGGGAGCGTGTCACCTACGCGCTCGGGTCCGCCCTGGAGCGCGCAGCCACACGCGTCGAGGGCCTTGCCGCCCTTGCCAGTGCGCACGACCCCGTCAGGATGATGCACATGGGGTGGTCGCTCAGTCGTGACGCCGATGGCAATCTGGTGCGATCGGTCACCGACGTGGCGTCCGGAGGTGTCATCGCGACGACCGTCGCGGATGGCACGATCACATCGACGGTCACGGCCGTCTCCACGAGAGGTGGCCCTCCATGACAGATGCTTCAGGCGCAGGCGACGGCGCAGGCGACGGTGCGGTCCCCGATCCGTCGGAGCTGGGTTTCGCGGGCTGTCTGGAGGAGCTCGACAGTATCGTCAGGGGTCTCGAGAGGGACTCGGTGGACGTGGACGAACTTGCCGACACCGTGCAGCGGGCGGCCGACCTGGTGGAGTGGTGCCGTGGACGCCTGGGAGACACCCGCATGCGCCTGGAGGAGGTCCTGCCCCGCCTGGAGACCCCCACCGCGGATTGAGCGACCCGCCACGGCGGCGGTCCCATCGAGCGCATCCGGCCCGGAGTGGCGGTGGTTCAACCGCTCTGTGGATCCGCCCCGATAGCGTTGGGGTACGACCATCACCGACGACTTCGGGGCCGCCCAACCGGCCGGACAGTGGGCCACGCCATCCGCAGTGGGTGGTCAGGCCCTGTTCGCCGCGGGCGTCGCCCCGGCCATCACGGTCCTGCGTTGGTCGTCGGTGGGCTTCGGCGTGGTGGCCATCACCCTGAGCGCACCGCCGTCGGCTGGACCGAGGTGGTCCTCCTCGCGATCTGCGTCTTCCTCACCACCCTGCGCACGATCATGCCACTCGAGCTGGGTGCCACCCGACCGCCTTGGGGCAGCCACCCCCACTGATCGACGTCTCCGTGTTCGCAGTCGTGGTCGGCTGGAGCAGGGCCACCGAGTCACCGTGGCTGTTGTGCCTGCTGAGCGCAGTCGGGCTGGCCGCCTACGGCTGGGGGCAGCCGCGCAGCCCTGACCGCCGGCGCGATCGCCGTGGCGATCGTCACGGGTGCAACCCAGGTCTCCGGTGGAACCTTCGCCGAGCGTTTCGACGACACGGGCGACCTGCTTGCCACGGTGGGCCTTGCACTCGCCGCAGCCGGGGGCCTGTTCGTCCGCGCAGGTTCTCGGGGCAGCCCGACTGGTCGAGCAACGGGGAGGGAGCTGGCGCACTCAACGCGGCCAACGTCCTCCTGGAGGAGCTCACCGAGATCGCGCTCACACTTCCCGGTGCATTTACCCTGCGTGAGGTGCTGGACCGGACGCGTCAGCTGTTGCGGGCACACATCGACCCACGAACCGTCGTGCTGATGACGATCGACGAGGCAAGCGGTGAATGGACCCCGAAGATCACCGACCGTGCGTCGATGCGCGCCTCCTACCACCGCAGAGACCTACCGCCCCCGCTTCTCGTCGCGCTCGAATCCGGCGAGACTCCTGGAGCTGCGCAGCGACCGGGGCGACGACGGCTTCATCGGTGAGGATTCCCGCAGCGGCTGCTACATGGTGCTGCGTGCCCGTGGGCCGGTGATAGGGCTCCTCGGCATGGAGCATCCGATGCGGCCCACTTCGAGTCGACCGACCCGGTGTTGCGCGCCGGCCTCGCCGGATGTGATCGCGCTCACGGTGGACAACGCCCCGCTGGTTCGCCCGCCTGAGAAGCCTCGGCGCCGAAGAAGAGCGGTTGCGCGTGGCCCGCAGGTGCACGACCGGTTAGGGCAGTGGATGACCTATCTGAAGATGGAGCTCGAACGCCTCGCCAACTCCGATGGAGTCGCCCGGCCCGACCTGGAGCGCCTCCACGACGATGCTGCGTTCGCACTGGACGAGCTGCGCGAGACCCTCCGGCAGCTGCGCTCGGGTGTCAGCGAAGATCGCCCGCTCTCGATCCTCGGAGGCGACCTGGTGGAGCGCTTCGCCGACCGTAGCGACGTCGCCGCCCGCTTCGTGGTGCATCACCCGGATCAGCGGCTGCCCGTCCCGGTCGAGAACGAGATCCTCCGGATCCTCCAGGAGGCACTCAACAACGTGGACCGGCATGCCAAGGCCGAACACGTCGAGGTCGACTGGACCGTCGACGGCGGCAACTACGAGCTGACCGTCAGCGACGACGGCTGCGGTTTCGACACCGATTCGGCAGTGCGCGAACAGTCCTACGGCCTCGTCGGGATGCGTGAACGGGCCGAGGTGATCGGCGACCTTCGAGATCAGCTCAAGACCGGGCGTCGGCACCGACTGTCAGTGAAGGCGGGAGCCCGGCCCCGCCGGTTCCAAGGATCGGACATCAACGACCCTCAGGGGTTGCAACCACAGGAGATCGCCACATGAGAGTCCTGCTGGCCGACGACCACCAGATCCTGCGCGACGGTGTGCGCAAGGGCTCGAGGCTGCAGGCGCGACCGTCGTGGGCGAGGCCGACAACGGTGAGGAGGCCGTCGCGCTGGCCAGGGCGACGACACCGGACATCGTGTTGATGTGGACCTGTCGATGCCCGTGCTCGACGGCGTTGGAGCAACGGAGCGGATCACCACGGAGGTGCCTGGCACCAAGGTCGTGGTGCTGACCATGCACGACGATCCGGACCACAGAAGGGCGGCTCTCATGGCCGGAGCAGTCGGGTATCTGACCAAGGGCACCTCGTTCGACGACGTGTTCGAGCACCCTCGAGCGTGCCCATGCCGGTGAAGAGGTGCTGAGCCCCAAGCTTGCCGCCACGATGCTGCGCACCGCCGAGGAGAGGACCCCACCAAGGAGCTCCTCTCGGACCGTCAGCGCGAGATCCTGCAGATGATCGCCGACGGCCTGTCCACCAAGCAGGCAGCACGTGAGCTCGGGATCACCCAGAAGACGGTCCACAACCACCTGAACGCCACCTATCGCAGGCTCGACACCCAGAGCCTCACCCACGCCGATGCTCTCGCGGTGCGCTGGGGATCATCAACCTGCACAACGAGGATGGCAGCGAGAACGGCAATGGCGACGACAGCCTCGCCAATGGGAGCTGACCGAAACGGTGGGCGCAGCGACGCCACCCCCAGCTGCCCTCGCTCCCAGGACACCGACGCCCTGTGGTTTTTGCCCATGTGGCATTGGACCCCGCTTGAGGGCAGACTCTCCAGGTGATCCAGGGCACCCGGCCCCCTACGGCGCGCGTCGGCGATGCCCCGCTTCAGGCGCGGCGGCCGCTGTGGGCATCTCCGCCCTGGTGGCCATCAGGGTTGCGGTCCCTGGCCCTACGGGTGGCCGGCGACAACGCCGACACCCGACAACGACCACGACGGCCGCGACGACAACGACAACGACGACAAGCACCACAACCAGCAGCACCAGCACGAGCGTGCCGGTTCAGGTCCTCGGTTCCACGACCATCCGCGAGGGCGACTGAGGGGTGTGCCGGTGGGTTCACCTCGGAAACCCCGGCAATGCGTTCGTCCGGTCGCCGTGATGTCGCCGATTCCCCGGTGACTCACGAAGGCAGCCCTTCTGGAGCGCGGCACCGCTCGCCTAGGTTGCGTTACGGCGTTACCGGCCCAGGAGGTACCGATGGCAGAGATCCGTGGAACAACCGCTGACGAGTTCGAACAGGTGGCCGAGGTCTTCGAAGCCAACTTCGAGGACCACGGTGAGGTGGGTGCGGGCTTCGCTGCGTACCTCGACGGCGAGAAGGTCGTCGACCTCACCGGAGGCATCGCTGACAGCTCCGGCAACCCGTATGACTCCCAGGTCCTTCAGATGGTGTTCTCCACCACCAAGGGTGCCACGGCCATGTGCGCGCACCTGCTGGTCGAACGTGGCGAGCTCGACCTGGACACACCGGTGGCGCAGTACTGGCCCGAGTTCGCTACCAACGACAAGGCCGACATCCCGGTCCGGTGGGTCCTCAGCCATCGCAGCGGTCTGATCGACACCGACGAACCGCTGACGCTGGAGCAGGCCCTCGACTGGGACACGGTGACCACCGCGCTCGCTGCGAGCACTCCGGCATGGACCCCGGGTACCGCGCACGGCTACCACGCCATCACCTTCGGATGGTTGGTCGGAGAGATCGTACGTAGGGTGAGCGGCGTGGGGATCGGCGAGTTCTTCGCCGCCGAGTTCGCGGATCCCCTCGGACTCGAGTTCTGGATAGGTCTGCCCGACGACCAGCGGTCGCGGGTTGCGTCACTGATCCCGATGGGTGGGACCCTCGCAGGTGAGGACCCACCACCCATGATGGCTGCGGAGGAAGGCGACGGTTCCACGAACGCTCCCTCGCACCTGATCGAGATGCTCGAGACGTTCCTCGGTCCCGACAACCTGGCTGCCAAGGCACTCACTGCTCCCGGTGGCGCCTTCGCACGCGCGAGTCGGTGTGGAACGAACCGCGTGTGCGTGCGGCACAGATCCCTGCGGCCAACGGTGTGACGAACGCAGCGTCGCTGGCGCGGCTCTGCGCGCCACCGTCAGCGAGGTCGACGGCCTGCGTACGCTCGCAGCGGAGACGATCCTGGAACGCGATCGTTCCGCAGGTCGAGGGACCCGATTCGGTGCTCGTGTTCCCGATCCCCTTCGGCAACGGGTTCATGACCCACTCGGACATGTCGCCTTTCGTCGGCGGTCGCTCGTTCGGGCACTACGGCGCCGGCGGTTCCGTCGGCTTCGCGGACCCGGACCGCCGGCTCGCCGGCGGATACGTCATGAACCAGATGCACTTCGGCCTGGCCGGTGACCCGCGTTCGGCGGCCCTGCTGGGCGTGCTCGACAAGCTGGTGCGCTGAGTGTCATCCGATCCGGCCGAAGAGGCTGCGCGACGACGGACCTTCGGCATCATCTCGCATCCCGACGCGGGCAAGACCACCCTCACCGAGAGCTGCTGCTCTACGGCGGCGCCCTCGGACACGAGGCGGGTTCGGTGAAGGCGAAGACCGACCGTCGTTCGGCCACCTCGGACTGGATGGAGCTCGAGCAGCAGCGCGGCATCTCGATCACCTCCACGGTGCTGCAGTTCCCCTACCGCGGCTGCGTGGTGAACCTGCTCGACACCCCCGGTCACCGTGACTTCTCCGAGGACACCTACCGCGTGCTCACTGCGTGTGACGCCGCCGTGATGGTGCTCGACGCCGCCAAGGGAATAGAGGCGCAGACCCTGAAGCTGTTCGAGGTGTGCCGCGACCGAGGCCTGCCGATCATCACCTTCGTGAACAAGTGGGATCGTCCGGGACTCTCGCCACTCGAGCTCATCGACGACATCGAGTCGCACCTGTCGCTCATCTGCACGCCTGTCACCTGGCCGGTGGGCATCGCGGGCGACTTCCGTGGCGTGTTCGACCGCCAGACAGCCGAGTTCGTGCGTTTCACCCGCACCGCACGAGGCGCCACCCAGGCACCCGAGGAGATCGTGGAGGCCGGGCGCGCCGCTGAGGAGGAGGGTGATGCATGGCAGGCGGCGTCGGAGGAGCTGGAGCTCCTCGAAGGCGCCGAACACGACGAGGAGTTGTTCCGGGCCGGCGAGTCCACCCCGATGTACTTCGGTTCGGCGATCACCAACTTCGGCGTGCGCCTGCTGTTGGACGCGGTCATCACCGAGGTCCCTCCCCCGGCGCCTCGGCCCGGGGTCGACGGTGAGCGACGCGCCCTCGACGCAGCGTTCTCAGGGTTCGCGTTCAAGGTCCAGGCCAACATGGACAAGGCCCACCGCGACCGCATCGCCTACATCAGAGGTGAACTCGGGGCGCTTCGAACGTGGCATGGTCGTCACCCATGGACGCACCGGCAAGCCGTTCGCCACCAAGTACGCACACTCGGTGTTCGGATCGGAGCGCGACACGCTCGAGGAGGCGTTCCCCGGTGACGTCGTCGGCCTTGTCAACGCCACCGACCTGAGAGTGGGCGACTCTCTCTACGTGGAGGAGCCCGTCGAGTTCCCGCCGATCCCGGCCTTCGCCCCCGAACACTTCGCGACCGTGCGGGTGCGCGACGTCTCGAAGTCCAAGCAGTTCCGCAGCGGTATCCGCCAACTCGACGAGGAGGGTGTCGTCCAGGTGCTGCGGGACCCCGACTTCGGCGACCAGGCACCGGTGTTGGCCGCAGTCGGTGCGCTGCAGTTCGAGGTGGCCACCCATCGCCTCGAATCCGAGTTCAACGCGGCGGTGGAGCTCACACCCACCCGCTACCGGGTCGCACGGCGCACCGACGAGGACTCCAGGGCGGCTCTACGGGCGATGCAGGGCGTGGACGTGCTGGAGCGCTCCGACGGTGCGCTGCTGGCGCTGTTCGAATCGGTCTACTGGCTCGAGCGCCTGGAGGCCGAGCAACCCGAGCTGACCCTCGATCGCCTCGTGGCCGAAGGTGAGCTCCGCGCCCGGACCGACTGATCGGGCTCCCTGGTCTGCGCTCACCAATCCGCGGCGACGCGTGCCCGGCTCCCCCGTTCCGGCGACATGCACGAAGCACCTGGTTCGCCAATAGAGTGCAGCGATGGTTAGCGACCTTCGTGGGCGGAGCGTGTGCAAGGAGCTCGACCTGGCACCGGCCGAGCTCACCCACCTCCTCGACCTGGCCGACGCCCTGAAGTTCGCCAAGCGCACCGGTGCCGAAGAGCAGCGCCTACGGGGCGCCAACATCGCCTCGGTGTTCGAGAAGACCTCCACCCGAACCCGCGCCGCGTTCGAAGTCGCGGCCCACGACCAGGGCGCGCACGTCACCACGTTCGATCCCGGCGGTTCCCAGATAGGCCACAAGGAGTCCACCGCTGACACGGCGCGCGTGCTGGGGCGCATGTTCGACGCCATCCAGTTCCGCGGCGCTCACCAGAGCGACGTGGAGACGCTGGCCGAACACGCCGGTGTGCCGGTCTACAACGGACTCACCGACGACTGGCATCCCACCCAGATGCTGGCCGACTTCCAGACCATGCGGGAGGCATCCGGGAAGCCGGCCGACGCCATCTCGTATGCGTTCCTCGGGGATCTGCGGTTCAACATGGCCCGTTCGCAGCGCGATAACAGCAGCGCTGTTGGGAGCCGACCTGCGCCTTGCGGGTCCGCCGTCGCTGGGCCTGCCTGAGGACGTGCTTCGGACCGCTAGGCGAATCGCGGCGGATACCGGGGCCGAGATCACCGTAACCGACGACCCGGTGGAGGCGGTGCGGGGCGTGGACTTCGTTCACACCGACGTGTGGGTCTCGATGGGTGAGCCGGCCGACGTATGGACCTCACGGGTGGAGGAGCTCCTCCCCTACCGGGTCGACGCGGAGCTGATGGCCCACAGCGGCGAGGGCACCCGCTTCATGCACTGCCTTCCCGCCTACCACGACGACGCGACCGTCATCGGAGCACAGATCGCAGCGCACACGGGAGTATCGGGTGGCCTCGAGGTTGCACACGACGTGTTCGAGTCACCGAGCAGCATCGTGTTCGACCAGGCCGAGAACCGGCTGCATTCGATCAAGGCACTGCTCGTCGCCACCCTCGCCTGAGACGGAGCCAATCGCGTGGGCCGGATGGCTCGCCTGGACCTACTTCACGACCTTGCAGCCGAGCTGCACGAAGGGAAGCCCGGCACCCACTCCTCCTGCGGTCACGCACACGACCTCCGATGACGGAGCAACCGCAACCGTCGCGTCGTAGCCGTGGTTCGGCCCGGAGTAGGGAAAGGCCTCGTCGACATCGGAACGTGGCTTGTCGGCCAGAACGGTGTCGGCCGGTTTGCCGTCGACGAGTATGACCACACCGAGCGGGTCACGGGTGTCGGCATCGATGGTCCAGCCGATGACGCGCACCGACACTGGCTTGCCATTGGCGTCACGCGTCACCATCACCCGATTCAAGGACCCGAACGGGTCATCTGGATTGGTGTAGCCGCTGAAGCGCGGCGTGACGCCACGGTTGCGCGATGCCGCCGCGACCTCGTCGGGGTTGGGCCAAACGTTGAATCGACAGGCCCCTTTGCTGCACCGCCCTTGGACTGCTGTGCCATCACCGGCGCTCGATCCCAGAAGCCGCCCGTGCAGTTCCGGTGGCCGAGCCCCATCCAGTGACCCACCTCGTGGTTGACCACGTAGTGCCGGTAAGCGTCGAGGCTGTAGGGCCAGGTGGCGGTTGCACCCTGCCAGCGATCCTGGTTGATGATCACGTTCGAGCCCGACCGGCAGGACCAAGCGGAGCTGCACGGGGGACCGAACGACGGCAGAACGGAAGCCTGGGCCAACACGATGGTGAACTGCGCCGGACCCGGCACCTGGCGGAACTGGATCACGCCGCCGGCGGACCAACCACGCGGGTCTGCCAGAGTGGTGGCCACATGCTGCGCGAACTGCCCCAGATCGGCTGTGATGTGACCGCGCGTGGCGATGCGGTAGGTGATCACCCTCTGCGGCGGTGCCCCGACGTCACAGGCGCCCAGCAAGCCGCCCAGGAGTGCCGGTACCGCCAGCGCGAAGAGCAGTCGTCTCATGGCCTTCTCCTATTGGATCGCACACCGATGTCGAGGAACTGGTGATGCCTCACACCCGTGCCCCGTAGCGGGGTGCGCCTACCGATGGGGCGAGACTAACC
>JAOSKI010000033.1 GCA_027493675.1 Microthrixaceae bacterium | reverse complement strand
ACCTGCACGAAGTGTGATCGACGGCTGGTGCGCCAGGAGAAGCCTGGAGGGGGAGGATGCCATGACTTAGTTGGGGTCACGCTGAAACCCCCTGTCGGAACCCAGTGGGTAGACCCCGAAGCCAGAAGGCCCGGGCGACCACCCGGCAAAGATGGCGACCGCCGGAACCGAGTCTTGCGCAGAATCCCGGCGACGGGACGCTGCGAGGCGTAGACAGGGAGCTCATAGGCCCTGTATCAGAGCCCCGAAAGATCCAATCCAAGGGCCGACGCCTTCAGCCGGGCGGAAGGCAGTATCCCCGTGACGAAAGCCAGGCACGGGGACCTCGGCGGGGTCGCAGACCAGGGCATGTGCGCGAGGGTTCCCCAGGAACCTGGGAGGCTCTGCTCGTCTCCTGCCTCACTGAACCGGTGGGGACCGGTCTATCAACACCCAGGCTCGCGGGGGTCGGCAGCCCGTACCCGCGGGAACGAACACAGGGCAGCAGGGCAGGTACCCCCGAGTAAGGGTGACCGAGCGAGGGGGGAGGGAGAGCAGAGGTCAGAGCGCTCCATAGTAGCGGTGAGGCGGGGTAACCCTCCCCGAGGGGAGCCCGCGGAGCGAAGGGGGCGCCGGGAAGATGCCGGCCGATTGGCCGGTTTCACGCACCGTCGGAAGGAAAGAAGGCAGGGGATGCAGAGCCCCGTAACCGTCTCTACGAAACTCCAACGGATCGCGGAACTGGCGAGGAACGCCCCGGATATGGCGTTCACCTCGCTCTCGCACCATATCGACTTCGACCTCCTCCACGAGGCCTATCGGCGCACTCGCAAGGACGGGGCTCCCGGGGTGGATGGCCAGACGGCGGCCCAGTATGCGAAGGACCTGGAGGGCAACCTCCGGAGCCTGCTGGGACGCCTCAAGGCTGGCACCTACAGGGCCCCTCCGGTGAGGCGTGTACACATTCCCAAAGGGGACGGTTCGGAAACCCGACCTATAGGGATCCCGACCTTTGAGGACAAGCTTCTCCAGAGGGCGGTGACCATGGTGCTGGAGGCCGTCTATGAACAGGACTTTCTGGACTGTTCGTACGGCTTCCGGCCCAAGCGGTCAGTACACCAGGCGCTCCAGACCCTGTGGAAAGGAGCGATGGACATGGACGGGGGCTGGGTGCTCGAGGTGGACATCAGGAAGTTCTTCGACTCCCTGGAACACTCCCATCTCCGAGCGCTCCTCGACCAGCGGGTGCGTGACGGCGTGCTGCGCCGCATGATCGACAAGTGGCTCAAGGCGGGTGTGCTCGAAGACGGGGCGCTTGAGATCCCGGACAAAGGCACACCCCAAGGTGGAGTGGTCTCGCCTCTTCTAGCCAACGTCTACCTCCACACGGTCGTGGACACGTGGTTCGAGGGCGAGATCCGACCCAGTCTGGAAGGCAAGGCTTTCCTGGTCCGCTATGCGGACGACCTGGTGATCGTCTTCACTTCAGTGAACGACGCGCGCCGGGTCAAGGCCGCTCTCCCCGAGCGTTTCGGGGTGTACGGCCTCACGCTCCACCCCGAGAAGACCCGCCTGGTCCCATTCCGGAGGCCGACATATCGGTCCACCGGTAAGGGCGAAGACACCTTCGGCACTCAACCGCAGGACTTCGACTTTCTTGGATTCCGCCACTTTTGGGCGCGATCGAGGAAGGGCGGGTGGGTCGTCAAGCAGAACACGGCCGCGAGCCGTTTCCGCCGTGCCTTGAAAGCCGTCGACGACTGGTGTCGCCGGCACCGCCACTGGTCGCTCAAGGAGCAGCAACAGGCCCTGGCGCAGAAGCTCCGGGGGCACTTCGCGTTCTACGGGATCACCGGGAACTCGATCGCCCTCTCCCGCTTCCGCTTCTGGGTCCTCCGTAGCTGGAAGCGGTGGCTGGACCGCCGCTCCCAGCGCGCGCGGATGCGGTGGGCCAAGTTCAACGCCATGCTGGAGCGCTTCCCGCTCCCGCCAGCGAGAGCGGCCCGCTCCGTCCTCCGCCACGCAGCGAAGGCGTGACCCGAGGAGCCGGATGCCCGAATCGGGCACGTCCGGATCTGTGGGGGGCCTGGGGGTAACCCCCCGGCCTACCCCGA
>JAOSKI010000032.1 GCA_027493675.1 Microthrixaceae bacterium | reverse complement strand
ACCACATCCAGCTTGCCGTTCCCATCGATGTCCGGCCACCACCACCTTGCAACTGCAGGCCTGCCAGCCCGACGGCTGGTTGGTGAACCACCTGCTGTCGATGTTGTGCGTTGGGCGTACGTGCCGGTGCGCGGGCTGGCCGGCGTCTCCAGCCAGTAGCCGTTCAGCACGATATCGGGGTCGCCGTCGCCGTCGAGGTCACCGACGTCCATGCCCTCATGGGACGGGTGGGAAATCTCCTGGCGTCCAGCTTGCCGGCGTGTTCTGGAACCAGACCTGCGTGCGCGAATCCTCGCGGGTGACCACGTCGGTTTGCCGTCGCGGTCGAAGTCGCGAATGACCCATGGTCCTTCATGTACTCGTTGGCGCCGATGTCAAACATCGACCATACACCGTTAACGGGCGCGCCGGTCGGGGATTGCGGAACCAGACCACTTTGCCGCCGATCTCTGTGTCGTCGTCGATCCGTGCCACCGCGTCGAGGTCGCCGTCGCCGTCGATATCCGCGATTTTCATGTCGTCCCCGCGGAAACAATCCGTATCCGTGCGTGTTCACCTGCAGCTTGAGCAGAATCTGGCGGGGCCAATTGGGTGCCGCGTACCAGTACAGCTCATCGCCATCGTTAATGGCGACGATATCGTTGTCCCCATCCCCATCGAGGTCGCCCGGCACGTTGATACGAAACAACCGCGTTGTCGATGACCTGCTGGGAGAATGGCACCTCGCCCGCCCCCTGGCCTGCAGAGAGCCCGTCAGTGCCGCCGTTACTCCCTGCTTACACATCGGCGGAGCCACGCCTGAGAACCACATTCGCGTAGAACAAGACGACCAGAACCCGCAGCGGCCGGCGGAAGTCGCCCGTCAGCGTTGTAAGATGAGTCTGTAACATCCCCGTCATCTCCAAACAGGACAAACAGTCAAGGGTTCCATACCTCTCCGCAACTGCTAGCCGATGAGTGTGACAGGGCAGTGAAATGCGACTAAGCAAGCACTTATTCCAGAGGGCTCCGAGTTGCCATGGATTCGAACGGGAGGGTGCGGAATGAGGCGCTTCGTGCACACGTCGGCGGTCACTCACGGACATGATGGGGACGTGGAGTGGTTCAGGTTGTTGCGGATGGCGATGGGTCGAAGATGCTGATCGCGCCGTCAGGGTAATCGACCAAAGAGACGGAGTGCTATCACCATGGCGACCATCACCCCGGCGACAAGAGCGGGAAGCCGCCCCCACGACCTGCTGTAAGGCCAGACGGGCATCACCGCCAGACAAAGCAGCAGAAGCGTCGGTTGATGAAGTACCCCACGGTATCAGCGTCCTATCCTGGAGACGGTCGTTCGCAACAACGTGAGACACCATTCCCGTATAACATCAACCATATACGCCTTAAGGGGAGATTAAGTCTCGATAAGAAGCGGTTTAGTGGTGCTCGTCGGAGGTCGAGGTCGATTCGTCCACGGTGGGCAGCGGGAGGCGTACAGTGAACTCGCACCCGCCCTCGGAGCGGTTGGCGGCGGTAATCGTGCCGGCGTGCAGGTGGGCAATGCTCTGGGCGATGGCCAGACCCAGCCCGACGCCCCGTTCCCGCGTCCTTGCCGCGGGACCCGGTACGCCCGCTCGAAGACGCGGTCAGCAGCTCGGGGGGATCCCGGTCCCTGGTCGCGGACATGAACGGTCACCTCCGACGGCTGGACCCGGGCCTCGATCTCGACCACGCCACCGGGCGAGCTGTACTTCTTGGCGTTGCGGATGAGGTTCTCCAGCATGATGCGCAGCAGGTTCGCGTCGCCTTCCACGACGGGCTCCATGTCCTGGGGCGCTCGCAAGCGGCAGCCTGGGTACGAGCCTGAGCTGTCGTTCGCGGGCCACATCCTGGCAATGGCGGACGGCGTCGAGGATCAGATCGTTGAGCGCCACCTCGCTGCGGGCCGCCTTGCGGAGCTCCACCTCCATCCGCGTGAGCGTGAGGAAGCTGTCGACGATGTCGTTCATGTGGTCCATCTCCTGGCGAACACCACGGGCAAATCGAGGTGATCCTCGACTGTGGCCGGTCGGCGCTCCAGTTGCTGGGCCTGCCCGCGAAGCACCGAGATGGGGGTCTTGAGCTCGTGGGACACGTC
>JAOSKI010000031.1 GCA_027493675.1 Microthrixaceae bacterium | reverse complement strand
TATCAGGTCGTTCTTTGACACGATCGATCAAGACCGGTTGCTCGAGATGGTGGCTGGGCGTGTGTCGGACAGGCGTATGCTCAAACTCGTCCGGGGCTGGTTGGGGTCGGGGGTGTTGGAGGGGACGACCTTGCTGGATCCCCAGAGTGGGACACCCCAGGGCGGCGTGGTCTCGCCGCTTCTGGCCAACATCTACCTGACCGGTCTGGACAGGGCGATCGAGGCTATGGGGGCCCGCTTCCGGATGGTCCGGTATGCAGACGACTGGGTCATCTGTTGTCCCAGCGAAGCCGACGCTGGGGCCGGTCTGGCCGCAGCGGCCGCCGTGCTGGCAGATCTCGGGCTCGAGCTCCATGCGGGCAAGACCCGGATCTGTGACCTCGACGGCGGGGACGGCTTCGACTTCCTGGGGTTTCACCATCGGATGATGCCATCACGTCGGAGTGGAGGTCGCCGACTCGTCCTGCAGAAATGGCCGTCACACAAGGCGATGAACAAAGCCCGAAGCCGTATCCGGGACCTGACCGCACGGGAACAGACTCGCTCTTGGGACCGAGGAGGTCGTGAGAGCGGTCAACATGTTCCTGCGGGGCTGGGGCAACTACTTCCGGTATGGGAACTCGTCCCGGAAGTTCGCCCAGCTCGACTTCTACGTGCAGATGCGCCTCGCCCGGCTCGACCGGAACCGGCGGCGCATACCGCCACCATGGAAGTCCTATGACAGCGACTGGATCAAGGCTCTGGGCGTGCATCGTCTCGTCGGGACCGTCACGTACTGGCAGGCGCATGCCACACGGTGAAACGACGTCGGTGAGCCGTGTGAAGGAGAACTTCACGCACGGTTCGAAGGGGGGGAGCTGGAAACGGAGCGAGACCCACGGTGACGGACTGAGCCCCCGCAGGGAAACCACGGGACCCAAGGCAGCCGGGCCTACAGGACCAACCTCACCACCGCGCCAGCTCCCTACCCAACCGAACCGGCCGTCGGATTACGCGGACGCGCGGCGCGGCAGCACTGCGCGCAAGAAGGGGGGGCCGCGGCAGGAGACCCGACGTTCTTGCGCGCGAACCGCGCACCTGCGCGGTGTGCCCAGCGAAGCTGGGCTTGGCCAGCGGGTGAAAGTCCCGTCCGGGGGAGGCATCAGGGCCTTCCTGGTAGCTGGCTCCTGACTTGAGGAGAGATCCGATGGGTTAGAGCGGAGTGACAAAGCCCCACTTGGTGGGGTGAGCAAGTCGGCGGTCCGCAGCATGAAGCGAATCCTGCAGCGTCGTTATGCGCGTTGTTTGGGGGTGCCGAGCCGCTCGCGCAACGGCGAAGGCCTTGCCTGATGCCCTTGTCCTGAATTGGGGTGTTGGGGCCCTCCGGCGTAGGGGGAGTGGAACGTCGATATGGTCAAGTCTGGAACTGGGGAGAGCCTCCTCGGCCCGGGGCTGGTTGCGGGTCTCGGAAGCGATGCCTGCTTATAACCCGGTGAGGGGAAGTGGTAGGTGGTCGAGAGGCAGTCGGAGGGGTCGTAGTAGCGCTTGACGGTGCGGGACAACATAACCCGGCCGGATGCGAAGGGCCCCTGCTTCGTCTGTGCTGTGATCTGGAGGTACGAGCGGGTGAATGCTCTGTGGGCTAATGACATCGGCGCCGAGAGGTGGCCGAAGGTTCAACAACTTCAGGTCAAGCTGAATCGTGCGGCCGAGTCGAGCCGTACAAGACGGTTCCACGCCCTGTATGACAAGCTCTGGCGCAACGATGTCCTGGAGCGGGCGTGGGCGACGGTGGTCCGCAATGGCGGGGCGCCGGGTGTCGACGGTGTGAGCATCGATGACATCGTGGAGGCTGGGTCGGCAGAGTTCCTTGCCGGTCTGGCTGAGCGTCTCAGGGAAGGCAGGTACCGGTCCAAGCCGGTGCGGCGTGTGTGGATTCCGAAACCGGATGGTGGGCAGCGCCCGTTGGGGGTGCCCACTGTGGAGGATCGGGTCGTGCAAGCCGCGGCGAAGCTGGTGCTGGAGCCGATCTTCGAGGCGGATTTCGCTGACTGTTCGTATGGGTTCCGGCCGGGTCGGAGGGCGCAGGATGCGCTCGAGGTGATCCGCCAGAGCGTAAACGGCGGTTGGCGTTGGGTTGTCGATGCCGATATCAGGTCGTTCTTTGACACGATCGATCAAGACCGGTTGCTCGAGATGGTGGCTGGGCGTGTGTCGGACAGGCGTATGCTCAAACTCGTCCGGGGCTGGTTGGGGTCGGGGGTGTTGGAGGGGACG
>JAOSKI010000030.1 GCA_027493675.1 Microthrixaceae bacterium | reverse complement strand
CCGCCCGCTCAGGCAAGCGCCACCTCAGACACGGCATCCATCACTCCAGTGTGATCCGGAGGTGTGACACTCCACCCGGAAGCGGAAGGCGGCATCCGCGAATCGTGCAAGGCGCCCTACGCAAGATCCAACCTCGGCCGTTCGTCAGCAGGGGCGATCGCATCGATGGTGTCCACGGAGACTCGGGCCTGGTCTGACAGGTAGTGCAGGTCCTTCCCTCGTTCGCCATGAGGTCGATTGCCCGACGTAGCATCACAGGCTCCTCGGCCTGACCCTCGTCGCCCGGCTCCTGGCTTCGCCACCCCAGGCGGTTCAGTTCCGTGACGGCTCGGCGATAGGTGTGCTCCGGCATGACCCGGAGGGACCTGGCCCGGTAGAGCAGTGCCTGCATCGAGATGCCCCAGACCTCCTTCAGTTCGAGGAGCTGCCGCCAGTCGACGCGCACGGGAGCAGGTCGCAGATCTCGGACGCTGGTGCGAGGAACTCACTCGCGAAGACGTTGGCGTGCCGCTCGACGGCGTGGGTGCCGGGTTCCTCGTCTTGGTGAAGCAGGAGGTGGCCAAGCTCGTGCGCAGCGTCGAACCGGCCTGCAGCTCGGTGTGTTCGTTCCGTGGAGAGCACCACGACTGGTCGTTCGGGGAAGTCACAAGAGAATGCGAAGACGCGACGCGTCATGGCGGGAAGGCGAGTGCAGACGACCCCTCGGGTCTCGAGTAGCCGCACGACGTTGGGGATGGGACCCGTGCCAAGTCCGAGCGCAGATCGGGCCGCGCGTGCGGCAGCCTCCACCACGTGGGGCGGGTCGTCCGGTTGGACCGCCAGATCTCGTGGCAGGTTGACGTTGGGCAATTGGACATGACGGTGGATCACCTGTGCGAGTTCCCAGGTCAGCAGCGCATGAGCGAAGGCACGGTCGCGTTCCTGCTTGCTGGTGGACCGAAGGCTCCGGAAGTGAGCCGTCGTTGCTGGCGCCTCGCCGAGCGAACGGTCAGCTGCGAAGAACCCTGAGGGCACGCCGAGCGCCAGGGCCAGCGAACCCACAACCTTCGTGCTCGGAGTCGTGCCGCCGTTCTCGTACTGAGAGAGCGCCGCAGCCGATACGCCGACGCGCTCGGCGAGGTCCTTCTTGCGGAGCATCGCCGCCTGGCGGGCGATCCGTAGCCTCGTGGGGTCGAAGAGAGCGGCGGCGGCGCAGCTCACGCACCGTCACGATTCCTCCTGGCCCGCCTCGTTCTCCCTGATGGGCCGGAGATTGATCTCGGGCTCGGGCAGCTCGTAGTGCGGCACCGACGAGGTCGGCGCCGGCTTGCCTGTAGTGCCTTCCTCCACACGAGCATCGGGCAGCCACAGCGGCTCGATCCACGCCCAAGGTGAGACGGCGGGGTCCTCAATGGCGACCGGCGCGCGATCCAGATCCCGCAGCAACCGTCGTCCGGGTTACCCGCGTGCACGATGACGAGGTCGCGCAGACCCTCGATCGAGACAGGGTCGGCGAGCGTCCACTGCACGCCGTCCTCGCTGTCTTCGCCTCCCATAACGTAGAGGTCGAGGATCAGCTGGTCGGAGTTGGTCTCCGCGATGTCTCGCTTCGTAGCACTGGCGGCCTCGTCCAACCGGAAGCCATCCAGGTCGACCGATCCATCCTGTCCGTGGCGGTACACATGAATGCGAAGTCCAGCGCCTACGACAAGCAGGGAGCCGGCCGGCCGCGCGCTTCTCCAGTGATCGAGCGCCAAGATCTCTTGCTCGATGAGGTACCAGGAGTTGCGGTAGATGGCGATCCCGAACACCACGGCGTCGTCCCCGACATCGGGCTCGTATCGTTGGGAGTTGATCTCGTACGAGCGTCGAATCGCGTCGGCAGCGGCCGAGGCGAAGAGGCCGAACTCCTCGGGGAGCGATGACAAGCTCATGCGGAGGAACGTAGCACAGGTGCGCACTGTGTGTGTGGATCTGAAGTGAGCCCGCTCAATCAACCACCCTCTCATCGGCACCAGGGTCCTCACGCGCCCAGCCTGGCACGGCCATCGGAGTTGGTACTCCAGACGATGGATCTGGCGCGCACGCATTGGCAGGTTTCCCTTCGGGCAACCTGCCTGGCGCCCCGCTGGGCCACCCGTTGAGCCGTTTGGCGCTCAGAACAGCGTCGGGGTCTCGGGCGTCGTTGCGGGACTGCGTCGGGCTCCCCCTAGTGCTGGACGGCGCAGCAGCGAGCGGACTACTTGGCTCCGGCGCCGTACCGGTGAGTGCGGCCCACACGGCGTCGCGGTCGACGCCCAGTCGCTCGGCGAGGTATGCGACGGGGACGACGACGCGGCGGCGGAGGCGGATGCACGTGAGGTCGCCGGTGCG
>JAOSKI010000029.1 GCA_027493675.1 Microthrixaceae bacterium | reverse complement strand
ACGCGGACTCGCGCCGAGCTACGTGCCGCCCATCAGCGTCGTCCTCGCCGCCAAGAAGGATCGGTACATCGATGGACTGATCCAGTACCGGGACGGGTGACCTCCGACGAGTGGATCGAGCGCTTCGGCCGTCGCCGCAGCCCAGGCGGGCCAACCTCGCCGAGCGCTACCTCGGGCGAGTCCAAGAGCTTCAGGATGCCCTGGCGTGAGCAACTCCGCGATCATGCAGACCTCCGGGCCGATGCCGCAGCCTGGGCCGTGATCGACGAGCTCCCAGGCCATCCGGTCATCACCGTCCCCGTGGCGACCGCCGTGACCGGGAGGAGCAAGTCCTCCACGGCTGTTGCCGTCGATCAACTCGTCGACGCCGGCATCTTGCACCTGCTTTCGGAGTCGAAGCGCAATCGCGCGTGGGAGGCGGCGGGGCTGCTCGACCTCCTCGCCGAGCTCGACGCAGGCCCGTAGGTCCTGCGGCTACGTCCAATCCGCTGAGGTTCGTGGCTCGTCACGCTCCGTGATAGCGCTTCTGCGCCACGCTCCGTGGTGGCGGTTTCGAGGCCGGCGGACCTTGGCGTGACCTACGAAGCGGGATTCGGGGTGACTCGGCAACACCGATCAGCACGGTCCACCACGCCCGACCTGCGCTTTGCTAATCGGCGCAGGTCAGCGCACTTCCTTCCACTGCTTTGCAAGCAGGGGGTCGTGGGTTCGAGTCCCATCAGCTCCACTCCGGAAACCCTTGTTCCGCAGGGGGATCCCGTGTGGCGCAGGTCTAAGGCCAGGTGGCCGGCCGGCCACCCTCACAAGTTCGCCCTCTTTCGGCCACACGGTTGACCACTTCAGGGAGCCCTGCAGCCAGTCAACGCCGACACGGCGCTGCTTCACACCGGCATCTACTGCTGGTGCACGTCTGCTCCGCCTCGTGAGACCCTCACCGCTGTGAGGCGGACGCGGACACTCTTCATCGCAGCGCCGGCCGTCGACGCCCCTCGTCCTCGCTGCGGTACTCGCTCCGCAGATCCGGACCTGGTTCAACCCCAGGACCTGGATGGCCCAGACTGGCTCGGGAGCAGCAAACAGACCGACACCTACTACGTCGTCGTCCATGTTCCATGGGTCCGCTTCTCATCGCCATCGGGATCTACCTCGGCCTCGGGTACTGGATCCTCCGAAGCCTCCGCTCCGTCCCGGCATCCGACGGAACGACCTGACGGGCCAGGTATTGCCGCACCGACACAGAGCCGGATCGCCAGCGCTCACTCGATGTCGTATCGTGTTCGGGCTGGAGGAGCCGGGCAGGAGATGCGCCCTGGTGTTCACCCGGCGGCCCGATGACCGGCTGCATGGAACGGCAGGGGTACCCGATGATCGTGATTCCGCTGCTGGTCCTGATGGTCGTGATCGTCGCGGTGGCGATCGTCACGAGCCGCGCCGGTCACCCTGCCCCTGCGACGCCACCGCTGCGTGACCAGCTCAACAGATGGGTGACCGCAGGACTTCTCGGATGCCGGCCAGGCGGCTGCTATCGAGGCCCACGAGGCGTCGCTCGCTCGCGATGCCGTCCCCGCTGTCACAGCGGTCTCCACTCCGTGCTGCCCACCTCACCTCCGCAGGCCGGGGCAACCCCGCCCCCGCAACGGCTCTGCCGACCACGGCGCGACCCCACCAGGCGCTGGGCGCCGTGGTCGAGGCGCTCGGCTACCTGCGGTGGTGTGCTCGCCGTCTCGGGCGTGGTGCTCCTGGTTGCGCACTACTGGGACGACCTCGCGATCGTGGGGCAGCTGGCCTTGAGCGGCGTGACCGCGGTGACGCTTGCGGGCTCCGGTGCCGCGGTACCCGAGAGCTGGGCACCGGCGATGGCCCGCCTACGAGCGTTCCTGTGGACCCTGTCCACGGCAGCGGTAGCCGTCTTCGCCGCAACGGCAGCACGCGAGGTGCTGGGCACTCCACCTGTGGGGCCCGTCGTAGCGACTACAGCAGCAGCAGTCGCGGTGACGAGCGGGCTCATGTGGTGGGGCCGGCGTCGCCCGGTGCAGCAACTGCTCGCCCTGGCCGCGGGCGTCATTTCCGTCGGCGTCGGGGCCAACGAGGTGATCGGCAAGACGGGCGCGGGTCTGGCGGTCTGGATGATCGGTGCCGCGCTCGTGGTTCTTGGGAATCCGCCGCGCCACGACGGCTCCGGCGCTCGATGTGACCGTCGGAGCGTTGGCCTTCGCTGCCGGCAGCATCGTCACGGTCGCCGAGGATCCGGGCATCGGACTGCTGTTCGTGGTGCTATCGGGGGCGGTGCTGGTGACCCTCGCGCTCCTGCGGCGGCTCATCGACGACGTAGCGTCGATCCTGGCGCTCTGCGGCGTGGGTGGGATCACGATGCTGCAGTCGCTCCCTCCCCTG
>JAOSKI010000028.1 GCA_027493675.1 Microthrixaceae bacterium | reverse complement strand
GTCGGGGGCTATGGAGTTACCGTCGGGAAGGTTGCCGCCGCCAATGATGCTCAAGTTCCCCGTCGGAGTTGAGCGGTCCGCTTGAGAACGACCTGGGTGAAATCAGGATCCGTCGACCAGCTCCCAGACAGCCGCGATGCCGTCTGGGTCCGCGCCGTGCTGCATGGACCAGAGGCTCCATGTCCGGGGACATCAACTCGGCGGAGGGTCCGTGGTCGGCAAGGTCGAGGCAAACGTGGATCGAGTTCGGCGAGCCCGCCCGCTTCGCGCATCGCCGGGCTCCGGAACCTGAAATGATTGGCCGGCGGGTGGATCTGTAGCGGGGCACTGCGCCGAGTTCTTCGGGCACGGTGGCCGATCTCAATGCAGAGGAACGGATGGTTGCCAGCCGCTGGAAGGTCCGCCAGAGCCATCCGCCGTGCTCACGTCGTCGGACACCCGCACTCCGCTCAGCCCGAAGACGCACAGCTCGACGCCGACAACCGCCACAAGCTCTTCGAGGACCCTACGCTGCCAGACGGGGATGACATCGCCCACCACCAGCACCGCCACCCGGAGTCCCTGGGCGCGATCAAACCCGGTCGTGCGGGAATTCGTGAGGCGTTCCAGAGGGCGATGTTACGTCGACTGACCGGAACGTGTCAACGGTGTCCAGACGTGCCGAACTCCTCTGCGTGGAGCGAATCGTTGCCCCGTTTCATGTCGTCGCACTTCGATGTGTTGTTGTCGGTACTTCCTGGCTTCGTGTCGACGATCATGTGGGTGTCACCCACATGATCGATCCGCGACCTGTGGAAGTGGCCGTCTCGTCCATACACTCTGTTGTCGATGCTGGGTTCACTACGGCCGCGGTCCACTGCGGGCAACTCATGGGATCCTGACGACGTACCGTGGCTGATCGGTGGCCTCGCTGCCGTGGTCGTGGTGCTTCTCCGGGTTCGCGCTCATGCTCGACTACTCGGCGCTGGACGTGTGGACCGGGATCATCGCGTTCCTGATCCCTCCCACCACCGCTTCGGTACCGGCATTCCAGTGGGTTGCCAAGCGTGACGGTGACCCATGGTTGTCCAAGGTGCTGCCGGTGGGCCTGCTCGCGAAGTTCGCAGGATCGATGGCCCGCTACTACATGATCTTCGTGCTCTACGACGGCAGTGGCGATGCAGGTCGGTATCACGAAGCAGGAGCCATGTTCGCCAGTCGCCTCCGCGACGGCGCACCCGTCCACCCGCTCCCGATGATGGAGGGTTTCCCCCTCGAGACGCAGCGCATCGCAGATTTCGTCGGTGGTCTCTATATGGTCAGTGGGCCGAGCGCGTACGTCGGGTTCCTCGTGTTCACCTACATCTGCTACTGGGGTCAGGTGCTGGTTGCGCGTGGGTTCAGGGCGGCGGTGCCCGAAGGCGACCATCACCGGTTCACCCTGCTCGTGCTGTTCGTCCCGTCGCTGGTGTTCTGGCCGTCGTCGATCGGCAAGGAGGCGTTGATGATCGGCTGCCCCGGCCTCATCGCATACGGAGGTGCGTTGCTGTTGGCGCCGAGGCCGCGGATGCGAGGTGCGGGGTTCTTCGTCGCAGGCTCGCTGCTCGTGCTGTTGGTGAGACCCCACGTGGCGGCCGTGGCGATCGGCGCGCTTGCTGTTGCGTTCGCCGTGGGTGTGCTGGGTGGATTCCAGGGAATCGGACCTGAGGCGCGAAGCGCGAGGGGGCGCGCGGTGTGCCTTGCGGCGCTTGTGATCGTCCTCGCCTTGTCCGCCGTGGCGAGCACCAGACTCGCCAGGACGTTCAACGAGTACGACAAGGGAGGCGGAACGCTCGCGTCGCTCGGAAGGCACGGCCAGCCAGACCTCACGTGGTGGTTCGGAGTTCGTTCCCATGACCATCACCGGCCCATCTCGCCTCCCGGCGGGTCTCGTGACGGTGTTCTTCCGCCCCTTCCCGTGGGAGGCGGGCAACGTCAACGGGCCCCCAGCCGGAGCGGAGGGGGCTCTCGCTGATGATCATGTTCGCCGTGTCGTGGCGCAGGCCCCGGAGCCTGCCCCTGCATGGCGCTGCGAAGACCGTTCATCGTGTTCGCTCTCGCCTATGTGCTCCTCTTCGCGGTCGGGTTCTCCTTCATCGCCAACTTCGGGATCCTCACCCGCCAGCGGGTGCAGGGCCTCCCGGTGCTTCCTGATCGTGCTGGCGCTGCCACAGGCCCTGGTACTTACCTTCGCTGAGCTTCCGCCGAAAGGACTGACGATCCCGAGAGCTTTCAGGCCCGGCATCCACGTGCACGGGGGCACCTCCGTGGGCGTCCGGCGATCCTGTGTCCACTGGGTGGGAGCCGGATGGCCCGAACTCCGGTGCAGAGACACTGGGACTGAGGGCTGAGCACTGGTCACGTTCGACCCACCCGCCCGCTGGAGGAAATCCCTCTCGC
>JAOSKI010000027.1 GCA_027493675.1 Microthrixaceae bacterium | reverse complement strand
CGTCTATACCGCCCACCCCGGCACCGTCACCCGCATCTCCACGCCGTGTGCCGACACCCAACGGTGCCGATGCGGATGGGGCGTCCACATCGCCGGTGCCGACGGGTACGCCTACACGTACTGCCACGGCACCCGGACCTTCGTCCAAGCCGGAGCCGACGTGACCGCCGGGGAGCTGATCATGGCCTCCGGGGACACCGGCAACTCGGACACCCCGCACCTCCACTTCCAGATCCGCAACCCCAACGGTGCCCTCCTCTGCCCCCAACCCATCCTCGAAGCCTGGTGGAACGGCATCGGACTCAGCCCCATCGCCGCACCCACATCCGGCTGTACCCGCTGAAAGGAGACATCACATGACACCTGACGACCCCACTCGGACAGATCCAGGTGAGTTCCTCACCAACCGAAGGCTCGGCGCAACTGCCTGCCTGAGCTGCGACGAGGAAACCCAACTCACCCCACAGGGTCTCTGCCATCGGTGTCGGGACGACCTGCGGTTCATCGTCCGGCCCGCCGCACATCGTGAGGCTTATCGTCGACGGGTCACCGCCGAAGCTGGCATCCGTACCGAGATGGAACGCCACGGCGTGGTCGTCATCACCAGCGTCCCCGAAGACAACAGCCTGTGGATCTGTGACTTCTGCAACACCCAGATCCCCGCCAACAACGAGTACACGCTCATCCCCGTTCTCGGCAGCTACGCCCTGTGCCCGTCTTGTGTCACCACCATCCCCTACTGGCCCGACGGCTGGACCCAGCCCACACCCAGGGCATGCCGGTGCGGAGCCTGCCAAACCCCGCTTCTCGAAGCAAAGCTGAACGAACGACATCGAACTAGCCGATCGCTCGAGCGCCCGTCACCTGGAGAGGGTATGCAACGATGACGGCATCCGACCAGGCGCACACGCCCGACGGTGAGCAGATCCTCACAGTCGCTGCCGCGGTGTTCGCCGCAGGCTGCGTTGCGGTGTGGACCGCAGGCCAGATCGCTGCCCGGATCTGGGCCGGAGTCTGGCTGCCGGTTTCAATGTGGGAGAGCCCCGGCATCCTGTGGCGGCTCGCCATTGACCCAGCACGGCCCGGTGATGCCTGGCCGCCTGAGGCCGTGACGCTCGTCCCCGCTCCGACTGCCTACTACACGGTCCTCGCCATCCTCGGCATCGTCATCCTCGCTGCCACCGCGACTGGCTGGCGATGGCACCACAAACACAGCACCTCCACCGACAGCGACGCGGCCCGATGGGCGAAACCACGCGACCTCAAACCGCTCCTCATCCGCCGCCCCCAACCCGGACGGCTCACCCTCGGCACCGTCGACCGCAGACTCGTAGCCACCGAAGCCCAACACTCCGTAGCTGTGATCGGCCCGGCCGGTACCGGTAAGACCACCGGGTTCGCCATTCCCGCCCTCCTCGAGTGGGACGGACCCGTCATCGCCACGTCCGTTAAGGGCGATCTCCTCGAACACACCATCACCCACCGTCGCACCTCGGCGAGACCTGGGTCTTCGACCCCGTCGGATCCACCGCCGAACCCTCCGCCGGATGGTCCCCCTCAACACCTCCAGCGACTGGCAAGGAGCCCTGCGGATGGCAGCCTGGCTCGCCTCCACAGCCCGAGCCGGGGAACGCGGCGGCCTCCAAGACTCCGACTTCTGGTACGCCGTTGCCCAAAAACTTCTCGCACCGCTGCTCTTCGCCGCGGCCCACAGTGGCGCCACGATGGCCGACGTTATGCGTTGGGTCGACCTCCAAGAGGAAGAAGAACCACTCTGCGCCCTCCAACATGCCCAGAACCTCGACGCGATCCAGGCCTTCGCCGCCTCCATCAACCGAGAAGAACGAACCCGATCCAGTGCCTACACCACCGCCGAAACCGTTCTCGCCGCGTTCGCCGACCCCGGTGTGTTGGCCACCACCACCCGCCAACCCTCAATCGACCCCGACAGGCTCCTCGACGGCGGCAGCCACACCCTCTACATCTGCGGCCCCCTCCACGAACAAGCCCGGCTCCGGCCACTCTTCACCGCACTCATCGAACAGACCGTCGCCCGGGTCTACGACCGGGCCAACCGCACGTCCGATCGGCTCCTTAAGCCGCTGCTGCTCGTCATCGACGAAGCAGCCAACATCGCACCCCTCCCCGACCTCGCCCAGATCGCCTCAACCGCCCGCGGCGTCGGGATCCAACTCGTCACCGTCTGGCAAGACTTCGCCCAGATCCAAGCCCGATACGGCACCTTCGCCCAAACCGTCATCAACAACCACCGCGCCAAAGTCATCCTTGCCGGCGTCTCCGACACCCCCACCCTCGACTACATCAGCCGACTCATCGGCGACGAGGCCGCAGTCGAAGAATCCCGAAGCCGCAACGCCGACGGACGAGAGAGCGTCACCGAATCTGTACGCCACCGACCCCTTGCCCCCGCGTCCGACCTCCGACGTGCCGCCACTGGAAGCGGCGTGCTCGTCTACGGCAACTTCCACCCAGCGCAAGTCAGGCTCAGGCCATGGTACGAAGATCGAGTGATGCGGTCACATGCATCCTCATAGCGCGATCCGCCGTCCGTTGAACGATCGTCCGAGGCGGATCAGCGGCGACGAGCATTATCGTGGGATGCCAATCCAACCTCCTGATCCGTAGGTATCCAAACCCTGTCCACAAACGTCCACAGCAGTCCACACAGCAAGG
>JAOSKI010000026.1 GCA_027493675.1 Microthrixaceae bacterium | reverse complement strand
ATGGCGCGGTCGTGCCACGTCCCACTGCCGAGCAGGCACCCATTCGAGCACGTCGGCCTGCACCCGGAAGGCACCGCACCGGGGTCCGGGCAGCGCTCTCGTGCCACATCGAGGGCGCAGCGGAGACGTCCACGACGGTGACCTCGTGGCCCTCTCCGACCAGCACGTCCACCAACCGGCCCGCCGCCGCCGACATCGAGGATCGTCGCCGGTGAACGTCACATCACCATGCCGATGAGCTCGAGCGAGGTGGTCGGATGCTCCTCGAACCAGGACAACTCCGTTGCTTCAAAGGCTCCTGTAGCCGATCATCCCAGTGCCTGGTGGGATTGAAGGCGCTACCGGTCACGATTAGGGTTCCATGTCGTAGGCGGCCGTCGGCAAGCGTAACCGCCACGATCGGACCAGGTGAGACGTGATCTGTTGGCGCGCGCTCTTAGCCTGCAGATCGCGCCAGGTAGTAGTCACCGCTGGGCTTCCTCCACGGCTACGACGGTGAGCTTCCCCAGTCCTCACGACACCTCGAGGATCGCATGCCATCCGGGATTGCCACCGCTCGCCGATATCTCACACCACGCCACCATACGATTCGCTGCCGCGGGCTCAGGCGCCTGCCGATCCGGACACCTTCAGCACCCCGAGGCTGTCATGGAACCCCAGGAGCGTCTCGTAGACACCCGGGGCGGCGATCGTGGCCGCAGTCGCCGGATCGCCGCCTGCGACGACTTCGGGCAGCCGGGCGGTGGTGCTCTCATACGTGACAGCCCGGCTTCGCACCTGCTCAACCGGCGTCCGTCGAACCTGAACACGGCCTCGAAGTCGCTCGACGCACAGCAGTTCGCGTCACCGGGACCGAGTCTCGACGCCCGTACGAGGACTCACGCGCGCCACGTCCACCGTCACCCTCCATCGATCCGCTGAGTCGATGCCTGCGCGTTGGGGCTGACGTGTCGCCGCAGTGATCACGAGGCCAACTCGGGCACATGACTGGTAGCGCCCTGGAACTCACTGGTCACGATCCACGGAACCGTCATCCACCCCGTCGGCGTCCAGGTCACCGATCGCGTACGCGTCGCCCTCAGGGCGGAATCGAACGCGCCGTCGTTCCACACTCCGATCCGTCCCTCGAAGACGACGTCGTTCGCCACCGCGAACTCGCCTTCGAACCGGTTGCAGAGCGCAGTCGCGTCGAGCGCCGCGAGCTCTGACGCGGTGACGGCTGCGGGACGTTTCGGCGCGGTGGTCGTCGGTGCGCTGTATCGGGCACTGCCTGCCAGCTCCACCGCGGCAACCGGATCCACGACCCCCATCCGCGGCCGCTGGTCCAGTGTCGCTTGGACCCCTGCCCCATCGTGGTCGACACGAGTATCTCGGTCACCTCCTGCACAGTCAGCGCCGGGTTCTTCGCGACGACGAGCGCTGCGGTGGCCGACACGAGCGGCGCAGCCATGGACGTGCCGCACATGGCGACCATCTCGTCGCCTCGGGGACGGCCGTCATGACGTTTGTCGGGATCCGGCTCCACGCTCGCCGACGCCTTCGTGGACAGGACGCACTCCTTGGTGAACTCACCTCCGGGCGCCGCCAGGTCCACGTACTCGTTCTTGCTCGAGAAGCTCGCGACCTCACCTTCGTGATCGACCGCGCCGACCGCGATGACACCGTCGTACGCGGCGGGATACTGCTTCTGGTCGCGTCGTCGACACCCGTCCTCCTCGAACGACGCTGCACCGCAGTTCCCGCAGACGCGACGACCACTACGCCTATGGTCGACCGCGTACCTGATCGCCCATTCGTCGAGCTGGTTCGACTCCGGGGTCCCACGGCAGTCGGCGTTTGTCGACACGGACAGGTTGATGACACGTGATCCTGCATCGGTCGCCAGGTAGACGGCCTCGCTCAGGCCTCCGTCCAACACCTCCAACAGGAGCATGCGAGCACCGGCGGCCAGACCGCGACCGGCCGCAGCGTTGTCGCGCTCGGCACCGATCAGGCCCGCTACGTGTGTGCCGTGACCTGAACCTGTTTCGCCGCACCCCCTCGTACTGCTCGTCACGGAGGTCGAGCCGGTTGCCACGCCCGTCGGGGTCGAACGCCACGCCGCTGCCCGTGTACACGGTGTTCGCGAGATCCACATGGCGCGTGTCCATCCCTGAATCGAGCACCGACACCACCACATCGCCGAGCGGGAGCTTCGGCAGGGCGTCGGCACCCAGCATCTCCAGGTGCCACTGCTCGTTGGCTCTGGGGTCTCCACGGGCAGTTCGAGCCGCCACCGGTGTGGATTGGGGCAGCACGTGCGAGATGCGATCGGCTGCCAGCACGTCGGGCTCGGCACGCAACGCCTGGAGTTGTGCCTCCACGTCGGCCTCGGCCGTCACGCGCTCGAACCGGGGGACAACCCCCGACCGCCCTGATCACTGTGATCGACTGCTCCTGCGGTAGTTGCTCAGCCGGCGACGGTGGGCAGTCCGCCCCGGTGAGCTGTTCACTGGTCCTCGTCAGGTCGTTGCCCGTCTCCGAGGGCACCGACCTCGGATCGTCCCAGAACCCGGCTGGAACCCCGGCCGGCTCGACCGGCTCACCTGGATCGACCGATTCACCCCGATCAGCCCCCTCGGTGTCGTCACCACTCCGGGAGCACCCGAGCGTGGCTCCACTCACCATGACGACCACCACCGCGACCGCCAACAGCGGCTTCCGGTTCATCCCCACCCAGGTTCTCCTCGCGTTGCGCCACGCCTCGATGCGGGCCTATCCGAGGAATCCGGGCCTCTGGAGTGCCATGACCGGACACCAGGGGCGAGGCGACCCGGCCGATCGAAGCTGGGACACAGCGCCGCGACGGACTGTGCGCGATGAACCCTCGCCGCATCGAACAGCCCGGTCGGCCACGTGCTGCTCGCCGAGGC
>JAOSKI010000025.1 GCA_027493675.1 Microthrixaceae bacterium | reverse complement strand
GGTGATGCACCGGGTGCGCAGGCGGGCGCCACCCGGAGCGACCCACCGCAGGTGGATCCGCAGGCGCTGGAGCAGGCCGAGGCGTTGCAGGCCGCTGTGGGTACGAGCGGCACTGTGTCGACTCACGACGAGACCGGTCTCGTCACCTTCGTCGGTACGGCGGAAGGCGACCCGATCCCGCGTAGCCCCAGGCTCGCGCCTTCCGGCATCGCCCGAGGCGGCTGCTCGCGGGTTCCTCTCGCAGTACGGCGCAGCCTTCGGAGCAGATGAGCCGTCGGATCTGGTGGTCACCGACCTCGTGGATGCACCCGGCGGAAGGGTCACCGTGCGAATGGGTCAGCAGGTTGCCGGTGTGCCGGTGCTCGCAGGATCGATCTCCGTGCAGCTCGATGCTCGGCGCAACGTGCTCGCCACTGCAGGAGAGCTCCTCGGGGCGAGCGAGCTGTCGACCGATCCCACCGTGCCGGCGGACGCTGCGGTGGCCGAAGCAGCCAAGGTCACAGCTCGTGCGCACAAGATCGATGGGTCCGATGTGATCACATCCGATCCGACCCTGGCTGTCTACGATCCTGCGCTGCTCGGAGGCCCCGGAGTTCGAGGTGCACGGCTGGTGTGGAGCGTCGAGGCAACGGGTGTCGGATCCGAGGGCCCGTTCCGGCAGTTCGTGCTCATCGACGCACACAGCGGGGCTGTGGCGCTCGACTTCGATCAGATGGCCCATGGTCGCGACCGCAAGAACTGCGACGACAACAACGTCAGGACCGCGGCGCCGAACTGCAAGTCCACAGGCCCTGTGATCCGGTCCGAGGGAGGAGCCGTGACCGGGATCACCGACGCGGATGCGGCCTACGACTTCGCAGGCGACACCTACGACTTCTTCTTCGACCGGTTCGGCCGTGACAGCCTCGATGACGCAGGCATGACGCTCTACTCCGAGACACGGTTCTGCTACACGAACACCAACACTGCGTGCCCGTACAACAACGCGTTCTGGAACGGGGATCAGATGACCTACGGGGCGGGCTATGCCCTCGCCGACGACGTCGTCGGCCACGAGCTGTCCCACGGTGTCACCGAGTTCACATCCGGCCTCTTCTACTACTACCAGTCCGGTGCCATCAACGAGTCGCTCTCCGATGTGTTCGGCGAGCTGGTCGACCTTACGAACGGCGCGCGCAACGACAGCGCCGGGTTCGTTGGTCCCTGGTGAGGACTGCCCCTGTGGGGGTGATCCGCGACATGGACAACCCGCCGGCCTTCGGTGATCCGGATCGGATGACCAGTGCCAACTACGTCACGACAGACCTTGACAACGGTGGTGTCCATTCGAACAGCGGCGTGAACAACAAGGCGGCCACCCTGTTGGTCGACGGTGGGACGTTCAACGGCAAGGTCGTGTCGCCACTCGGGATCAACAAGGCCGCCGCCATCTACTACGAGGGTGGAGACGGCACTCCTGCAGAGCGGTAGCGACTACGGCGACCTCTACAACATGCTCCAGCAGGCCTGCGCCAACCTGATCGGTGGCAGTGAGGGAATCACCGCAGCCAACTGCGTCGAGGTAGCCGATGCCGTAGCGGCCACGGAGATGAACCTCGAACCACCGGCGATCGCCAACCCGGATGCCCCGCTGTGCCTCCCGGGACAGGCCAAGTCCGACCTCTTCACGGATTCCATCCCTTCTGGTGCTCCGGGCTGGACCGTGAGCACGAGCGCCGGTCAGGGTTGGTCGTATGTGTACGGGTACGCCCACAGCGACCCGTATTCGCTCTATGACGACGGCGACGACATCATCACCGACAACAAGGTCAACCGGAGCGCTGCCATCTCAGTGCCGGCAGGGGTCTCGACCTACCTTCTGTTCAACCATGCCAACGAATTCGAATCGTCCTTCGGATACAACTATGACGGCGGCGTGCTCGAGTACAGCACCACCGGATCCGGTGGCCCGTGGCTGGACGCCGGTTCACTCATCGATCACAGCGGCTACAACGGCACGGTCGCAAGTGGCTACGGCAACCCATTGGCGGGCCGGAGCGGCTTCGTCGCCACATCGGCCGGCTATCGCCAGAGCCGCGTCAACCTGACCTCACTTGCCGGGAGCAACGTCCTGATCCGCTTCCGGACCGGCACCGACGACCAGATCGGCACCCTTGGATGGCTGCTGGACGACGTCTCGGCCTTCACCTGCGCAGCAGCACAGGACGCGACTCCTGCAGCGGACTTCGATGGTGACGGTGACTCGGATGTCACGGTGTACCGGCCCTCAGGCAACGGTTGGTTCGTGCAGGGAGGCCTGAGCACCAGTTGGGGAACCGGATCGGACATCCCGATCACCGGTGATTTCAACGGTGACGGGAAAGCCGATCCTGCGGTGTTCCGTCCGTCGGATCGGACGTGGTACGTCAAGGCGAACAACGGATGGGGTGGGTTGTCGACGCAGTGGGGCGTCGCCGGAGACGTGCCGGTGCCGGCCGACTTCAACGGAGACGGGGTGACCGACGTCGCGGTGTTCCGGCCCTCGGATCAGACCTGGTACGCCCAACCATCGGCCTCTTTCCCCGGAGGCCTTGCAACCCAGTGGGGGTGTCACCGGGGACGTGCCGGTCCCCGCCGACTTCAACGGCGACGGTGCCGACGAGGTGGCGGTGTACCGTCCGTCGGATCAGACCTGGTACTCCAAGGCCGGCCTTGCCACCCAGTGGGGTGTCACCGGCGACATCCCGGTCCCGGTCGACTTCAACGGCGACGGTGCCGACGAGGTGGCGGTGTACCGTCCGTCGGATCGGACCTGGTACTCCCAAGGCTCACCGCTCGCGACGCAGTGGGGCATCGTCGGCGACATGGCCGTACCCGGTGACTACGACGGCGACGGGGATGTCGATGTGGCGGTGTTCCGGCCCTCGAACCAGACCTGGTACGTCCAGGGTGGTCTCTCCACACAGTGGGGCACCACCGGCGATGTTCCAGTCATCGTCCCCTACGCAATCAGAGAGCTCTACTGATCCTCGCTCCTCCGAACACCCTCGAACTGTCCGGTCTCAGCCGCGGAACCCGCGTGCCGGATCGGTCAGTTC
>JAOSKI010000024.1 GCA_027493675.1 Microthrixaceae bacterium | reverse complement strand
GCAGGACGGCGCCCTGCGGCCTGGTCGAGCTGTCCACCGACGACGCTCGCGGCGCGCTCACCACGGTCTCCTGAAGTAGAACATCGTTCTAGAATAGCATTCTACTCCCAACTCGGCAAGCCCGCGTCTACACGCCGAACGACGGTGGCTACGATCGGGCGATTCGATCTTTTTGGCGGTTTCTCCCCGGTGTGCTCGTCCTCGCCCTGGTGGCGGCCGCCTGCAGTAGCGGCCCCGACGACGAGGCTTTCTTCGGTCCCGAGCCGATAGCTGTCGAGGGGATCTCGGACGCTGTCGAGGTGTCGGTCGGCGATGACCATGCGTGCGCCCTCCGCCCCGACGGGGGATCTCGTGCTGGGGATCCAACTGGTTCGGGCAGCTCGGTGACGCCACGGGCGCCGACAGCGCGCTGCCGGTGGAGGTGCGCGGGATTCCGAAGGCCGTCGCGGTGTCTGCCGGAGCCCACCGCTCCTGTGCCGTCCTCGAGGAGGGAACGGTCTCCTGTTGGGGTCCGGCTGGTCGTCGGCCTCTCGGCAAAGTGGAGGAACCGACTCCCCCGGTTGCGGTGACTGGAGTCGAGAACGCCGTCGCCGTGGCTGCCGGTGAGGACTGGGACTGCGCGGTCGTCGCCAGTGGATCGGTGTGGTGTTGGAACGACCCCGAGGCCGAACCCGGAGACACAGGCAAGGAAGTGATTTCGGGGGTCTCGAACGCCACGGCTGTGTCCGTGAACGGAGCGGGCGCGTGCGCTCTCCGCGAGGGCGGCACCGTCGTATGCTGGGGATTGGCCGACGGGCTCGAGTCCGACCCGGTTGCCGTGCAGGGGATCTCGGGAGCGACGGCGATCTCCTCGACCCTCACGTACCCGGAGCAGACCTGTGCGCTCCTACGCGACGCGACCGTCGAGTGCTGGGCCACGGCGCAGGAGCCTCGGGCGGTGGAGGGAATCTCGGCTGCAACAGCCATCTCGGGGCTGTGTGCCGTGGTGGACGACGGAAGCGTCTCCTGCTGGAGTCGGCCCGACGGAGCAGACCCCGAGGCCGAGCTCTCGCCGGTGGTGGTTCGCGGTGTTGCCGACGCCACGTCGGTGTCGTCCAACCGCTGGGGTGGGAGCTGTGCGGTGCACGGCGGCGGTCAGGTCACATGCTGGGGGAAGCGCCCGGAGCCCCGTCTTCGTCAGCGACGGACAGCTCGTCGAGCACGCCGGACACCACCGCCGCGGCGGCTCCCCGCGACTCCCGACAACCGTCGCGGGGGTCGACTCCGCCTCGGCGATCACCCTCGGTGGGCTCTTCGCGTGCGTCGTCATCGACGGCGGTTCCGTCGAGTGCTGGTCCCACGCGTCGGGCGAACCCGGGCCGCCGGTGGCTGTGGACGGAATCGACACGGCCACGTCGGTGTCGGTCTTCGAGAGCGGCTCGGCGTGCGCCGCACTCGTGGACAGGACCGCTGTGTGCTGGCACGTCACCACGAACTTCCCCGAGGCCGATGCAACCGCGCTCGGCGTCGACGTGGCGCCGTTTCCGGTCCGAAACGTCGCAGGTGTCGGGAGCATCGACGTGGTCAACGCGGATGACGGCTGTGCAATCGTCAGGGGCGGCGCCCTGACATGTTGGCCGCTGCGCCTGAGAACCGACATCGAAGACGGTCGCGAGATCGGCGTCGCTGCCGGTCTTCCGGGCGTTGCTGGTGCGTCGATCGTTTCCGGCCGGTGTCTCCTCTTCGCCACGGGTTCCGTGGCGTGCTGGGATCGCAATGGCGAGGCGGTGAGCGTGAACGGTGTCGCGACCGCCACCCACCTCAGCAGCGGATCCATCGTCGACTTCGACATTCCGGCGTGTGTGGTGCTCGATACCGGTTCGGTCGAGTGCTGGGGGAGAACGACTACGGCCAGCTCGGAAACGGTGACACGGCCCGCGTCGACCCGAGAAAGGGCACCGCCACCGTCGAGGGAGTCTCGAACGCAAGCACCGTATCCACCGCGTTCGGCTACGCGTGCGCCGCGCTCGAGGACGGTACGGCCACGTGCTGGGGCCTGAATTCGACGGGGCAACTCGGCGACGGGACCACGACCGCCCATGAGACACCGATCGCCGTTCAGGCTCTGTCGGGAGTCACGGCCGTCGCCGCCGGCGAGGGCACGGCATGCGCACTCATCGACGACGGCACCGTGTCGTGTTGGGGCGGGTCCCGGTGACGGTCCGCCATCCGCCGGACCTTGCAGCACGGCGCCGCACTCGAACCGTCGTGATGCTGCTCGTGGGCGCCCTGCTCGCCGCGAGCTGCAGCGGTGACGACGGGGTCGGTGTCGACGAGCCTGTAACGATCGACGGCGTGTCGGACGCCACGGGCGTGGTGGGAAACGATGGCCATACCTGTGCGCTGATCGACGACGGAACTGTCACCTGTTGGGGCGGGGACGGTACGCGCTACATCGACCCGAGCAGCCAGGACTCGGGCAGCGACGAACTACGAGCACGCCCAGTGAAGGGGATCTCCGGGGCCACCGCGATCTCGGCTGGGCAAGGCGGCGTGTGCGCGCTGATCGACGACGGGCGTGTTGCCTGCTGGGGCGGGATATCGGTGGCCAGTCCCGATCACAGGACAGCCGATCTCTCGGAGGCGCCCGTGAGAATCGAGGGGCTCTCAGGTGCTTCCGAGATCGCCACCGGGTCCGCCCACGCATGCGCGGCGGTCGAGGATGGACCAGTCACGTGTTGGGGCGAGAACTACACGCACTCCGACCGGTCCTCGGGCCGCGTCTCCGACGACGTCACCACTCCTCCCGTGACGATCCTGGGCATCTCGGATGTAACAGCGATGGCGGCTTCCGGTCACCGGACCTGCGCTGTGGTCGGCGAGGGTTCGGTGTCCTGCTGGACTCCGTTTCGCGACGTCACCGATGACGACGGCCACATCCTCACACCGCGCCGTCCGCATTCGATTCCCGTAGACGTGACCGAGATCCCCGGTGTCACGGATGCCGCGGCTATCGCCGTCGGCGGGGAAGGGTGGAGTCCCTTTGCGTGTGTGGTCCACCGCGATAGAACCGTCTCCTGTTGGGGCAACAACCGCTTCGGCAAGCTCGGTGACGGAACATACAACGACAGCGACGCTCCCGTCAGGGTCGGGGACATCGACAGGGCGGCGGCGATCGCCGCCGGTCCCGGCCAGGCCTGCGCCGTTATCGAGGAAGGGAGCGTGCGGTGTTGGGGCTCTGAGCTCGTAGGGACGGGCGACACACCCGAGGACCCTGTCGTCCGTTCCCGCCCGACCCCTGTTGCCACCGAGGCAATCTCGGGCGCCACGGCCATCGCCACCATGTGGGGCCGATCATGTGCCGTCATCGCCAACAACGAAGTCTCGTGCTGGGGATTCGATGTGCAGTTGGCACTCCGCGATGGGTAACGCACGAACTCTCGCTCGTGGGCCTGGTCTGAGCGACTCCAGCATGCGCACGCATCGACGACGGCACCGTGTCGTGCTGGGGCGGGTCCCGGTGATGGCCCGCCATCCGTCGGCGCTTGCAGTACGGCACCTCGCCCGAGATCTCCTCGTCTGCCTCGCCGTCTTTTCTCTGCTCGCCGCGAGTTGTCAGGGCGGCGACGGCGGCATCGATCAACACACCGACTACGAAGAACCCCCGTTCGGCGCACCGAAGACGATCAATGCGGTGTCCGACGCCACGGCAGTTGCCGGAGACGATAAGCACACCTGCGCGCTGATCGACAACGGCGCCGTCAGGTGTTGGCTCCTCGCCGGACGTGTCGACCTCGACGAACTCCGCGCTCCGAGGGTCGAGGGGATCTCCCGGGCCACGGCGATCTCGGCATGGGAACGGGACTGGTGCGCTCTCATCGACGACGGGACCGTTTCCTGCTGGGGCCAGAAGGCGGCGACAAGCCTCGATGAGGAGTTGTCGGACGTCATGGAGACCCCCAAGCCGATCGAGGGGATCTCAGGTGCCACCGCGATCGCCACCGCCTCCGACGGAGTGTGTGCCGTGGTCGAGGACGGAACTGTCAGGTGCTGGGGCGGGGACTACAGCCGATCCGACGGGCCCTCCGACCGCCCTCCGGTTCCTGCGACGATCCAGGGCATCTCAGGCGCCACGACGATTTCGGCTGCCGGCAACCGGGCGTGCGCTGTGATCGCCGAGGGGTCGGTCTCGTGTTGGGCGCCGATCCCCGACGAATACGACGACGACGGCCACGCCCTCACACCGACCAGACCGGACCCGCTGCCCGTCGACATGACAGAGGTCCCCGGAATCACCGATGCCGTGGCGATCTCGGTCAGCGGCGGCAAGTGGGTGGCCGACTTCTACGCATGCGCGCTCCTCCGCGACGGGACCGTCTCCTGCTGGGGCGACGATCCGGCGAAGGCCCGAGACCCAGCGGCCCATGACACCACCACTCCCCTCGCAATCCCCGGCGTCCGCGACACTTCGGCCGTTGCTGTGGGCACCGGGGGCTTGCGCTGTAGTCGAGGACGGCGCCGTGTGGTGTTGGCGCAGCGACCACACCCGAAACACCGAACGCACGCCAACCTACTCGGAGACCTGGGCGCCCCCTGTTGCCATCGAGGGGGTCTCAGGGGCGACGGCTGTCTCGATAGCTCAGAATGGGTCGTGCGCCGTCATCCGTAACGACACAGTTTCCTGCTGGGGAAGGGAGTGGCAGTTCGCACCCCCGACGCGGGTAGGCCACGACCGCTCGCTCGGGGGCCTGGTCTGAGCGACTCCAGCATGCGCACTCATCGACGACGGCACCGTGTCGTGCTGGGGCGGCGGCCCCGAGGACTGACACTCTTGGTTCGCCCGCAGCGAGGCCGCCTCCCGCTGGGCCCCCAGCGTCGCATCAGCCCCAAGACGTCCGACTG